>DPRS01000036.1:224-216978 GCA_003537575.1 Oxalobacteraceae bacterium
GGTCTTCCGGCGTATCGACGCCGGCGGCCGGCGCGCTGTCGGTCACATGGACAGCGATCGGATAGCCATGCCACAACACGCGTAACTGCTCCAGCGCCTCGATCTGCTCCAGCGGCGATACCGACAACTGCGGATACGCCTGCAGGAAGGCATTGCTGTAGGCGTACAGGCCGATGTGGCGCAACGGCGCATAGCCGGCCGGCAGCATCGCGGTGCTGCGGGCGAAGCCGTCGCGATGCCAAGGGATGGTGGCGCGTGAAAAATACAGGGCGCGGCCGGCCTGGTCGAGCACTACCTTGACCACGTTCGGGTTGAATGCTTCGGCGGTTTCCGCGATCGGATGCGCGGCGGTGGCCATCGGCACGCCTGGCGTCCCCGCCACGCCCGGTACACCGGGTACGATAAGCGCGGCGGTGGCGGCGATCAGGGCCGGGTCGATCAGCGGTTCGTCGCCCTGCACGTTGACGACCACGGCGTCCGGCGCCAGCTTGAGCGCGGCGGCGACTTCGGCGATGCGGTCAGTGCCGGACGGATGGTCGGCGCGCGTCATGTGCGCGGCGATGCCATGCCGCGCACATGCGGCAAGGATATCGGCGTGGTCGGTGGCGACCACCACTTGCGCCGCGCCCGATTGCGCGGCGCGCTCGGCCACGCGCACGACCATGGGCTTGCCGCCAAGGTCGGCGAGCGGCTTGTTGGGCAGGCGGGTCGACGCCAGGCGGGCGGGAATGATGACGGTAAAAGACATCGTTGCTCTGTTTTCTTGCTCGGAAATGCCTTGCCGGCCGCATGCCTTACGCGATGGATCGCGCAAGCGCTCACTTGCCGGCGCAGTGACGCCAGCGGCGCTTCAATCCGCCAGCGGGGCCGGTTCGGCAGGCTTGGCGTTCAGGTCGCGGGCTTCGTCAGCCCACATGATGGGAATGCCGTCGCGGATGGGATAAGCCAGTTTGTCAGGATTGCAAATCAATTCCTGGGCTTTCTTGTCGTATACCAGCGGCCCCTTGCAAATCGGGCAAACAAGAATATCAAGCAGGCGAGCGTCCACGAAGTTTCTCCAGTAGTTGGTCAAGCAATGCGCCTTCGATCCGGGCCGTCACCGGCACCACCCACAGGCGGGGATCGTTTTTCAGCGCATCCAGTTGCCGACATTTTACTGCATCCTTCTCGGTGATCAGAATGATATCGGCGGCCACATTGTCAAAAGGGTTGTCGGTGAAGTCGAAATGGTCTGGCAGCGGCAGTTCGGCAAAGGTCAGTCCCTGCGCGCGCAGCGTGGCAAAAAAGCGGCCCGGATTGCCGATGCCGGCAGCGGCCAGCAGCCTGGCCGGCCTTTGCTCACCGGTGACGGGCGCGGAGGCGTTGCCGGCGTCGCCCGCCGCCTGGCCGAATGCCGCCAGCGGCCGGGTCTGGCTGCGGTCGGCCAGACGTTCGGCGACAGTGCCGTCGAGTTGCATGCGGAATGCCGGCGCCGGCATGGCCGGCATCGGCCCGTTCGCATTGACCACGGTGAAATCGCGGCGCCGGCTGGCCGGCTCACGCAAGGGCCCGGCCGGCAGCAGCCAGCCATTGCCATTGCCGCGACTGTCGCACAGGACGATTTCGACATTGCGCTGCAAGGCATAGTGCTGCAAGCCGTCATCGGCGAGGATCAGATCGACCTCGGGCCGCGCCGCCAGCAGGGCGCGGCCGGTAGCCGCGCGGTCGCGCCCGACCATCACCGGGCAACCGGCGTGCGCGGCAATCAATAGCGGTTCGTCACCGACCTCTTGCGGAGAGGCATCCACCGTCACCAGGCGCGGTGCGGCATGGCTGGCGCCATAGCCACGGGAGATGACGCCGGGAGAATAGCCGGCGGCGCGCAAGGCTTGCGCCAGCCAGATGGTCAGGGGGGTTTTGCCGGTGCCGCCGACAAAGATGTTGCCGACCACGACCACCGGCACCGGCAGCCGGGCCGAGGCCAGCCGGCCGGTCGCATACAGTTTCCTGCGCAGCGCGCCGGCGAGCCCGAACAGCCAGGACAAAGGGAGCAAAGCCAGCGCCAGCGGGCCGCGCCGCAACCAGGCGCGCGTCAGCAGCGATTCGAATTGCGGGCGCATCGTGGCCGGCAGCGCCTACTTCTTGCCGCTGGTCTGGGCAGCGAACGTGACCTTGGCGAAACCGGCCAGACGCGCTGCTTCGAGCACGTTGATCACGGTCTGGTGGGCGGCGGCGGCGTCGGCGTTGATGATGACCACGGGGTCTTCCTGGCTGCCGCCTTCGGCGGCGGCCTTTTTCAAGTCTTCCGCCAGGCCGGCCGGATCGTGATATGCCACCTGGGCGTTATTGATGATGTAACGGCCCTGCGCATCGACGCCGACATTGATCTCCTGCGGCCGCTGCACCGATTTTTCGGCGTCGGCGGTGGGCAGGGTAATCTGCAGTTCGGTGAATTTGCTATAGGTGGTGGTGACCATCAGAAAGATCAGGATCACCAGCAGCACGTCGATGAACGGAATCAGGTTGATTTCCGGGTCTTCGCGCATGCGGCCCTTGCGAAAGTCCATTGCCATGCCGGTTGTGCCTTCTTACTTGCGTGCGCTGTGCACGGTATCGACGAATTTCACCGCCTGCTGCTGCATGTCGACGATAAAGCTGTCAACCAGCGCGCGGAAGTGGCGGTAGAAAATCAGCGTCGGCATGGCGATCGCCAAGCCGAAGCCGGTGTTGTACAGGGCCACCGAAATACCGTGCGCCAGCTCGGCCGGGTTGGTGCCGCTGGCGTTTTGCGCGCCGAAAATCTCGATCATGCCGACGATGGTGCCGAACAGGCCCATCAGCGGCGCCAGGCTGGCGATCGTGCCAAGCGTAGTCAGGAAGCGTTCCAGTTCATGCGCCGTGCCGTATCCTGCTTCTTCGATCGATTCCTTCATGACGTCGCGCGGCGCATCGACATTGCGCAGGCCGGCGGCCAGCACGCGGCCCAGCGGCGAATTCTGTTCCAGCTTGGCGACCACATCGGCGTTGATCTTGCCATTGTGATACACCCGAATGACTTCCTGCAGAAGGTTGGGTGGCAGGATACGGTTGCGGCGCAGGTACAACAAGCGTTCAATGATCAGGGACAGCGCAATGACTGAGGCGACCAGCAGGAACCAGATGGGCCAGCCTGCCGCTTGGATAATGGCGAACAAAAGAAACTCCTCGATACGATGCAGTCATGGGAGCGCAGCAAGCCGCGCAAGATGCAGAATGTATCGTGTTGAGCCATTGGTAGCAAGCATCATTGTATTGAGGCTGCAACGCATGGAAAGATTGACAAGAATTTTATGATTCAGCCTTCCTTGCCATCGATGCGGACTGCCATCAAATAAGGCGTGTATTTGACCAGGTACAGAGCAAAGGCGGTTCCCCAGCAGGCGGCGGCAATCACCAGCGCCGCATTGCGCAGGAAGCCGACTTCGATTGCGGCGGCAAAGCGCGCAATCACGCCGATTTGAATCAGGGCGTACATCCAGGTTTCCATTGCGCCGTTTTTGAGCAGACGGCCGGTATGGCCGAGCGCCGTGCGGGTGATCATGCCGATGATGAGCCCGCCTATCGAGCCGATTGCCAGCACATGGAATGCCGCGGAATTGCTCACCACGCCAACGGCGGCCAGGCCCAGCAGCGCGAAGCCGACCGGAATCCAGCCATAGGAAACGTGCAGAATCCATAGCAAGGGGTTATGCAAGGTGGACAGGCTGCGCCATCCGCTCAAGCGCAGGAATTGCGACACGGCGGCGGCCAAGGCCAGCGAAGCCACCAGTATCCGCGGCATTTGCGCAATCCATGCCAGGCTCGCCACCGCCGTAGTGGCGATGATGATCTTGTCGCGCATCGGGTCGGTGACGGGTTTCACGCCAAGCACCGCATTTGCCGTGAAATTCGGGACGATGCGGCCGGCGATCACGGATTCGATCATGACGATCACCAGGATGGCGGCTTCCAGCGGCGCCAGGCTGGAGATGGCCAGCCAGCCGTTGGCGGCGCCATGATAAATCGCATTGGCGGCAGTCAGCAGGGAAAGCAAGCCCACCAGGAACATGTTGCGCCGGTTCCCCGATCTCTTCAAGACCCGGTACAGCGGCCAGGTCGCCAGCGGCAGGAAAGCCAGGTCGACAACGGCAGCCAGCAGCGGCGAAACCAGCATGGCGATGCGACCGGCGATCCACAGCAAGGCCAGCAGCGCCAGATGACGGCCGCGCGGAGTCCAGAGACCGGTCCAGTTGCGACCGGCGGTATACACGAAGCCAATGATGATGGCGATGGCAAAGCCGTACACCATTTCATGCACATGCCAGTTCAGGTCGATGTGCGCCAGCTGCGGCGCATAGCCGAAATAGCGCAGCAGCCAGACCGGTACACTGATGGCGGCGAATGCCGCAGCCAGCAAATAAAATGGCCGAAACCCAAGGGCGAACAAGGGATGGTTTGCCAGGGAATTTTGGGAAGGCATTGGTTGCGGCTCTTCAATGGTTAATAGCGACATGAAACGCCCGATAGAGAAATAAGCTGGGGTTCCATCCGGGACCAGAATACAGCTTTTTGCTGCCACGGTCGTGAATGGGCTGGTGGTTTGTAACGATATTAAGAATCGCTACCCTTAATGGAAATGATTTGCATCAATTTTTTCCAGCCGGGTTTTCATGCCAAGAATCGAAATAACTTGCAATTAATGCAATAAAAAACATCCTGCCCATTACCTGGCTCATCTTCCAAAAACTTAATTTCGATCATGTATTTGCCTAAGTGCAGCAGCTTAGGATGTATGTACGTTTGCAACGGCCGCTTGCCGGCCGCAGCGTTCATTCATTTACACAGAGGAAAAGTATCATCATGCAAGTCGAAACCCTGAAAATTACCGGCATGAATTCAGACCAGTGTGCCGTCAATGTCAATGGCGTGCTGCGCGCGATCGAGGGCGTTGCCGATGTGAGCGTGTCTTTGCTGGGCAGCCAGGCGCAAGTTCTTTTTAATGAAAAAAATGTTAATTTGTCCGCATTGCAGGAAGCCTTGGCGCAAGCCGGCTTCGGTTCGGCAGTCGCGACGAAAGCCAAGGATCAGGGTAGCTGCTGCGGCGGTTGCTGCAGTTAATCCCCTCGCATTTCATTTCCGCACCAGCGGCTTGCCGCTGTTGTGAGCCATGCCGCCCACCGGTAAGGGCGGCATGTACCGTTTCTCGCAGTCACGCAAACCATCCCTTCGCCATCCCGCATCAGCGAGCTTGCTGCGCCTCCAACCGCTTGCGCATGGCTTCGGTCATTTCCACGTTCCGCTTCGAATCGATCAGCATCACTTCCTTCAGGCCCAGCCGCTCTGACATCGCGCGCCAGTGCGCCGGCCCGGCAACGAACAGCGGCTTTGAATGGCCATCCGAACGCGTGCCGGCATCCTTGCCGCCGGAAGTGATGATGGTGACCGAGGCCACCAGATCGGTGGTCTCGCCGGTGCGCGGATCGATGATGTGCGGGCGACGCTTGCCGTCCTTCATGAAATAGCGCTGATAGTCGCCGCTCGTGCCGATGGCTTCATTGTCGCGCAGCGTCACCACGGCGATCGAACCTTCCCCGCGCGGGTCCTGGATGCCGACTGTCCACGGCCGGTCGCCGGGGCGGCCGATCGCCAGCATGTTGCCGCCGACATTGATCAGCGCAGCCTTCACTCCTTGTGCGCGCAGGATCTGCGCTGCGCGATCCAGGGCGTATCCTTTCGCATAGCCGCCGAGATCCAGCATGACCGTCCTGTTGCTGCTGGAAATAGTCGTGCCATCGAAGCGCAGGTCGCTCATGCGAGGATTGGCATCGACCAGGCGCCGTATTTCCGCCGGGTCCGGCGACTTCGGCTTGATTTCGCTGGACTGGAATCCCCAGAGGCGGATCAGGCGGCCGATCGCCGGATTGAACAGGTTATCCGAGCTTTCCGCCAGCATGGTGGCGGCTTTCAGGATGTCGACCATCTCGGCATCCGCCGCATAGGGCTCGCCACGCGCGATGGCGTCGTTGAGCGCAGTCAGCGCGCTCGGTTGCCATGCATGGAACTTGTGATGCAGCCGATCGAATTCGCTCAGGACCTTCCCGCTCAATTCATCCGCGCGCTCCTGCGATTCGCCATAAATGCTGATTTCCACCCGCGTGCCAAATACATGCCCCTGAACGCGGTGGATGGTTTCATTACGCGCGCATCCGTTCAGCAGGGTCAGCAGCATCGCTAGCGGCAACAAATATCGGCAAATGAATTGATGGGCTCGACGCATGATATTGATGATGATTTGTCGTCGCAACCCGGGCCGTGAAAACCGCGCAAATGGAATTTGCGCATGCCCGGGTGCGACGGGAAGAATGGAGCTTCCGGTTGAGGCTCATGGAAGGGACGCCGCGCCCGGCGACCCCCTGCCATGCAAGCAGAATCAGCTGGCCTTGCTGATCATGTAGTCGACCACAGCCTTCACTTCATCATCCTTCAGGCCGGGATTGCCGCCCTTAGCCGGCATCATCTTGAAGCCTTTGAGCGCGTTGGCATAGACCGCATCCTTGCCCTTGGACACGCGCGGGCCCCATGCCGCCTTGTCGCCCAGTTTCGGCGCGCCCATCAGGCCGCTGCCATGGCAGGAAGCGCAGGAAGCTTTGTATACCTGCTCCCCCTTGGCCAGGTCGCCCGCGTTTGCTGCCGGCGCTTGGACCAATGCCGCCGCGATCATGAACGGCAATAGTTTCAGAACTTTCATTTACATCTCTCCATCTGGTTAATAAAACGGGATCAATCCCCGGCTTCCGCTTGCGCCGTCACTGCCGGTTCCAGCAAGGGATTGACCAGCAAAACGTCAAGCAAGTGAAAAAAGTTGACCAGGCAATCGGTGCCGGGTCTTGTAAAGGAATCGGCGCGCACCGCGCCATCCTCGCCATGCAGGTGATGCGGGAAGGTGGCGCATTCCGGATGCGTGGGCGCGGTGTCGATGCGCAGCTCGGCTTCGCCCCAGCTCCAGCTCAGCATGTATTCGTCGGCGCTGAAATAGCGCACTTCCATCAGCAGCCCGCAGTCGAAAGACAGCAGCAGCGCATCCTGCGCCATCCGCACCGGCTCGGCCAGGCGATGCGCGTATTGCGTCTCCAGGCGCTCCTTCAGGACCATATGCACGCTAGGCTGCGCATCCCCATCGACCGAGGCGGCGCCAAGCTGCGCCAGCATGTCGGCGCGCACGAACAGGCGGGTCTGCTCCAGGATCAGCGCGCCCAGATAATGATCATAGCCCGGATGCTCATCCACCTGTCCGCTCCTGATTTTTTCCAGCAAGGCGGCTTCATTCTCGACTTCGTAGCGCTTGAGCATGGCCTTGCGCGATTCCCGCAATACGTAATTGGTCCTCGCATACAGTTTCTGCGTGTTTTCGGGATCGTCGTGCATATCCATTGCCTGATCGGTATCCAGTGTCATCTTGTCCCTCTCAATGCATCTTGCTGTCGTTCGCCCCGGAAGGCTGGTTCAGCATGTCGGTAGTGATCTCCGCAAAGCGCACGATCTTCCCGCCCTCGTTCTTCACGAAAGTTTCGGCATCCTGCATGCTTGAAAAAGAGCCAAGGGTCGGCCCCATCGATCCGTTCTTCTTGCTGCCGATGACATAGATGGCGGTCCTGGCATCGATCCAGTTTCCTTGCGGATTTTCCCATGCGGTCTTGCCCATGTCCTGCACATGGATCGACGCAACCCCGCGCTTCTGCTCCGGCGTCAGCACGGTTGCGAACAACTCCATCAAGTCGCAAAAAAATTCCGGCGTCCCTTCAGCGTACTGCATCTGCGCCTTCGGTCCCGGATGATCCCGCAGCACCATGCCATCCAGAGAACAGACGGTATCGTTACCCGGCTCCTGCGGCGTGGCCAGTTCGATCGACTTGCTGCAGGCGGCGAGTGCCGCCAGCAGCACCAGGCCTGACGCGGCCTTGCCGATCAGTCGAGTTGTTTTCACTTGAATCTCCAGTTTGCAATCAAAAACGGTATGACAATCCAGCCCAGCATGATGCCTGCCAACACTGACGGCTGCGTCAGGTTTTCCGGCATCACGGTCGCCAGTCCATACATGGCTTGCACCTGCTCGGAGCTGAAGATATTCAGCAGCCGGAAAACATCGGCAGGATTGAGCATCAGCAGCGCGCCGAACACCCCGCTGCTCAGGCTGCCCTGGCTTGCCACCAGCGCGCCGGTCAGCAGCAGGTCGAAAATCAGCACGAAGAAAAACCACAGCGCGATCGCCAGCCCGGAAGCGCGCATGCGATCCGACGTCAACACCGACACCAGCAACGACAGGCTGAGGAACGCCATGCCCATCAGGATCGCCGACAGCACGAAGCCGAGATAATGGTACAAGTCGGCGGTACCCAGTTGCGATGCCAGCGGCAAGAGGCCCGCGCCGAAGCCGATCACCGTCGAACAGGCCAGCGCCGCCGACAGGCCGAGATATTTGCCCAGCAAGACCTCGAAGCGGGTGATCGGCATCGACAGCAGCAGCTCCAGCGAGCCGCGCTCGCGCTCTCCCACCACCGCATCGTAGCCGAGGATCAGCGCAATCAGCGGCACCAGATAAATCACCAGGCTGACCAGGCTGGCGATCGTCACATCGATCCCGCGAAAGCCGACCGAGCCCTGCTGCGCCGAGCCGAAATAGGCAATCGCCAGCGCAAACAGCGAAAAGATCACGGCCACCGCCAGCACCCACAGGTTGCGGATGCGGTCGCGGAATTCCTTGCCGGCGATGATCCGCACCTGTCGTAATTCCATACATTTAAACATGCTCGCCTCCATAACCGAGGAACAGGTCTTCCAGCGACGGTTCATGCACGACGATGTCCTGCACCGCGCCGGCCAGCGCGGATATCGCTCCCAGCACTTCGAGCTTGCGCCCTTGTGGACAGGCGACGCGCGCGCGATCCTCGCCGATCTCCATGTCGATGCCGGCCAGGCGCGCGAGCGCGCCATGGACATGCTGCGCCTGCCCCGGGCGCAGGCTGAGCTCGATCACCGACGGCAGCACCATCTGCGATCGCAGCTGCGACAGCGTCCCCTGCGCGGCGATACGGCCGGAATGCAGGATCACCAGCCGGTCCACCCGCTCCTGGATCTCGGCCAGGATGTGCGAGGTAATGACGATGGTGGCGCCCTCTGCCTGCACTTCCCGCAGGATGCGGTAAAAGTCATGGATGCCTTCCGGGTCGAGGCCGTTGGTCGGCTCGTCCAGGAAAATCAGGTCGGGATTGCCGAGCAGGACTTGCGCAAAACCGAGCCGCTGCCGCATGCCTTTCGAATAGCCGCGCACCCGGCGCGCGGCGGCGCCGGCCAGTCCGACGCGCTCGAGAATGGACTCACACTCACGGCGCGGCACCTGCTTGAGGTCGGCGAACAGTCGCAGCACTTCCAGGCCGGTCAGGTTGTCATAGGTAACGAAACTCTCCGGCAGATAGCCGATGCGCCGGCGCGCCTGGCGGAAATCGCGGCCGCCGGTCAAGGCGCCATGTACGCGGATTTCGCCACTGGTCGGCGCGATCAGCCCCAGCATCAGCTTGAACAGCGTGCTCTTGCCGGCGCCGTTGTGGCCGATCAGCCCGAACATCTCGCCCCGGCCGACCGACAGGCTGACGCCGCCGAGCGCCTGCACGTCGCCAAATCGTTTGGCAACATCAGTCACCTGTATGGGGTTGCTTGTCACTCCATTTTCTCCAATCTTGATACAAAGGGCGCATGCGCGGCTGGCGGTCGACGATGCTGGGCGCGCGCAGCAGCGGGAATTGCCGCGCCACGAAACGCAAGGTCTGTATCGACGGACTCGACAGCACCAGCTTCAAGAGCGGGTATTGCCAGTTCAGACGATCGACCACGTCGTTGGCCTCGTACGGCACGTCGCCGCGGCTGTCGCCGTTCTGGTCCCAGCCGCTGTAGTTGCTCCAGTAATTGCCCTCTGACTTGCCCCACTCGACGTCGCGCGAGGCGACATATTTGACCTGTTCGCGGTTGTCGACGAAATCGTTGCCGTCCACCTTGTTGTTGCCTGACCCGGCCGACACATGGGCGCCGATGCGATTGCGGATCACCAGGTTGCGGCGCACGGTGTTGTATTCGGCATCATAGATGAAAAAACCGCGCGCATTGCCGGCGACGACATTGTCCTCGACGATCGAGTCCTGGATGGTGCGCAGCATGATGCCGTGGTCGCTATTGCCCCAGGCCCTGTTGTTACGCACGGTCAGCTCGCGCACTTCCATCAGCGCCAGCCCGCCACGATTCATATAGGATTCGTTGTCTTCCCAGGTGCTGCGGTTGGTATTCATGTAATGCGTACCGTAGCGCAGATGGTGGATCCGGTTGCCGCGGAAGTGCGCATTGCGCGAGACATCGACATAGATGCCGTCGCGCGCAAAGCTGATGTTGTTGCCGATGATTTGCGCGCCATCGACGTTGTACACCTGCAGGCCGTTGCCGCGCGCGGTCGACTGCAGGTCGCGCCTGCCGGTAATGACGTTGCGGGACACGCGCGCATCCTTCAGGCCTTCCAGCCAGATGCCGAACAGATTGAATACTACCTCGCAATCCTCCACCTTCGGCCGGTCGGAGCCCGGCTCGAAATAGATGCCGGCGTTCTGCTCGACCTGCTCGATGCCGCTGTCGCGCACGATGAAGCCCTGAATCGTCACGTCGCTGGCGCGCACGCGGATCACGTCGCCGGAAAATTGTCCGCGAATCGTCGGGCGGTCGACCCCTTGCAGCACCAGCGGCTTGTCGATCAGCAGGCGCTCGGGGTAATCGCCGCGCAGCACCCGCACGGTGTCGCCGGGGGCCGCGGCGCTGATCGCGGCAGCGATCGATTCGCCTGGCTTGACCGTCAGCACCGCGCTCCAGGCGGTGCTTGCGACCATCCACAGCAGTCCGGCCAGCGCTGCGGCGCGGGCAAATGACGCTGTGGTTTTAGCCGTGTCCATCGCTGTCACCATCAGTCAGCCTTGGCGGCGACTTGCGCAGCCTTTTCCGCGAGATTGCGCCGCACGCTTTCCAACGGGATGAAATAGCCCTTGCTGTCGATCTTCGTCAGCGGCAAGCCCTGCTTCTCGCGGCTCTTGCGCTCCTTCACCAGCGGCGGGCAGGCGTGGTCGTCGTAATACATCACCATGCAATCCAGGCACAGCATGCACTCCATCTGGTCGATTTTGCCTTGGGCATCGATCGCGTGCGAACCGCAACCGGCAGCGCAGGCGTGGCAGGTCTCGCACTCTTTCTTGCGCTTCAAGCCAAACAGCCGGAATTTGGTAGGGATGGCCAGGCCCGCGCCGAGCGGACAGATGTATTTGCAGTAAGGACGCTCGCTCAGGATCGAAATGCCGAGGATGACGCCGACGAACAGCGCGAACGGCCATGCGCGGTTCCACGCGCCGACCAGGAAGGTGGTCTTGAACGGCTCGATTTCGGCCAGCGTTTCCGCCATTTCCATCGAGTAGAACGACACGCCCAGCAGCCCCAGGAACACGCCATACTTGATCCATCTGAGCTTGTCATGCAGCTTTTTCGGCAGCAGGCGCTGGAAGCGCTTCAGTCCCAGCCACTCGCCGGCCTTGAACGCCAGGTGCTGCAGCGAGCCGAACGGGCAGATCCAGCCGCAGAACAAGCCCCTGCCCCACACCAGCCCCGTGATCGCAATAAATATCCAGAAGATGAAGATGAAGGGATCGGACAGGAACAGTTCCCATTTCCATTGATAGATCATGGAATGGAACCAGGTCATGATTTGCGTGATGCTCGGCTGCGCCTTCAGGTAAAAGCCGATGAAGCCGACGCTGACGATCCAGATCAGCAGGCGCGGAATCGAGATCCATGGCTTGTGCTTGCGGTTCGATATGCGCACCAGACGATCGCGTTGCGAGTACACTGCGGCGGCGGCGGCGAGGATCAGCACGAACAGGCCGATCTCCAGCTGCCGTCCGGTCCATACTTTCTTCCATGTCGGCTGCGGCCGCTCCACATGCGGACGGCCGCCTTCCAGATAGCGCGCCGGCAGCCAGTATTCCTGGCTGAATCGCGCAAAGGCCCGGGTACCGTTTTGCGCAATCGTTTTATTCGCCAGGAAGGTCAAATCCCAGGGCCAGGCTGGATTGAAGGCCGCCGAGCGCAGGATGAAAATGCCGGTTTCCTTGAACGCAGGCGTGTCCGCCGGCTGCAGCCGGTAGAGATTCAGATAATCGGTGTCGCGGAAGGTGAACGAATCGGGGTCTTGCCTGACCTGGATCCGGTCATAGATGCCGCCGCGCACGAAGCCGGAACCCTTGAAGGATGCCTGGCCGTTGGCGACGACGAAAATCGCGTGCTCGCCCGGCTTCAGGTCTTCCATCAGGCGCCGGTAGCCGTGCTCGCCCAGCACGCTGTTGCCGATCGACGGCACATTCAGATAACCGAAATACAGGTCGATGTAAGGCTGACCATTCGCGGTCGCGCCCAGCTCCTCCGGCTGCACCTGCAAATGCTGCACGCTGCCTTCCTTGACCAGCGCAGCCCAGTCCAGGCGCTCATTCAAGGACGTGAAGCGTGCCGGCGGCTTCGGCACGCTCTTGATGATGCCGACCTGGCTGGCGACCGCGTATGCGCTGCGCATGATCGCCTGATTCTCGGCGATCACGGTCACGGTGGCGCCGCTGACGCCATCCAGGCTGACCGTGCCGGAATTTTCTTGTCCCTGGCCGATTTCCAGTTTGGCATCGGCCGCCTTGCCGATGTATTGGCCGATGAACTGGACCAGCGTCGATTCCGGGATCCCGGCCAGCAGGATCGGCTCCGAATGCTTGAGAATGCGCACGCCGGTGATGATGCCGCGGGTATCCATGCCGATCAGCGTGACGATCGGCTTGCCGGAATAAGCGGGAATATCGACGATGTCGGTCGACAGGAACACATAGCCGGCCAGGCCCGCCTTGCCATTCTCGTCGGCGTAGGCTTCCACATAGCTCGGCATGCCCTTGCGCGTCGAGAACCGCTGCGCGCCGGGCATGACTTCGGCGCACGGCGCCAGCGCGCACAGGTCAGGGCCGCTCAATGCTTCCGGGGTCAGCCTGGAATCGTACATCGAGGCGCGGGCCGCTTGCGGCATCAGCGACAGGCTGCAACATGCGACGAACAGCATGAAAAGACGAAACAGCAAGTTAATGGGGAAATTAATACGTGTCATAAGTCCACTCGGGAAGCCATCCTGTACCAGGCAGGCAGGACGCCCTTTTCAATCTTTCCTGACAGAATGAAGCCGCTTTAGTTCCTGGCGGCGACAAGGGGCAGATCGAATTGGCAGGCATCGGCATGCCGGACAGTTAAGTGCTTGAACCCATTTGATAAATGTCGGCCGATGGCTCGAGAATTTATGAAATGCGCTCTGAAAAATTGACAATCCTCTGCATGTCACTCGAATACAGAGTCGTTGAAGTTTTTCTGGTTGATCGCCGCGGATGACAGGAAAGCATTTCCGTCATCCGCGGCCACGGAGCACTTGCGTGCTCCGCGCCAGCCTGATCAGGCCTCGACCAGGAAGCGGCTGCGCATTTCCAGGTGCAGCGCGTGGCAGAAGTGCGTGCAGTAGAGCCAGTACGCACCCGGCTTGTCGGCCTTAAAAGTCACCGACTTGGTTTCCTGCGGATTCACGATGAAGTTGATGTTGTAGTTCGGGATTGCGCAACCATGCGCCAGATCTTCGATCTTGTCATGGTTGGTCAGCGTCAGCGTGACTTCATCACCTTTCTTCACCTTGATGACCGGGATGCTGAAGGCCGGCGCCTGCGACATCATGCGGACATGCACCTTGTTGCCCTTGCGTTCGATGCCGGCTTGCTCCGGCGTCTTCACCGCATTCGGGAACTCGTCCATGTTATAGATCGGACGGGTCTTGACCAGGTCGCGGCGCACGATGATGCCGTCATGCGGCTCCGGATAGGCGGTATGGTCGGCGATCAGCTTGATCTTCTCGCCGCTGATGTCGAGCAGCTGCTCGGTTTCCGGATGCAAGGGACCGACCGGCAGGAAGCGATCCTTCGAGAACTTGTTGCCGGAGTTGAAGTACTTGCCATCGGCTTCCTTGGTTTCGCCCATCGAGGCAAAGCCATGGCCCGGCTGATAGTGGACATCCATGCGGTCGACGATGAACTTGGCATTCTTGTCGCCCTTGTAAAACGCGATCGCCTTCTCGACGTTCCACTTGACGACCTGGCTGTCGAGGAACAGCGAGGTGTACGCATTGCCCCTGCCGTCGAAACCGGTATGCAGCGGGCCGAGGCCAATTTCCACCACGGCGACGACAGCGTCTTTTTCCTTTTCCAGCGCGCCGTCGAACCACTGCAGCACTTTCGCCAGTTCGATCACGGTCGCGGTCGGTGACAGCTTGTCGGCGCAAACGAAGTACTTGCCGTCCGGCGAGGCGTTCACGCCGTGCGGGTTCTTGCCGACCGGGACATAGCAGGTCAGCGCGGTTTTCGGATCCTTGTTGGATTCCCTGCGGCCGTCGACCACCGGCACCTTCGAGCTGCCGACCGTGAAGGTTTTGCCATCCTTGACGGCTTGCTCGATCCGCGCCACATTGAGGAATACGCAGGCATCCATTTCAGCCGACATCATGCCAGCCTGTTCGGCGGCATTCTCGACGTTGTACTGGTTCGACGCTACCAGCTTGCCGTCATACGACGTGGCGGTCAGGTCCATGTTGCCATCGACGCGGCACTGCCAGCGCACTTCCATCGTTGCCGCATCGACGCAGGTAAACAACGCGCCCCACTTGCTGGGATCGTCCAGGTCGCGGCCATCGTTGGGCAGCGGAATATGGAATTCGGCGCCGCAGAACACGCGCGTGGTGTAGTTGATCTTTTCATCAACCGGGTCGCGCTTGTCCGGGAAAATGCCGTGGAAGCCCATCACGTTCGGCAATTCGGTGATCTTGTCGACTTCCATCGTATCCATACGGATGCGGGCGACGCGCGAATGCATCTTGTCGTTGATGAACAGCCAGCGGCCATCGTAGGTGCCATCCTTGTAGCTGCCATGCACGTGGTGCGTGTCGCCGGTGGTGTATTTCAGGCTGCCATCGGCCTTGGTGCCCATGATGGCCTTGGATTCATTGGTGATGCCCCAGCCGACCATCGGATCGATGTTGAAGACCGGGATACGGCGCAGTTCACGACCGGAAGGAAGGCCGATGATGCGCGCTTCGCCGGAATGGCCACCGCTGGAAAAGTGGTAATACTCGTCCAGCTGGCCGGGCGCGACTTCATGCCCCCCTGTATGCGCTGGCGCTGCTGCTGCCGGCGCACCGGCATTCGCCTTCGCATCATCCTTGCATCCAGCCAGACCAAGCGATACGCCAGCACCGGCCAACCCCAACAACGCACTTCTGCCAAGGAAACGGCGGCGGTTCTCAAGTTCCGGGACGTCTTGGTTGACGGAAGTTTTCTTATCTTTGCCCATTCAATTTTCTCCAGCGAGGACTGTGATCAAAATACATACGCAGCAAATCAATATGTGCCTTCGTGATTAGCTTCCGCATTTTTGATTTTACCGGCCGTTAAGGAAATGATGTGGATCAATTATTTCCGGCCATCACTGAAGTTGATTGCAACTTACCGGGAGGAGCGGCCATTCCTGAAGGAAAGATGAATAACTCCCCAGTATCAGGCAGCATGCCGTGCCTGGCGCATTGGAGTCAGGCCAATCCGCTTACTGTTGCTCAGTTACAACAAAATGCAACAACCAGGAAGCGCAATGATGCGTTCCGGTGGAAAAAATGATCAGGATTGGGATGGATTACTTGCCGTTTTCAGGCTTATCGGCAAGCGGGGCGATAGCGGCGATCACCTGCTCCACCACTGCATCGGCCTGCTCGCGGTCGAAATCGGCGTGATAGCGTTTTTTCACGCCATACTTCTGCAATTGATAATAGCGGTCCGGCTGCACATCATGGCGCGCAAGGCAGTGCCTGGCGCAAGCCAGCGCGCAACCATCGAGGGCGATGATGGGGCGGCCCGACTTGGCGATCTTGACCAGGTGCGGCACATCGCCGCCGACGCCGGCAATGCAGGACATTTCCGCCACGCCTCTGCGGTCCAGCTGCAGCGCGACATGGTTGGCCGCCTGCGCCGCGCTGGAACAGCCGGAACAGGAATACACCAGCGGCAAAGTCGGATCTTCAGGAGGCATCCTGCCTCTTCATTGCTTTAGCTTTTCTGCTTGGCCGACAAGCGCGCCAGCACGCGCGCCGGCACGAAACGTCCCGGATCGAACACCGGCAAGTCGATCGCATCGATCGTATTTTTCACCAGCAGACCTAACTCGGTATCGCCTTCCATGATCAGGCGCCTGGAAAAGAACAGCGTGTCGGGGTCTTCCTGGCGTTGCGCCAGCAGCAGAAAATCCTGCGCACTGGCGCCAATCAGCAAGTCCGGTTTGCCCTCGTTGCGGGCAGCGACGAAGCTGCCGCCGTTCCACTGGAAATGAAATGTCAGCTGCGCATCGGACACGCGAATGCACAGCCGCTTTCCCTGCAGCGATTGCTTCACATCTTCCGGCAGGCTGTTTTTCAGCGCCAGATTGAGCGCGGTGGCAAACAGCAGCGAACCCGGATAGACAGGCAGCAATGACAGCAGCTTGCCAACCGGCTGCGGCAACACCATTCGATTTTGACTCATCATTTTTCCTTTGAACGTTTCGGCTTGTCGCGTCTACGCCGCAATTTTTTCCAGTCCCGGCTTGCCGTGCCAGTAGCCGTCGCAGGCTTCCTCCGGCATCAGCGGCGCCATCTGCGCCATGGCGTCGGCGGCCGCCATCTGCCCGGATATCACCGCGTGGAACAGTTCGATGATGCGCGACGTATGCTGCGACTGCGGACTGATCCGCACGGTATCGACACCCATTGCCGCCATCGCCGGCAATTCATGCACCAGGTTGTACACCAGCGCCGATTGGGTCTGGATGCCGTTAATGGTCAGGAAGTGCTGGCTTTCGCGGGTTTTCAGGGGCAAGCCGTCCGGATACTCCATGCAGACAAACTGGCAATCGTCTTTCGGCAGATTGCGATGGCGCGCGGCAAAGCAGCGCGCCGAAAATGCCAGCGGCATGCGTCCATAGGAAAACACCTCAGTCTCGATCTTGCTCTCTCGCTGCCGCAGCACCTGCGTCAGCTGCTCGCGACTCATTTCCAGCGGCATCACCCAGCGCGTCGCGCCGGCAACGGCGATCAAGTCGAGCGTCGGCGCATTGTAGATATTCAGATGCGGCCCGGCGATGAAGGGCTTGCCGCCCATGCAATGCGCCGCGCCCATGTCGTTGGCTTCCACCGCGAAACGGCCATTGCCGGTAATCCGGCGCAGCGCCGTGATGTCGGTCTTCGCTTCCAGCAGCACCTGTGTCGACAGCACGACTTCCTTGCCGGCGGCGGCCAGCATGTCGCCGATTTCCAGCCAGTCGGCCAGCCGCAGCTCATGCCGGCGCGAGCACACTGCTTCGCCGAGATAGACAATATCGACCGGCGTATCGGCGATTGCACTATAAAATTGCAACACCGTTTCACGCGGCCAGTAATACAGGATCGGACCCAGCGCCAGCTTCACGATACGTTCTCCAAGATTCATTTCCAGGGGCGGTGATAGGCGCCCAGCGTATGCTGCTGCCCTTCAGCCACCTTGTTCAATTCCGCCATCCAGGCCGGCTTGACCGAATAGCGCTGTGCGCTGTCGAGGCAATTGTCGATGGCCTGGCGCCAGACTTGCGTGACTTGCGCGACATAGGCCGGGCTGCGCTGGCGGCCTTCGATCTTGATGGCCGACACGCCCAGCTTCATCAATTGCGGCAGCAGCTCCAGCGTGTTCAGGCTGGTCGGCTCCTCGATGGCGTAATAACTCTCGTCATTGACTTCGAAGCGCCCCTTGCACAGCGTCGGGTAGCCGGCATTCTCACCATCGGCATAGCGGTCGATCAGCACGCCATTCAGGCGCGATTCCAGCCCTTTCGGCGTCTGTTCCCAGCGCACCGCCTTGGCCGGCGAACAGACGCCGACGTTGTTCGGCGCTTCGCCTGTGACATACGACGACAGCGCGCAGCGGCCCTCCACCATCACGCACAGGCTGCCGAAGCCGAACACTTCGATCTCCACCGGCGTGTTGGCGGCCAGATGCTCGACCTGCGCCATCGACAGCACCCGCGGCAGCACAGCGCGCGAAATGCCGAAGCGCTCGTGATAGAAATTGATCGCTTCGAAATTGGTAGCAGAACCCTGCACCGACAGATGCAGGCGCAAGCCGGGATTTTTTTTCGCAGCGTAGGCCATCAGCGCCGGGTCGGCCAGAATCACCGCATCGATGCCGGCGTCGGCGGCGCGGTCGATGGCTTCGCGCCATTGCTCCCAGCCGGAGGCCTGCGGATAGGTGTTCAATGCCGCCAGCACCTTGCGCTTCCTGTCATGCGCATAGCGCACGCCTTCAGTGATCGCCGCCTTGTCGAAATTCAGGCCGGCAAAATTGCGCGCATTGGTGGAGTCGCGGAAACCAAGATAAACGCAGTCGGCGCCATGGTCGATGGCTGCCTTCAGCGCCGGCAGGCTGCCGGCCGGGCAAACCAGCTCCATGGCAGCCGGGGCCGCGGGGTCAGATGAGTGGGGAATAGGGGGCATGACGAAATGTATCGGGCATCCGGCACTGGTTAGCGCCGAAATAGCGGCGGCATTCCAGATTCCGGGGAATTGCCCTCTGGTTTTACTGGCAAGGACTTTATCAAATGCAATTTTTTATGCATTTGATTTACATCAAGCATTTCCAAACAGCAAATTTTTGCCAAGGGAGTTCTCCTGCTTTCGATGTGTCCATTTAATGGAAACAGCCCGTTGCCGGGCCGTTCTTCAGCACTGCGGCGGCCTACCCTCCTTGCCTGCGGCATGCGCCGGCGAATTGGAAGCAACCGCTCAGATGCTTAAGGTCGCTGCGGTGTTTTACTCGACGACCAGAAAATCGATGATGATGGTGCCCGGTTCGCGCGACACATACGCCATTTGCAGGCGTGAGCCAAAGTAGTTGTTCAGTTGCGAAAGCAGAGGCAATGGATCGTGGTCATTACAAAAACGCATGGTTTCGCCCGGCTCCAGAGCCTCGAGAGCGCCAAAGATGGCAGCGTGGCGGAAGCGTTTTGCGACACCGCGGGCGTCGAAGGGGTAGACGCCGGAAGTAACCGTAGCGTGAGAACAATCGTGTGACATTTTCAAATCCTTTGTGGTGAAGTCATCCTGGCGGCGCCTGTAGGCGCCGCCAGGGGGAGTTATCAGGCTTTTACCGTCGCCTGGGTTGTCGAAGTTGCCTTGACGCCAGACTTGTTACCGACCAGGAGTTTCCAGGCGAACAGCGTCAGGAACACGATACCGATCGAGAACACGATGTCACCGGGCACGCGCAGCCAAACCATGGTTTCCATGAAGGTGGAGTGAACCACTTCCGACGAACGGGCGAACCACACGCCATGGGTGATGCTGGCCCAGGCCTGGTAGATACCGGCCGGCACCAGTGAGATGAACACCATCATTGCCAAGCCGATATTGAGCGACCAGAAAGCCGGCGCCAGCAGGCGGTCAGACCAGACGGCGCGCTCGAACATGCCGCGCAGGCAGAACAGCATCAGGCCGATGCCGAGCATGCCGTACACGCCGAACAGTGCGGCATGGCCGTGAGCGGCAGTCATGTTCATGCCCTGCATGTAGTACAGCGCGATCGGGGTGTTGATCGAGAAGCCCAGCAGGCCCGCGCCAACCACGTTCCAGAAGCCGACGGCGATGAAGCACAGGATCGCCCACTTGTAGGACTGCACCCAGGGCGCGGCCTTCGAGCGCTGGTAGTTGCGATAAGCCTCGATGCCGATCAGCGACAGCGGCACCACTTCCAGCGCGGAGAACATGGCGCCGATGGCGATCACCACGGTCGGCGTGCCGGTGAAGTACAGGTGGTGCAGCGTGCCCAGGATGCCGCCGAACAGGAACACGATGGTTTCCAGCACGATGGCGCTGTTGGCAGCTTTTGCATGGATCAGGCCGAGACGGGTGAACAGCAGGGCGATGACCGCGGTGGCGAACACTTCGAAGAAGCCTTCGACCCACAGGTGCACCAGCCACCAGCGCCAGTATTCGACCATCGAATAGTGGGTTTGCTGGCCCCAGACGAGGGAGGTGGCGTAGAAGCCGCCGATGCACAGCGCAGCCAGGAACACCATGGCGATCAGGCCGCGGCTTTCCGAGGGCTTTTTCAGGGCCGGCCACAGGCCGCGTCCCAGCAGCAGCACCCAGAACAGCAGGCCGACGAACAGCAGGATTTGCCAGACGCGGCCCATGCTGGTGAATTCCAGGCCCTGATTGCCAAGCCAGAAGCTGAAGTCGACGCCGGAATTCTGCAGGGTGCCGAGCCAGCCGGATGCGGTCGAGCCGACCACGATGAACAGCAAGGCATAGAACAGCACGTTGACGCCCAGCTTCTGGAATTTCGGCTCATGCCCGGAGATCGCTGGAGCGATATACAGGCCGGTGGCCAGCCAGGCGGTGGCGATCCACAGCACCGCGAACTGGGTGTGGATGGTGCGGGATACCGAGAACGGCAGGATCTCGCCGAGCGGGATGCCGAAGAAGCTCTGACCTTCCACGGCATAGTGCGCGGTGATGATGCCGAAGCCCACTTGCGCCAGGATCAGCCCGATCACCACGAAGAAGTATTTTTTCGTGGCCAGCATCGACGGCGTGGCCTTCAGCGAAAACAGCGGGTCTGCCTTGGGCGGCGTCGGATCATCCTCTTCCTTCGAGCGGGAATGGACGAAGATCATGCCGGCGATCGCGCCGATCATCAGGATCACGCTGGCGATCGACCAGATGCCGTTGCTGGCCGGAGGAGTATTGTCCACCAGCGGCTCATGCGGCCAGTTGCTGGTATAGCTCAAGCCGGTTTCGCCCGGACGGTCGGTGGTTGCCGACCAGGAAGACCAGAAGAAGAAAGCCGTCAGCGCAGCGCGATCGGCCGGCTCGGACAGCGAGAGCGACTTCATCGCATAATCTTCACGCAGACCGTCGAACGCCTTTTCATCACCGAACAGGCCGGCGTAGTGCTTGGCGACTTCCTGCACTGCCTGGGCACGTTCTGCGCTCAGGGTAATCTGACCGGTTTGCGCGTCGTAGGTGTTGCGACGCATTTCCTCCTTCAGCAGACCGTTCAGTTGCGCCTGGCGGCCGGCGTCCAGTTCCGCCCAGGACTTGCCGAAGTCGCGCTTGGCCCAGATGTCACGCAAGGCCACCGCTTCACGGTGCAGCCAGTCGGCCGACCAGTCCGGCGCCAGATAGCTGCCATGGCCCCAGACCGAGCCGACCTGCTGGCCGCCTGCGGCTTGCCAGGCTTGCTGGCCGCGCATTACCTGACCTTCTGAAAATACGACATCTCCTTGACTGCTGATGACTTGTTTCGGGATTGGCGGCGCCGCTAGATAGATCTCGGTGCCGACCCATCCCAGTACCGAGAATGAGAGGACACAGATGACAGCGAGCCAAGTCCATAGTTTGCGCGTAGCGTGCATGGTGGTTCCTTGGTTAGTGGTGTTGAAAAGAATAAACAAAAGTTTCCTTTAAGATGTATTCTAAGTGCATCTTTTAGAACATGCAATTAATATGTATCTTTAAAATTGACTTACATCACGAATCGCCATAAACCTATAGAATGAATGGCGCTTTAAAACCTGATAAAACGGATGCTGTTTACGCCATGAGACTGACTTCTTACACCGATTACGCGCTGCGAACGCTGATGTATCTTGCAGCCAACCGGGACCGGCTGGTGACCATCCAGGACATCGCCGACCTGCATGGCATTGCCAAAAACCACCTGACCAAGGTGGTGCATCAATTAGGCTTGCTGGGGCTGGTGGATACTGTGCGGGGCCGCAACGGCGGGCTCATGCTGGGCCGCGAACCTGGCGCGATCAATATCGGCGAGGTGGTGCGCTCGACAGAAACAGACTTTCTCATGGCCGAGTGCTTCGATGAAAACAATCAGGGATGCGCCTATTCGGCGGCATGCAGGCTCAAGAACGTGCTGGGCGAAGCGACTGCCGCCTATTTGCGCGTGCTTGACAGCGTAACGCTGGAAAACCTGATGCAAAAACCTCAAAGCACTGCCCCCCTCCTTCAGCCGATCCGCGTACAAAAGTCGCGAAGCACGTCAAAGACATGAGCCTTGTGCCGTTAGCACATTTATAATGGCTGCCGGTGCTGTGGATAAGTTTGTGAGTATTTTTCCAGATTAAAGCAAAGTATTGATTTAAAAGAATATTTTCCTGTGTTCGATTCTTTAAGGGAATAATTTTATTCTTTTAAATCAAAGGCTTATGATTAACCAATAGCAACATCATGTTCCACAGAAAGAATTGCCAAATTCATGGCATTGTGGACAGATGCTGCGATTCAAAAACCCATGAATTCCAATAACTTTCCTGCTGGCACGGATGCAGGCCAGCAAGTGTTGACTGTTTCTGTCTTGAACCAGACCGTGGCACGCATGCTGGAAAGGAATTTCCCCTTGTTATGGGTATCGGGGGAAATCTCCAATTTCACCCGCGCCGCCTCGGGCCACTGGTATTTCACCTTGAAAGATGAAGGAGCGCAGGTGCGTGCCGTGATGTTCCGCGGCCGCGCCCAGCATGCCGGCTTCACCCCGAAGGAAGGCGACCGCGTGGAGGTGCGTGCCCTGGTGACGTTGTACGCGCCGCGCGGCGATTACCAGCTGAACGTGGAAGCAGTGCGCCGCGCCGGCCTGGGCAACTTGTATGAAGCTTTCCTGCAATTGAAGGAAAAGCTGACGCGCGAGGGCCTGTTCGATGCGGCGCGCAAGCGCCCTCTGCCGGTCTTTCCGCGCGCGATCGGCATCGTCACCAGCCTGCAGGCGGCGGCCTTACGCGATGTGCTGACCGCCCTGCGGCGGCGCGCCCCGCATGTGCGGGTGATCATTTATCCGGCGCCAGTGCAAGGCGAAGGCGCCGGTGCGAAAATTGCCGAAGCCATCCGTAACGCTTCCGCGCGCGCCGAATGCGATGTGCTGCTGGTGTGCCGTGGCGGCGGCAGCATCGAGGATCTGTGGTCATTCAACGATGAAGGCGTGGCGCGCGCCATCGTGGCTTGCGGCATGCCGGTGATTTCCGGCGTCGGCCACGAAACCGATTTCACGCTGGCCGATTTCGCCGCCGACCTGCGCGCGCCGACCCCGACGGCCGCCGCCGAGCTGGCGGCCACGCCGCGCGCCGACTGGATGGCAGCACTGGAAACCGGCGCCGACGATCTCACGCGCGCCTTGCGACGGCAGCTGGCGGATACGGCGCAGAGCGTCGACTGGCTGTCGCGCCGGCTGACCAGCCCTGCCGCGCTGATCCGCCACGAACGGCTGAAGCTGCAGGGATTGCAGACGCGCCTGGCACACGCTACCCGCGCACCGCTGACGCGTGCGCGCCATGCCCTGGCACAAGCCGGCATTCGCTTGTCGGCCCGACTGCCGCAAACCGCGGCGCACCGCCGCCAACTGCTCGAGTACGCGCGCTGCTTCAATAACGGCATGGCAAACCTGCAGGCGCAGCGGCGGCTGGCCCTGGCGGGTCTGGCGGCGCAACTGGAATTGCTCAATCCGCAGCGCACCCTGGAGCGAGGCTATGCCATGGTCACGGATGCGCATGGCAATATCGTGCGTGCGCCCGCGCAGGTGCATCCGCGCCAGAGCATTACCTTGCGCCTCGCGCAAGGCACGGTAGACGTGGGAGTTGCATCGGTGCAGCAAGCTCTGGAGTAGATAGGCCTACAAGTGGCTCCCTGCAATCCTTTCGCATCCGTCATACAATGAAGGGCTTTCAAAAAAACCATCATTTGCCAACCAAGAAAGGATAAGTTCATGGAACACACCCTGCCGCCGCTACCCTATGCAATGGACGCCCTGCAACCGCACATTTCCAAGGAAACCCTGGAATATCACTACGGCAAGCATCATCAGGCATATGTCACCAACCTGAACAACCTGATCAAAGGCACCGACTTCGAAAACGCCTTGCTGGAAGACATCATCAAGAAAGCTTCCGGTGGCGTCTTCAATAACGCGGCCCAGGTCTGGAACCACACCTTTTACTGGAACGGCCTGAAGCCCAACGGCGGCGGCGCTCCGGCCGGCGCGCTGGCGGATGCCATCAATGCCAAGTGGGGCTCGTTCGACAAGTTCAAGGAAGAATTCACCAAATCCGGCATCGGCAACTTCGGTTCCGGCTGGACCTGGCTGGTGAAGAAGGCTGACGGTTCGGTCGACATCGTCAACACCTCGAATGCCGCCACGCCGCTGACCACCGCCGACAAGGCGCTGCTGACCTGCGACGTCTGGGAACACGCCTACTACATCGATTACCGCAACGCCCGGCCGAAGTACATCGAGTCGTTCTGGAGCCTGGTCAACTGGGAATTCGTGGCGAAAAATTTCGCCTAAGAGATTTCCTTTTCCGGGTAGAGAAAAACGCAGGCAAGACAGTTTCACACGCCTGCATCTTCATCATCTCCGGACAATAACAAGGGAGCCGGCACCTGTGTGCACGGCTCCCTTGTTCCTTCTGGAAAATCAGCATCACAAGCCGCTTCCATCCCATAATTTTCCTACCGCAACAAGCAATTATTGCGACATGGAAAAGCTTTCATAGATATAGCAAAGCCAATTATTTTTTGCTTTCCCTAAAAGATTTCCTAAAATTAAACATTGAGATTTATCTGCGCAGATAAGCAACATCGAAAACACCTTGCCGGACGGAGTATGCTATAAACGATTTTGTTAAACATTAACCAAGATTTTCCGAGGCAGTCCTACGACCGAC
This sequence comes from Oxalobacteraceae bacterium, assembly GCA_003537575.1. Classification (GTDB taxonomy): domain Bacteria; phylum Pseudomonadota; class Gammaproteobacteria; order Burkholderiales; family Burkholderiaceae_D; genus Paucimonas. The sequence goes on from DPRS01000036.1 coordinate 25,140, forward strand.
AGGAGGTTATATGGCAACCAAAGTGCAGGTGGTGTTTTACAGTTCCCATGGTCACATCTATAAAATGGCCGAAGCGGTGGCGGCAGGTGCGCGTGAAGTTGAAGGAGTAGAAGCGACCCTGCTGCAGGTGCCGGAGCTGGTGCCAGATGATGTGCTGGAAAAATCAGGCGCCAAAGCAGCCCGCCAGGCATTTGCTCATGTGCCGGTCGCCTCGGTTGAGCAGTTGCCCGAAGCCGATGCCATCATTTTCGGCACCCCTACCCGTTTTGGCAACATGTGCGCACAAATGCGCAATTTTCTTGACCAGACCGGCGGCCTCTGGATGAAAGGCTCATTAGTAGGCAAGGTCGGCAGTGTCTTCACCAGCACCGCGACCCAGCATGGTGGCCAGGAAACCACGCTGACGAGCTTCCACACCACTCTTCTGCACCAGGGCATGATCATTGTCGGCCTGCCCTATTCCGAGGCGCGCCAGATGTCGATGGATGGCATCACTGGCGGGAGTCCATACGGCGCGTCCACCATCACCGCCGGTGACGGCTCGCGCATGCCGAGTGAAAACGAACTGGCAATGGCCCGCTTCCAGGGCCGCCATGTTGCAGAGATCGCGAAAAAGCAGGCGCCAAAATAGATCTCTCGCCGCCAAGGCGAAGCAGTGATGCGAAATTCTGGCCTGGCTGACTGCGAGGCCGGGATTGTGACAACTGATTGATTGAGCGAGGCACTTAAGCACGACAACCAAAGGGAGAGCAACATGGACAAGGCACTCGAGATCGTAGCTCGGATATTGATGTCGCAGATTTACATCATTTCCGGCTGGAGCAAACTGACCGGCTTTAGCGGCACGCAAGGCTATTTCACTTCCATGGGATTGCCCATGCCCGGCGTGGTGACTCCCCTGGTCATCCTGATTGAGCTCGGCGGCGGCTTGCTCCTGTTGGCCGGATTCAAGACACGCTGGGTCGCCGCAATCCTCGCCCTGTTCAGTATCGCCACCGCCTTCGTTGCGCACACCAATTTCGCCGAACCGGGTCAGATGAACAATTTCATGAAAAATCTGGCGATGGCAGGCGGCTACCTGCTGTTCATGAAATATGGTGCAGATTCGCCAAGCGTCGACGCCGCGAGCGGCAGCAAGCATGCCAGCCAGCGCCTGACTTAAGAATGCAAGAGGGATAGCCATGTCGAGCGAGCCTGAACTGCCACCGGACAGTACGCTGGAAGCCGTGGTGGTGCCGCGCACTCACGACCTGGGCGACAACTTTGAAGTACGGCGCGCCCTGCCCTCCCGGCAAAAGCGCATGGTCGGGCCGTTCGTCTTCCTCGATCAGATGGGGCCGCATGTTTTTTCAACAGGCAAGGGGTTGGATGTTCGGCCGCATCCGCACATCGGCCTGGCGACCGTCACTTATCTTTTTTCCGGCGAGATTTTGCATCGCGACAGCTTGGGTAGCGTGCAGACGATTCGCCCCGGTGACGTCAACTGGATGACGGCCGGCCGCGGCATCGTCCATTCCGAACGCACCGCCGCCGAAACGCGGCTTCATGAATCCGCCCTGTTCGGCCTGCAATGCTGGGTGGCGCTGCCGCGCGCCGAGGAAGAACGCGACCCCGATTTTCGCCACACCGGCATCGCCGAATTGCCTGTCGAGGAAGCTGAAGGCGTGACGGCGCGCATCATCGCCGGCAGTTTTTTCAATCGCCGCTCGCCGGTACAGGCCCTGTCCGACCTGTTCTACGTCGATGTGCAGCTGCAGCCAGGCGCACAGGTGGAGATGCCGGCCGAGTATGCCGAGCGAGCCATTTACGTGGTCGAAGGCAGGCTCGATCTTGGCAAGGATGGCCAATTCGATGCCGGTCAACTTCTGGTGCTCAAACCCGGCCAGCGCATCACGCTTACCGCTGGACAGCAGCAGGTTCGGGCGATGCTGCTGGGCGGCGAACCGATGGATGGACCGCGCTACCTGACCTGGAATTTCGTTTCCAGTTCAAGCGAACGCATCGAGCAGGCAAAACAGGATTGGCGCGAGCAACGTTTTGCTCCGGTGCCTGGCGAAACTGAATTCATTCCGCTACCCGATCTGCCGGGCAAACCTGTACGTTACCCATAAGAATGGGGTTATCAAACCACTTGGCATATAATTGCCTTAGTGAACCGTTCTACCGGCTCCATTCAAAACGCTGCGTCTCATTGTAACGACCGCTGTGGCACACGGTCCAATCAAGTGCATGCCGCCGAGGCGCGTCTTGCTCAATCAATAGTGCCCTGCTTTACCTGTTCCGCCCAGAGCCGCAGGAAAAGAAGGTAACGCACAACAATTCAAAAGGAAGGCCTATGCTCGATACTCTATCGATTCCGTATGAGCTCGCCTGGCCGTTCGCCATTGCCATTGGCTGGATGGTGGGTGAATTCGGCCACCGCTGGACAGGTTTGCCACGCATCAGCCTGTATGGCCTGGTCGGCTTTGTGCTGGCCAACACGCAAATCGGCTTTCTGCCGAAAAGCGTTGACGGCAACATGCTGGCACTGGCCGATGTCGCTTTCGGCCTGATCCTGTTCGAACTAGGCTATCGCATCAACCTGCACTGGCTGAAAATCAATCCGTGGATTGCCGCATCCAGCGTGGCCGAAGCGCTCGGCACTTTCATCGCCGTCTATTATGTCGCCGCCTGGTACGGCGCCTCCACCATGACCGCACTGCTGCTGGCTTCACTGGCAATGTCGACTTCGCCGGCGGGCATCCTGCGAGTGATTAACGAGCAAGCCAGCTCCGGGCAAGTGACGGAACGGGCTTTGCACCTGTCGGCGCTGAATTCAGTGATGGCGGTATTCTCATTCAAGGTCATCATCGGTTACTGGCTGTTCCAGAGTTCCGGCAGCATCCTCAAGGCTGGCTGGAACAGCCTGGTAGTGCTGATCCTGTCAGCCTTGCTGGGAGCGCTGTTCGGCGTGCTGATCCCGGCCTTGCGGCGGCGCCTTGGCAATGTCGGTTCCGATGCGACAGTCGGCTTCGCCATCGGCGTGATCCTGCTGGTGGCCCTGTCGCATGCGCTGAATTTTTCGCCTATCCTCGCTACCCTGTCCTTCGGCCTGGTGGCACGCCACCGGCGCGAAACACTGAGCCAGACCCAGCGCAATTTCGGCGTGCTGGGCGATCTGCTGGTGATCCCGCTGTTTCTGTTCGTCGCCACTACGCTGCAGTGGCAGCAGGCAATGGAGGGAATTGTCCTGGGATTGCTGATCATTATCGTGCGCATCATCACCAAGACATTGGGCGTGACGATGTTTGCCCACGTCAGCGGCATTTCCTGGCGCAAGGGCTTGCTGACCGGACTGGCCCTGAGCCCGGCATCGGTTTTCGCCATCCTGGTGCTGGAGCAGACGCGTTATCTGCAGATCGATCTGATGACGCAGCTGGCGCCGCTGGCCGCCATGGTGCTGGTAATGGAAGTGGTCGGCCCGATTCTGACCCAGCGCGCCCTGATCTGGGCGCGCGAAACATCGAACGAGGAGGTTTGAGATGCCGCTGGAACGCTTCAACACATCCCAGCCGCTGACCATGGGCGTCGAGCTGGAACTGCAACTGGTGAGCCTGTCCGACTTCGACCTGGTATCGGCCAGTCCCGACATGCTCAACCTGTTGTCGCGCAAGCCTTTTCCCGGCAACGTGACGCCCGAAATCACCGAGAGCATGATCGAGGTAAACAGCGGCGTGCATACGGATTTCGCCGGCCTGCTGGAGGAATTGCAACGCATCCGCGATACCCTGGTGCATGCCGCCGACAAGCTGAACATCGGCGTGTGCGGCGGCGGTACCCATCCTTTCCAGCAGTGGTCGGAGAGAAAGATATTTTCCAAGCCGCGCTTCAAGGAAGTCTCCGCCCTCTACGGCTATCTGGCCAAGCAGTTCACCGTGTTCGGCCAGCACGTGCACATCGGCTGCGCTTCCGGCGACGATGCGCTCTATCTGCTGCACGCCCTGAACCGCTACGTGCCGCACTTTATCGCCCTGTCCGCCTCCTCGCCCTTCTTCCAGGGGCGCGATACGCTATTCAGTTCGGCGCGCCTGAATTCGGTCTCCGCCTTCCCGCTGAGCGGGCGGGCGCCCTTCCTGCAAAGCTGGGATGAATTCGAGCACGGCTACTTCGCCCGCATGGAACATACCGGCGTGGTCAGGAGCATGAAGGACTTTTACTGGGACATCCGTCCCAAGCCGGAATTCGGCACCATCGAGTTGCGCGTATGCGACACTCCGCTCAGCGTCGAGCGGGCCGCGGCGCTGGCCTGCTATCTGCAGGCCTTGTGCCGGCATTTGTTGCAGCGTACAGAGCCGGCGCCGGCCGAGGACGATTACCTGGTCTACAACTACAACCGTTTCCAGGCATGCCGCTTCGGCCTGGATGGCACCATGGTCCATCCGCAAACCCATGAGACGCTCTCCTTGCGTGAAGATATCCTGGCGACGCTGCGCCACATGGAAGCGCATGCCGACGCGCTCAGCGGCCAGGCAGCGCTCGATCATCTGCAGCAGGCCTGCAATGAAGGCAACGATGCTACGTACCTGCGCGAGCAATATGTCGCCACCGGCAGCGCCGAAGGCATGGTGGATACCGCCATCCAGCGCTTCCGGCAGGGATGTTCCTGATGCAGCCGCGGCAGGAAGTCCGTATTAAAACGGCCTGACCAGCGTCGTTCGCCACTTCCGGGCACTGGCCGTCTGGCTGAAAGCACGGTAAAGTAATAACAACTATAAAAAAATTGGGGAGTGAAATGCCCTTTCTGTCGCCAGAACGGACATCTCAGATCATTAGCCGCATCGTCGATGCCGAACGCCTGGACGATTTGCTTGATTTGCTGTGCGAAGAAATCGTCGCACTGGAAGTCGCGGATGGCTATCTGGTGAACATGCGCGACGTCTCCGGCGATTTCCTCACCTGCCTGAAGTTGCGCTACCCTGGCGAATTCCAGAAGCTGGAACAATCCTACCTCGGCTACAAATTCCCGCTGGATAACGGCCAGTTGAATGCCCGTACCATCGCGGCTGGCGAGATCGTGCGCGTACATCCGGCTAATGCCTCAAGCGAGGAAATGGTCATCCTGCGCTACTGGAAAATCCATGACATGACTGGGGTGCCGCTATGCCCGCCGGGCATGCGGCCGGCTACGCCGCCCGGCGTACTCGTCCTGCTCAAGCAAGACGGTACCATTCCTGACGAAGAATTGGCCAGGGTGCAGGAACTCGTCAACCTGTTCCATGCAAGCCTATCGCGCTGGCTGCGCTTCTCGCATCTGGAACAACTGCATGGCGAGGCCACCGCCGCGGTGGCGGAAAGCCAGCGCCGGCTGCAATTTCTGGATGAGATGAGCAGCCTGACTTCGGTCAGCAAGATTTACGAATTGTTCGCCGCCGAGCTGTTTCGCCAGCTGCCGTTCGATCTCGCCAGTTTTTCACTGTTCGACGATGGGCAACTGCAAACGCGCAAGGCGGTTGCCGCCAAACCGCAATTCGACATGATCCGCCGGGAATGGGAACAATATCTGCAGCAGAATCCGTACCCGCTGGATGCATCTTCCAGCGGCTCTGCGCATGTTTTTTTGCGGAATGAAGCCATGATGTTTCCTGATTTTCAGGATATCCGGCACCTGCCGATGGCCGTCTACGACAGGAAAAGCCTGGCCATTCTGCAGACCCCGCGCTCTATTTTCGTCTCGCCGATCCGACATCGCAAAAAACCGATCGGCGCATTTATCCTGTGCAGCCTGGAGAAGCCGGTCCCCTTGTCAGGGGCGGACATGGACTTGCTCGGCCACCTGGCCTCCTTTCTCGGCACGGCGATCACCAACAGCAAGCTCTATGAAACCAGCCAGGCACAGATCCTGGAGATTCGCCACTTGAACGGCATGTTGCAAGAAAAAGTCGAGGCGCTGGCCGAGCAGGCTTCCACCGACCAGTTGACCGGCTTGCTGAATTTCCGCGCCTTCGAGCAGGAGCTGGACAAGCGATTACATGAAACCGAGCGCAGCAATGGACAGGAATTGCTAGCACTGGCACTGATCGATATCGACCATTTCAAGAAATTCAATGACACCTGGGGCCATGCCGCCGGCAACGATATCCTGGCAGAAGTGGCGCGTGAAATCGGCAAGCATACGCGCCAATCCGACCGGGTTTGCCGCTACGGCGGCGAAGAATTCGTCCTGATCCTGCCCCACTGCGATCTGGAGGGCGCCAGTCTGCTGGCCGGACGCATTCGCGACGCCATCGAAGCCAGCTCATTCGACACCTGCGCCGGCCGGCGCTCCATCACGATCAGCATCGGCTGCACTGATTACCGCACCGGTGACGACCGCCAAACCCTGTTCAAGCGCGCTGACAGGGCCTTATACCAGGCCAAGGAAAACGGACGCAACCAGGTTTGCGTCATCTGAAGCAGCTTGCGCGCCAACTCCTTTCGCGCACAACAAGCCCTCCCCACCTCATTTTCCCTTCTCTCCCTTTTCTCCCTTTTCTCCCTTCTCTCTCTTCTTTCTCCTCGCCTCCCTCTCTCCGTTCCGCTCTTCCTTTTTGCATTTGGCACAAGGAAATTTTCATTTCCTTGCCAGCTACACAGCAGATTTTTCCTGATTGCATATTGCATTGACATCCGTTTGAAAATTTCTTTCGGAATTATTCCTCTTTGGCATTGAACTGAGAAAATCCTGTCTTTAGAATGAGCAATATTACCGGTAGAAAAAAATCCTTAGGGATATAGCTGTGATTGCGCAACATTACATGGCGCAATATTTTTCAACCGAATCGTGCCCGCGCCAAGGCCGGGAATACAAGACCTGAGCAAGACCTTTTTTGATTTTGCGAACCCGCTCTCTGTATGCCTAATTTGACTGCCGCACCTCGCTCCTCTACACGACGCTTAAGTCTGGTTCTCCTGTTGGCACTTGCCGCAGTTCCCGGCATGGGCCTGCTGACACAGGGTTGCATTGCGCAAGTCCCTGAGGCACCACAAGCGCCGCAACAAACCGTACGCCTCGATTCCACGCTCAATGAAGAAGTGGTCATGGTACCTGTCCATCCGCAGCAACTGCCTTGGTGGACCGGCAAGCCTGGCAAGTCGAGCGGCGCCGATACCGCCGCTGTCGATGCCAGGACGCTTGCAGCGCCGGCCCAACTGAGCAGGAGCGGCGAACTGGAAACGACGATTTTCAAGCCGCACGGAGAAGGTCCGTTTCCGCTGCTCGTGCTCAATCACGGCAAGTCTCTCGGCAGCCCGCGTGCGCAGGAGCGTGCCCGCTTCCTGTCCATCAGCCGCGAATTCGTCAAGCGCGGCTATGCCGTAGTGATCCCCATGCGCACCGGCTTTTCCAAGTCCAGCGGCGAGTATGTCGAAGAGTATTGCGACATGACGGCCAATGGCCAGATCCAGGCCAATGACCTCGACGATGTGCTGGCCTATGTGGCGCGCCAGCCCTGGGCCGATCCGCAACGCATCCTGGTCGGCGGCCAGTCTTACGGCGGCCTGACGGCGATGGCCTTTGCCACGCGCGGCGTCCCCGGCGTCAAGGGCGTGCTGAATTTTGCCGGCGGCTTGCGCACCAACGGCTGCCAGTGGCAAGAGTCATTGGTGCAGGCTTTTGGTAACTATGGCGCCCAGGCGCGCGTGCCAAGCCTGTGGTTCTATGGCGAAAACGACAGCCACTTCGGCCATGAACTGGCCAGCAACATGCACCAGGCCTACACCGCTGCCGGCGGTGACGCGACCCTGGTGAAATTCGGCGCGTTCAAAAACGATGCGCATGGCATGAGCGGCAGCCGCGACGGGGTACGCATCTGGTGGCCGGAAACCGAAAAATTCCTGCGCCAGATCGGCATGCCGACGGAAGAAATTTTCAAGTTGGCAGAGCCGTCCCGGCCGGCAAAAAGCGGTTTCGCCGAAATTAACAATATTGCCGCCGTTCCCTACTTGCGAGAGGATGGACGCGACCAATACCGCGCTTTCCTGAACAAATCCCAGCCGCGCGCCTTTGCGCTGTCGTCCAGCGGCGCCTGGAGCTGGGTGGAAGACGGTGATGATCCGGCCGGGCGCGCCGTGGCCAGTTGCCAGAAAAACAGCGTATCTCCATGCAAGCTATACGCCATCGACAATGACGTGGTGTGGTCCGGCAAGGCTTGACCTGAAAGCCGGCTTCATGCCGGTGCCATTCCTGCAAACCTCCGCCGGGCAGCGGAGGTTTTTTTATATGCGCATCAAACCTTGCCCGCTTCCTTCAGTACTTCATGCGCAGCCCGAAAAGCTTCCACCGCCAGCGGCACGCCACAATACACGGTGGCATGCAGCAGCACTTCGCGGATCTCGTCGACGCTGGCGCCGTTGTTGAGGGCGCCGCGCACGTGCCCCTTCAATTCGTGCGATCGCCCCAGCGCCGTCAGCATCGACAGCGTAATCAGGCTGCGGGTCTTGAAATCCAGGCCATCGCGGCACCAGACCGTGCCCCAGGCATTGCGCGTGATGTAATCCTGCAAGGGCTTGGTAAACTCATCGACATTGGCAAATGCCTTTTCGACAAAGGCCTCACCCATCACTTGCTTGCGTACATCCAATCCATCCTGATATTGCTTGTCCATGCTGGTTTCCTGGTCAAAAAAATAATCGTGGCACGATACGCCAAGCCGGCCGCAGGGTCAACGCCACGCGGATCAAGCGCCATGCCGTAACGGGCCGGCAAGACAGCCGGAGAACCGGTGCCGCCAGGCGCTTTCCTGTACAATCCGCCCCATCATGCAAGCGCCTAAAAACCTCACTGCCTACGTCCCGAAAGGGCCTCGCGCCGCCGCTCCCTTCCTGCCCATGTCGCGCAAGGAAATGGATGCGCTCGGCTGGGATTGCTGCGACATCATCCTGGTGACGGGCGATGCCTACATCGACCATCCCAGCTTCGGCATGGCGCTGATCGGGCGCCTGCTGGAAGCGCAAGGCTTCCGCGTCGGCATCATCAGCCAGCCCGACTGGCATTCGGCGGAGCCGTTCCGCGCGCTGGGCAAGCCGCGCCTGTATTTCGGCATCACCGCCGGCAACATGGATTCGATGGTCAACCGCTACACCTCGGACCGCAAAATCCGCTCCGAAGATGCCTATACCGCCGGCGGCGAGCCGAACAAACGTCCCGACCGCGCCCTGACCGTATATGCGCAGCGCGCGCGCGAAGCCTATCCCGGCACCCCTGTCGTCATCGGCAGCATCGAGGCCAGCCTGCGCCGCATCGCCCATTATGATTACTGGTCCGACACGGTGCGCCGCTCGGTGCTGCAGGATTCCAAGGCCGATATCCTCATCTTCGGCAATGCCGAACGCGCCCTGCTCGACCTCACTCACCGCCTGGCGGCAGGCGAATCGGTCAAGACCATTCGCGATCTGCGCGGCACCGCCTTCATGGTGCCGGCCGGCTGGAAGCCCGCGCCGGACTGGACCGAGATCAATTCGACGCGCGTCGATACCCCAGGCAAGATCGACCAGCACGTCGATCCCTACGCCATGACGCCGGCCAAGGAGGAAAGCTGTGCCAGCGGCAAGGGCGATGCCGCCGCGGAAATCAAGCCGGTGAAGATCATGAGCCGCGAAGAGCGCCAGGCGGCATTGAAGGAAGAGCGCAGCAAGAGCGTGGTGCGCCTGCCTTCGTACGAACAGGTCAGGGACGATCCCGTCTTGTATGCGCACGCCTCGCGCACATTCCACGTCGAGTCGAATCCCGGCAATGCGCGCGCGCTGGTGCAGGCGCATGGCGAACGCGACGTCTGGCTCAACCCGCCGCCGCTGCCGCTGGTGATGGGAGACATGGATTATGTCTACGACATGCCGTACGCACGGGCGCCGCATCCCAGCTACGGCAAGGCCAAGATCCCGGCCTGGGACATGATCCGCTTTTCGGTCAACATCATGCGCGGCTGTTTCGGCGGCTGCACCTTTTGCTCGATTACGGAGCACGAAGGCCGCATCATCCAGAGCCGTTCGGAACCGTCGATCCTGCGCGAAATCGAAAATATCCGCGACAAGACCAAGGGATTTACCGGCGTCATTTCCGACCTCGGGGGACCGACCGCCAACATGTACCGCCTGGCCTGCAAGGACAAGGCAATCGAGGAAACCTGCCGCCGGCCTTCGTGCGTGTATCCAAGCATTTGCGTCAACATGAGCACCGATCACAGCAAGCTGATCCAGTTGTACCGCAAGGCGCGCGCCATCCCCGGCATCAAGAAAATCCTGGTCAGCTCCGGGTTGCGCTACGATCTCGCGGTACGTTCGCCGGAATACGTCAAGGAACTGGTGACGCACCACGTCGGCGGCCTGCTGAAGATCGCCCCGGAACATTCCGAGGAAGGCCCGCTGTCGAAGATGATGAAGCCGGGCATGGGCGCCTACTACCGCTTCAAGGAATTGTTCGAGAAATACTCCAGGGAGGCAGGCAAGGAGCAATACCTGATCCCGTATTTCATTGCCGCTCACCCCGGCACCACCGATGAGGACATGCTCAACCTGGGGCTATGGCTCAAGCAGAACAACTTCCGCCTCGACCAGGTGCAGAACTTCCTGCCGACGCCATTGTCGACGGCGACCGCCATGTACCACTCGCGCAAAAACCCGCTGCACAAGGTGACGGAAGATTCGGAAGTCGTGGAAACTCCGCGTCTTGGCAAGATACGCAGGCTGCACAAGGCCTTCCTGCGCTATCACGATCCGGAAAACTGGCCGATCCTGCGCGAAGCCCTGCAGCGCATGGGCAGATCAGACCTGATCGGCAGCGGCGAACACTGCCTGGTGCCGCGCAATACCGCGCCGACGCCGGGGCTTGCCGCCATCGAGCGGCGCAAGGAAAACCCGGAGCCGGCAAAGGTGGCGAAAAAATTCGGCATGGCCAGGCCGCGCGACGGCGCCGCGATCGCTCGCACGCCGGCGGGCGGCCGTCCTCAGCGCAAGGGCTCAGGCCAGGCAAGCGTGGCAGCTGCGGCAGCCAAGCCCGGCAGGCCTGCCCGCGGCGGCAGAAAATAATCTCCCTGGCAGAGCCGCGCTCAGGCGGCGATGCCAGAATCCAGCAAGCGCCTCCGGTAAAGCGCGGCAATCAGATCCGACTGCGTCAGCATCCCGGCCAGGCGTCCTTCGGCGTCGACGACCGGCACATGATGCTTTCCCAGGTTCGACAACACAGGCACCAGTTCGACAATGTGGGTATCCATGCTGGCGGTCTGCACGCCCTTGGTCATGATTTGTCCGACCACGTACGGGTGACCTGAGTCGGCATCGCCGCCGCTGCGCACCAGTTGCCGCAGCTTGTCATTGACACTGCCGAACCTATCCAGATTGGCATGCTTCAGAAAGTCCACGAGCGTGACGATCCCCACCACGCGGCGCGCCGGACTAAGCACCGGCAGCGCCTTGACCTTGTGCCAGCGCAGCAGATTCCAGGCCTCTTCCAGCGGCGTGCCGAATTCAACCGAGACCACGTCGCGCGACATGATATCGGCACAAGTGATCTCGCCCATGCGCCGCCGGAAGGCATGCCGCTCGGTTTGCATGAACAGGTCTTCCAGATCGTCGCGGCTGATATCCAGCACCTGGTTGTACTGCTTGAGCACGTCGTCCAGATCCTGCGGCGTGAAACCGATCCGGTCGATCGGCGGCACGTCGACCGTACGGTGAATGTTCGCATGTTCCGGCTGCAAGACGTGCGGATAGCGGCGCCCGGTGGCATTATTGAAAAATAGCGCCAGCAACAGCAGCAACAGGGAATTCAGCGCCACCGGCACCAGCACGAAGCTGAAGCCCAGCGCCTGCACTGCGGGGCCGCTCAATACCGCGGACAGCGCAATCGCGCCGCCGGGCGGATGCAGGCAACGCAAGGCGAGCATCCCCGCGATCGACAATGCCACCGCGATCGCCGATGCCCAGAGAGGATCGCCGACCCAGCTTGCACAGGCGACGCCCATCGCCGCCGACACCATATTGCCGCCAAGGATAGACCAGGGCTGCGCCAGGGGGCTGGAAGGCACAACAAATAACAGTACCGCCGATGCCCCCATCGGCGCGATCAGCAAGGGCGCGACGCTGCTCCCGCCCAGCGCCATCTGCGTCACCAGGCCGGTCAGCAGCAGGCCAAACAAGGCCCCGCAACAGGCACGCAAACGCTCCTTGCCATTGATCCGGACTCGCGCCGGCAAAAATGTCTTCATCCAGGACCTTAGCTCCCGGTTGCGCGACTCAACGATGCGCATGCTCCACCACGATTTAAAATGCAAAAGCGCAAGAGTGTACACCGACGCCGGCATCGGCGCAGCCGGATTGCACGACAGCCATGCCGCCTGCTAAAATGACCGGCAACAATCCTTTGCGCATGCATATATTCTTTATCGCTATCGGATAAACCTCCGCTTGCCATGTCATCCTCATCAGCCGCCGTCCGCCGACGCTCAGCCCTAAGCGCCTTGTTGCTCGCGCTGGCGCTGCTGTTCGCGCAATGGCTGGGGCTGGCGCACCGCATCGAACACGCCGGCGTGGCGCAAGCGGCGCAACAAGCGCAAGTGGACGAGTCATCCCGGCAGGCCGACGCCAGCTACGACAAATCGCTGAATCACTCCTGCGCCCTGCTCGATGCCGCCGCGCTCGCCTCCACCCTGCATTCCCCGGCCGTGAGCCTGGTGGTACTGCCGGGTGCCCAGGTGCTGGCGCTATGGGTCGCCTTCGCTTCCTGGGATGCCCCCTTCCTGCGCTTTTTTTCCTCTCGCGCCCCACCCCTCGTCTGATCTCCCGCGTCTTTTCCGACTTTCCGTAAAGCGTACGCTCGCCGTGTAGCGGGCCTTCGCTCACTCTTCCATTCAGGGAATCAGCATGAATTTTCAACACACGCCCATGGCGCGTGCGATGCTTGCCATCGCCGCGTCCCTGCCGAGCGCCGCCATCGCCCAGGCGCAGCCACAAACCCTGGCACCCGTGGTGGTAAGCGCCACCCCTTTCAGCGCCAGCGAAGAAGCGCAAATCCTCACCCCGGCAAAAATCCTGGCCGGCAGCGAATTGCGCGACAAGCTCGGTTCATCGCTTGGCGACACCCTGTCGCGAGAGCTGGGCGTATCGGCCTCGGCTTTCGGCGCGGGCGCATCCCGTCCCGTGATTCGCGGCATGGAAGGGCCGCGCGTCAAGATCCTGCAGAACGGCATGTCGGTCTCCGACGTCTCCAGCCTGTCCAACGACCACGCGGTCGCCGCCGATTTCGGCACCGCGCGGCAGATCGAAATCCTGCGCGGGCCGGCGGCGCTGCTGTACGGCTCCGGCGCCATCGGTGGCCTGGTCAACGTCGTCAACGAGCGCATCCCGACCATGCTCCTGCCCAAGCCGGCCGGTGAAGCGGAATTGCGGGCAAGCTCGGCTGACCGCGGCAAGGCGCTGTCGTTCGCCGTCGACGGCAGCGCCGGCAGCATCGGCCTGCATCTCGACGCCCAGGCGCGGGAAACCGACGACTACAAGATCCCCGGCCTGGCCGTGCCTGGCGACCCGGCTTCGGCATCCGGCCGTCTGCCCAGTTCCTTCACGCGCCAGCGCAACCTGGGACTGGGACTTTCCCACGTCGGCGACTGGGGCCATATCGGCGCCTCGGTCGGCGTGCTGGACGACCGTTACGGCATTCCCACCGACGAGCAGGCTTTCATCGATCTGAGAAAGAACCGCTACGACGCCGATGGCCTGTTCAGAAATCCACTGCCGGGGCTGGACTCCCTCAAGGTCAAGCTCGGCGCCACCGACTATCGGCATACGGAAAAGGAACAGGATGGCACGCCCGCCACCGACTTCATCAACCGTGCCGTCGAAACGCGTATCGAGGCTGCGCACTTGCCTATCGCCGGCTGGCGCGGCAGTTTCGGCATGCAAACCGAGCATAGCAATTACTCGGCGCTGTCGGCTGCTACCGGCACGCCCGACGCCGTGCCGAAAACTCGCTCGACCTCGCTGGCCGCCTTCCTCGTCGAGGAACGCGACTTCGGTCCGTTGCGCGCCAGCGCCGGCATGCGTCTCGAATCGGTCAAGCGCGAGCCGGATGCAGCCAGCAGCCTGGCGCGGCGCAGCTTCGACCTGGCGTCGTATTCGGCCGGCGGCCTGTGGCAATTCATGCCTGGCTATGGCGCCGGCGCCACCTGGTCCCTGGCGCAGCGCGCGCCCTCCACCGAAGAACTGTATTCCAACGGCCCGCACGAATCGACGGCGACCTTCGACATCGGCGACCCGTCGCTTGGCAAGGAAACCTCGCGCAACCTGGAACTGACTCTGCAGAAAACCGAGGGCCTGGTGCGCTGGAAAGCCAACCTGTTCCATAATGAAGTAGACAACTTCATCTACGGACGCACGCCCGGCGTCAGCGTCGATGAAGACGGCGCGCCTGCCGCAGACGGCGAATTCGCGCAGCGCTTCTGGTCGCATGGCGACGCCATCATCCGCGGCGCGGAAGCTGAGATCAGCTACAACTTGCGCGGCCAAGGCTGGTCGCTGCGCGGCTTTGCCGACACTTCGCGCGGCCGCCTGGAGGGCGCCGGCAACCTGCCGCTGCAGCCGGCCACGCGCTACGGCATGGATATCGGCTATCGCCAGGGCGACTGGCGCGGCGGCGTGTCGCTGCTGCGTGCGCAAAGGCAGGACCGCCTGGCATCGTTCGAATCCGCGCCCACGCCGGGCTACACGCAAGTCGACGCCAGCCTGTCATGGACGCAACGCCATGGCGGTTCCCGCATCACCTGGTTTGCGCTGGCGAAAAACCTGCTGGACGAAGATATCCGCATGTCGACCTCGGTGCTGAAAGACCGCGCGCCGCTGGCCGGTCGCAACCTGGTACTCGGCATGCGCGTGAATTTTTAGGAGCGCAGCCTCTGCCGCGTCAGGTGGCGAGCATATTCGCGCACGCCACCTCCAGCAAGTTGGCGATGCGCTTGCGCATGCGCGCCGCATGCGAGCCATTCCAGTACACGTGGCCGCAAGCGTTACAGCGCCGGAAATCGTTCTGGCAGGCCGCGCTATGCGCGGGCAGTTGCTGTTCCACCGCATCCTTGGGCACGGCTTCCAGCAAGCCGTTGCAATCCAGGCAGCGCGACAAGGGCCTGGCTTGCCCGGCCAACTGGTAGCGCCTCATCACCTCGAGCAGTTGCGCGTCGCTGGCGGTCGGATACACATAGCAGCCGCGCGCGATCGTCTTGCGCATCAGCAGATCGCGATCGCGCGTGAGCACGATGCGCTCCTCCTGCACGGCAAGGCGGACGATTTCTTCGTCGGCGAAATCATTACGGTAGAGAACATCGAACCCGAGCATGCGCAGATCGCGCGCCAGGCGCCCCATATGCGCATCGGCGACAAAGACGGTCGGTCCCGGCGGCTGCAAGGATAGCGGCAACGCGGCATCAGGCGCCAGGGCAGCAAAGTGCGGATAGACACTGACACGCTCCTGTTCGCGCAAGCGATGGGAAAAATCGACCGCCTGGCTATCGACGAGAATCATCGCAACCTCGGTATGCGGCACGCCGAACGCTTCGATCATGTGTTTGACGCTGGCATCTCGGGAACAGGCATGTTCAAAGCAGCATTGCCGATGCCGCGGAGCCACGAACAAATTGAGCTCGGCATAAAAACGAAACCAGGCGTTGGCCACGGCATGCCCGCTTGCGCATCAGAAACGCGATGCCGGCATTCCGCGGCAGCACATGGAGCCGGAGCGCCTCAAGCCGCGCTGGCGGAATGCCGGGCAGCCTTATCGAACTGCCTGGCCGCGGCGATGAAACTGGTTTCAAGCGTATCGAGCACTTGCCGGGTGGCCTGCGCAACTTGCTCGCAACCGGCATTGGCGTGGTCGAAACCCAGCCGCATCGCCGGAATGAAATGGCCATATCCGCCGGAAGCATTGCGCGAAACATCTGCGACCAGTTCCGCAACTTCGGTGCTGGCTTCGGTAATTTGAACACCTAGCAAGCCAATCAGCTCGGATTGCGTGCCGGCGGCAATTCCAGCCACATTGCAGGCATAGGATGCGGCGTTTCGCGATGATGCCTGAGCTTGCATGGTTGCCATCGCGGCCAGTTCCTGCGAATTACGGGCCCGCAAGCCTTTTCTGAGCATTTTCTCTGCTGCACGCAACGAGGTCCGGGCTGCGGTGGAATTCAAATTCGCGATTTTTTGCGCACTTTCCAGCAGTTTTCCTCCCAGAGCCGTATTCAGGTCAATCTGAATCTCGGCATTGTTCTGGCTGGCATCGGAAAAATGATCACGTATCGTCAGCATGATGGACTCCTTCGCAACTACAATCAGTTTATTGTAGGAGCCATGCCTGTGAAATCAAGCACAATCTTGTGCGACGCACCAGGCAAGTTTTGCCATCTAGTTCCTATCGGAACCAGGCGCATTACCGAGCCACTTCACTAATCCTGCGCCCGCCGCACGGCCGCTGGCGAAACAGGCGGTCAGCAAATAACCGCCGGTAGGAGCTTCCCAGTCGAGCATCTCGCCCGCGACAAATACGCCGGGCACAGCGGTGAGCATGAGATTTTGATCGAGGCTGTCAAACCGCACGCCGCCGGCAGTGCTGATCGCTTCGGCAACAGGCCGGGGCGCGCTCACTGTGACCGGCAAGGCCTTGATGGTGGCCGCCAGCGTAGCCGGATCGGCGAATTGTTCCTTGCGCAGGACTTCGTGCAGCAAGGCTGCCTTGACGCCGGCAATGCCGACGCGGCTTTGCAGATGGCTTGATAGCGACCGCGAGCCGCGCGGATGGCTGACTTCGGCCAGCACCCGCGCGGCATCGCGTCCGGGCGCCAGATCGAGCGTGAAAGTGGCGCTGCCGTGCGCATTGATGTGTTCGCGCAGCCGTTGTGAAAACGCGTAAATCAGGCTACCTTCGACGCCATGCGCGCTGATCACCATTTCTCCCTGCCGCTGTTCGGTGCGGCCCTGCGCATCGGTAAACGTCAGCGCCACCGATTTGAGCGAAGCGCCGGCAAATTTCTCGCGCAGATGCGCGCTCCAGGCAACCTCGAAGCCGCAATTGGCAGGCTGCAGCGGCGCCACGCCTACGCCGCGCTGCGTCAACCAGGGCAGCCAGGCGCCATCCGACCCCAGCTGCGGCCAGCTGGCGCCACCCAGGGCCAGCACCGTCGCCTGCGGCTTGATCGAAATTTCGCCATTCGGGCTGGCCAGCAGCAATGCGTCGTCGGCATCCCAGCCCAGCCAGCGGTGACGCGCGTGCAGACGCACGCCGGCGCCGCGCAGGCGATGCAGCCAGGCCCGCAGCAGCGGCGCGGCTTTCATCTGCGTGGGGAATACCCGGCCCGAGCTGCCGATAAAGGTCTCGATGCCAAGGCCATGCACCCAGCTCCGCAAGGCATCTGGCGGCAAGCCGTCGAGCAAGGCCTGCAGCTGCGGCCGGCGCTCCCCATAGCGGGCGCAGAACGCTTCGTAGGCCTCGCTGTGCGTGATATTCAAGCCACCGATGCCGGCCCGCAGAAACTTGCGTCCAAACGAAGGCATGGCATCGTAAACATCGACCTGCATTCCTGCCTGAACCAGCACTTCTGCCGCCATCAGCCCGGCCGGTCCCCCACCGATGACGGCAACTTGCGGAGCGATGTGATCAGGCATGGAAGTCAGCAGGCAAAAATTTGAACAAGCGACATTTTAAGCGTTTCAAGCGCTCATGCCGCCGGCGCCAGCAAGTCCAGCTGCGCCTGCTCGAGGAAACACCATTCGCCCTCCGCCAGCTCCAGCGCCTCCAGCGTGAGGCCGCCGATGGCAGTGCGGCACAAGGCGCTGCAATGGTTGCCGGCCGCCGCCAGCATGCGCTTGACCTGGTGGTACTTGCCCTGCTCCAGAACGATTTCCAGCCGATGCGCGTCCAGCATGTCGCAACGAATCGCGGCCAGGGGTGCCGGCTCGTCATGCAGCTGCACGCCACCCAGCAAATGCGCGATCAATTCCGGCGTCACCGGATCATGGGTGGTAGCCACGTACAGCTTGGGCACGTGGCGCCGCGGCGAGGATTGCGCATGGATGAAAGCGCCGTCGTCGGACAGCAGCAGCAAGCCGGTGGTGTCATGATCGAGCCGGCCCACCGGCTGCACCTCGCGCCAGGAAAACTGTTCCGGCAACAAGGTCAGCACGCCCGGATGATGGCTGGGCTTGCGCGAGCATTCGAAATTGGCCGGCTTGTTAATCGCGATATAGACATGCTCGCGATAAGTCCATTCCTCACCGAAGACGGAAAACACCAGGCCGTCGGTATCGAAACTGGCGCGGTAATCCGTGACGACGTCGCCACCGACCGACACATCGCCCTCGGCGATCAGTTGGCGGCAATACTTGCGGGTGCCGAATCCCTGCGACTGCAGGATGCGGTCCAGGCTTGAACGAGAACTCATGGAAGTCAGGAAAAATCAGGATATTGCGGAGAAAGCGGCATTGTATGCCGCAATGCGGTTCAAGTCGCGACTTCCAGCGTTCTTTCGCTGGCAAAGCGGCGCAAGCGGCCGGTCAATGGATCGGTAAAGGCGATTTCCCGCGCCAGCAATTGCAAAGGCCGGGAAACGTCATCACCCTTGCAAGGCAAGGCCACCGGATAGAAAGCGTCATTCACGATCGGCATGCCCAGCGCCGCCATGTGCAGGCGCAACTGGTGCTTCCTGCCAGTGACCGGACGCAGGCGGTACAGGCTCACGGCGCCGCGATTTTCCAGCACGTCGATATGCGTTTCCGAATTCGGCTCGCCTTCGGCTTCCATCATGCAGATGAAGGGTTCGCCATCGACCATACGGCTGCGCCGAGTCAGTGGAAAAGCCAGTTCAGGCCGCGTCGGCGCCAGCGCTTCATACACCTTGTCCATGGCGCGCTTCTGGAACATCGACTGGTAAATGCCGCGGGTGGCACGGTTATGCGAAAACAGCACCACTCCCGCGGTTTCGCGGTCCAACCGGTGGATTGGCGTCAGCTCATGCAGGCCGGTCTTGTGCTTCAGGCGCACCAGCAGGGTTTCGCGCACAAAACGTCCGGTCGGAATCACCGGCAAAAAATGCGGCTTGTCGGCCACCAGGATATGCTCGTCCTGGTACAGGATCTTCTCGGCAAAGGGAATCGGCGTCTCTTGCGCCAGCTCGCGGTAATAGAAAATGCAGGTGCCGCGCCGGTAAGGACTGTGGGGCCGCAAGGGTTCGCCTTGCAAGTCCACAACCTCGCCCCTTTCCATACGTGCAGCCCAGTCGGCCTCGGTCACCGCCGGAAAGCGCGCCGCCATGAAGGCCAGCATGTTGACCCAATTGCCTTCCCCCAGCCACAGATGACTGGCGGAGACGCCGTCGCGCACCGGCAAGGGCGCAATCAGTTTCCGTCGCTTGGAGCGGCTCATTTTTCGCCCCGCCCTCTCACCATAATTTGAAGGGATGCGCGATCAGGCTGGAGTTGAAATAGCGCGCATCGTCCGTGACTTCCAACCCTATCCACTCGGGCAGTTCAATCGCCTGATCGGCGCTGTCCAGCTCCACCTCGGCCACCACCAGGCCAAGATTCTCGCCGAGGAATTCATCGACTTCCCAGCGCATGCCCTTGCATTCCAGGGTATATCGGCGTTTTTCAATGAGCGGCTTCAGGCACAGCCCATCCAGCATTGCCGCAGCATCGTCCGGAGGAATCTCATATTCGAACTCAGGTCGCGCGATGCCGATCGCCATGCCCTTGATCGTGATAAAAGCCCGTTCGCCGGCGATGCGCACGCGCACGGTGCGCGCCTTATCCGTCGACAGATAACCCTGGCGATACAGGACGCCCACGGCAGCCCGCTTCCAGGCGTCGCCGGTAACGAGAAATTTGCGTTCGATTTCGATGGCCATGACTTGCCTGTAAATAGTGAAGCAAGAGGATAGCAAAGAATGAGCGAAGCGGCGCGCAAGCCGCGCACTGAAGATCCGCCCTCCCTGTCAAACAGGCAAGCGCGATACCGTCGAAACAAGGCAAGGACATTAATGCTGTGACTCCGCGATACAACATTGCTCCATTTGCATTATTGTTAAGGTATTATCACAATATGAACCTCGGGCCGCCTGCCGGACATCCACAGCTTCATTCCCTGATCCGGCCTGCGGCTTCATTCCACACCAGCCTGACTCGCCTCCGGCCATCTGACCATGCAAGCGATTGAAGAACTAAAAAGCATTCTGACCGAAACACTGAATCTGGGCGAACGGGGCAAAAGCCTGAGCGCGCACTCCCCCCTGCTCGGCAGCCTGCCGGAACTCGACTCCATGGCCGTCATTCACCTCATTACTGCGCTTGAAGATCGCTTTGGCATCTCCGTGCACGATGACGACATCAGCGCCAGCACTTTTGAAACGCTAGGCAGCCTGGCGGCCTTCGTTGACGGCAAACTGGCGCAATGAACACGCCGTCGGGGCTCCCCGCAGCCAGGCCGTTTTTTCTCGATGCCGAGCCTGGCGCGCGCTTTTGCCTGTACCACCCGCCGATGCCTGGTGCGGAGTGCCGGGGCGCCCTGATCTACGTCCATCCCTTTGCCGAGGAAATGAACAAATCCCGGCGCATGGCCGCGTTGCAAGCCAGGGAATTCGCCGCCTGCGGCTATGCCGTCCTGCAAATCGATTTGTTCGGCTGCGGCGACAGCAGCGGCGAATTTGCCGAGGCGCGCTGGGAAATCTGGAAGCAGGATCTGGCCGCCGCCCATGCCTGGTTGCGCCGGACAACCCAGGCGCCTGTGAGCCTGTGGGGCCTGCGCCTGGGAGCGCTGCTGGCGCTGGATTTTGCCGGTGAATTTCAAGACGAGATCCGCAGCCTGCTGTTGTGGCAACCGGTCTTGCGCGGCGAAGTATTCCTGACGCAATTCCTGCGACTGCAACTGGCGGCGGACATGCTCGCCGGCCAGGCACAAGGCGAATCCGGCACACGCGCCTTGCGCGGCAAGTTGCAAGCTGGCGAGCATGTGGAAATCGCCGGCTATACGCTCGCCCCCGCGCTGGTGCATGCCATCGATGCCGCAAATGCCGCAAGCCTCGCGCCGCCAGGCTGCGTGGTCCACTGGTTCGAACTCATGCAAGAGCCGGATCGTCCCCTGCCTCCTCCTGCAGCCCGCCTGGTCGCGGCATGGCAGCAAAGCGCCGTCGAATTGTTCGTGCATCAAGTGCAATGTTCCGCATTCTGGCTGTCGCAGGAAATCGTCGAATGCCCTGAACTTCTCACCGCCACGCCCGCCGGCTTCGGCGCCATCCCGGCATGAACTACGCGGAACGCACTTTAGCTTTCCCCTGCCAGGGCGAGCAGTTGTACGGGATTCTCAGCCTGCCCGAACAAGCCAGCGCACGGGGTGTGCTGATCGTGGTTGGAGGACCGCAATACCGTGCCGGCAGCCATCGGCAATTCACCTTGCTGGCCCGGCATCTCGCCTCGCACGGCATTCCTGTCATGCGCTTCGACTATCGCGGCATGGGCGATAGCCATGGCGCCGCTAGAAACTTTGAAGATGTCAGCGCAGATATCCGCGCGGCCATCGACCAGTTCATGACGGCAGCGCCCGCCCTGCGGGAAGTCGTGCTGTGGGGCTTGTGCGACGCTGCATCCGCCGCGCTCTTTTATGCCCACCAGGACGAACGTGTTTGCGGACTGGCGCTGCTCAATCCATGGGTCCGGACCGAACAAGGATTGGCCAAGGCTTATCTCAAGCGCTATTACCTGAAACGCGCTTTCGACACCGCACTTTGGCAAAAAATCGTGCGCGGTGGCTTTGACATTCAAACGGCAACCCGTTCGCTGCTGGGCATGATGCGTACGGTGCTGCGAGCGCGCAGGCATGCTAGCCGGTGGCAAGCATCAGGCTCGGCGGAACAACCCGGCGCGCTTTCCCTGCCTGAGAAGATGTACGACGGACTCCGCCGCTTCAATGGCAATGTTTTGCTGGTATTAAGCGGCGACGACATGACCGCGCAAGAATTTTCGGAATTGATTTCCGCATCGGGAAAATGGCGCAAGCTGCTGCGCCATCGAAAAATACAACGTCAGCACCTGGCAGCCGCCAACCACACCTTTTCACGACATGAATGGCGCGACCAGGTTGCTGCCTGGACCAGGGACTGGATACGAGGATGGTAACGCAGGGCCCATGCCTGCACGAAGCCCTGCTTCCAGCCAGCCTTGTTCACTGAAAAATCAATCGGTTGATATAGGGATCGAATTCATGCGCTCCTTGATAGTCAAGGGGATGATAGCGATACATATAAACAGGCAAAATCGAATACTGAAATTGCAGCAAAAGTCGAGGCCGCATGGTGGGCACGGTCCCTTTGTGAATGCCATAGGTATCCGCAGCAAAGGCGAAACCGGCGGGACCGATGGTTGCCACGACCTGACTTTCTCCGTATGCAGTTTTTACTTCCGCGTCGCTATACGGACGCAGTCGCAGCGGAGCACGCGTGCGATGAGTACCTTTTACATAGACATGCGGTCCGCCTCCTTCGTCGACATCCGTCAGATAGACGAACACCTTCATGAAGCGCCAGTCGTCCGAATCGCGATGAAAGGCCTGCAACCCCTCTCCTTCGCACTGCGCCGGGAAAGACCAGCGCATGCCGACCGCCGACAAGGTCGGTTTGCAGCCAATGTATCTTGCCGCCAAAGTCAAAAGTGCGGGATCGTTCGCCAATTGCAGGATGTGGGGGCAATCCAGAATGTCGTCAAGCCGGTAATCGGCCATGCGCACACCCGGGGGAACCTCCTCAAGGGTAAAGCATCGCTTGCCGTGGCCATTCTCCTCCAGCAATTTGCCGGCCAGGGATTCGTGAATGTCCGCCAGTTGCTCCTTGGTGAAGCGCATTCCCAAGGAGGCATATCCGAAAACTCGGAGTGCTTCCAGAATGTCTTCGGCTTGCCTCACCGCGCCCGGCGCCATGGATACCGCTCCGGCACGCAAACGCACGCTGGCGCACAAGCTTGAAGCAACAAACTGGCGCAGGCGGGGTGCCGTGACTAGACGCTGAGCATAATAAAACAGGCTTTGTAATGGAGAAAATGCAGGACCAGGCTTTAGCTGAGCAAATTGCATCACTTCTCCAAATCAGTATTAGTTATTATGAATGAACAAGGCGTCGGTAGTTTCTTTCGGCGGTTTCTTTTAAGATATTAACAGATTGATATTTAACAATTGTCTTTATTTTTTGATAAATCGCGATGGACTTGAATCCTCTAAGCAATTTCTAAATGTCAGCGCTCTTTACAGAAAATGAAAAATTTTACCAACAAGAAAAATCAACAGGAAAATTACTGAGCTAAGCTATTGATTCTTATTGTACAATTAACAAATTGTCCATATTTGGAATGTATATTGCTTTATGAAAATCGGGCAAGCTCGCAGTTTCTTTATGTCTGAATGAACAATACTGAATAACGACGCTGAATAACCAAAAAGACTTTCTGATGGAGCACAGCATGACGATAAAGAAGGGCCAGAAGCACACCGAAAACAACAATTCCGGCTTGGCGAATGTCGATGAGGAATTGAATCATGCTGCCAGCTCGCGCCGTCAATTCGCCAAAACCAGCCTCGGCATTTCGGGAGTCATTTTGAGTCTGGCAAGTCGCCCGGTCCTCGGGGATGTCGTCTGCAAATCGCCATCCGGTTTCTTGTCCGGCAATGCCAGCACCCATGGCCCGCAGCCGGTGTGCCAGGGAAGGTCGCCCGGCTACTGGAAAAATCATGTGGATAGCTGGCCGATTTCTACCGATACCCAATTCAACAGCGTCTTTCCGACAAGTCCATCTTCCGTCTACGCGCAATACACCTTTCTCCAGCTGCTCGATCCGAAGCCGGATGATTTCCAAAAGCTCGGCATGCATCTGGTTGCCGCATACCTGAATGCCATCAGCGGCTGGACGCCCTTCCTGACAGTCGAAACCATTCTCGCCATGTTTGCCGAGTGGCAATCCAAAGGAACATTCTCGCCGACCGCCACCGTGCAATGGAGCGCAGCCGAGATTGTTAATTACTTAAAAGCCACGCAAGCCTGACAAGCACGATTGCGAGCAATGCCTTTTCTGTTCATCAGCGGATGTCAAAGCCCATGATATGGCACATCATTTCTCCGCTTTCGCTGCACATGCGCGTCTGGGGCAATGAAGCGGTGGCCTATGATGCCTTGTCCGGCAATACGCATCTGCTCAGCCTTGCCGCGGCCCAGGTGCTTGCAAAAATCAGGGAAGCGCCGGCGCATGCCGCTTCCCTGGCACAAGTCCTGACGGATCTGGCCCCGGGCGAGTCTATCGACGAAAGCCATGCAAAGCTGGAAGCCATACTCGCCGAGCTCGCTGGCATTTTCCTGATCACTCCTGCGGCGCCTTGAAGATTTCCACCCTGAGCCCGGCACAGTTGCGCCAGCGTTTGCAAGATGCAGGCTTATGCATCCGCACGGGACCGTTCGTTACCCGCCTGCAGACTTCACTCGAAGCCGTCGCCGAAGGCATCGGCCTGATGTACGCCGACTACCCGCTGGCCGAAGATGCGGATTTCGTCGACTTCCATATCCGGCTTGCCTTGCCAAACGGTTTCAGGCGCTGGCTCAGGCCGCAAGTGCTGTTTCTGTTCGACGGCACGCGCACCTTCAAGCCGCTGCCCGCCGACCAGGCCTTTCCCATGCTGGAATGGGGCCTGAACTGGTGCGTCTCCAGCCACGCCCACAGCTACCTGATCATCCATGCCGCCGTGCTGGAGAGGCACGGCCATGCGGTCATCCTGCCGGCCCCGCCCGGTTCGGGCAAAAGCACCCTGTGCGCCGCCCTGACCCGGAACGGCTGGCGCCTGCTATCCGACGAACTGACGCTCATCCGTCTCACGGATGGCGCCATCGTGCCGCTGCCGCGGCCAGTGAGCTTGAAAAATGCCTCGATCGACATCATGCGATCCCATGCGCCGGACGCCGTCTTCAGCCGCAAGGTCAGCGATACCATGAAAGGCACGGTAGCGCACATGAAAGCGCCCGCGGACAGCATCATCCGCGCCAACGAATGCGCACGCCCGGGCTGGGTGATCTTTCCCCGCTATGAAGCCGGCGCCGGCACCAGCCTCACGGAGGTTTCGAAAGCGCGCGCCTTCATGCGCGTCGCCGACAACGCCTTCAATTACAGCTTGCTGGGAGAGCGCGGCTTTGCCAGCCTCGCGGGCCTGATCGATGCATCGCATTGCCATGACTTCACCTATAGCAAGCTGGAAGAAGCCCTCGACGTGTTCAACAACCTGCGGCCGCCGGCCAGGCTGACATGACAGCGCCGCCGCTGTTATTGCAAGCGTTCCTCCAACCGGCCCGACTTGCTTCACTGGACCTGGCGCAATGGGACATGCTCATCCGCCAGGCCCGCAAGGCCAACCTGCTCGCCAGCCTGCATGCCCGCTTGCATGAGCATGACTTGCTACCGCAAATACCGGCGCAGCCACGCGAACATCTCGCCTGGTCACATGCCATTGCAGAACGCCATGCGCTGGCGGTGCGCCAGGAAGTCGCGCTGATCCGCCAGGCGCTGGCCGCCAGCGGCGCTCCCGTCATCCTGCTGAAAGGCGCTGCCTACGTGATGGCGCAACTGCCCTGCGCGCGCGGGCGGCTTTTTTCCGACATCGATATCCTGGTGCCGAAGGAGAAACTGGACGAAGTGGAAGCGGCGCTGATGATGCATGGCTGGGCAGCGACCCACCACGACGCCTATGACCAGCGCTATTACCGCACCTGGATGCATGAATTGCCGCCGATGCGGCATATCCGGCGCATGACCGTCATCGACGTGCACCACGCGATCGTGCCGGAAACCGCCCCCATCCATCCCGACCCTGCCAAATTGCGCGCAGCGGCATGCCGAATTGAAGGACATGCGGATTTGCTGATGCTGGCGCCGGCCGACATGGTCCTGCACAGCGCAGTGCATCTGTTCCATGACGGCGAACTGGAAAACGGCTTGCGCGACCTGGTCGACCTGCACGGCTTGTTGCAGCATTTCGGCAGCCAGCCGACGTTTTGGCCATTACTGGTTGAACGGGCTGCGGCACTGGAACTGGTCCGGCCATTGTTTTACGCATTGCGCTATGCGCGCAGCATGCTGCATACGGAAATTCCCGCCGACACGCTGGCATGCGTGGAGCAGGCTGGCAGCCCGGGAAAATCCTTGCTGACGCTGATGGATGCGCTGTTCCTGCGCGCCCTGCTGCCCGATCATCCGAGCTGCGCGGATCGTCTCAGCGGCGCCGCCCGCAAGATGCTGTACGTGCGTGCCAACTGGCTGCGCATGCCCCCACTGTTGCTGGCGCGCCACCTGCTTCACAAGGCTTTCATTTCGCCAAAAACGGAAGAGTGACCAGCACGGGCCAAGGACTATTTATCCTCTTCGCCCGCGTTTTATTTTGCTGCCCGCAATCCAAATCAAGTGAATTCCTACTCTTTCCAACTTGTACTGGGTGTCGGCTTTTCTTACACCGCCCTATAGATTTTTCACTAAGTATTTGATTTTATTGGATGGCACGCTATCTGCTTTATCGTTGCCGAAACACCAATGTTGTTAAAAGTACTTATCTCACTATCTTAGGGAAGAAAAACATGAAAACCATCAAGTCCTTGCTTGCCGGCGTCGCCCTGCTAGCTTCGGCCTCCGTTTTCGCGACGCCTGTCAACCTGGGCGGACCGGAAACGCCAAACCTGCAAACCGTCATCAATAACTTGTACACCAACGCAGGCACCTCCACTGCAGGGGCACCGGACGTCAACCTGAATCAAGTGAACGAGGGGGGCACATTCCAGATCGAGGCCTCCGGCGGCTCCGTTTCCACCATGATTATCGAAGTGGCTGGCAATGCCAGCACGAATACCTTTGGTATCTACGATATCAATGATCCGACGAAAACCCTGCAACTGTTCGGCGGCGGCGCTACCAATGGCGGCCAAGTCTTACTCAGTGTCACGGACACCTTGCAGTTTTCGGTCAATTTCGGCGCCGGTGGCGTAGAGACATTCAGCAGCGCCCTGTTCGGCTATTACCTCGGCACCGTAAACGGCACGTTTTACTCGCAAGCCAGCCTGAATGGCGGCGACGATCATCTCGTCGCTTTCCAGGGCGATGGCGACTGGATCAAGTTGCCGACCAGGCCTGCCGCGCCATGGGG
Organism: Oxalobacteraceae bacterium; assembly: GCA_003537575.1. Classification (GTDB taxonomy): domain Bacteria; phylum Pseudomonadota; class Gammaproteobacteria; order Burkholderiales; family Burkholderiaceae_D; genus Paucimonas. Next base: position 52,330 of record DPRS01000036.1, read on the forward strand.
TGCGTCGAGCTTCATTCTCGCTTGGGAAGATCAAGCCCTGGCATCTTCCGACAAGGATTATCAAGACATGGTGATCTATGTCGAATCCATCGCTGTCCCGGAACCCGGCTCGCTGGCTTTGCTGGGCCTGGGCCTGGCCGGCCTGGCAGGCTTTGCTCGCCGCAAGAAACAAGCCTGAGGCCAAGCGTCAAATCAATAGCAGTAACGGCGGCATAGCCGCCCGTTCACTGATGACCCTGTCTTTTTCGAAAGACAGGGTTTTTTTGCTTGGAGCCAAACAAGCTGCGCCCACGATAAACCGGGCAATAAATTGAACTATATAGCTGGCCTTTTTTCTTGCAATAAATTTCCATAAGGAAATTTATTGCAAGAAATCGAAAAATATTGGCATAAAACTACCAATATGATGGGAAACATGGTGGAAATATAGTAATCTTTCCAAACCAACAATGTTTCAAATTTGCTTACTACGTACTGCCTGAGGAACAAATGTTACGGATATCCAATCATCATGTTTCCAAAATAATTTCCGTATTGTTTCTCCTGGAAGTTCTTATTTTGCTGGTATCGGTCTATCTCGGCATCGCCATCCGTTTCCGGGATGGCATGATCGGTTTATCACTGTCCTTTGACAGGATTATTCTTCCAGCTAGCGCATTCGCCGTGACCATGCTTTTCAGCATGAGCGCGCTGGGCATGTATCAGCTCAAATACCGCGAGGGCTTTCGCAACACGCTCTTGCGTCTGATGCCCGCCTTCGCCCTTGGTTTCGGTATCCTTACCCTGGTTTTTTATCTCTTGCCTGATCTCTATTTCGGTCGCGGGATTCTGGGCCTCGTGATCATTATCTCGGCAACCGGAATCCTGCTCGCGCGCGTACTGATCTATAAATCCTCCGAATTCGGCTTGCTCGAATCGCGCATCATCTTTTTGGGCAGCGGAGCCTTGGCCAGGGAATGCGGCGAACTTGCCATGCACAATATCGCCTACCACAAGTACAACATTGTCGGCTACGTACCGGTGGCCAAAGAAGAGACTTGCATTGCGCCAGCAAATTTACTGCCAAACGATGAATCCTTAACTGCGCTGACTGCCAAACACAATGTCAGCGAAATCATCGTATCAGTACAAAATCGCCGCGGCGGCAATCTGCCTATCAAGGAGCTTCTGGACTGCAAGCTCTATGGCGTCAAGGTGACGGATGCCGCGACTTTTTTTGAACGGGAAGCATGCCAGATCCGGGTCGATTCCCTGCAACCGAGCTGGCTGGTGTTCGGCACCGGTTTCGATCAAAGTTTTTTGCGTGCCTTTTGCAAACGCAGCTTCGATCTGGTGGTCAGCCTTGTTATTTTCACAGTGTCGATCCCGGCGATGCTGATCACCGCCCTGTGCATCTACCTGGAGGACAGAGGGCCGATCCTGTACAAGCAGGAGCGGGTCGGCAAGGATGGCCAACCCTACATGGTCCTGAAGTTCCGCAGCATGCGCAACGACGCCGAAAAGGCTGGTAAACCACAGTGGGCGAAATCGAACGATCCGCGCACCACGCGCATCGGCGCCATCATCCGCAAGCTGCGCATTGACGAACTGCCGCAGATCCTGAATGTGCTGAAAGGCGAGATGAGCTTTGTCGGACCACGTCCGGAACGCCCCTTCTTCGTGCAGCAGCTGAATGAACAAATCCCCTTCTATAACGTCAGGCACAGCATCAAGCCGGGCATCACCGGCATGGCGCAGGTGCGTTATCCGTATGGCGCCTCGGTCGAGGATGCTGTGCAAAAGCTGCAGTACGACCTCTACTACGTCAAGAACAACAGCCTGTTCCTCGACATCCTGATCCTGATCGATACCCTGCAGGTGGTATTACTGGGCAAGGGCGCACGATGAGGCAGTCTGAGCGTCCGCCATGCTAGCGAGTATCGCCACAATCAGCCATGCCGTTGCCGCACTGGCTTTCCTGTTTTTGACCTTGCTTCTGCTGACCAGCTGGCGCGGTCGCCTGCACGGCATGTCCATCATCGGTGTCTGCCTGGTGAGCGCAACCTGGGCGGCTGCGCTGGCATGGCAGGCATACGAACTCAGCCCTTTTTCCCTGTTTTCACAAGTTCTGGAACTGCTGCGCGGAACAGGCTGGTGCGCATTTCTGTTAGTGCTGCTGAAACCGGACGCCGCCACCAGAGCGTTGGCCATCCTGAAAGGCAAGCTCATCCTCGCCGGCGCAGCGCTGCTAAGCGTTCTGTCTTTCTTCCAGCCGGCATTCCTGTATGCCATACTTGGCCTGGCCGCCCATCCGGTCGCGCGCATTGCGCTGGCGATTGCCGGCATGCTACTGGTGGAACAACTGTTCAGGAATACGCCTGCGCGCGAGCGCTGGGGCATCAAGTTTGCGTGCCTCGGCATCGGCGGCATGTTCGCCTACGACTTCTATCTCTACAGCGATGCCATGCTGTTCCGCCAGATCAATGCGGAAATATGGGCTGCGCGCGGCGCCGTCAATGCGCTGGCCGTGCCGCTGCTGGCAATTTCCGCCGCACGCAATCCGAAGTGGTCGCCGGGAATTTCAGTGTCGCGCCGGGTCCTCTATCATTCGGCGGCCTTGCTGGGCTCGGCGATCTATCTGCTGGCCATGGCGGCAGCCGGCTACTATCTGCGCTTCTTCGGCGGCAACTGGGGCAATGTGATGCAGGTGGTGTTCCTGGCGGGGGCGCTGCTGGTTCTGGTGGCCGTGCTATTTTCAGGAGCATGTCGCGCCTGGCTGCGGGTATTCATCAGCAAGCACTTCTATAGCTATGGCTACGATTACCGGGAAGAATGGATCCGCTTCACCCGGACCCTGTCCAAACAGGGCCCCGCGCTCGGCGAGCGTACCATTCAGGCGGTAGCCGACCTGGTGGAAAGCCCGGCTGGCGCCCTGTATCTCGCACGCGAATCCGGCCAGTGCGAAGCAGTCGCCCGCTGGAACCTGAACCCGCCCGATTCGGCGGAACCTGTCGATGGCGTTTTTTGCCGCTTCCTGGAAAACAAGGAATGGGTAGTCGACCTGGAGGAGGAACGCTCCGGGCTCGGCAGCCTTGCAGATGCCGCCATTCCGCAATGGCTGCTGGATTTTCCACGGGCCTGGCTGGTCGTGCCGCTCCTCCTGCAGGGCAGGCTGTTCGGTTTCATGGTGCTGGCGCAGCCGCGCAGCCGCATCCGCCTGAACTGGGAAGTGCTGGATTTGCTGAAAATCGCCGGTAGCCAGGCGGCCAGCTATCTGGCGCAGCAGGAAGCCGCAAACGCATTGATGGTGGCGCGCCAGTTCGAATCGTTCAACCGCATGTCCACTTTCATGGTGCATGACCTGAAAAACCTGGTGTTCCAGCTTTCGCTGCTGCTATCGAATGCGGAAAAACACAAGCATAATCCGGCCTTCCAGCAAGACATGCTGGAAACAGTCGAGCTGTCGGTGCAGAAGATGAAATTGCTGCTGCAAAAGCTGGCCAGAGGCATATCGGTCGAAACGCCGGCACCACTACCGCTAGACCAGCTGCTGCTGCAGGCGGTGGCGGCAAAATCCGGCAGCGAACCGAAACCGACGCTTGATGCTGCCGAAGATGGAATCGCGGTATTCGCCAACTGGTCGCGTCTGGAACGGGTCATCGGCCACCTGATCCAGAATGCTATCGAAGCCACGCCCAAGGATGGTAAAGTTAGCGTCCGGCTGGAAAGGCAAGGCGATGCCGCCATCGTCACGGTCAGCGATAGCGGCACCGGCATGAGCGAAGAATTCATCCGCGAGAAACTGTTCACGCCCTTCGAGTCGACCAAGGCTGGGGGCATGGGGATCGGCGTTTTCGAAAGCCGCGAATACATCAATGAACTGGGCGGCAGGCTGGAAGTGGAAAGCCAGCCATCGCGCGGCACGGTTTTCCGCCTGAGCTTGCCGCTGCAAACGACTGCAGAGCATGCGGTCGACATGGCGGCATGAGTGCAGGCGGGTACGCATACGAATAGTGCGGAGCAAACAAGGCGCAACCGGACAAAAGGGAATACGGTGAGTCAAATCAAGAAAAAATTGCTGGTGATCGAAGATGATCCCGGCCTGCAAAAGCAATTGCGCTGGAGCTTCGACGCCTATGAAGTGCTGGTGGCCGGCGACCGCGAGAGCGCCCTGGCGGAAGTGCGGCGCCATGAACCGGCCGTCATTACCATGGACCTCGGCCTGCCGCCTGATCCCGACGGCGCCAGCGAAGGCCTGGCGACTCTGCAGCAAATCCTTTCGCTGATGCCGGATGCGAAGATCATCGTCCTGTCCGGCAACCAGGAGCGCGCCAATGCAGTCAAGGCGATCGGCATGGGCGCCTATGACTTCCACCAGAAACCCTTCGACCCCGAAATGCTGGGCCTGGTCATCGAGCGCGCATTCTTCCTGCATGCGCTTCAACAGGAAAACCGCAAGCTGCAGCAGACACAGGGCGATTCGCCGATGGGCGGCATCGTCAGCCGCGATCCCGGCATGCTGAAAGTCTGCCGCAATATCGAAAAAGTGGCGCCATCCTCCGCTACCGTGATGGTGCTGGGTGAAAGCGGCACCGGCAAGGAAGTGCTGGCCAGGGCCCTGCACCAGTTGAGTTCGCGCCGCGACAAGCGCTTCATGGCCATCAACTGCGCCGCCATCCCGGAAAACCTGCTCGAAAGCGAATTATTCGGCTATGAGAAAGGCGCCTTCACCGGCGCCGTCAAGCAAACCCTCGGCAAGATCGAACTGGCCAACGAAGGCACTTTCTTTCTCGACGAGGTGGGCGACCTGCCGATGGCGCTGCAGGCGAAACTGCTGCGATTCCTGCAGGAGCGCGTCATCGAGCGGATCGGCGGCCATAAGGAAATCCCGGTGGACGTGCGCATCGTCTGCGCCACCCACCAGAAGCTCAAGGAACTGACTGCGGCCGGCAAGTTCCGTGAAGACCTGTATTACCGCCTGAGCGAAATCGTCGTGACGATCCCGCCCTTGCGCGAACGCATCGGCGACGCCGCCTTGCTGGCCCATCATTTCAAGAACCGCTTCAGCGAGGCGGAAGGCCGTTCGCGCCTGAACTTCAGCGCCGATGCCCTGGGCCTGATCGAAAGCCACCTCTGGCCCGGCAACGTCCGCGAAATGGAAAACTGCATCAAGCGCGCAGTGATCATGGCAGACGGCCCGCAGATCGTCGCCGACGACCTTGGCCTGGCCGATACACCGGCCATCGAGGAGCCGCTTAACCTGCGGCAGATACGCGACGAAGCCGAGCACAGGGCGCTGGTGAAAGCGCTGGCCAGGACCGACGGCAATATCGTCAAGGCAGCCGAGATGCTGGGCGTCAGCCGGCCGACCATTTACGACCTGATGACCCGTCACGGCGTCAGGCAGGCCTGAAACGGACTGGCGCATGCCGATGTCCCATCTCGTACACGAATCGATTGTCCGTCAGGCGATGCAGGCGCCGCAGTCGCCTGCGCTGACCTGCGGAAACGACTCCTGGAACTATGCCGAGCTGTGCTCGGCAATGGAATCGTTCGCCCAAGGCTTGCTGAAGCTTGGCCTGCAGCCCGGCGAACGCGTCGCCATCTATCTCGAAAAGCGCCTCGAAAACGTGGCGGCCATGTTCGGCGCCGCCGCCGCGGGCGGCGTCTTCGTCCCGGTCAACCCGTTGCTCAGGCAGCATCAGGTGGCCCATATACTGCGCGACTGCGACGTGCGCATCCTGGTGACCTCGGCCGAGCGGCTGGCCATGCTGGGCGGAGCGATTGCCGACTGCCCGGCGCTGAAGACGATCATCGTAACGGGGCCGGCAATAGCGGCGGCGTCGACGATGCCGACCGTGATTGCCTGGGCCAATCTGTTGGCCAGCGCTGGCGCCGCTGCAACAAGCGGCATACGACCGCATCGCAGGATCGATGGCGATATGGCTGCTATCCTGTACACTTCCGGCAGCACCGGGCGCCCTAAGGGGGTAGTGCTGTCGCACCGCAATCTGGTGGCCGGCGCGGCCAGCGTGGCCAGCTACCTTGGCAACAACGCCGATGACCGCATCCTGTCGGTGCTGCCTCTCAGCTTCGATTACGGACTCAACCAGCTGACCACGGCCTTTGAAGTCGGCGCCTGCGCCGTTCTGATGAATTACCTGCTGCCCCGGGACATCCCCGCGGCGGTCGCCGTCCACGGCATCACCGGGCTGGCGGCCGTGCCTGCACTGTGGACGCAGCTGGCACGCCAGGCATGGCCGCAAGTGGACACGCTACGCTACATCACCAATTCCGGCGGCGTCATGCCGCAAGAAACCCTGGCGTCGCTGCGCCGCATGCTGCCCGCCACAAAAGTATTTCTCATGTATGGCCTGACCGAGGCATTCCGCTCCACTTACCTGCCGCCGGAGGAGCTGGACCGACGTCCCGATTCGATCGGGCGCGCAATTCCCAATGCCGAAGTCCTGGTGCTGCGTCCGGACGGCTCTCCGTGCGCCGCCGGCGAGCCCGGCGAGCTGGTGCATCGCGGGGCGCTGGTTTCGCTGGGTTACTGGAACGACGCCGCGCAAACCGCGCAGCGATTCCGTCCGCTTCCCCGCTCCGGCACCGGTTTGCCGCTGCCGGAAATCGCGGTCTGGTCGGGCGACACGGTGAAGATGGATGAAGAAGGATTTCTCTACTTCATCGGGCGCGCTGATGACATGATCAAGGTCTCCGGCTACCGCATCAGCCCTGCCGAAATCGAGGAAGTCATCCTCGCTTCCGGACTGACGGCGGAAGCGGCGGCACTTGGCGTACCTCACCCCGCGCTCGGCCAGGCCATCGTCATCGTCGCCAAACGTGCCGGAAAAGATGTGACGCCAGCCACGCTCCTGCAGGAATGCCGGCGCTGCCTGCCTGCCTACATGCTGCCGTCGCACATCGCCGTGAATGAAGAAGACCTGCCGCGCAACCCGAATGGCAAGATCGATCGCAAGGCATTGCAGGCAGAGTTTGCCGGCCTGTTTGAAAACGAAAGCCCGTCATGAGCAGCGACAAACCCATCCATGCGCCGCAAACGCACTTTCCCGTGCATGACGGCTGCCTGCATATCGGCGGCATTGCCTTGCCGCGCCTGGCCCAGCGAGTCGGCCGCACGCCCTTCTATGCCTATGAACGCGCCGCGCTGAACGCGCGGATGGGCGATTTGCGCGCCGCGCTGCCCGCCGGTATACGCATTCATTATTCGCTCAAGGCCAATCCGATGCCCGCTTTGGTGCAGCACATGTCCAGCCTGGCGGATGGCCTCGACGTGGCGTCCGGCGGCGAACTGAAAACGGCCCTGGACACCGGCATGCAGACGGATCGGATCAGTTTCGCCGGGCCAGGCAAGTCCGAAACCGAACTGGCGCAGGCAATCGCTGCCGGCGCCGTGGTCCACCTGGAATCGCTGCGAGATATCGACATCGTCAATCGCCTCGGCCAGTCGCTCGGGCTGCGGCCGGCAGTCATGTTGCGCGTCAATCCGGATTTTGAACTGAAATCCTCGGGCATGAAAATGGGAGGCGGGCCCCGTCAATTCGGCGTGGATGCGGAACAGGCGCCCGAGCTGCTGCGCCGTATCGCCATGCGGGATCTCGATTGGCGCGGGCTGCACATCTTCAGCGGCTCGCAAAACCTGAACGCGCAAGCCATCGCCGAAACCCAGGAAAAAACCTTCGAACTGGCCATGCGGCTGGCCGACCATGCCGCGCAGGCGCCGCGCCTCTTGAATATCGGCGGCGGCTTCGGCATTCCCTATTTTGCCGGTGAAAAGGCGCTGGATCTGCAACCGATCGCCGCTACGCTGGCGCGCTGGCTGCCGCGTGTGCAAGCCACGCTGGATGGCGCCGAAGTGGCGCTGGAACTGGGGCGCTACCTGGTCGGAGAAGCCGGCATCTACGTCGCGCGCGTAGTGGACCGCAAGGTTTCACGAGGCCAAGTCTTCCTGGTCATGGATGGCGGCATGCATCACCACCTGGCCGCATCCGGGAATCTGGGGCAAGTCATCCGCAAAAATTACCCGGTCGCCATCGGCAACCGCATGCAGGAAGAAAAATCGGAAATCGCCTCTGTGGTCGGGCCGCTATGCACACCCCTGGACGTGCTGGCCGAGCGCATGGAATTGCCGGCGGCGCAGGTGGGTGACCTGATCGTGGTATTCCAGTCCGGCGCCTACGGCCTCAGCGCCAGTCCCTCGGCTTTTCTCGGCCACCCGCAGGCGCTGGAAGTGCTGGTCTAGTCCCCCCGCAGCTGGCCGTCAGAAGCGCTTAAAAATAACTTTCCGGGATCACCAGGATATCGCCGGGCTGCATCGGCACGTTTGCCGAAATGTCGCCATCGCGAATCAGGTCGCTCAGGCGTACGGCCAATTGCCGCTGCTTCCCATCCGCGGTGCGGATAATGTTGGCACGATTGCCGGCAGCGAATTCGGTGACGCCACCCACGGCGATCAATACATCCATCAGCGACATGCCCTGGCGATAGGGCAGCGCCTGTGGCTTGGCTGCCTGGCCGATCACGCGAATCTGCTCGCTGTACGGACCGACAAAACCGGTGACGATGACCGTCACCACCGGTTGCTGAATGAATTTCGACAGCGCCTTTTCGATGTCGCGCGCCAGCCCGGTCGGCGTCTTGCCGCTGGCAGTCAAGTCTTCCACCAGCGGTGTCGTGATCTTGCCATCGGGCCGCACCGTCACCGACATGGAAACTTCGGGATTGCGCCAAACGGTGACATTGACCGTATCGCCCGGACCAATCAGGTATTCGCGCGGGGAAGATGGCGCCGCAGCCGGCGCTTCGGGCAATTGCGGCGCCGAAGTGCAAGCACTGACGAGCAGAATCGCCAGGCCACCCGCAACCAGATTCAGCAGTTTAAGCAAGTCTTGGAAAAGCGCTTTCACTTGAGTTCCCTCTTTCCAATAAATGGGCTGGCTTGATCATTCAACCTCTGTCGAATAAGCCATTTGTCATTAGCATTCAAGCATGATGTTACCATTACCACAAGATAAAAATTTCTTTATTAACATCAAATTATCGTTTTTTCTGTTATGAAATGCTTATTTTGAATCAATTACCCCCATTTAATTTCTGACCAGAAATATAAGCTTTGAGAAACCGAAAATTAAAAATAAAAGTAGCCAATCTTACAAAATTACACGTTTGCTATAGTGCAAAAATGTTATATTTCCGCTAGCATTTCAATTTTCAAATTGGCAATATTATTGCGCCTGCTCTGCATGGCAAGAGCACGCATGAACCGAACTGCCCCAGCAAGCGCAGGCATCGATCTACCCCATACGGAGAATCTGGCAAGATGGAGGAACTGCTATCCCAGTTGCAGGCCCTGGTAAAGGGTGTCTCGAAATACCGCTGGTATGCGATGGCCATCGCCTGGGTAGTGACACTGGCAGGCGGTGTGGCCGTTATCACCTTGCCCGATACTTACCAATCTTCCGCCCGGGTTTTCGTCGATACGCAAAGCGTGCTCAAACCCCTGCTGTCCGGCATGACCAGCGTGCCAAATGTGGAACAGCAGGTTTCCATCATGAGCAGGACCCTTCTCAGCCGTCCGAACATCGAGCGCGTGATTCGCATGGTGGACCTAGACATCAAGACAGGCACGGCGAAGGACAAGGAAAAGCTGATCGACGAGCTAATTTCCCATATCAAAATCAATGGCACGATCCAGAACGATATCTACACCATCTCCTATACCGGCGAGAGCCCCAGGCTGACCAAGGATGTAGTCCAGTCCCTGCTCACCATCTTTGTCGAAGGCAGCTTCGGCGGCAAGAAGAACGATTCCGCCAAGGCGATCCAGTTCATCGACGAGCAGATCAAGGCGTATGAGGACAAGCTGGCGGCCGCCGAGAATGCGCTCAAGGATTTCAAGCTGAAACACATGGGCTTGCTGCCGCGCCAGGGCAGTGACTACGGCAGCAAGCTGTTTGAAATGTCGGATCAACTGAATCAGGCCAGACTGGAGTTGCGCGAAGCCGAACAGGCTCGTGACGCCATCAAACGGCAGATTTCCGGTGACGACACAGGCGCTACGCCGGCCACGGTCGCGGTCGCCAACCCCGAAATCGATGAACGGATCCAGCTTCAGCACAAGAACCTGGACACGTTGCGCATGCAATATACCGAGCAGCATCCGGACATCGTTTCGACCAAGAGACTGATCGCCCAGCTTGAGGCACGCAAGGTCGAAGAGGGCAAGATAAAGAAAGTCGGCGGCGATCCAGGCGCGAATTACAGCCCGATGCTGCAGCAGTTGAAGGTATCTCTCTCCACCGCTGAAGCGCGCACCGCATCGATGCGCGCGCGTGTGGACGAATACGCCTCGCGTGTCGCCCGCCTGAAGGAGATGAGCATGGCGGCGCCGGAAGTCGAAACCCAGCTGGCGCAGCTTAACCGCGACTATCAGATCAATAAGGAAAACTATGAAAAGCTGGTCGCCAGCCGCGAAGCCGCCAAACTATCGGGGGAATTGAGCGCGACCACGGAAATGATGACATTCCGCGTGGTCGACCCGCCCACCCTGCCGCTGCGCCCCACCGGACCGAAACGCGCCATGCTGTTTGCCGGCCTGCTGGCGGCAGCGCTGGCCGCAGGGATTGCAGTTGCTCTCTTGCTGAGCAAAATCCGTCCGACATTCCTGAGCCAGAACGAATTACGCAACGAAACCGGCTTGCCGATACTGGGCACGGTGACCATGATCTGGACCGAGCAGGAAAAGCAGCGGCGCAAGAAAAGACTGTATGCATTCGGCCTGTCGTTCGCATCGCTCATTGTCATGTATGGCGGCGTGATGTCAGTCATCCTGCTGAAATCGTAGCGGCAAGCCAGGCACAAGGGCCGCACCGGAATTCAAATTGCAGAATCGCCGCAGGAAACCGTTTGCGGCCAGTCAGAAATATGGGGATTTAGCGTGAGCATAATCGAGAAGGCCATCAGCAAGCTTGATCAAGGCAAGAGCGAGACACCGCAGTCGCCCGCCATTGCCGGCTCTGCCGGGGAGATGCCGACACATGCGCCAGCCGCTGATGATCTCGCCCCCGCTCTAGCTCCGGCTCCGGCCTCAACTACAGTTGCCGCCACACCGGTGCCCGTTGCAGCATCCAGCCTGACGGATGCTTCCCAACTCCATACCGGGGACAACCGGAGGTCGAAGCGCGTGGAAATCAACCTCGCGCACCTGCACGGTCTTGGCATGGTGACGCCGGATGGCGGCAGGACCTCAATCGCCGAGGAATTCCGGCTGATCAAGCGTCCTTTGCTCGACAAGGCTTTCAGCCGGTCAGATAGCGCCACGGCCAATCACGGCAACCTGGTCATGGTAACCAGTTCCTTGCCTGGTGAAGGAAAGACTTTTTGTGCAGTGAATCTGGCAATCAGCATCGCCATGGAAATGGACCATACCGTGCTATTGGTCGATGCCGATGTGGCGCGTCCCTCGGTCCCGCGATTCCTGGGATTGAAGAATGAAGCTGGATTAATGGACATCCTGCTCGACGACAAGCTTGACCTGGCGGACGTCATGCTCAAGACAAATATCGACTCGCTGAGCTTTCTGCCCGCCGGCAGAAGCCACCGCAATGCGACCGAGCTCCTGGCCAGCCAGACCATGAGCCGCCTGCTCGACGAGATCGCCAAGCGCTATCCGGATCGGATCGTAATTTTTGATTCGCCACCGGTACTGCTGACCACCGAATCGCGCGTTCTCGCCAGCCAGATGGGGCAGATCGTGATGGTGGTGGAAGCCCAGAAAACGACGCAGCATGCGGTCAAGTCCGTACTGCGCCAGCTCGGTTCGACGGCAAATGTCAGCCTGCTGTACAACAAGTCCAGGGGATTCTCGGGCGAAGAGTATTATGGGCACTACTATAACTAGAATGAATACTAGCAAGAGCACGCCGCCCATGCCGCTGTTGCCGCTGGCAGCGGCCATCTCGTCTGCGTTGCTGCTGACAACACCCTGCGCCGCAGCGGCGGAGTGGCGCTTCACGCCCAGCCTGGGCCTGAGCGAAATCTACACGGACAACCTGCGTCTGACGCCGCGCGGCAGCCAGAGAAGCGAATTCATTACCCAGCTGACGCCCGGCCTGGCGATTGCCGGCCATGGGCCGCGGCTGAAGCTCAAGGCGAATTACGAGATGCGGAATTTTGCCTACGCCAGGCTGGGAAGTTTCAACAGCGACCATCAGTTCCTAGGTGATGCCGACGCAGAACTGGTCGATGGACTTTTTTTTTTGAACGGCAAGGCATCGCTGAGCCAGCACACCATTACACCCTTCGACGCCCAACCCGGCAGCACGGCCAATCTGAGCAACAATCGCACTGACATCAGGACTTACAGCCTTAGCCCCTATCTGCGCCATCGGTTCGGCAATGCCGCAGCCGCCGAGCTTCGCTACACCCACGATTCGGCATCCAGCAGCACCGGCGGCCTGCTCGACAGCCGCAACAACAACATTCTCTTGAGCGTCAACAGCGGGCCAGCCTTCCGCACGGTGGAATGGGGATGGCAATACAGCCGCCGCGACACCGACTACGACAATGCGAATTCGCTGCGGATGGAAGAGACCTCCGCCAACCTGCGCTACCTGCTGACGCCCAGGTTCGCCCTGACTGCCGTTGCCGGCTACGAGAGAAACAACTATCTTTCCCTGGGGGCCAAGCCGCAAGGCAGCTTCTGGCAAGCCGGGCTAGCCTGGGCACCGAACGCCCGAACGGATATCGAAGCAAGCGCCGGCCATCGTTTTTACGGCAAAACGTTTTCCCTGATGGCGAAGCACCGTACCCGCCGCACTGCATGGAGCATCGGATACGACGATCAGATCAGCACCACGCAATCGCAATTCCTGATACCGGTCACAACGGACACCTCGGCCTTCCTGAACCAGCTATGGCAGGCAAGCATTCCGGATCCCGCCATGCGTCAGCAAGCGGTGGATGCCTTCATCCGCGATACCGGCCTGCCGTCGTCCCTGAGCGCTTCGGTCAATACCCTGACCAATCGCGTTTTCCTGGAAAAGCGCTGGCAAGCGTCGGTTGCCCTGAATGGCGCCCGCAACACGCTTTTGCTTAGCCTGTTCGATATCAATCGCAGCGCGCAAACGTCCAGTGCCAACGATGTCGCCCTGCTGAGTGCCGGCAACCTGGCGCAGCAGGACAATACGCATCAGTCGGGCGTCAATGCATTGTGGAACTGGCACCCTACTTCCCGCACCAACCTGAGCGCAAGCGTCGGCCATAGCCGCGCCAGATCGCTCGCCACCGGCCTGCTGACCAACACGCGCACCTACCGGCTGGGGCTGAACCGGCAATTGCAGCCGGGGCTGAAAGGCACGCTTGAATACCGCCGACTTCAGCAGGAATTCAACCAGCCCGGCCGGGACGTGCAAGAAAACGCCGTCACCGCTTCCCTTCTCATGACTTTCTAACGGCACGAGGCGATTCATGTACGAGTCATACTACGGCCTTGGCGCCAAGCCCTTCCAGCTGAAGCCCGATCCGTATTTTTTCTACGGCAGCAAGGGCCACAAGCGCGCCATGGCGTATCTGGATTACGGCCTTTCGCAGGGCGAAGGCTTCATCGTCATCACCGGCGAAATTGGCGCCGGCAAGACCACCCTGATGCGCAACCTGTTTGCCAAGCTGGAAGCGCGCAAGATTCACGCCGCGCAAATCGTCACCACCCATGTCGATTCGGACGATATCCTGCGCATGGTGGCGGCGGCTTTTGGCCTGGCCTTCGAAGATGCCAGCAAGTCGGCATTGCTGATGCGGCTCGAGCAATTCTTCCGGCAGTGCCATGCCCAAGGCAAGCGCGCCCTGCTGGTGGTCGATGAAGCGCAGAATCTCACGCCGCGCGCGATCGAGGAATTGCGCATGCTATCCAATTTTCAAACTAGTGATGCCTCCCTGCTGCAAACATTCCTGCTTGGGCAGCCGGAATTCCGCAAAACGCTGTTAAGCGGCGACATGCAGCAACTAGTGCAAAGGGTCATCGCCACTTACCACCTCGGTCCGCTCGACAGCGAAGAAACCAGGGCGTATATCGACCATCGCCTGCACACGGTGGGCTGGCGCGGCGATCCGGCAATTTCCGCCGAAGCTTACGCCGCCATCCATGCGTATAGCAACGGCATTCCGCGCCGGATCAACACGCTTTGCGATCGTTTGTTCCTGATGGGATATCTGGAGGAATTGCATGCATTCGGCGCTGCCGAAGTCGCTGCCGTCATAGCCGACATCCGGCAGGAATTCGAATTGCCGGAAAACGCAGCAACGCACTCTGAAAGCAAGCAGCTGAACGACGAAAGCGCGGTTACGGAAGCGCCGCAGCCCCAGGCTTTGCCAGTGCTGGAAAACATGAACGAGCGCCTATCAAAAATGGAGCGCTCAGTCGTATCAATCCTGGATGCGGTCAAAAAAATCGTTTCCGTGCCACGCCCTCGAAAATCTTCCGAAGAAGAAACCTGACCCTACGCCATGGATACTATGATACGCAACGCGATGACGGTCGATGTCGAAGATTATTTCCAGGTATCGGCATTCGCTCCCCACATCTCCCGGGAAAGCTGGGACAGCCTGCCCTGCCGCGTCGAACGCAATATCGACCGCATCCTGGCGCTGTTCGAACAGCAGAATGTCAAGGCGACGTTTTTCACGCTGGGCTGGATCGCCGAGCGTTATCCGGCCATGATCCGGCGCATCGTCGATGGCGGCCATGAACTGGCCAGCCATGGCTACGGCCATCTGCGCGCTTCCGACCAGAGCGAGGAAGAGTTCCGCCAGGATGTCAGCAGCAGCAAGGCCATACTCGAGGATATCGGCGGACAGCCGGTAATCGGCTATCGCGCGCCGAGCTTTTCCATCGGCACCAACAACCTGTGGGCATTGGATGTATTGCTGGGCGCAGGCTACCGCTACAGTTCCAGCATTTATCCGATTCGTCATGACCATTACGGCATGCCGGATGCGCCGCGCTTTTCCTTCTATCCGAATGGCCGTGACAGGCTGCTGGAAGTACCGATCACCACGGTGCGCATGTTCGANNCCCTGGGAACTGGATCCGGAGCAGCCAAGGCAAGCGGGTGTCGGACTGAAGACGCGCTTTCGCCACTATATCAACCTGGATCGCATGGAAAATCGCTTGCAAGCCCTCACCCGGGACTTTCAGTGGGACCGGATGGACAGGATATTTCTCGAACAAAAATGATGACAGCTCAAGCCACGCTCGCCTCCGCCGGACCAGCCCATGACATGGGCACGTCCCCCATGCAAAATAACATGCTGCAGATCCTCTCGCTGCAGAAAGAAGATGCCGCGCGCTGGGATGCCTTCGTGCAAACATGTCCGGAAGCGAGCTTTTTCCATCGCGCAGGCTGGAAAGAGACGATCGAGCGCGCTTTCGGTCACCGCACGCATTTCCTCTATGCCGAAGCGGCGGGTGAAATCCAGGGCGTATTGCCGCTGGTTGAAATCAGGAGCCGGCTGTTCGGGCATTCACTGAGTTCGCTGCCGTTTTGCGTCTACGGCGGCATCGCCGCCACGACGGAGCTAGCCCGGCGCATGCTGGATGAGGCGGCGCAAAAACTAGCGGCGCAGTTGCAGGTCGGGCATCTTGAATACCGCAACCTGCAGCCGCAGCACGCGGACTGGGCTTCCAAGCCGCTGTATGTCACCTTCCGCAAGGAGATCGACCCCGAGGAAGAACAAAACATGCTGGCCATCCCGCGCAAGCAGCGCGCCATGGTCCGCAAGGGCATCAAGGCCGGCCTGCAAAGCGAAATCGACACAGGGATCGAACGCTTCTTCCATGCCTACTCGACCAGCGTGCACCGGCTCGGCACGCCGGTATTTTCAAAAAAATACTTTGCCATCCTGAAGGAAGTATTCGCCGAGGATTGCGAACTGCTGGTCATCACCAATGAAGGCCGCACGGTGTGCGCCGTGATGAGCTTTTACTTCCGCGACGAAGTCTTGCCTTATTACGGCGGCGGCACCGAGGAAGCACGCGCAGTGGCCGGCAACGATTTCATGTACTGGGAACTGATGCGGCGCGCCTGCGCACGCGGCTACCGCGTGTTCGACTTCGGCCGCAGCAAGCTTGGCACCGGCTCTTACGACTTCAAGAAAAACTGGGGCTTCGAGCCGACGCCGCTGCATTACGAATACCAGTTGCACAAGTCGAAGGCGGTGCCGGACACTAATCCGCTCAACCCCAAATATCAGTTGTTCATCAAGATGTGGCAGCGCATGCCGCTGGCGTGGGCCAACTGCATCGGCCCTCACATCGTCAAAAATCTGGGATAGGCCGTGGAGCATTTGCTTTTTCTTGCGCATCGCATCCCTTATCCGCCGAACAAGGGCGACAAGATCCGCTCCTGGCATTTGCTGCGGCATCTGGCGCAACGCTATCATGTTCACCTCGGCACCTTCATCGACGATGCCGACGACTGGCAATACGTCGACACGGTAAAGCAAGTCTGTGCGGACGCGCATTTTGCCGGACTGTCGCCGCGTAGCGCGCGCCTGCGCAGCCTGGGCGGCCTGTTTGCCGGGCGGCCGCTGACGCTTGACTATTATCGCGACGCCGGCCTGCAGTCCTGGGTGACGAAAACCATGCGCAAGCGGAAAATCGGCAAGGTTCTGGTATTTTCCTCGGCGATGGCGCAATACGTCGCGCCGCTGCATGCGGCATCTATCAGTCAAGTACCCGAAGCGCGTCGCATCATCGATTTTGTCGATGTCGATTCCGACAAATGGGCGCAGTATGCAAGCAGCAAGCCATGGCCCATGAAGTGGATTTATCAGCGGGAAGCGGACAAGCTGCTGGACTATGAGCGCAGCGTGGCGGCCAGCTTCGATGCGTCGCTGTTCGTCTCACCCGAAGAGGCGCAGCTGTTCCGTGCACTGGCACCGGAAAGCGCGGAAAAGATCGGCCATTTCAGCAATGGCGTGGATGCCGATTATTTCTCCCCGTCGCATGAATACGCCAATCCTTTTGGCGCGGAAGAAGAAACCCTGGTGTTTACCGGGGCGATGGATTACTGGCCCAACATCGATGCGGTGCAATGGTTCGCCGCCGAAGTTTTTCCGCAGGTGCGGGCGCAACGGCCGAACGCGGTTTTCTATATTGTCGGCAGTCGTCCGGCGCTCCAGGTCGAAGCGCTTGCCGCCCACCCAGGCATCCGGGTCACGGGCACGGTGCCGGATGTGCGCCCCTACCTGGCCCATGCGCATGCCGCGGTAGCGCCATTGCGCATTGCCCGCGGCATCCAGAACAAGGTGCTGGAGGCCATGGCCATGGCGAGGCCAGTCGTGGTCTCGTCGCAGGCGCTGGAAGGAATTTCCGCCCGTCCCGGCGAAGAAGTATTGCTGGCAAAGGATGCGCAAGACTTCATCGGCACATTAATCCGGCACCTGGGTAAGCCGGACGCCGGCCTGGGATCGCGCGCCCGTGAAAAGGTGCTGACACATTACTCGTGGCCGGCGCACCTTGCCGCGGTCGACGCCCTGCTCGAGGCCGGCAGCGCTCCCGCCATCCAGCCAAGAGAGGCAATTCGATGAATCCGCAAAATCCTGCCCCATCCCGCTTCTGGACTGTATTGGCGGTGGCAGCCGCCTTGCTGGCACCGTTTGTCATTTACTTCGGCACGGCGCGCTCCATTGTTTCGATCTGGAACAGCTCGGAAACCTTCGCCCATGGCTACATCATCCTGCCGATCAGCCTATGGCTGATCTGGCGCGAACGCGGCAAGCTGGCGCAGTTGGCACCGACACCCTGGTGGCCGGCACTGGCGATGCTGGCGGCATGCGGTTTCGGCTGGTTGCTGGCTTATCTGGGCGACGTCCAGGTGGTCAGGCAATATGCTTTTGTGGCGATGATTCCGGTTGCCGTCGTCGCCGTACTGGGATTGCGGATTTCCTCGCAACTGGTTTTTCCCTTGTTGTTCCTGCTGTTTGCCGTGCCCTTCGGAGATATCTTCATCGATCCTCTGATCAAACTGACCGCGGACTTCACGGTGTCCGCGGTCGAGGCAACCGGCATCCCGATCCTGCGCCAAGGTAACAGCTTTTCCCTGCCTTCCGGCGACTGGTCGGTGGTGGAAGCGTGCAGCGGCATCCGTTACCTGATTTCGTCCGTCACGCTCGGCTGCCTGTATGCCTACCTCACTTACCGCTCGTGGCGACGGCGCCTCCTGTTCGTGCTGATCTCGATCGCCGTGCCGATCGTCGCCAACGGCGGGCGCGCCTTCATGATCGTCATGATCGGCCATTTCAGCGGCATGCAGCTTGCAGTTGGCGTGGACCACCTGGTCTATGGCTGGCTGTTCTTCGGCCTGGTGATGTTCGTGATGTTCTGGATTGGCAGTTTCTGGCGTGAAGATGCCGCGCCTGCGCCAGCCCCGGAGAAATCGCCCGCGCCGGCATCGTCAAATACGGCGTCCAGGCAAGACCGGCATATTGTTGCCGCGGCTGTCGCCGTGATTGCCTGCATCGCGATCTGGCCGGCCTATGCCTATTACCTGGAACGTTCGAACGGGGAAGCCGCATTGGCGGATTTGTCCGGCTGGCAGGCCGGCTGGCAGGCAGGCAAGCCATTCACCGACTGGAAGCCAAGCTTCCTGAAGCCGAATGCCGAACTGACACGCTTTTTCCGCAAGGACGGGCAACAGGCTGGTCTGACGCTCCTGTATTACCGCAACCAGCATGACGATTCCGAGTTGATCAATACGCACAACCGCCTGATCCGTGATGAAGACCCCTACTGGCGCAGAATCTCCGGCACGTCCCGCGTGGAAACGCTGAACGGCCGACAACTAGCTGTGCGCGAAACGCAACTGCAGGGCTCGTCAGGCAAGCTCATGGTGTGGCAGTGGTATTGGGTGGACGGCGACTTTATCGTCAGCGATTACCAGGGCAAGCTGCTGCAAGCCAAGGTCAGGCTGATGCGTCAGAACGACGATGGCGCATCGATCATGGTGTATGCGCCAATCACGGACGATGCAGAGCAGGCACGCGCCACCTTGCGCGATTTCCTTGCCGAGCATCTGCCTCCCATGGAAAACATGCTGACGACTAACCGCCATGCCCGGCCCTGACTTCCCGCACATCGCAATGGATAAGCGCCCGCTCATCGTTCACCTGGTTTACCGCCTGGATTTCGGCGGCCTGGAGACTCTGCTGGTCGAATGCATCAACCGCCTGCCCGCCGAGCGTTACCGGCATGCAGTCGTCTGCCTGACAGACTACACGGCTTTTGCCAAAAAGATCCGCGACCATAAGGTCGCGCTGTATTCGCTCCACAAGCCGCCCGGCCTGGGCCTGTCGACCCACCTGAAACTCTGGCGCCTGCTGCGCCGCCTGAAACCGGCCATCCTGCATACCTACAACCTGGCGGCAATCGAATATGCCTTTACCGCCACCCTGGCTGGCGTGCCGGTCCGCATCCATGCCGAGCACGGGCGGGATGCATCCGACCCGGAGGGCAAAAATCCGCGCCACAACATGCTGCGCCGTCTGCTGACGCCTTTCATCGACCGCTATATTCCGGTATCTGCCGACCTGGCGCGCTGGCTGCAGGCAGTGGTCGGCATACCGGAAGCGAAAGTGCAGCTGATCCACAATGGCGTCGATACCGTCCGCTTCCATCCAGGTTCGAACCGGCAATCCGCAACGCTACAGACGCAGCGGCTGCAGCCGTTGCCCTTTAGCGATGACTGTTTTGTCATCGGCACGGTCGGCCGCATCCAGGACGTCAAGAACCATGCCGGCCTGGTGGACGCCTTCATCCTTTTGCAACAGCTTGTGCCGGATGCCTCAAGCTTGCGCCTGGCCATTGTCGGCGATGGTCCGCTCCTGCCGGCACTGCGGCAAAAAATCGCCGATGCCGGGCTGTCCGAATCGGTCTGGCTGCCCGGCGCCCGTTCCGACATCGCCGATATCATGCGCGGCCTCGATCTGTTCGTCTTGCCATCGCTGGCGGAAGGCACGCCGGTCACCGTGCTGGAAGCCATGGCCAGCGGCTTGCCGGTCGTGGCGACACAGGTAGGCGGATTGCCGGAAGCGGTCGAGGAAAGTGTCAGTGGCGTGCTGGTCCCGCCCGCCGACATGCCGGCGCTGGCGGCAGCATTACATGCCTATCAGGCCGATCCCGCGCGAGCACGCGCGGCCGGCATTGCGGGTCGCGCACGTATCGAGCGGCAATACAGCGTGCAGGCAATGCTGGGGGCCTATGCCGCCCTGTATGACGTATTGCTGGCCCAAAAAACATCTTTCAGGGAGCCCATCGGATCATGTGTGGAATAGTCGGCATTTTCGACCTTGGCGGCGCAAGGCAAATCGAGCGGCAGACGCTGCATGCCATGAACGAGCGCCAGCACCATCGCGGCCCCGACGAGGGCGATCTGCACATCGAGGCCGGCGTAGGGCTGGGCCATCGTCGGCTGTCGGTCATCGACCTGTCGACCGGCCAGCAACCTCTGTTCAATGAAGACGGCAGCGTCGTCATCGTCTTCAACGGCGAAATCTACAATTTTCGCGAATTGATGGCCGAGCTTGCCGGGCATGGCCATGTGTTCCGCACGCATAGTGACACCGAGGTGATCGTGCACGCCTGGGAACAGTGGGGCGAAGCGTGCGTCGGCCGCCTGCGCGGCATGTTCTCCTTCGCCATCTGGGACCGCAACGCAAAGATTTTCTTCGTCGCGCGCGATCGCCTCGGCATCAAGCCCTTCCACTATGCCCAGACAGCCGACGACTGCTTCATCTTCGGCTCCGAGCTGAAGGCCTTGCTGGCACACCCAGGCCTGAAACGCGCCATCGACCCGTGCGCAGTGGAAGAATATTTTGCCTACGGCTACGTGCCGGAGCCGCGCACCATCTATCAGAATGTATTGAAGCTGGAGCCGGGACACACGCTGACGCTGCGTGTGGGAGAGCCCCTGCCGCAGCCGCAGCGCTACTGGGATGTGCCGTTCAGTCCGCTTGGCGCCCTCAGCGAAGCTGATGCCATTGACGAATTGAACGAACGCCTGCGCGAGGCCGTGCAATCGCACATGGTGGCCGACGTGCCGCTGGGGGCATTCCTGTCCGGCGGCGTCGACTCCAGCGCCATCGTCGCCACCATGGCAGGTTTGACGAAAGAGCCGGTGAACACCTGCTCGATCGCCTTCAACGACCCGGCCTACGACGAGTCCATCTACGCCGCGCAAGTAGCGGCGCAATACAAGACCCGCCACCACAGCGAAACCGTCGACAAGGACGATTACGCGCTGCTCGACACCCTGGCCGATCTTTACGATGAGCCCTACGCCGACAGCTCGGCGATTCCTACCTACCGCGTCTGCGAACTGGCACGCAAGCGCGTCACGGTCGCGCTGTCCGGCGACGGCGGCGATGAAAATTTTGCCGGTTACCGGCGTCACCGGCTGGCGATGGCGGAACAGCGGGTGCGTTCAGCCATGCCGCTGACCCTGCGCAAGCCGCTGTTCGGCGTGCTCGGGAAAATTTATCCGAAGGCCGATCGGGCGCCGCGCTTCCTGCGTGCCAAGACCACTTTCGAAGCGCTAAGTCGCGATCTTGCCGAAGGTTATTTTCATGGCGTATCCGTGATGCCGGACCGCCTCCGCGCACAGCTGTTCAGCCCGGCATTCCGCGCCAGCCTGCAAGGCCATGCCGCGTTCGAGGTCATGCGCGGCCATGCCGCCGCCGCGCCAACCGACGACCCGCTGTCGCTGATCCAGTACCTGGACATGAAGACCTGGCTGCCCGGCGACATCCTGACCAAGGTAGACCGCGCCAGCATGGCGCATGCGCTGGAAGTGCGGGTGCCGCTGCTCGACCATCAACTGGTCGAATGGATCTCCGGCCTGCCTTCTTCGCTCAAGCTGCGCGGCCAGGAGGGGAAGTATATTTTCAAGAAGGCGCTGGAACCACAGCTTTCGAACGACATCCTGTACCGCGACAAGATGGGTTTTTCGATTCCACTAGCCAACTGGTTTCGTGGACCGCTGCGCCAGCGCGTGCGCGAAGCCTTGCTGGGCCCGGTGATGGCCGACAGCGGCATTTTCGACATGGGCTTCGTCACGGAGATGGTCGAGCAGCACCAGTCCGGGCGGCGCGATTACAGCGCGCCGATCTGGATGCTGCTGATGTTCGAAGCTTTCCTGCGCAAGGAAGCGGCCTAGGACTTCGCCCAGTCCCTGTACCAGGCGCCGAACCGCTCCAGCCCATGCTCCAGCGACGTGGCTGGCGCAAAGCCGATGTGTTCGCGCAAGGCTTCGGTATCGGCGTAGGTCGCCGGAACATCGCCGGGTTGCATCGGCTGGAAATCGATCTTCGCTTTCACATCCAGCACTTTTTCTAGGGTCTGGATGAAGTCCAGCACACGGACAGGCTGGTGATTGCCGATGTTGAAGACGGCATGCGGAGGCGCGCCTTTCTGCATCGCAGCCGGCTTGAACAGCAGCCGCACCACACCCTCAACGATGTCATCGACATAGGTGAAATCACGTCGCAACTCGCCGCCGGCGAATACCGGAATCGCCTCGCCCTTGAGCATTTTCTGCGTGAAGCTGAAATACGCCATGTCCGGCCTGCCCCAGGGTCCATACACTGTAAAGAAACGCAAGCCGGTGGCTGGAAAACGGTACAGGTGGCTGTAGGAATACGCCATCAGCTCATTGGATTTCTTGGTGGCGGCATACAGCGACACCGGCTCGTCGGTGCGGTCCGTCTCGCTGAAGGGCACCTTGGCATTGGCGCCATACACGCTGCTGCTGCTCGCATACAGCAGGTGCTCGACCTGATGCCTGCGGCAGGCTTCCAGCATGTTGCCGAATCCGACCAGGTTCGACTGGATATAGGCTGCCGGGTTTTGCAGCGAGTATCGTACGCCGGCCTGCGCCGCCAGGTGCACCACCAGCGCCGGCCGGTATTGGGAAAACAGCGTCTCCAGCTGCACCGGGTCGGCCAGTTCCAGACGCTGACAAGTGATGCCGCGTGGCGTCAGCAGCGCCGCCACGCGATCGTGCTTGAGTTGCGGCGTGTAGTAATCGTTAAAATTGTCGCAGCCGATGACGCGATGTCCCATGTCGGCCAGGCGGGCAGCGACAAAAGCGCCGATGAAACCGGCGGCGCCGGTCACCAGGATAGTCTTGCCGCTAACTGTCACTGCTCCCTCCAGGGATTGCGACGGCCGATGCCGTAATAGCGCAATCCGGCGGCACGCACGATTTCAGGATCGTACAGGTTACGTCCATCGAAAATCGCCTTGCCGCGCAGCGTTCTGGCCAGGAGTCCGAAATCCGGAGCGCGAAATTCCTTCCATTCAGTCACCAGCACCAGCACATCGGCGTTGTCGATAGCCTCGTTCGAGGAAGCCACGATCGCCAGCTGGCCGGAACGCAGGCTTTCGGCGCTGCTGTCTTGCAGGATACGCAGCGCCTCCTCACGCGCCACCGGGTCGTAAGCCCGCACCCGGCAACCCGCCTGCAGCAACTGGCGAATCAGCACCAGGCTGGGCGCCTCGCGCATGTCGTCGGTATTCGGCTTGAACGACAAGCCCCACAAGGCGATGGTCTTGCCGGCCAGCTCATCACGGCCGCCGAAATGGCGGGCGATTTTTTCGAACAGCACACCCTTTTGCGCTTCGTTGACGGTTTCGATTGCATCCAGAATATGCAGCGTGCTGCCATGGTCTCTCGAGGTTTTCAGCAAGGCCTTGACATCCTTGGGGAAGCAGGAGCCGCCGAAGCCCATGCCGGAATACAGGAAGTGCGGACCGATACGCGGATCGGAACCGATCCCCATACGCACCGCTTCGATATCGGCATCCAGCACCTCCGCCAGGTTCGCCAGCTCATTCATGAAGCTGATGCGGGTCGCCAGCATGGCGTTGGCGGCATACTTGGTCAGTTCCGCGCTGCGCACGTCCATCTCGATCATCTTGTCATGGTTGCGGCTGAACGGCGCATACAGCTGCCGCATCACCTTGGCCGCATGCTCATCGTCGCAACCGATGACGATGCGGTCCGGACGCATGAAATCCTCGATCGCCGCGCCTTCTTTCAGGAATTCCGGATTGCTGACCACGGAAAAATCGATATCTACTGCGCGCCGGTCCAGCTCCTGCCGGAGTGCCTGGCGCACCGAATCGGCAGTACCGACCGGGACCGTGGATTTATCGACTACCACGATCGGTCGCGCAAGACGCTCGCCGATGCTGCGCGCCGCCGACAGGATGTGCGTCAAGTCGGCGCTGCCATCCTCGTCGGGAGGCGTGCCCACTGCGAGGAAAATCACCTCGGCATGCTCAACCGCTTCATCGTAGTTGGTGGTAAATGCGATCCGCCCGGCGGCGGAATTGCGCTTGACCAGCTCATCCAGGCCGGGTTCGTGGATAGGAATGCTGCCGGCTTTCAGCATCTCGACCTTGCGAGCATCGACGTCCAGGCACAGGACATTGTTACCGAAATCTGCGAAGCAGGCGCCCGACACCAGGCCGACATAGCCTGTTCCAATGATGGTGATTTTCATGAATTTGACTAGCTTCCAATAAGCGACTTCAACCGCCCTTATTCAAAAATAAGGGATTTGACGAGCAATATGTTTCGAAATGGCCAAGTTCGATCAATGTGTTCGAATTTATGACAGCGTCATTTCGATGAGCAAATGTTAACAAACTTTAACTCGGCAGTATTGTGCCCAAACTCGCTTGCCGACATTTTGTTGAAAATAATATACTTAATAAATTGATAGTAGTAAATGTTTAATATTACAATATTGCAAATGTTTTTCCTTCTGCTGTAGCGCACAGGCACTTAGAACTGCCGCGATCCGGGCTCGAATGAAACTGCTTACTTTCAGTACCTTGTTTCCCAACGCTGAAAAGCCCAACCACGGGATTTTCGTGGAAACGCGCCTTCGCTATCTGCTCGCAAGCGGCCGTGCGCAATCCAGAGTGGTCGCGCCAGTGCCCTGGTTTCCCTCCCGGCACCCGCGTTTCGGGCGTTATGCCGGTTACGCAAAAGTGCCGGCGGTGGAAACGCGGACCGGCATCCAGGTACAACACCCGCGTTATATCCTGGCGCCCAAGGTTGGCATGACGCTCGCACCTTTCTTGCTGGCGCAATCGGTCAAGTCGACGGTCCGCGGCATCATCGACTCGGGTTACGACTTCGACCTGATCGATGCCCACTACTTTTATCCCGACGGCGTTGCCGCCGTCATGCTGGGTCGCCTTTTCAAAAAACCGGTGGTGATCACGGCGCGCGGGACCGACATCAATCTGATTCCACGTTATTCGCTGCCGCGCAAGCAAATCCTCTGGGCCGCCCGGCACGCGCACGGCATGATCACGGTCTGCAACGCGCTCAAGGAAGAAATGGTCGGGCTCGGCATCGATGCCGGGCGTATCACGCCCTTGCGCAACGGCGTCGACCTGCAGCGCTTTCAGCCGGTGGACCGTGCCGCAGTGCGCACCTCACTGGGGATGAACGCCTTCACCCTGCTGTCGGTCGGCCTGCTGGAACCGCGCAAGGCGCACGACCTGATTATTTCCGCCTTGCCGAAATTGCCCGATACGCAATTGCTTATTGCCGGCAGCGGATCCGAACGCGGCAGGCTCGAGGCGCTGGCGCGGCGCCTGAACGTGACGCAGCGCGTGAAATTCCTCGGCGCGCTGCCACAGGCGGAGCTGCGCAGTTATTACGGTGCGGCGGATGCCATGGTGCTGGCCTCCAGCCGGGAAGGCTGGGCCAATGTGCTGCTCGAATCCATGGCCTGCGGCACGCCCGTGGTCGCCAGTAACGTCTGGGGCACCCCGGAAGTCGTCGCCGCGCCCGAAGCCGGCGTCCTGATGACGGAGCGCACGCCGCACGGCGTGGCAGAAGCCGTCAACAGGCTGCGGGCAAACTACCCTTCTCATGAAGCCACGCGGCGTTATGCGGAAATGTTCAGCTGGGATGACACCACCCAGGGACAAATCGATCTGTTCGGCCGAATACTGGGGGAATACCGTCCGTGAAAATTCTCTATCATCACCGCACCCGTTCCAAAGACGGCCAGTATGTGCATATCGAGGAAATGATCGACGCCCTGCGCGAGCAGGGGCATGAGGTCATCATCGTTGCGCCGCCTAGCGGAGAGAGCGAAGCATTCGGGTCCGACGCCGGCCTGGTGGCCTGGCTCAAGCGCCATTTACCGCAGTGGTTTTACGAACTGATGGAACTGGCCTACTCGCTGGTGGCGTACCGGCGGCTGGACAAAGCGGTAAAGCAGCATCGGCCGGATTGTCTTTATGAACGCTATAACCTGTTCCTGCCGGCGGGGATCTGGCTCAAGCGCAAGCACAAGCTGCCCATGCTGCTGGAAGTGAATGCGCCCATTTTCGAAGAACGTGCGCGCTACGACGGCCTTTCCTTGAAGCGCCTGGCACGCTGGTCACAGGGCTATGCGTGGCGCAATGCCGACTATGTTTTGCCGGTGACCCAGGTGTTAGCGGATATTGTTGCCGACTACGGTGTCGAGCGCGAACGCATCGTGGTGATCCCGAACGGCATCAACGAGAAGCGCTTTGCCCAGGCGCCCGATACCGAGACGGCGAAAGCGGCGCTCGGGCTGCAGGGCAAGCTGGTGCTGGGATTTACCGGCTTCGTGCGCGACTGGCATGGACTGGACAAGGTGATCGATCTGATTGCAAACGACCCGCCGGAATCCAGCCGGTATTTGATGGTGGTGGGCGATGGGCCAGCGAGGGCAGCCCTTGAACAGCAGGCGAAGGATCTGAACATAAGCCACCGCGTTAACTTTACCGGCATTGTGGGGCGCGATGACGTGGCGCGTTATGTCGCGGCTTTTGATATCGCGCTGCAACCTGCCGTGGTGGCGTATGCTTCGCCGCTGAAGCTGTTTGAATATCTGGCGCTGGGCAAGGCCATTGTGGGGCCGGCACAGCCGAATTTAATGGAAATTCTTATGGACGGCCACAATGCGGTGTTGTTCGATCCGGAACATTCTCATGGTTTACCGCAGGCGATCAGCCGTCTATGCTCCGATGCCGACCTGCGTGTGAAATTAGGAGAAAACGCACGCACGACCATTTCCGAAAAATACTTGACATGGCGTGCCAACGCCAGGCGTGCAGTCAGCTTATTTGAACAGTTGCGCACAGATGCGTGACCTCATACTGTTCGCAATCGTTTTTGGACTCTTGCCTTTCATTATCAAACGGCCGGTAATCGGTGTCCTTGGATTTACCTGGATCAGTCTGATGAATCCGCATCGGCTGACCTATGGAGCGGCATATGATTTCCCGTTTGCCGCGATCCTTGCAGCAGTAACGCTGACGAGCCTGCTTTTTTCAAAGGACCCAAAACGTTTTCCGCTAACGTCCGCAACGATTGTGTTGATCCTGTTTGTGGTCTGGATGAACATTACAACTCTGTTTGCACAGGAGACGGATTTGGCATGGAGGGAATGGGATCGGGTTATGAAAACTTTTTTCATGACTTTTGTCGCCATTTCCGTGGTGAACTCGGAAAAAGACATCAAGGCTTACGCCTGGGTGCTGGCACTATCCTTGGGATTCTATGGATTCAAAGGCGGCTTGTTCACATTATTGGGTGGCGGCACGAGCCATGTTGTGGGCCCTTCCTACACATATATCGGCGACAATAACGCGCTTGCGCTGGCACTAGTCACGATTCTTCCGCTGATTTGGTATTTGCGACTACAGGCAAATAATAAATGGCTCCGCACAAGCATGACAGGATTGGTACTACTCACCGGCATGGCTATCGTTGGGTCCTATTCACGAGGCGCGCTTCTCGCCGGTGGTGCCATGCTTTTTTTCCTGTGGGTGAAGAGCGCCCACAAATTGCGCACTGGCCTTGCCGTTCTCCTGATTGTGCCCCTCATATTCATAGTCATGCCGGACAAATGGTTCGCCCGTATGGAAACCATCGACAATTACAAGGAAGACGCTTCTGCAATGGGGCGGATTAATTCTTGGAAGTTTGCAGCAAACGTTGCCAAAGACAACCTCACGGCCGGTGGATATCGCGTATTCACACCCAAGATGTTCATGGTTTATGCGCCCAATCCGTTGATTTTTTACGATGCTCACAGCATTTACTTCCAGGTGCTTGGAGAGCATGGCTTTATCGGCCTGTTGCTTTTCTTATCCATGATGTTTTTTGCATGGCGAACGGGAAAACGCGTCCTGGTAGCCTCAAAATCCCGAGACGATGCAAAATGGATCGCCGATCTGGCAGCGATGTGCCAGGTTAGCATTATTGGATATGCAGTTGCAGGCGCATTCCTGACGCTAGCATATTACGATTTATACTATTCCATTATTGTTTTATTGGTCAGCCTAGAAAAATTAGCCCTGAAAAGCCCACAGCAAAACACCTTGCCTGATGTTCGATCCAAGGCAAAAAAATTCCAAGACGACCCGAATCCCGCTGTATGACAACGCCTGTCACTTTAGCAAGTCAGATATTGACGCTATTGTTTAGCGTGGCGGACTACATCATATCGCCGCGCGACGTAAAGAAAAGATGCGTTTGCATCCTTAACTACCACCGCATTCTGGTGTCTCCGGATCCATTGATAGAGGGCGATCCGGATGTGCAAGAATTTCACTGGCAAATGAGACTGCTTGCCGAAAATTTTAATGTAATTCCGCTCCAGAAAGCGGTGCAGGCGATTGCAAAAAATGGAGATCTACCACCACGCGCTATATGCATTACCTTTGATGACGGATACCGCTCGCTGCATGATCTTGCCCTGCCCATACTAAAAAAATACAAGCTTCCGGCGACCGTTTTTGTAACAAGCGGGCATATCGATGAAAACAACATGTGGAATGACAGAATCATCGAAGCCATACGATGCATGCCCAATGGGACTCTGGACCTGAGAAAACTCAGCATGAAGACTTGGCAGATAAATTCAGACAAGGATCGAAAGCGGGCGGCGCAAGAGATTACAAAAGCAGTCAAGTATCTCCCTACCAGTTCGCGGCAGGAAACTGTCCGAGAAATTGAAACACTTGCCGGCACTGATGGGCGCAGCCTCATGCTTACACGAAAAATGATTGCCACTCTTGCAGATAATGGCATTGAGATCGGCGCACATACAATTACGCACCCGATACTCAAGAATCTGGACAATCAGAATGCATGCAATGAAATTTTCGAAAGCAAGCGGCAGCTCGAAGCAGTAATCGCCAAGCCTGTCAATTTTTTTGCTTACCCTAACGGAAAGGCCGGCGTCGATTTCGACGAGCGACACACAAAGATGGCAAAAGATGCAGGCTATATTGCTGCCTTTGCCTCTTCATCTGGGCCTGCCATGCATGGAAACGATTTGTACCAGATCCCCCGCTGCTTCCCTTGGGATTCAAATCGTTTTATGTTCGGTCTACGCTTGCTGCGCTGGCTTGCAAATAATGACAGGAAAGCACCATGAGTCTCGCAATTACCGCCATCAGGGGCGCCTACTTCACCAGCATAGCACTCGCTTTTCGCCAGGCCATCTCATTTCTCACCGTTTTCTACATCGCGAGAATACTTACCCCTTCTGATTTTGGCATAGCCGCCATGGTTATGGTCGTAGTCGGCTTGGCCCAGGTTATCGGGGATATCGGTTTCTCCGCCGGTTTGGTTCGTTCACAAAAAAACACATCGACCGTCCTAAGCACCTGCTTCTGGATCGGCTTGGGAATCGGCATTTTTTTGACGTTGACCCTAATCCTTATAGCACCGCTTGCGGCAATGTTCTACGGCGTCGATACAGTAGCACCTCTATTAAGAGTAGCGGCCTGGGGCTTGCTGGTAAATTTTTGCACCCCCGTACCACTGGCAATCCTCCAACAACGACTCGGCTACGGTGAATTAGCGCTTTCCCAGGCATTCGGAAGTCTAGCGGGCGCTGTTGTTGCCGTGGTTTTGGCAACTGCTGGCCTGGGGATTTGGAGTCTGGTAATACAACCAATTGCCGGCAATGTGTTAGCTCTGGCATTGATGATAATTTACACAAAATGGCGTCCCACATGGGAATATAACTATGCATCCGTACGTGATATTTTGTATGACGGATTGAATTTGCTGGGATCGAGCATTTCCCAGTATGCGCGCAATAATTTTGATACCGTTGTGATCGGCAATGCAATGGATAGCAAGGATCTGGGCGTCTATTCAATGGCGCGCACCATCTTGTATGCGCCCATGTATCTGATCACCAGTGTCGTTTCTCGTGTAATTTTCCCTCTGCTTGCAAAAGTTCAAGGAGAACCAGAAAAAGTTAAAGACACAATTTTGACGGCCACAACCCGCACAGGGCTACTGATCTTCCCTTTGTATATCGGACTAATGGTTGTCGCAAATGATTTTGTATTTCTCGCCTTTGGAGATAACTGGCTGGAGATAGTACCCCTGATCAGAATCATGATTCTTCCGGCCATGATCCAGAGTATCAGCCATCTCGCATCACCCATCATGGTCGCGCTTGGCGCATCCGGGCTGTCGCTTCGCATCAGCGCTGGGGGAGCTTTGTTTTATTTTGCAACCTTGTTGTGTGTAATCCCATATGGCCTGACAGCGGTCGCATATGGATACGCTGTGACCAACTCGCTAGTCGGCAGCATCAGCATTTTTCTGGCGCTGCGACTGGCACAGATCCCGATCTCGGCATTCTTGCATGCCATGCTACGTCCACTCTTTTTTTCCATCATAATGATGGCAGTACTGATGGCAATTCGCACTTTTTTCTTGCATGGTTCTCATCTTCGATTGGCGATACTTATAGTCAGTGGTGCTCTGGTGTATGCTTGCCTCGTTTTTCTATTCGAAAAAAAGGCGTGGCAGCAGGTGGCAAGCGCCTTCAAGGCAAAACATTCCCTATGAGCCTGCCAGGTCTGCGGCTTGCATAGGCGATTTACTTGCAGCCCCACCACTCATTGCGCGTTGCGCAACCCCTTTATTACCTGCTGACTTAGCCTTGCATATGCACCTTTGTTGAATCGGCAGTAGCCGATAAAGTGGATAAACGCGGGTAAAAAATTATCCAGATTCTCGCAGCTGCTATATTTGGGATGCGGCAGAACAACAGCCCCTGGAATGTTCGAAACAACGATATTGGACATAACTTGTTCGCTACCCCATTCATGCCACTTGCATCCAATAGCTGCCTCCATTTCCGCAGATATTTCTTCAACAAAATCAGAGGTAAAAGAGCCTTTAGGAAATCCTGCGAATCCTGCACAACCTTTCACATAAAGCAAAGAATTATATTTTTTAATCTTTTCAAAATTAGCTTCCGCCACTTGCTGCACATGCGGATTTGCACCGGAAATTTTTATCTTTGCCATTTCACATTGCTTGTGCATGGACTCGATTTTTTGATCATCCCATGTGCCCAATGTAAAAGCGATGCCCCTTTCGACGTTGGCACATACCTCGTCAATGTTACCTATAGCGAGCGTATCGCTGTCCAGCTGTATCACATAATGCTCTTTTACCAGTTCAGCGATACTTAAAAGCCGTTCCCAGCAGGCCCCCTGTGGGCAAACTGGGCTTCGATAATCGTCCAGTCGCAAAAACGTCACACTTTGCATATGTTTGACGAGAAGCTCTTCATCCACAGCAGTAAGTGTCCCGTCATTCAGGATGTAGACGTGTCCAACAGGGACTTTTGCCATGAACGCCTTGCTCGCAATAAGAAACATTCGCAAGTCTTTCTTTTGCAATTGCGTGAGTATGACTGCAGGCGAGCCCGTCGTAATTCTGGCGGGTGATGTATGCAAAATTTCTCGCACCTGGAAATCGTATTTCCCTCTTTTCAATCTATCGCGAATTCCGTAGAACATTTCCCTTACTCCCTGCAATGCAATTAAAATGTTATTGCAAAATAGTTATTGCATAATGATAACATTTACTTGCCCTTTCTTAAACCTATACATCTTTGGCGGTCAGAAATAAAAATGAGTTCATCAATAGAGCAATATCTCCAGCAATTCCAAAAAGAAAAAATTATTTATATCCCAGATCCGGGAAATGCAGGAGATTCGGTAATGGCAGCAGCCACTTACCAAATTTTTGACAGACTTGGGCTCAACTATTCAATGCCTCGTTTTCAAAAACTGGCCGCCTGCAATTTGGAAAATTACATTGTGATCTATGGTGGTGGCGGCAACTTGACCGGTTCATTGGAAAGGTTTTCCTCCCGTGTTGCCTATTTAGTTCATCGGCGGGCTAAGCGGTTTGTCATTCTTCCGCATACCATCAAGTCGGTCACTCCCCTGCTCGAAGCATTCGGCACAAATGTGGATATCATCTGTCGTGAATCTGTTTCTTATGAATATGTATCCAGCACAGCCCCCAAAGCGAATGTGTACTTGATGGACGACATTGCTTTCAGCCTCGATGTAGGGGACGTGTTGGCAGGCAAGCCAATCCTTTCACCGTTCAACCGACTGGCTTCTTTTGCTGTATCGAAAATCTTTTTGAACACGAATATCCCCGTTCTAGAACACGTCTTGCGAACATTTCGTCTCAAAAAGACTAAAGCTAGCTTTAACGATCGGCTTGCGTCGGATGAACTCTATTGTTTTCGCACTGACGGAGAAAAAACAGATATCGCCATTCCCGCATCAAATGTGGACCTGTCCGAGGTATTTGAATTCGGTGTCGAAACCAAAGACGTAGCATATCTATCGACGCGAGAAGTCTTTTCTTTTCTTTCAAACTTCAAGGTCATCCATACAAATCGGCTTCATATGGCAATCAGTGGCGCACTCCTAGGGTTGGATGTGCGTTTCTATGCCAATAATTATTACAAATGCCGGGCTGTCTATGAACAGACCATGAAAGACAAGTTCAAGAATGTCCGCTGGATGGAATAGGGATAATGTCTGACGAATAATCAAACATTATCCTTTACTATCCAAGGTAACCCTATTTTCTGGGCACGATAGCCCACTGGGGCTCAGTCGAGTAATTTGGCTTTTTTGCCCGTCCGGAAAACACTTGCCATGCCAGATCGGCATTGGCAATTTCGGAATCGACCGAAACAGCCAACGCGGGCTGCATGTTGGCAGGAAAACCAGACGGTGAACTTGCGAATCCAGTCATTTGTCCCGTAACCCAGATGCCACTGCCGTTATCATCGGCAGTAGTACGCCAATCAGCCTGCGCCTGGCTATTGCAGGGTTGCGCTAGATAGGAACTTCCAGCCGTTGAATTGAATGAGGGATCGCCATTATCGCTTCGCGCCGTTGTTTGCGCTGAAACAGCATTCTTTTTCGTCTCCTGGTAAGCTTCGGCGAAAGTTGTATAGACTGGCATCCCCGAACTTGGACGAATCTGCAGCACATAAACAGCGCCGTCAATCCAGCAGTAACCTGGCGCGGTCATGCGGCCAACCGGATATTTTGCCTTCCAATTCAAGAAGGTTTTTGCAGCGGAAAAACCAAGCTCGGTGAGATAGCCACTGCTCCATGTCAGGAAATCATCTTGCCATGGTGCCGATTGACCGCTGTCCGAAACGAAGGCGCCTACCCCAGAGCCATCGTAGACGCCCAATTGGTTGGGGTTGCCAACAGCATATGTCTGGTTATAAAAATCGAGGTTATAGCCGACTTGCTGAGTGAAATACGCTTTCATCGGATGAGCATCGGGCGTAATGTAAGCTACCTGCCCTAATGTCCTTAAAGACCAAGCTTGACCGCGTACCTGCGCCCACTTCATTAATCCTTTCTCAAGGCCGCGACTTCCCGGAGAGGTTTCAAGCGGATTCCATGCCGCCCAGAATTGCAACTCTTCGAGATAGAAATGTTCACCTGTCACCAGGTAAGGCAAGTACACCATTGACGGCTGATGTGCGACATCGGGTGTCATTTCCTCCATCGGTGCCGCTGGATTACTTATGGGCGTTTTGTGGTACATGGTCTTGCACAAGGCGGGGGCATAAGTTGCGCAACGAGGTACCGGCAGTGGACCAAGATGCGCCAAATTACCATGCGTGCTGATATTTTTATTTATCTCGTTATCCAGCCGTACCGGATAATCAGTCGCCTCATCGCGATAATGTATCGGCCAAGTTGCCGCGCCATCGGCTGTGGCCAGCATCGCCTGCTTAGCGCGCCTGTCCATGGATAGAAGATAATGAGCCGACCAGCTCGGCAATGGTCCAATGTCCGGCCGCCCTCCTGTCTGGGGCATATACGGCACCAAGAGTCCCAAGCGCATTGGCCCGATTTTTTCTTCCGTGAGATTTGATGCTAAACCAGCCAACGCACTCTCGGCTGGTACGATCGCCTGATCGTAATTTGACACAGCCTTGGATTTGATTAGATAGGCAGTGTGATGCTTGATGTGCGCCTCTGGCTCCTCTCCCCACCAGAAAGTCTTGCGCCATCGCGCGTGATGATAATGCGTAAGGCCAGGCTTGGAAAAAACCATCTGGCCATCCACTATGGCATTCACATCGTAAGTAAAGTTTTGCGGAGCAGCTGCAAATGTTTTATTGTTTTCGATAATGACATCAACCTTGGCTTTATTGAGCCCGACATAGGCGCGAATTGCAAAACGTGCAGTTAGATGCGGATGCTCGACCCCACCAGCCGTCTTCAAAGGCGCCGACACCAGCCATTCATTGACCAGCGGGCCGGACAGCCATTTGACTCCGCTGCCGCTGTTAAGCAGCGCATCGGCGGAGGCGCTGTAGATCATTCCGCCTATGTTGATGTTGACGCTGGTGGTAAAGCCGCTGCTCAGCAATTGCGTCAGCGCATTTGCCGGAGCCCCTCCGGAGGAGCTCGATGTCTTGAACAACACAAGCCCCTTTGACTGGTTTGGATTAATTTGTGGCAAAACTGCCGAAATCACGGCATGGCGCAGCGAACCATCGGCATGCCGCGCCTTGGCATCGACCTGCAGCGCGAGTGGAGTGCCATCCAGGCTGCCGGTAACAGACTCACCAGTTGGGACGTCCCCCTGCGCAAACACTTGCCCAAACGTCACTGGTAAATTGGTTTGCTGTGCGTTACCCAGACTATCGATATCCAGGACGGTGATGGCACCGGCTGGCAACGTGGTGGTCGTGGTCGGACCCGTGGTAGTGGTCGTAGTTGGAGTGGCGGTTGTGCTGGCCGTGGAAGTCGTCGAAGAACTTGCAGTCGTTGAAGTTGCGCCAGCATTTGCTCCGCCAAACAAGTTACTTGTCAGAGATGTTGTTCCTCCGCCGCCTCCTCCACAAGCTCCCAGTAATGCCGTAGTAATGGAAAAGACGCTGGTCAGCATCACCTTGGATAATCGTGCCATTATTATTTTTCCTTTGATACCAACTATTTCCAAGAAACAATTTTTTACATTTTTCCTCAGTGGAATATAGCATAGGCAAAATATTGAACCATAAAAATATTTCTGTAATTAATTGATTTTATTGCTTTATTTCAACATTTGTCGCAAATTGCATACTTACCATTAAAGCAATTTTTATCAGACCTACAAATTTTTTGTGGTTTCTCGTCAGGCAAGATTGAAACAGTCAGTTTCAATCCTTGTCGATTGCCGAGAGAGCGACTGCCGGCACTGAAATTGAAAAACGCAATTGTTGTGGCTGGCGCAATCAATATCAGATCGGCATACGGCTCAACGCCGGCAGATGTCAAATTGCGGCACAGGACAACGTGGAGACCTTCAGGTCGATAGTGGCGCCCGCATCGAAAACAATATCGCCTACCGTTATTGGCAGAAGCATGCGCAGGAAATCATGCCAAAGCTCGTTATTGCGAAAAACACAGGCCGGGCGCATTGCCCGGCCCCGCAATGCCGCCAATCTCCAACTCAGGACGACATGCCTGCTGCGTCAGCGGATTGGCCAACGCTGCTTTGCTGGACTTGGGTAGTTTTGGGTTTGCCCATGATGTCGCCAAAGCGATACTTGGCGCGCCGGTCGCCCAACACCTGGCGCAGTTCCCGTATGCTCCTGCCCGTGGTCTCATGCATGCGAATCAGGATCGAAGCACTGACCGGCAATCTGCCATGGCGAATCTTGCTGATCAGAGGCGGACCGATTTGCAGGGTACGGCACAGCGCCGCATCGTTTTTAAGGTGCAACTCCTTGATCAGCGTATCCAGCAAACGGTTGGGCTGATAACCACTCTGCACTTCCTGCTCGTTCATATCACCTCCCATCAGGTTGTGAAAAAATGCATGACGCTAAAAGATGACCGGCATGGCACCCCAGAAATTCCCCGCCCAGGCTATGCCTGTTTGCGTCTTCACAAAAAAGGCGGCGCGACATTGCTGCAGCTTGAAAAAAACAATTGAAAGCAACTTTTCAAACCTTGATTGGCAAGACGGGCTAAAATGTTTTTACTGTATATTAATACAGTATAATTCATGCATGCCAGCCGATGATCCGATCAGGTGTGAACAAGAGTTTCCGCTCCAGCAGATGCCGCTGACGGGGTGCAAAGGGCGCGGTGCTATCTCCAATCTGCAAGGCCGTTTTGAGCGGCAGTTACGGGAAGATTTCGATGATGGCTGGCAAAATGAGTTCGGCATCGACGATCGCGCAACATTTGGCCGGGACACCGAAGTGATCGAAGAGCAGGCCAAGACCATTCTCAGCCGCAACCAGTCGCCCGACTTGCCGTTTGGCGTTTCGCTCAATCCTTACCGTGGCTGCGAGCATGGTTGCATTTATTGTTTCGCGCGGCCCACCCACAGCTATCTCGGCATGTCGCCCGGCCTGGATTTCGAAAGCCGAATCTTTGCCAAAGTTAACGCGCCGGAATTGCTGATCCGCGAACTGGGCAAGGCTGCCTATCTACCGCAAACGATTGCGCTGGGGGTCAATACCGATGCCTATCAGCCTTGCGAGCGCAAGCTGGGCCTGACACGCCGGGTGCTCGAAGTGCTGCATGCCTGCGAACACCCGGTCGCCTTGATTACCAAGTCATCGCTCATCGAACGGGATATCGACCTGCTGGCGCCAATGGCGGCGAAGCGCCAGGTCATGGCGGCGGTGACCCTGACCACCCTTGACGCGAAAATTGCGCGCACCCTGGAGCCGCGCGCCGCCGCGCCTACTCGTCGCCTGCACACGATCCGCACCCTGGCCGAGGCGGGCATACCGGTCGCCGTCAGCGTTGCCCCGGTCATCCCTTTCATCACCGAACCGGAATTCGAAAGCGTGCTGACGGCAGCCAGGGAAGCGGGTGCCAGTCATGCCGGTTATGTGGTGCTGCGGCTGCCATGGGAAGTCAATCCACTGTTTCAGCAATGGCTGCAAGCGCATTTTCCCGAACGGGCGCAGCGAGTGATGAACCGGGTCCGCGATCTACATGGCGGCAAGGATTA
Organism: Oxalobacteraceae bacterium; assembly: GCA_003537575.1. Classification (GTDB taxonomy): domain Bacteria; phylum Pseudomonadota; class Gammaproteobacteria; order Burkholderiales; family Burkholderiaceae_D; genus Paucimonas. The sequence goes on from DPRS01000036.1 coordinate 89,724, forward strand.
CGATGCCAGCTTTGCCACGCGCATGCGCGGCACCGGTGTATGGTCGAAGCTGATCCGGCAACGCTTCGAGCAGGCAGCCAGGAGGCTGGATTTGCATCGACATGCGTACGGCGCCATGCTGCTTGATGCCTCGCGCTTCAAAAAGCCTGGCACGGTGGCCGCCTCCCCCTCTGCCAATAATAAGCAACTCGATCTATTTGCCTGAGCAACGGCGGGAAGACGGCAACAAGCGTGTCATACAAAGCTTTGCTTGTCCGGTGAAACCTGCCGGGAACGTACACGGCGCGAAAATGCCGTGATGAACGCGGCATATTCATTAGACCCGGGGCGAATCCCGGCCGTGGCGGCCTTGGCGACCCCGCTCTCGAAGGTGTCACCGAGATCGTAAGCCAGGTCGCCCAGAGACCAGGCGCTGTTATCGTCAGCGTTGATTGATTTTGACAGTATGAATTTACTTAAAGTGCTGCCAGACAGCATCGATTGCGTATGATCCATCGCTTTTGACTCCAGTTGGCATTGAACGCTCTGTAGATCATTCTCTTCCGCATAGGCATGAGCGGTTTGAATTTAGTCAAAATTTTGCTCGGACGGTTCGCCACTCGGGATCTTATCTGCGCATGCGCTTCAATAGCCCTTGCGCGATGCCGCTGCACCACAATCAAAGAATACGCAATCAAGTCATCCGCTGAAGGCAATGCCGAAATTGGGCCGTTCATAAGCGCATGCAAATCCTGCGCGCATCAGATTCTGGCAGGAGGTGTTGAAACTTTCCGTTTCCGCGACAAAGTGCCGGATGCCGAGCTCGATCCCATCTGCGATACGGCGAGAAATCAATGCCTGCTGGACTCCTCGCTGGCGATGCTCCGGCAAAGTCGAGCCGATGCCCAGCCAGGCCACGTCGCCATCGATATACATGGCAGCCGCTCCGGCGGGTTGGCCATCGACATAAGCAAGATAATGCCGCCAGCGAGGAAAACCGACTGTCGATGCCATCCAGTACGCAATGATGGGAGGCCGTTCGAAGCCTCGCGCCGATACATCGCCGAACAGCATCTTGTCTTCCAGTGCCACCCGCCTGGTGTTCCAGCGAATTTCCGGCGGCGGCGTATTGTCGCGCACCAGTTTGACTGTATATCCGCGCAATACCAGTTCCGCTTCAGCCAGCCATTGCTCCAGTTCGGCCGGGCGGGCATAGGGGCTGATCTGCAATGCGAAATTGCGCATGCCGGTCCCCCTGAACCTGGCCGCCAATGTCAGGATCTGCTCGCGCGTGCAAGGCTGGCCCAGCCCAAGGGCGATAGCCCGGTTTCCCAAAGGGGCGTCGGCCACCAGGCAATGCGAGACAAGCACCTTGTCGAGGCGCTCGACCGATAATTGCAGGGTGCGTGCGACATCGTCGGGCACCGCGCGGCACAACTCTTCCCACGAATCCGCATCGATCCGTTCCAGCGCAACGCGCAGCTTTTCGTCGCGCAGCGTATCGTTCTTCAGTATTTCACCGCTCATGTTCATGCATCCTCAATGAAATTCAAGCGCCGGCAGGCGCCGGCACAAACCCTTTTCTTGCAACATACATAGCGATCAGCAACACCGCTGCATACGCAAGCACCAGGCTGACAAACATGGCGCCGTATCCGTAATGCGTGATTAACATTCCCAGCGCGATCGGGCTGAGGCGAAAACCCACTTCGAAAGCCGCCACCAGCCAGCCCGCCACCTTGCCCCTGGCATCCGCCGGCACGCGGTCGAATGCCAGCGCGCTTAATGCCGGATACAGCCAGCCATAACTCAGGCCGAACGCGAGCCCCAGCAAGAGCGCCTGCTGCGGCGTATGCATCCAGGGCACCAGCAACATGGTCAGCATCAGGATCAGGTGGCAAACGGCCAGCACCCATGGCCGCAGCAGCACGGCGGCAAAATAGCCGCCCGCCAAGCGCACCAGCGCCACCAGCAGCAGGGCCGGGGTAAGAAACCAGGCGGCGGCAAACGGCTGCGCGACAGCGCCGTGCTGGCTCAGATGGTCAATGAACGCCGGCAGGAATTGCGTCGCTCCGGCGAAGGCCATGCCCACTGCGGCGATTGTCCATACTTCCCCTGGCCACGGCAGCTTGCCAGCCAGAGGGGCTTGCGCTGCGGCGTCCATGGCGGGCGGCTTGGCCGGCCAGCAGGCACCCAGCGTCACCACGAGCAGTCCCAGGCTCGCGCTTCCCAGCCAGAATGCGCTGCTCCCCTTCAGATAGGCCGCTTCTCCCAGTACGCTGCCAATCGCATTACCGACCTGGATCACCACCGCCAGCCAGCCGATCAGCCTGGCGCGCTGTAGCGGATGATCCACCAGGAACGCAGCCTGCGCAAACAAGGTGCCGAACACCATCGCATGGCCGACGGCATACAGCAAGCGCAGCGCCAGCATCCCCCAGCCGACATGCTCGATCCAGATCATCAGGGTATTGCTCAGCACAGTCATGGCGGCGCCGGCCACGATCGGCCAGCGGCCGCCCCGGCGGCGGTTCCAGTCGCCCACCCTGCTGGCCAGGCACAGCACCGGGATCAACCCCAGCGCCAGGATCCATCCCACATCCTGGGCGCTGCCGCCCAGTTGCAGAATGATGCGCGGGAATTGCATCAGAAAAGCCCCCGAACAAAAGTAAAAGCCTGCCAGCGCCAGCAGATGGAGCACCCGCAATCGCGGCAAAGGAGGATGTTCAGGCATGCGCAGGCTCCGTTTTTCGATATCAAAAGCATAATGTGCGTTATGATATTTGACGACAAACAAAAGCCATCAACTGATATAAGCAAATGGATATCGATAAGCTGGACTTGAATCTGCTGCGGATATTTGATGCCGTCTATCGCGAGCGCAGCCTGTCGCGCGCCGCGCACCGTCTCGGACTCAGCCAACCGGGCATCAGCCAGGCCCTGAACCGGCTGCGGCAAACCACCGGCGATCCGCTGTTCGTGCGGCAAACCCATGGTGTTGCCGCAACGGCGTACAGCGATGCCATCGCCCAGCCGATCCAGCGCGCGCTGGAAGGCTTGCAGGAAGCGCTGCAGGCGCAAACCGCACTGGATATCCGCCAGACCGACCGGCGCCTGCGCATCGCGATGAGCGACTACAGCGAAAGCCTGATCCTGGCGCCGCTGATCCGCATGGTCGACGAGCAGGCGCCCAGGCTGCAGATCCGCGTGGTGCCGGACGACCGCGTCAACCTGCATACGGCGCTGAATGACGGCGAGCTGGACCTGATCATCGGCGCCATTCCGCCATTGAACGAACAATACCGGCACCAGGACCTGTGCACGGAAGAGTTCGTCTGCATCGTGCGCCGCGGCCATCCGACGATCCAGGGCACGCTGAGCCTGGAGCAGTACAAGCAGGCGCGGCACGTCGGCCTTGCCGTGCGCGCCGCGCAAATGTCAAAAATCGATCAGGCTTGCCAGCCCCATGGCTTCGAGCGGCAGATCAACGTGGTGGTGCCGAATTTTCTCGCCCTGCCCTTCATCATTGCCGCCACCGACTGCGTCGCCACCATGCCGCGTCGCCTGCTGAGATTGATGCCGCCCCACCTGGGACTGCAGGCGCTGGCGCCACCGCTGGCGTTGCCAACGCCGACCATCCGTCAGTACTGGCCGGAGCGTAATCATCAGGATACGGTCTGCCGCTGGCTGCGCGCACAAATCCATCAGATCTGCCAGACCATCTAGTCGGCGCAAGCGCCGTTCAGCAAGCCACAGTCAGCAAGTTCCGCTCAGTCCAGCGTTCGCCGGTAGCGCGCCAGCGCGACCAGCCCCGCGGCTAGCATGAAGACAGCGATCGGCCATACCTCCGGAAAAATATCCGCAGCCTGATTGCCTTTCAGGAGGATGCCACGCACGATGCGCAAGAAATGCGTCAGCGGCAGCATCTCGCCGATCGCCTGCGCCCATTCCGGCATGCCGCGGAACGGGAACATGAAGCCCGACAGCAGCATCGAAGGCAGGAAAAAGAAAAACGTCAGCTGCATCGCCTGCAACTGGTTGGCGGCAATGGTGGAAAAGGTGAAGCCGACCGCCAGGTTGGCCGCGATGAACAGCACCAGCGCCACCGACAGCAAAGCCAGGCTGCCAACCATGGGAACGTCGAACAGGAGCCACGCCGCGGCCAGAATCACCGCCACCTGCACATAGCCGATCAGGATGTAAGGTGCGATCTTGCCGATCATGACTTCGAGCGGCCGCACCGGCGTCGCCAGCAGATTTTCCATGGTGCCGCGCTCCCGTTCGCGCGTCATCGCCAGCCCGGTCATCATCACCATCGTCATGGTCAGGATCACGCCGATCAGGCCGGGGACGATGTTGTAGCGAGACAGTCCTTCCGGGTTGTAACGGCGCTGCACGCGAATCTCGTAAGGCATGTCGTTCGGCCGCAGATGGGCCAGAGCCCCGTCCAGGTCCTGCGCCAGCGCCTGGCGGCTGATGGTATTCAGCGCGGCCAGCGCATTGCCGCCGGCGGCAGGGTCGGTGGCGTCGGCCGCCAGCAGGATGGCTGGCCGCTCGCCGCGCAGCAGGCGACGCGAAAAGTCGGGAGGTATCACCAGCACGAACTGCACCTCGCCTCGCTCCAGCAAACGGTTGGCTTCCGCCTCGCTGGCGGGTTGCCGGGTCAGGCGGAAATAGCCGGAGTTTTCCAGAGCAGACACCAGGCTGCGGCTGAACTCGCTGTGGTCGGCCACCACCGCTGCCATGGGCAAGCGCTTGGGATCGGTGTTGATGGCGTAGCCGAACAAGACCAGTTGCAGGATCGGCACGCCGACCATCATGGCAAAAGTCAGGCGGTCGCGCCGGATCTGGCGGAATTCCTTGATCAGAATGGCGAGCAGGCGCGACCAGTTCATGCCGGCTCCGCTGCGCTGCGCTGACCGCTATCGCGCATCAGTGCGATGAAGACATCTTCCAGGGTAGCTTCCACCGTTCGCACAGTGACACCAGCGCCATGGCAGGCGGACAGCGCCGCTTCCAGGTCGGCGGCCGATGCCGCGCTCACATGCAGCACATTGCCGAAAAACGCCACGCTGCGGATGGCCGGCAGCGCGCGCAGCGAGCGCGCCAGCGGCGCCAGGTCCGGCCCGCTGATTTCGCAGGTCGCCAGACCGGCGCCATCGATCAGCTGTTGCGGCGTGCCCTGCGCCAGCAAGCGGCCGCCGGAAATGTACGCCAGCTCGTGGCAACGCTCGGCTTCATCCATGTAATGCGTCGACACCAGCACGGTCAGGCCGGCTGCCGCAAGCTCATGCAAATGGTCCCAGAATTCGCGCCTTGCCTGCGGATCGACGCCGGCGGTAGGTTCGTCCAGCAGCAGCAATTGAGGCTCGTGCAAGAGGCAGGCGGCCAGCGCCAGGCGCTGCTTCCAGCCGCCCGAGAGGGCGCCTGCCAACTGCATGCGGCGTTCGGCCAGCCCCATTTTTTCCAGCAACGCAGCAATGCGCCGAGGGCGATCCGCAACCTGGTACACGCGGGCGATGAAATCGAGGTTTTCCTCGACGCTCAAGTCAAGATACAGGCCGAAGCTTTGCGTCATGTAGCCGACTTCGCGCTTGATCTGCTGCGACTGCCGGCGGATGTCGTAACCGAGACAGCGCCCCTCCCCCGCGTCGGGCGTGAGCAAGCCGCACAGCATGCGGATGGTGGTGGTCTTGCCGCTGCCGTTCGGCCCGAGAAATCCGAAGATGCGTCCCCTGGCGACGCGCATGTCGACATGATCGACCACGGTGCGGCTGCCGTAGCGCTTGGTCAGGCCGCGCGCCTCGATCACGGCATCGCCGACAGCCGCCATCATGGCGTTACCCGGTCGTCCGGTCCAAGCCGGACTTCCAGCGGCTGCCCCGGATGCAGGCGCGCGGCGTCGGACGGCGCCGGCCGCGCCTCGACCATGAACACCAGGCTGGCGCGGTTTTCCTTGCTGTAGATGAGCGGCGCGGTGTATTGCGCTTCGCGGGCAATGAAGCTGAGTTTGGCTGCAATCGGCGCGCCGCAGCCGTCGCAGCGCAGATTGACCGCCTGGCCGAGGAACAGCTTGCCCAGCATCGGCTCGCCCACGAAGAAGCGCGCCTTGACATACTGCGGCGCCAGCAGGCTCACCACGGGACTGCCGGCCGTGACCAGCTCGCCTTCGCGGTAGAGCACGTCGACAACTTCGGCATCGACGGGAATGCGCTGGACCTTTTGCTCGAGTCTCCAGTTGACTTGCGCCAGTTGCGCCTGTGCCGCCTGCAAATCTTTCTCGGCGGCGGCAATTTCATCGCTGCGCGCGCCCAGCCTGGCGACGCGCAGCTGCGCCTGCAGCTCGCGCACGCGGGCCGCGTCGCGGTCGAGCGCGGCTTGCGCCTCGTCGATGCGCGAGGGTGCGACGAAGCGGGCAGATGCCAGTTTCTTTTCCCGCGCCAGGCTGGCCGCCGACAAGGCGTGCGCCGCCTGCGCCTGCGCCAGTTGCGCCGCCACCGCGGCGACCTCGTCGGGACGCCTGCCTTTTCGGAGGTTATTCAGTTGCGCCTGTGCGCGCGCCACGCGGGAAGCAGCTTCCTGCACGGCGGCGCGCTCGCTGTCAGATTCCAGCACGAATGCCGGCGCATTGCGCGCGACACGATCGCCGCGGTCTACATGCAGCTTGACCAGGGTGCCGCCCACCGGCGCCGCCAGCCTGACGTAATCAGCCTCCGCGTAACCCGGGAAGAAATTGTCCTCCTGGCCGCTGCAGCCGCCGGCAAGAATAAGCGGCAGCAACGCCCGCAACAGGGCGCGCCAGTGCGTGGACTTGCAGGACATGGCATGCTGACGCATCATATTTACATGGGTGATTTAAGCGATAACCGGCGCGGCGATTCTTATGCTGCTTCACAGTGTGAAGCAGTTTGGGCGGTCAGGCAAGTTGCGGCCCGGCTTTGGCGAGCTGCGGTAAGCAGTCGCAGGATGAGGATGATTTCGCGAATTCAGGCAACATCCGCCTGGACTTCAGCGGATGCAGGGCACGCCATCGATGCTGCCAAATGCCGCTGATGCCTGGTAAAAAAATCCCACATCATTCGGCTCGCATTCGGCCCCTGGCTGTCGCTGAAACTGACTGATTCATCGCCGCCGCTCCAGGCATGGCCCAATTCGCTGATTTCGCACACCTGCAGCAAATTCCTTTTACCGAAATAGTATTCATAGGTTTTGCTCGGGTTGCCGGAACGCTCGTTGGCCAGCTTGTCGGTAATTTTCACCAGCATGCTTTCCCTGTCGAAGCCGGCCAGATGATGAAGCTCCCGGAATTGTTCTGCCAGCTGCGCGACATTAAGCGGATTCACGATCCTGTCTTCAAGACCATGGATCAGGATTGCCGGCATGAGTGGCAAATACGCCATTCGTCCGGCAGTTGCGCGCACTGCTTCGCGCACATCGCCATCGGCGCCTTGCTGCATCACGTTATAGCCATCCATCGGAGTTTGCGCGGCGCCAAAGACCGTGCCGGAATGCATGCCGACTGCCGCCACGAGCTCAGGATGGTTGAGCGCGATGATATTGGCCATGGCCGCGCCGGCGGAAATGCCGGCAATATAAATCCGGCTTTTGTCGAGACTGTGCTGCTCCGCCACCTTGTCGATGATTGCCACCACCGCCTCGGTCTCGGCCTTGCCTTCGCAAACTTCCTTGCTGTACCAGCGCCAGCATCTGCCGGCCTGGTTGCTCGCCGTCTGTTGAGGGTAAAGCACGGCAAATCCTTCTCTTTCCGCCAGCTCGTTCATACGTGTGCTTTGCGCGAATTGCGGCGCCGTCTGCGCGCAACCGTGCAGCATGACCACCAAAGGAGGCGCCGCGGCGCCGCATCTCGCCGGAAGATAAAGCCAGTAATTCATGACGGCGCCCGGACGGCCGCTGTCGAGCATAGTCAGGGGGTGGCTGCACTTCAGCCACTTTCCCGAAGCGCGCGGCGCCGGCTGCTGCCGGCCAGGCAGCAGTGCCGTCGCCATGGGCGGCAAGGCCCAACGCGGATGAGAGGAATAGGTCTCCAGGGGGGGAGGAACACTTGCCGGATTGGTCAGAAGAATTTTGACAAGTTTTTCATTGTGCTTTTGCTGCTTCTTTATCCAGCGTTGAACGCCTTTGCTCCACAACCCAGTCAAGTTTGTTATCAACATGCACTTCCACCTCAGACAATTTCAAATAATACCGTAAGGAAATTATCTGCGGCAGCATCTATGCAAGATTGATCACTACAAGATTTTTATCTCTGGAAAATTAGACAAGAAACGGATGTTTTTACCACAGTGAAGAAATAGATTTAAGCCTGTGGGCCGTCTTTTAGATGAAAAAGGAACCAGTCAGCCGCCATTTGCGCCACGCTTTCCAGGGCGCCGGGCTCCTCGAACAGATGTGTGGCGTCAGGCACAATACGCAATTGTCTTTCACATTGCATACGCTCATACGCGGCCTTGTTCAGTTCGATCACCACATCGTCGAGACCGCCGACCAGCAAAAGAGTCGGCGCCTTCACCCTTGCAAGAACATCAGCGCCGGCCATATCAGGCCGCCCGCCTCGGCTGACGACCGCCTGCACGGCTTGCGGCTGCCTGGCAGCCACCCGCAATGCCGCGGCGGCGCCGGTGCTGGCGCCAAACAAGCCGACCGGCAGTCCAGCCAGTTCGCCATCCGGCTGTCGCATCCACATCAGTGCAACTTCCAGTCGTTGCGTTAACAAGGAAATATCAAAGCGGGTTTCATATGTCTGATCTTCACCTGCTGTCAGCAAATCCAGCAGCAAAGTGCCCAGACCTGCATCGCGCAACACGCTGGCAACATAATTATTACGCGGACTTAAACGGCTGCTGCCGCTCCCATGCGCAAAAAGAACCATGCCTGAAGTTTTTTGCGGCAACTCCAGCATGCCCTCGATGGCTACGCCATCGGCAACGATATTGATCAGTTGCTTCTTCCCGGAGGATGCCATCACAAATTTCACTCCCAGTCTTCAATGAAAATTTGACGACGACGAGAGGCAGATGGTTTCACTCCCTTGCCGACTGGTACTTCCATGCGGAGAAAAGCGTCAGTGCGATGAGGGCGGCTGTGCTGTCGGCGTTTTTTCAGAAGACAGGTTTTCCTGCTCTACTTCCTGACTGGCAGGCTGTTTGCGCCGATCCATGGAATCGCGATGCATTGCACGGCGCTCGGTAATGCGCCGTTCTATGAATTTATTCAAATCGTAGCTTGCAGCTTCGAAGAGGGAATCTGGACGAGTCATGTTTTTCTCCGCATGTTTCATAAAGGAAGCATTTAATCAGCAATTTTTCATATTTGCATGAGACACCTTCCATCATCGCTTGCTGGTTTGCATATGTTTTGACCACCATCAATACTTCTTTTGCATCAGGAAATTAAAGTACCTCATCAACCTGACTCGCCCAATCACCCCTCGAAGCGCTCCCAGCGGAGCTGGCTTCAGTGGGATTTTATGCTTTAAGAAAGACCTCACTCATGCAAGCTTATCGCATTCCCGTTACGGGTGCGCTGGATGAAGCAAAGATCAAGCAGCTTTATCCGCAATTATTTCTGGAGCTCGATGCAATGGCCGATGCAACGGATGCTCAGTTTTGTGTCCGCTATCCGCAGTTCGTGGCCGAACTGGAGCGCGACTTCGCCAACGAAGAACAATGGATGAGTGAACTTGAAATGCGCGCGCTGCAGGAACACCGGGCCGAGCATGCACAGCTTCTGCGCTTGCTGCACCATGCGCAATCGCGCGTGCTGGCGGGCGACTGCCATCTCGGACGCAAAATCCTGCCCTTGCTGTCACCATGGTTCGCCACGCACATTGCGGAGATGGACACGATCTGGGCGCGCGCTGCCTGCGACCAGCGCGCCGCTTGAGCCGAAACTGCCGACTCAGTAGCTGCCGACTCAGTAGTGCCGCGTCGGCGATTCAGGTAGCAGAGACTGCGAAACATACTACAATTCTGGCAGGCTGCTGTTATTTTGTGAGTCCTTGCACTGTGAAGCTGCCTTTGTCATCTGGAATACGCCGCGAATGAGCCCTTGTCAGCATGGTTTTTTATTGATCCATCATGTTCAAAAAACCGTTTTTTCCATGGCTGACAGGAATCGCATGCGCATTCATTGCAGGCTGCGGCGGTGTTTCCCTTTCCCTGGCATTTTTTGATTTTCCGGAAGACAGGGTGCAAACCCTGTCCTTTCAGGAAGTCACTCCGATCGTCTCATCTGCAATTGAGGACCGGCGTCTTGTAGTGGTTCGGGATCTGATAGCATGGGACACGCTATGGCGCGAACATGCCGCCGGCATATCGCCGCCGCCGCCGATGCCTCCAATTAATTTTTCACAGAACATGGTGATTGGCATCTTTCTGGGAAGATATGTTAATGCCTGTCGTGATGTGGGAATTGAATCCATTTCACAACATATTCACCCTGACCGCATCGAAGTCAATTTTCGCGATATTCCAGCGCCATTGAATCCCGGATGTCCGCTGGGCAGCAGCAATCCGGCGAAATTGCTTGTTCTTCCTTACTCTATTTTGCCAGTCGAGTTTTTCCAGGTCAGCTAGACGCGAATACTACCTTCGGGTGTCATCTGCATGATGAGAGCTAACGCCTTCTTTTGCCTTGCTTCATGGCGAAATGCCTCTTGTTACTCAGAATGAAAAAACGCAATGTTGCGCATCGTCAATAATAGAGAATATCCCTACATGATGTGCCGGTGGACAGCATTGCGTTATTCGCGACGTGCCTGTAAAGCTACCCTGCTCGCTTAATGATGCATTGAACCGGCGGATTGCTGCTGAGTTCCTGGCGCAGCTTCGCTGGGTTTTGGTTTCCCTTGGGCATCACTCAAGCGGTATTTGGTGCGGCGGTCGCCCATCAGATCGCGCAAATCGCGAATGCTCATGCCGGTGACTTCGTGCATCCGGATCAACAGCGATGCCCCGATCGGCAGGCGTCGATGGCGTATTTTACTGATGACAGGGGGCGCCACTTCCAGCTTGCGCGACAGGGCGGCGTCATTTTTCAGGGCCATTTTCTCGAGCAGAAAATCGAGCAAATGATTGGGGTTATAGCTTTCTTGCGATGAGAGTGCGTGTTCAGCCATGATTTCCTCGTAGATAATAATTCTGTCGTTTATCCCAATAGCTTTTAAGCCATTGCTGATACAACAAGACTTCATTGCGGATTAAAAAGTTCCGCGAATAATTCCTTGTTAAACTTGTTAAACGTACCTAATTGTGCAGTGCGCCACATTGATTACCAGCAAATGTCGAATGCAAATATGCATACGGCATTGCAGAATGCGGCGACGCAACAATAAATAAAGAAACTATTCTGTAAAAAAACAACATATATCAGCCTTTTACTCCTTTCGGCGGCTTGCCAGCCTGACAGCAGTCTTGCAAAGTAAGGTCTTTGTTGCTCCAACATGAACACATGCAAAAAAATGAACGATTGATTGAACGGGTCATTGCGGTTACCGCCATGGTTTCCCTGATTGGCGGCTGCCTGTACATTCTGGCGCCGTTTTTTGCTCCGCTGCTCTGGGCGGCCATCATCAGCTTTTGCACATGGCCGATTTACACGCGGCTGATTTCCCTTTTTCGCGGCCAGCGCATCGCCCCGGCGGTGATCATGGTGTTGCTGGCTTTGCTGTGCGGAGTCGGTCCTCTTGCCGTCGCCATGTTCGGACTGGCGCAACAAGCCGATGAAGTTCGGGCGATCGCCAACAAGCTGATCGAGCGCGGCGTGCCGCCCTTGCCTGATTGGATTGCTGCCTTGCCGCTGGTTGGCGCTCGCATCCAGGAAATCTGGAATGACCTGCTCCACGGCGGCGCGGGAATCGCCGAGTTCGTGCGCAATCGTCTGGCTGCGCCGCTCGGTCAGTGGTTGCTGACGCTGGGCGCGGCGACCGGCGCCGGCCTGTTGCAGCTAGTGCTGAGCATTATTTTTTCATTTTTCTTTTATATCGGCGGCCATGTGGCGCTGGAATGGCTGCTGGGCGGCGTGCGCCGCATCGCCGGCGAACGAGGTCCTTACCTGCTGCAGCTGGCCGGCGGCACGGTCAAGGGCGTCGTCTATGGCATCCTCGGCACCGCCCTGGTCCAGGCCGTTCTGGCGGGGCTCGGCTACTGGCTGGCCGGCGTGCCGGGTGCCGCCATCTGGATCCTGGTGACGTTCTTCCTTTCGGTGATACCGATGGCGCCGGCACTGATCTGGGTGCCGGCCGCCATCTGGCTCTACACCCAGGGCGCGCTTGGCTGGGCCATCTTTATCGTTCTATGGAATGCACTGGTGGTGGGCAGCGTGGACAATGTCATCAAGCCGCTCATGATCAGCAAGGGCGGCGGCTTGCCTTTCATCGTGGTGCTGCTGGGCGTGCTGGGCGGCGCGCTTGCCTTCGGTTTTCTGGGCGTGTTCATCGGCCCGACCCTGCTGGCGGTCGGCTACTCCGTCCTGCACGACTGGACCATTGGCGCGCAACGCCGCATCGAGGCGTCTTGAAGCCGCTCGAGGCGCCCTCAAGGGGCAGCCCCGGGCCGCTCATTTTGCCGGATGCATCTCCGCGACCGGCTTGACGCTGCCGCAGTCGGCGGCAAGCCACTTGCCGCTGTATTGCATGCGGATGATAACCCGTTTCATGTGCAGGACCTACCATGCAGACTTGCGTGTCTGGCTTGTCCTGAGCGGCGTTGCCGGCATAATGCCGATATATCCCGGCTCTGCAGGAAAGCACCTGGGACGACTGGGCACATTCGCCGATGGCGCCGGATGCTGCCGTAGCTGCATTCGGGCTACAATGTCGCGTCCATAACAATAACGGCCGGATGCCTACACCGGCTTTCCTTTCCCCATGAGTTACCTCGCCGTCAAACACTTGCACATGACGTTCGCCGCTCTGAGCGGCATGCTGTTTTTGCTGCGCGGCGTCCTGATGCTGCAAGACTCAGCCTTGCTGCAGCAGCGCTGGGCGAAGATCGTTCCGCACGTGATCGATACGGTGCTGCTGGCCAGCGCCCTGGTGATGGTATTCTGGAGCGCCCAGTATCCTTTCGTGGAGGGATGGCTGACCGCCAAAGTCCTTGCGCTCATCGCCTACATACTGCTGGGAACGATTGCTTTAAAGCGCGGCAAGACCAAGCAGGTGCGGCTGGCGGCCTTCCTGGCTGCGCTGGCGGTATTCGCCTACATCGTGAAAGTGGCACTGACCCGCCAGCCCTGATATCCGGCACTCAGGAATGAGCAGAGCCGGCCTCTTCAAAAGAAAGATTCATCATGCAGAAAATCCGCTTTGCGCTCGAGGGCGATTACATCGAGCTGAACCAGTTGTTGAAGCTGGCTGGTTTGTGCGACAGCGGCGGCGCCGGCAAGATGCTGGTGGCCTCGGGAACGGTCATGGTGGATGGACAACCCGAAATGCGCAAGACCTGCAAGATCCGCTCCGGCCAGGTGGTGCAACTTGGTGATGTGCGCATACAGGTTGATTAAACTTGACGAATGCGAATGTGCGGTGCGCCAACTGATGTCCATGGCTTCGCTTGCGCTACACTAAGCTCATACATTGTCTGCTTTAGCCGGCAGAACAGAATGAATTTTCCCAAGAGCATTTATCCATGCATCTGATCAAGGCGGGAGATTGCAATGAAATGGGAAGGCAATCGCGAAAGCGATAACGTGGAAGACCGTCGCCGCGGCGGCGGATTAGGCGGCCGCTCGATCGGACTGGGCACGATTGCCGTTGCGCTGGTGGCGTCCTACCTGTTCGGCATCAATCCGATGACCGTCATCGACATGATGAGCGGCGGCGAGGTGACGTCGGTGCAGCAAGCGCCTTCCGGGCCGCCGGCCAGCGATACCGAAAGCCGCTTCGTGCGTACCGTGCTGGCCGATACCGAAGACACCTGGAGCGCCTTGTTTCAAGCAAGCAACGCCAGCTACGTGCCACCGACCCTGGTGCTGTTTGCCGGCAGTACCCCTACCGCCTGCGGCACCGGCCAGTCTGCCACGGGCCCCTTTTATTGCCCGACAGATCAGAAAGTCTATCTCGATCTCGGGTTTTTTCAATTAATGCGGGAACGCTTCCAGGTCGACAGCGAATTCGCCCAGGCCTATGTCATCGCCCATGAAATCGGTCACCATGTCCAGCATCTGACTGGAGTCGACGAACAGGCGCAGCAGGCCCGCAGCCGCATGTCGCAGGCACAGGCGAATGCCTTGTCGGTGCGCATCGAACTGCAGGCTGATTGCTATGCCGGCGTCTGGGCACATCATGCCCACCAGGCGCGCGGCATCATCGAGCGAGGCGATGTCGAAGGTGCCCTGCACGCGGCCACCGCGATCGGCGACGATGCCTTGCAACGTCAGACACAAGGCCATGTTGTGCCGGACTCCTTTACCCACGGCAGCTCGGCCCAGCGCACCCGATGGTTTTCGCGCGGGCTGGAAAGCGGCAGGCTGACCGACTGCGACACCTTCAGTGTACGGCAGCCGTAGCACTCTGCGGCCAGTCCGGCAAGGGGCCATCCGGCCGTTGTCTCCATTCTGCCAATTGCAGGCATACATGACTTTCATTGAAGGTTATTTGGTTATAATCTAGCAAGAAATTGAGACAAAGCAAAAAGTTAGCTCGCACTCTCCTCAGCACAGTGCGCTGTGAATAAATAATAAATCAGGCATTTGTTAGTGCCTCTAGCCGCTGACCAATGAATCCAGTTTCCCAGACTATCAGTGAACCACTACGCCTGGCGCTCAGCAGTGGCGGCCACGTGGCGTTCGACTGGGATATCGGCAGCAATATGCTGCAATTGAGCAGCGAACCTCCTGTCTGCTTTGCCCATGTCCCATTGCAAGGCATTGCCCATGCATCTTCCTTGCATGCCTTGATTCATGAAGATGATTTGCCGTTGGTCAAGGAGCAATGGACGTACTTGTTGCAGGAGGGGAAAACTCTATCAGAAGCAGGATTGCAACTGGACATGCGCCTGCGGGATGACCGTATCGGCTGGCGCTGGGTCAGTCTGTCCGGGCAAGTTGCTGAACGCAATGCTGCGGGACACGCTGTCCATGCGGTAGGTGTATTGACTGACATCATGGCGCGCAAGACGCATGAAGAGCATATCGGCAAATTGCGCAATTTATATGCGGCGCTACGGCAAACCAATCAGGCAATTCTGCATGCCGAAGATCGCCAAGCCTTATTCAATGAAATTTGCCGCATTGCAGTCGAACGCGGCGGTTTTCAGATGGCCATGGTGCGCCTGGTCGATCCTGAATCCAGGGAACTGGTCCCGATGGCAGGACACGGCACCAAACTGCCGCAGGGATTGATGACGCGGATTTCCATTGATCTGGACGCGCCGGAAGGCCAGGGTCCGGGCGGCATTTGCATTCGCGAGCAACGCCCAAGCATCTGCAACGACTTTCTGGCAATGGGTTTCCACGATGAATGGGTGTCCATGGCGACCAATGTCGGTTTTCGCTCGGTTGGCAGCTTCCCGTTCCGGCAAAATGGCGAGGTGATCGGTGCCTTGCTGCTCTACGCGGAAGAGCGAGATTTTTTTGACCGGGAACTGATCGAGTTGCTGGAGGAAATGACGAATGAAATTTCTTTTGCTCTCGACAATTTCGAAGCGCAAGTACAGCGCACCCAGGTTGAAGCGGCCCTGGCCGATAGCGAAAATCTAAAGAACGCGATTCTGCAGGCTGCGCTCGATTGTATTATTTCTTTCGATGAACAAGGCTGCATTATTGATTTCAACCCGGCGGCGGAACGTGCATTCGGCCATGCGCGTGCCGACATCATCGGCCAGCCATTTGCCGAACGATTGCTGACGCCGGCTTCGCGCGCACTTTTCCTGCAAGGCTTAGCGGACTTGCAGCGCAACAGTGACAGTCCCTTCCATAAGCGCCGTATCGAACTCTCGGCCATGCATGCCGAAGGAATGCACTTTCCAGTTGAAGTCGCCGTAGCGCCGATCGCCCTGGGCGAGCGTATCGTGTTTACGGCGTACATGCGCGACATTTCCGAATGGAAGCAAAGTCAAGCCATTATGGCCGATAGCGAAGCCCGCTACCGTCAATTGATCGACTTGTCGCCGGAAGCGATTTTCGTGCATCAGCATGGCGAGTTCGTGCTGCTCAACCAGGCCTGCGTGCAGCTATTCGGCGCTTCCCGGGCCAGCGATCTGCTGGGCCAGCGTGTACGTCCTTTCATGCATCCGGACTACAAGGAAATCAGCAAAAAGCGCGCGCTGGCGCTGCCGATGGGCGAATTGAGCACCGGCCAGGTCGAGGAAGTCTGGCTGAAGATCGATGGCACATCCTTCCATGCCGAAGCATCCGGCTCCAAATTCATTTATCTCGGAGCACCGGCGGTGCAGGTCGTCATGCGCGACATCAGCGCACGCAAGCTGGCCGAGGCATTGCAGCGCGCCCAGAATCAAATCCTCGGCATGATCGCCGGCGATGAAGCGCTGCCGGACATTCTTGCCACGCTGGCGCAACTGATCGAAGACCAGTCCGAACGCGCCAAGTGCGCCATCCAGCTGTTGAATGCGGAGCGCACGCATCTGCACGCGGTGATCGCCCCCGCCTTGCCGCGGGATTTTGCCGATGACCTGGCTGGCCTTGCGGTGGGGCCCTGCCACTGTTCGGCCGGAACCGCCGTGTTCCGGCGCGAAGCCGTGCAGACGACCGACATCGCCAGCGATCCGCTGTGGATCATGTGGCGCGACAAGACGCTCGCGCATGGTTTCAAGGGATGCTCGTCGTGGCCGATCTTCGGCAAGAACAACAAGGTGCTGGGCGCATTGTCGCTGTTTTACCGCGAGTCCCGCGCGCCGAGCGCGAAAGACCTGCAGGTCATCGAAATTGCCGCCAACCTGGCCGGCATCGCCATCGAGAACAAGCAAACCGAGGACCGCATCCGTTACCTGGCGCATTACGACGAGATGACGGCGCTGCCGAATCGCGCGCTGTTCAACCAGATTCTGAATCATGCGATGAAGGCGGCGCACCGGCGCCAGCAGAAACTCGCCGTCATGTTCGTCGATCTCGATCGCTTCAAAAATATCAACGACACTTTCGGCCATAGCGCCGGCGACCAGGCCCTGCAGGAGTTCGCCGAGCGCATGCGCAATTGCTTGCGCGAAAATGATACCGTGGCCCGCATGGGAGGCGATGAATTCTATGTGCTGATCGAAGAGTTGACGGATGGCGAAGTCGCCGCCAACGTCGCCGAAAAGATTCTCGAGGAAGCGGCGCGACCGTTTTATGTCGATGGCCAGGAATGCCATCTGTCGGCCAGTATTGGCATTGCGCTCTACCCGGACGATGGCGGCGACGCGATGGCGCTGCTGAAAAATTCCGACATCGCAATGTACCGTGCCAAGAGTGATGGCAAGAATGCCTACCGCTTTTATTCGGCCAGCAACAACATCCATTCCGTGGAAAGACTGGCGCTGGAATCGCAGTTGCGCCGTGCCATCGATAATGAGGAACTGCAACTTTATTACCAGCCCAAGGTCGACGTCTATACGGGCCGCATCAACGGCGTCGAAGCGCTGGTGCGCTGGCAGCATCCCGAACTGGGCTTGCTGCCGCCGCAGCACTTTATTCCGCTGGCAGAAGAGACCCGCCTTATCATTCCGTTGTCGAAACACATCCTGCGCGTTGCCTGCGCAGATGCTCTTACCATCAATCAAGCCAGCGGCCACGCGGTGCGAGTCGCCGTCAATCTTTCGGCACGACAGCTCAGCGACAGCAACTTCCCCGACGCGATCCAGAAATTGCTGGAGCAAACCCGGTTGAACCCGGACTTGCTGCAGTTGGAAATCACCGAAAGCATGGTGATGGACAATCCGGAGCAGGCTGTCGACATCATGAACCGCTTGCGCGCCATGGGTATTCGGCTGGATATCGATGATTTCGGCACCGGTTATTCTTCGCTGGCTTATCTCAAGCGTTTCCCGGTCTACAGCCTGAAAATCGACCGTTCTTTCATTCAGGATATCCCGACCGGACCGAACGATACCGCCATTACTCAGGCCATCATTGCTATGGCCCATTCAATGGGCATGCGCGTGGTCGCGGAAGGAGTGGAGAAGCGCGAGCAGGCGGAAGCGCTGCGCCAGTTCGGCTGTGATGAATACCAGGGTTTTTACTTCAGCCGTCCAGTGCCGCTGGCCAAACTGCTGAATTTGCTTGCCAACCAACAAACCTGGATGCAAGTCATGCCAGCCAGCCTGAAAGTCAGCTGATTCGCCATTGTTCCGGCGAATCCGCATCGCTTTCATCGATCTTCCGTGTGCTTGCTATTTCCATAGGCTTTCTGCGGAGTTCCCCGATATCGTCATCTCTATCGCGATTCCTTGCTCCCGGGGCACTTGCACCCAGTAATGTGCGTTTGCACGAAACTGCTTCATCAATTCGCGTTCTAATCATTTTCTTTTTTCATACCGATGCATTGAAGGTCCGAATTTATTCTGGAGCTGCCGATGGAACAACATATGCCCACTCTCAAAGTGCAACATGAACTCGATGAAATTAATGAGAAACTGCGCAAGGACGTGATCCGTACGATTGAACCCTATGGCGTCAAGACGATTGCCGATTTGGGAGACATGAGCGATAGCGAACGCACCAAATGGTTCTTCTGGAACATTCATGAAAACATCGATGAAATTCGCAAGTGCGAGCCCGCCCTGATCGGCCAGGTAATCCGCACGCAGCTTACGGTCAGCGACGGCCAATCCTTGTGGACGGAAAAATCCGGCCTCGAGAAACGCATCGAATTGAGTTGCAAGTGGCAACTGCTGTTGAAGGATGGCGCCTACCAGAGCGAGGAATCCTATGCCATGAGCGATGGCTGGATCGACCTTTCTATCGGTCACTGTCCACCACCGCATCCGGTCCTGCAGGAAAACCAGAAAGGCTACCTGGATTCCGACAGCAAGCTGTATCCGAACCAGCTCTACCTGTATGGCTGGATCACGGATGACGTCTGGCAAGAAATCAAGAATCAGATCTACAATGCCAGTGCCAACTGCCACACCGATATTTTTATCCGGGACAATTTCCTGTTTCCGATCAAGCCAGGCCACAATTTCGTCAGCGGCCCGGCCGGTTCAATCGGCATCACTAATATCGAATTCCGGGTGTCTTCACAACCAAGACTGACCAGCTGGGTCAAGCAATAAACTTTTCGCCATGAAAAAACGGCCGCATGCAAGACATCGGCCGTTTTCGGGAAAATCAGCAATCGCTGATTGTACGGATCGTTTCAGTACATGTGCTGACCGCCGTTGATGGCGATATTGGCGCCGGTCAGGAACGCTGCTTCATCCGATGACAGGTAAGCCACCAGTCCCGCCACTTCTTCCGGCTTGCCCAGGCGCCCCATCGGGATTTGTGGAATGATCTTGCTGTCGAGGACCTCCTGCGGGATCGCCATCACCATCTTGGTGCCGATATAGCCCGGCGAAATGGTATTGACGGTGACGCCCTTCTTCGCCACTTCCAGCGCCAGTGCCTTGGTGAAGCCATGCATGCCGGCCTTGGCGGCGGAGTAGTTGGTCTGGCCGAATGCGCCTTTCTGGCCATTGACCGAGGAGATGTTGACGATGCGGCCCCAGCCGCGCTCGACCATGCCGTCGCAGACCGGCTTGGTCATGTTGAAGACGGAATCGAGATTGGTGCGGATGACGGCATCCCAGTCGACCTTGCCCATTTTCTTGAAGGTCATGTCGCGCGTGATGCCGGCATTGTTGACCAGCACGTCGACCGGACGCACGTCTTTTTCGATTTGCGCGATGCATTCCTGCGCCGACTCATAGCTCGTGACGTCACAAGCGTAGGCGCGAAAGTTGTAGCCTTGTCGCGCCATGGTATCGAGCCATTCCGGCGCTCGGGTATTGCCGGGAGAGTAAGTGGTAATCACCTGGTACTGCAGGGCAGCCATCTTGATGCAGATCGCTTCCCCCAAGCCGCCCATGCCGCCGGTCACCAATGCTATTCGTGCCATGTCCTATCCTCTAGCGAATGAACTAAAAAAATGTAGCGATCAGGACGGCAAGCGCACCNNGTCTAACAGCAGTCTTACCGTTCCACCGCCAGCGCGACACCCATACCGCCGCCGATGCACAGGCTGGCGAGACCGCGCTTGGCATCGCGCCTCACCATTTCATGCAGCAGCGTTACAAGAATACGGCAACCCGACGCCCCGATCGGATGACCGATCGCAATGGCACCGCCATTGACATTGATCTTGCTGGTATCCCAACCCATTTCGCGGTTCACGCCGATGGCCTGGGCCGCGAAAGCTTCGTTAATTTCCATCAGGTCCAGGTCCTGGTGCGTCCAGCCCGCCTTCTTCAGGCACAGCTGGGCGGCCGGTACCGGGCCCATGCCCATCACCGAGGGATCGACGCCGGCGGAAGCGGCGGCCTTGATCCTGGCCAGCGGGGTCAGCCCCAGTTCCTTGGCCATGTCGGCGCTCATCAGCATCACGGCAGCGGCACCATCGTTGATGCCCGAGGCATTTGCCGCAGTGACCGTGCCAGCCTTGTCAAATGCCGGACGCAAACCGGACACCGCATCCAGGGTCACGCCTTCCTTGACGTATTCGTCGGTGTCGAAAACGATCGTGCCTTTTTTATGCGGAATTTCGAGCGGCAGGATTTCATCCTTGAACTTGCCGGCCTTTTGCGCGGCTTCGGCCTTGTTTTGCGAAGCGACTGCGAATTCGTCTTGTTCCTGGCGCGAAATCTCGTATTTCTTGGCGACGTTTTCGGCGGTGACGCCCATGTGGTAATTGTTATAGATATCCCACAAGCCGTCATTAATCATGGTATCGACCAGCTTGGCGTCGCCCATGCGGAAACCGTCACGGGAATTGTTCAGCACATGCGGCGAGGCGCTCATGTTTTCCTGGCCGCCGGCGATGACGATGGAGGCGTCGCCGCACATGATCGACTGCGCTGCCAGATGCACGGCTTTCAAGCCGCTGCCGCACACCTTGTTGATGGTCATGGCCGGCACCATGTTGGGCACACCGGCACGAATCAGCGCCTGGCGCGCCGGGTTCTGGCCGACGCCAGCAGTCAGCACCTGGCCCATGATGATTTCGCTGATCATCTCGGCCTTGACGCCGGTCTTGGCCAGCAAGCCCTTGATGACATGCGCGCCCTGATCGGCGGCGGCAATTTTAGCCAGAGAGCCACCAAACTTACCGACTGCAGTTCTTTGTGCTGCGACAATTACTACGTCTTTCATTTCACATCCTTTATGACGGCAAAAAAAATCTTTCCAGTGGTTAGAATTTACTTCTCTTTACTTGAGGTACATGGGCAAACGGATCCCTTTTTGTTACCGATATCAGCATCAACCGTAAAAGAACCATTATTGTAACCAGCCCTACACCAGTTATTTCATTTTGAGCTTGAGATCTCATGTTTTTAGCTCATGTTAACTGAAGTAATCCTCTTGGTTAACATGTTTAATGTTAGCAACTAGCAATACTACGATATTGACATCGCTCAATTTATTAAATATCACGCTCTTTGTTTGACCTGACTAAATGAGACAAAATCCGATGCGGAATATGTTCATATTAGTTCAGCATAGCCGCGCAAGACTTTGAATCATGTTGTGCGGGTTTGGAAAGTTTAAAAATGATGTGGCCGTATTCGAGCTTGAAATTCATTACTCGTGAAATGCAATTATCCGTACTGTTGCATTAAATACCGAAGACCTGAAGATATTGCGATTTGTCATAAAAGAAGGGGCATTTTCGGGCACAATGCTAGGGGCTCTTTTTATGCTTTAGAGCAAGCATTTTGAGTCAGAAACATTTATCGGCTTTGCCTGTATTTCAGGCAAATAAGCCAGCAGTGAATCTGACTCCCCTTTCCGAAGGAGTACAGCATGGATCGTTTCAGCAGGAACAATTACAGCAATACAGCCAACCTGAAGGAATTGATGACTGCGCCACCGATGACAGCCGAGCAGCATGCCGCGATCAATCGCAAGCGCAACGAGCTGCGGCGCAAAGTCGAAGAATTACGCGAACTCAGAAACAAGGACACGGATTTACTGCACTCGGTTTAATTTGGATTTTCGGCATAAGCGGCAGGATCCCGCGGCCGCTTTTCCTCGGCGCCGTATCCTGCGGACTTTCAGGCAATCAGAATCGCCCTGAAATCGTTGACATTGGTGTGGGTCGGCCCGGTGACAATCAGGTCGTCCAGCGCGGCAAAGGCGGCATGGCTGTCATGCCGGGTCAGGTACTGCGGCATATCGAGCGAGAGCCGGCGCGCGCGCGCTAGACTGTCCGGCAGCCATACGGCGCCGGCATTGTCCTCGCTGCCATCGATACCGTCGGTGTCGCAGGCCAGCGCACATATTCGATCCTCAGGATCCAGGGCGAGGCCAAGCGCCAGCAGAAATTCGGTATTGCGCCCTCCCTTGCCTGGGCTTTGATTTCCCAGGCTGACTCTGCATTCTCCACCCGACAATAAAACCGCCGGCGGCTTCAGCGGCAAGCCATGGCGCCGCACGCTTTGCGCGATACCGGCATGCACCAGCGCGGCTTCTTTTGCGTCGGCCTCGATGCAGTCGGAAAGAATGAGCGGGGCAATGCCGAGTTCGCGCGCCCGCGCCGCCGCCGCTTGCAGGCTTTGTACCGGAGTGGCGATCAATTCGGTGCGGCAATGCAGGAAATCCTGCGATCGGCGCGTGGCAGGATGCGCCAGAGCCGCCTCCACATGCGCCGGCAAGCGCAACCCCAGGCGGGAGATGATTTCCAGCGGCGGCACGGCATCCTCCGGCGGCGCCACCGTAGGACCGGAAGCAATATAGGCAGGGTCGTCGCCCGGCACGTCGGAAATGACCAGCGTCAGGACTTGCGCCGGGTATGCCGCCGCTGCCAGGCCTCCGCCTTTTATCCGGGATAATGCCTGACGCACCTGATTGAGCTCGCGAATCGTCGCGCCGGCCTGGAACATGGCTTGCGTCACTTGCTGCTTGTCGGCCAGGCTGATGCCGGGCACAGGCTCCACCAGCAAGGCCGAGCCACCGCCGGAAATCAGGCTGATGACCAGGTCGTCTGGCGTCAACCCGCCGACTTGCCGGCGCATGGCTTGCGCCGCCATCAGGCTGTTCTGGTCAGGTACCGGATGCCCGGCCTCCAGCACCCGCACATGGCGGCACGGTGCCGCATGGCCATAGCGCGTCACCACGACGCCTTCCAGCGGCGCAGGCCACAGCGCTTCCAAAGCTGCCGCCATGTGCGCGGCGGCCTTGCCGGCACCGACGACCACGGTACGTCCGCGCGGCGGCGCCGGCAGGAATTGTGGCATGCGCAAGTCCGGCTGCGCGGCCGCAACCGCTGCCCGGAACAGTTCCTGGAGAATGGCGCGCGGAGACATGCCCTGCCCGGCCTTTGATTGCCTTACTTATTTGATGATGCGATAACAGGGAATATATTTTTTCCCCGGCAGCTTCATGCGGTGATGCTCGACGAAAGAAGTCAGCAAGGCATCCATGGAAGCCATGATATCGGCGTCGCCATGGATTTCAAAGGGACCGTGCTGCTCGATGGCGCGAATCCCCTGGTCCTTGACGTTGCCAGCGACGACGCCGGAAAAGGCGCGCCGCAGGTGAGCTGCCAGCAAATGCGACTCCTGCTGCCGATGCAGCTTCAGGTTGCGCATGTTGTCATGCGTGGGCAGGAAAGGTTGCTGGAATTCGCGATCGATTTTCAGGCGCCAGTTGAAGTAGTAGGCATCAGCCTTTTCCTTGCGGTATTCCCGTACCCGCTTGATCCCGGCTTGCATTACGCGCGCCACTTCGGCGGGATCGTCGATGATCACCTGGTAGCGCTGCCGCGCCTGCGGTCCCAGGGTCTCGCTGATAAAGCGGTCGATCTGCTCGAAATACGGCGCCGCGCTGCGCGGGCCGGTAAAGACCAGTGGAAAAGGCAGATCGACGTTATCCGGGTGCAGCAGGATCCCCAGCAGATACAGGATTTCCTCGGCAGTGCCGGCGCCGCCGGGAAAGACCACGATGCCATGACCAAGGCGGACGAAGGCTTCCAGGCGCTTTTCGATATCCGGCAGGATCACCAGATCATTGACGATCGGGTTCGGCGCCTCTGCAGCGATGATGCCCGGCTCGGTCACGCCGAGATAGCGGCCATCCGGATTGCGCTGCTTGGCATGGCCGATGGTGGCGCCCTTCATCGGCCCCTTCATGGCGCCGGGGCCGCAGCCGGTGCAGATATCCATGGCGCGCAAGCCGAGCTGGTAGCCGACCTTCTTGGTGTATTCGTATTCGATGCGCGAAATCGAGTGGCCGCCCCAGCACACCACCAGGTTGGGACTGATCAGCGGCTTGAGCATATTGGCGTTGCGCAAGATATGGAACACCGCGTCGGTCGTGCCTTCGGTGGTGGACAGATCGAAGCGCGGATCGTCCTGGATTTCATTACTGGCAAAAATGACGTCGCGCAGCACCGCAAACAGGTGCTCGTGGATGCCCTTGATCATTTGCCCGTCGACGAAAGCGGTGGCGGGCGCACCCTTGATGTCGAGCTTGATGCCGCGTTCGCGCTGGATGATGCTGATGTCGAAACTTTTGAAGCGTTCCAGCAATTCCTTGCCGTCGTCCATGGCATTGCCGCAGTTGAGCACGGCTAGCGAACAGTTGCGGAACAGGTTATACAAGCCCCCTTGGCTGTTGTCGCGCAATTTGGCGACTTCGGCTTTGGACAAGACTTCAAGTCGCCCTTCAGGGGAAATCTGGGTATCGATGACCTCGAAATTCATGGGGAAACACGCGTAGTAAATGAATGCACTTTAGTTGTAACTGGAAAGCCGCGACAAGTCCAGCACTTCGCCATGGATGTTTCCCCCTCAAAGACTGGCGACACATGCCGCACCAGCATGCCGGCCGCGGAATTAATTGCTTTCAGCAACAGAATCCGCGCTCCGCTTGAGCAAGCCCCGGCGTTGCGCTTCGAACACAGCTTCGCCGCGCGAATGCACCGACAGCTTGCCGTAAATGCTCTTGATATGGGTTTGCACGGTGCCTACCGACACCGACAGCATGGTGGCGATATTGCCATAGGTGTCGCCACGCGCAATCAGGTCGAGAATGGTTTTCTCGCGCTTGGTCAGGCGGGACAGTACCCGCGATTTTCGGTCGCTGGAAGCAGAGGAAGGCTTGGCGGTGCGGACACGTTCGAGCACCATGCGGGCGATTGCCGGACTCATCGGCGCACCGCCTTCGCGCATGCTCAATACCGAACGGGCAATGTCGCCCTTGGGCGTACCCTTGAGGAGATAACCGGAAGCGCCCGCCTCGATGCAGGCCAGCACGTCGGTTTCATTCGCCGACATGGTCAACACCATGATGTCACATTGCGGGTGCAGCTGGCGACAGGCGCGGATGATATCGATGCCCGATCCGTCAGGCAAACCGAGATCGGTCAGCAAGACATCCAGTGCGCCGGTCTTTATCCACGCTAGTGCCGGCTGCATACTGTCGAACACGCCAGCCAGGGTCAATGTTGGTTCGGCTTCGATTGACAAGGACAAGGCGGCGCGGGTGACAGCGTCATCCTCGACGACCAGGACGCGCACAGGTTCGGCTTGCGGCAAGTCAGGCGTCTTGCTCATGATGCTTCACCCATCCAGCCGGCATGCGAAAAGAACGCAATTCTCCTTTTCGCCAGCGCAAGAAACGACAGGCAGTCATGAGAGCCGGATACACGAGGGAAATACATTTTTATTAATTATTAGAAACCACTACTAGGTATGGTGGGGAATATACCATTAATTAATACGGAAATATCCCATAAATATGGGATGTACAAAAGCAAGACTTCACCTATAGTCAGTTCGTCTCTTCCAACGCTTCTCCAGTGTTGAGTTCAGCCCGCCACGTTTTTGCGTGTGCGGGCTGTTTTTTATGCCTTTTTTGCGATGATTCGGCTATTCAAACCCATATTCGATACAAGTCCACCCTGCCTGACATTTTCTATCCATAGAGATCAGGCGAATTCCGGCATTGCCTGATGGGGAAAGTCGGATTGCCTGGATACCGGTGGTGCCGGCTTGGCCACGTAAAATCCCTGGATTTCATCGCAGTGCAGGCGCTTCAGGATAGCGATTTGCCGCTCGTTTTCAACGCCTTCGGCCACTACCCGCATGCCCAGGGCATGCGCCATGGTGATAATGGCAGTGAAAAATACCCTGCCCTCTTCGGTTTTATCGACTTCCGAAGTGAAGGCACGGTCGACCTTGAGGACGTCGAAATCCAGTCTTTGAAGCTGGGAAAGCGACGAATAGCCGGTACCGAAGTCGTCGATGAGGAACTTGATCCCCATTTTCTGCAGCACGGACAATGCTTCGGAAACATCATGCGCATCACCCATCATGCTGGATTCGGTGATTTCGATTTCCAGCAATTGCGGAGATATCCGGTGGCGCTTGAGACAAGCCGTTACCACCTTGATGAAATTGCCATGATTAAGCTGGCGCGGAGAGACGTTGACCGATACCGGCAGTAATTTGCGCTCCTGCCTTGACCAGGCGGCCAGCTGAGCGCATACCTTGTCCATGACGAGTTCGCCAATCCCGAGAATCAAGCCGGTCTCTTCCGCCAGATCGATGAACTCCTGCGGATCGACCTGGCCCCGCGCCGGGTGCCGCCAGCGTACCAGGGCTTCCATGCTCGACACCATGCCGGTATTGATATCGACGCGTGGCTGGTAATAAACGGTCAGTTCATCGTTTTCTATGGCGTGCCGCAATTCCTGTTCGCGGTCGACGCGGCTGCGCAAGGCTTCGAAAAGCTTGTGTTCGTAAAACCGGTAATGTCCCTTGCCGGCAGCCTTGACGGCATACATTGCGATGTCGGCGTTTTGCAGCAGAGAATGGGTATCGGTGCCGTCATCCGGAAACACGCTGATGCCGATCGAGGTGCCGATTGAATGCGTCCCCTGGGATAGCCCGAATTTTTCCTTGAATGCGTTCACCACCCGTTCGGCGACATGCGCAGCGGCCTGTTTGTCTTCAAGCTGCTCGACGATCACGACGAATTCGTCGCCGCCCAGGCGCACCACGTAATCATGCGGACGAACCGCTACCTTGAGGCGCTCGGCAGCATAACGCAGCAATTCGTCGCCGACCGGGTGGCCC
Source organism: Oxalobacteraceae bacterium (assembly GCA_003537575.1). Taxonomy (GTDB): domain Bacteria; phylum Pseudomonadota; class Gammaproteobacteria; order Burkholderiales; family Burkholderiaceae_D; genus Paucimonas. The sequence goes on from DPRS01000036.1 coordinate 116,933, forward strand.
AGCGTATCGTTGATGCTCTTGAAACCGTCGAGGTCGATGAACAGCAAGCCCAGCTTCATGTGCCCGGTTTGCGCCCGCTCAATAGCCTGGGGCAGGAAGCTCTGTAGCCAGTGGCGGTTGGGCAGGCCGGTCAGGGCATCTTCATTGCCGCGGCGCTCGAGCTCGCTGACATGCGCCTTGGTATCGCTGATGTCGCGCATGGTGATCGCCAGTTCGTCATTCGAGCGCACCATTTTCAGATGCACCCATGTGACGGTTTCGGACCACTCGCCGCTCGACTGCATTTCACCCTCGTAAAAACTGGATTCCATCGCCTGCATCATGCGGGACATGAATTCCTGCCGTTCCGGTTCCGGCAGCAGCGCGGAAAAACGCTTGCCGAGCACAGCTTCGCGCCGCAACTGAAACAGCCTGGCGCCATAGGAATTGCAATCGACTGCGATAAAGTCGACGATGGCACGTTGCTTGTTGCGCACCGGATGGGCGATATAGAAACCTTCATGGCCTTCTTCCGTCGCCATGCGGTAGGTGGCCTGGGTCTGTTCCAGCTGATGCTTGCGCCAGGCCAGCCGGATCGACAGAAACGCGGCAATCAAGGTAAAAGCGAATAGCGCCAGCGAGGTCAGCATGGCATTGCGCAGCGAATTTGCGCGCATCGCCCGGTAAGGCGCCAACGCTTCTTCCTGATCGAGACCGGCAAGAGCAAGCATCGGATAGCCTTCGATCTGCTGCCAACCGATATAGCGGGAACGGCCGTCGGCAAACCAGTTTTTTCCTTCCATTAACTCGCTGCCCCAAAGCATGGAAAATTGCGGCACGCGGGTAAAGGCATATTCACCGATTTGGCCGATGCTGTTGCCGATCCTGGTGGAGCGAATGACGCCGTCATCTCCCACCAGTGCCAGCAAGCCATTCTTGCCGAGGCTGATTTCATTGTAAGTCGTTGAAAAATATTCCGGAGAGACATACACGACGACCACCCCGGCGAAACTGCCATCCGGCTGCGTAAGACTGCGGGAAAAATGCATCACTTCCCGTTTCAGGAATGGGTTGTATGTTGGCAAGCCTAAATACAGGAAATCAATGATGGCAAATTTTTGTGCCTCGAAAAAACTCCGATCTCCATAATAAGTATGGACAGATTCCGGCAAGGTGCTCGTTTGAATGACGCCATTTTGATTCAGTATGCCGACTTGAAAAACTGAACCGGCATAAAACAGTTTTTTTCTTTTAATGGCTTCCAGGGAAAGATTTCCCTCGGTAAGCTCCCACTCATACCGCACGTGCAAAAGAGTCTGATCGACGGTGTCGAAATTCCGGCTCAGATGGGTGGCATAACTTCGCGCCAGATTGAGCGCTTCGCGCCGTGCGTTGTTTTCAGCACGTTGTCGGCCTTGCTGCAATTCCGAAAGCAGAAATGCCCAGCCAAGAATCGCAACAAGCAACGCTATCCCGAGCCATAGCGATATCCAGACCAGATTGCCTTTCAAAAAGCGAGTCTTGTTTAATAATTCGTTGAAAAGTAGAGGCAGAGGACCGCCATGTTTCCGCATATAAGAGAGTCTTCTGTTTTTTGCTGGCCAGCATTTAAAGGTTCGGTTTTGACGCTGCTATCGGCCTCTGTCAGGCCGGCGATACGGGCACGCGGGACTGGCATATGAAGCTAACGATAAAGAATTGTGGGAGGGTAACTTGGCTACCCTCATCCGATTTTGACGTGAGACAAAGAGAATGAAAGTTAGTTGCAGATCTGGAATTCTATTCTGCATGCAGCAGCTGTCGTGAATTCCTGCCGCCTGAAATGGAAGGCTTATGCAATTTCGATCGCAGGGCTTCGCATGTTCTTTCGCCCAAGTGCGCTATAGCGCAAAAAAGAGCAAATTTTCATTCGACAATCTAGTCCAATACATGCAAATTGCCAGCATCTCTATCGGGAATCCATGATGAAGCGTGTCTTGCTGCTCAAAATATTCATGGCGATCGTCTTGGCCGCATTGCCGTCAGTAGCGATCACCGCGAACACCCGGCCGGTGACAGTGATCACGCTGACCGGGGCGATCGGTCCTGCCGCTGCCGACTATATGCAGCACGGCGTTGCCCGCGCCATCCAGGATGGCAGCCAACTGGTCGTGCTCACGATCGATACCCCCGGGGGCCTGGACAGCGCCATGCGCAGCATCATCAAGACCATACTTGCGGCGCCGCTGCCGATTGCCTGCCATGTCGCGCCGGGCGGCGCGCGCGCCGCCAGCGCCGGTACCTATATCCTGTATGCCTGTCACATTGCTGCCATGGCACCAGGCACCAACCTGGGAGCGGCCACCCCTGTCGAATTGCATGCACCGCTGGCAGAACCGGAAAAGCCGGCGGGCCAGCAACAAAAGAAAAACAACGGGGATCAGACTGGCCGCGCCAGCGCGCCGGACGGAGATGCCGGTTCACCTTCGCGGCAAAAGCAGGTCAATGATGCTGCCGCGTATATCCGGGGCCTGGCGCAATTGCGCGGCCGTAATGCCGACTGGGCTGAGCGGGCGGTGCGCGAAGCAGCCAGCCTACCGGCGGAAGACGCCTTGCGACTCGGCGTGATCGACTACCTTGCCGCCGACACCCCTGCCCTGCTGACGCAGCTCGACGGCCGCGAAGTCCGTCTGGCCGGGCAAGCGGTGCACCTGCGCACTGCAGGCGCACCGCTGCTTGCCCACCAGCCAGACTGGCGTACGAAAATACTGGCGACCATCACCGATCCGAGCATTGCATTGCTGCTCATGACCATCGGCATTTACGGCTTGCTCTTTGAATTCATGAGTCCGGGCGCGGTGCTTCCCGGTGTACTGGGAGGCATTTGCCTGTTGCTGGCGCTGTACGGCTTGCAGCTTTTGCCGGTGAATTACGCGGGGCTGGCACTGATTCTTCTGGGGCTGGCATTCATGGTTGCGGAAGTCTTTCTGCCCAGCTTCGGCGCACTGGGCCTGGGCGGCATCGCCGCCTTTGTGGCTGGCGCATTGATCCTGATTGATACCGACTTGCCGGGATTCGGTATACCGCTGGCATTGGTGATAACACTTGCATTGCTGAGCGCGCTACTGATTGCGGCGATAGCAGGGGTGGCGCTGAAAACACACCGGCGCAACCGGGTGGGCGGCCTCGATGACATGCGCGACGGTATCGCCGAAGTGGTGGATATCGACAACGATGAAAGCTGGGTGCGCCTGGGAGGAGAAACCTGGCGCGCAGTCAGCCGGCAACCCTTGCAACGCAGGCAAAAGGTACGCGTGCTCGGCCGCCATGGACTGGTGCTTGAAGTGGCTCCGCTGGACGCCGGAGCTTCATGATAAAGGAGCATAACCATGATTTTCGAATTCGGATTCGGCACGCTGTTCATCTTTATTCTGTTTTTCCTCATTTCGGCGATACGCATCCTGCGCGAATACGAGCGCGCGGTGGTGTTTCAGCTCGGGCGCTTCTGGGGCGTCAAGGGGCCGGGGCTGATGTTCCTGATCCCGGTGCTGCAGCAGATGGTGCGGGTGGACTTGCGCACCATTGTGCTCGACGTGCCGACCCAGGATGTCATCTCGCGCGACAATGTATCGGTCAAGGTCAGCGCAGTGATTTATTTTCGCGTGGTCGATCCGGAAAAGGCCATCATCCAGGTCGCCAATTTTTTCGAAGCCACCAGCCAGCTGGCGCAAACCACGCTGCGCTCCGTGCTCGGCAAGCACGAGCTGGATGAGATGCTGGCCGAACGCGAGCGCCTGAACATCGATATCCAGCAGGTGCTGGATGCCCAGACCGATTCCTGGGGCATCAAGGTGGCGAATGTCGAAATCAAGCATGTCGACCTGGATGAATCGATGGTCCGCGCGATTGCCCGGCAGGCAGAGGCCGAGCGCGAACGGCGTGCCAAGGTGATTCATGCGGAAGGCGAATTGCAGGCTTCGGAAAAATTGATGCAGGCGGCCCATGTGCTGGCGCAGCAGCCTGGCGCCATGCAACTGCGCTACATGCAGACGCTTTCCAACATCGCCGGGGACAAGGCTTCGACCATCGTTTTTCCGATGCCGGTCGATCTACTTTCCGCCATCTCGGAAGCCGTGAAGCGGCCATCCGCTTGAGTACGGACCTTAGCGCCGTATCCGCCATGAAAAAAGTAGTCGCATGAAAGCGGAAAGGCTGGCCTTCCCTGCGGAAGACCAGCCTTTTCTGTTGCTTGCTCGCGACTGATTACCAGATCGGCTTGCCGGCGCCATCCTTCAGCTGGGTTTTCCAGGCATCCTGGATCAGCTTGACGACGGCCGGCGGCATGGCGACGTAATCCAGATCGGTGGCCATGGCGCCGCCATTCTTGAAGGCCCAGTCAAAGAACTTCAGCACTTCCTTGCCCTTGGCGGCATCTTCCTGCACCTTGTGCATGATGATGAACGAAGCGCTGGTGATCGGCCAGCTCTGCTTGCCGGCCTGGTCGGTCAGCACCACGCCGAAGCCCGGCGCCTTGGCCCATTGGGCGCCGGCGGCGGCCGCTTTGAATGCCTCATCGTCCGGCTGTACCCACTGGCCGTCGCGGTTTTTCATCTGGGTATGGGCCATCTTGTTTTTCTTGGCATAGGCATATTCCACATAGCCAATCGAATTCTTGATGCGCTGGACATTGGCGGCGACGCCTTCATTGCCCTTGCCGCCAACGCCCGCGGGCCACTTGACGGCGGTGCCGGCGCCCACGGTCGACTTGAAGTCTGCGTTGACTTTGGACAGGTAATCGGTGAACTGGAAGGTGGTGCCGGAGCCGTCGGCGCGGTGCACCACGGTGATTTCGTCGGCAGGCAGTTTCACGCCGGGATTGTCGGCAGCGATTTCGGCAGCATTCCATTTCGTGATCTTGCCGAGATAAATATCTGCCAGCACGGCACTGGAGATCTTCAACTGGCCAGGGGCGATGCCGTCGACATTAACAACCGGCACCACGCCGCCCATGATGGCGGGGAATTGCATCAAACCTTCCTTGTCCAGATCTTCCGCTTTCAGGGGCATGTCGGAAGCGCCGAAATCAACGGTCTTGGCCTTGATCTGCTTGATGCCGCCGCCGGAGCCGATCGACTGGTAATTCAAGCCGGTGCCGGTGGCCTTCTTGTAAGCCTCGGCCCATTTGGAATAGATCGGATAGGGGAAAGTCGCACCGGCGCCGGTAATGTCGGCTGCCTGGGCTGCGCCACCCGTCAAGGCAATGCCTGCCGCCAGCATTAGGGAAGGAACGAATTTGTGCAAACGCATTATGACTCCTTGTGATTTATCAAAGTAACGAGTGCACTTTAGTTGGCAATTATGACGCCTTCATTACGTTGCGTTGTATTTTTGCCTTTGCCCATGACATTACTTTGTCACATTGAAACTTTATGATAGGCGCCAAGAAACCATTAAAGTTTTTTTGCAAACACACCCACATACCAGCCATGGATACAGCCGCATGTCAGCCAGGCAGCCAGGCTGCCGCAACAATAAAAGACGAATGCATGGATAGCCTGGCGACTCCGCCAGATCACATCTTCGATGCGAGCTTGTCCGCATCGCTGCAGGAAATGCTGAGATGCGGCTTGCTCACTCCGGTGTTCCAGCCGATCGTCGATATGAACAGCGGCGTGCTGATCGGCTATGAAGGCCTGATTCGCGGTCCGGACAACAGTGCGCTGCATTCTCCGCTTCAGTTGTTCGAGCTGGCGCAGGAATGCGGCTTGAGTCGGCAACTGGAAACCTATTGCCGCGAAGTGATCCTCTCGCGGTTTGCCGAATTGGGCTTGCCCGGCAAAGTCTTTTTGAACATCAGTCCGGAAAGCCTGGCTGCAGCCGAAACGGAGTATGCGCAACAACTCGAAAAACTGCAGCGGATCGGGCTTTCGCCGCAGCAGATCATTCTGGAGATCACGGAAAATCAGGCAATCCACGATTACCGGCACATGCGCGATGTCTTGCAACGCTGCCGGACGCTTGGCTTCCAGATCGCCATCGATGACCTTGGCGAAGGCTTTTCCAGCTTGCGGCTGTGGTCGGAACTGAGGCCCGAGTATGTCAAGATCGACATGCACTTTATCCAAGGCATCGACCGCGATCCGATGAAGCTGCAATTCGTGCAGTCGATCCAGCAGATCGCCCGCAAGTCCGGCACCATTACCATCGCCGAGGGGATCGAGACGGAAGGCGAGCTGCGCCTGCTGCAGGAGATCGGCATCCATTGGGGCCAGGGTTACCATATCGCCCGCCCGCAGGCGCAACCGGCCTCTGCCATTGCCGTCGAACTGGTGACGCGCATTTGCCGCAATACTGCATTGACGCGGGCAGGAAACCAGCGCGGCTTCAATCTGCCGACTGCGCTGAAGCTGCTGCGCATCGTCCCGGTGGCTACGCCCGATACGGCGACCAATGCCGTGTATGCGACCTTCGCCGCCGAACCCGGCCTGGAAGTAATGCCGGTGGTCCGCAACGGCATTGCGCTGGGCATCATCAACCGCTTCCAGTTCATTGACCGGCTGGCGCGCCCCTACCAGCGCGAACTCTACGGCAAACGCTCGTGCACTGAACTCATGACGCCGAATCCGCTGACGGTCGACAAGAACACGCCGCTGCAGGACATCAGCCTGATGATCGTGGAAGCGGAGTCGCACCACTTCTCCAACGGCTTCGCCATCACCGACCAGGGCCAGTACATCGGCATCGGCTCAAGCCAGGACGTGATGCGCGAAATTACCCAGATGCAGATCAATGCGGCGCGCTACGCCAATCCGCTGACCCAGTTGCCGGGCAATGTGCCCATCAATGAGGAAATCGACCGCCGCCTTGCCGCCGGCATGGAGTTCAAGGTCTGTTACTGCGACATCGATCACTTCAAGCCCTATAACGATGTGTATGGCTATTTGCGCGGCGATGACATCATCCGCCTGACCGGCGACATCCTGGCGCGCCATTGCGTGCCCGGCATGGATTTTCTCGGCCACGTCGGCGGCGACGATTTCATCATCCTGTTCCGCAGCGAGGATTGGGAAAGCCGCTGCGACAGCATTCTGGCGGCGTTCGAAGCGGCGGCACCGGCTTTTTTCAGCGAGGCCGATCTTGCCAGCGGCGGCTACCTGAGCGAAGACCGCCGCGGCAACAAGGTGTTTCATCCACTGGTTTCGCTGTCGCTCGGCGTGGTAAAGATCGATACGCAACGGCATTATTCCAGCTATCAGATCGCCTCAGCGGCCGCGGAAGCCAAGAGGCAGGCGAAAGCCATTGCCGGCAATAGCCTGTTCGTGGAACGCCGGGAATTTAAATAGGCTCAGGCTTGCATTTCCAGCGCCGATTTTGCGCTCGCCGCCAGGGCTGACTTGACCTGTTCAAGATAAGGATCGGCAAAGCGCTTGCCCTGCGCCGAATCGCGCAAGGCCATGTTCCATTGGCCAGCCACCGACATCAGCTGAGGAGCTGTCCTGGCTTGTTCGATACGCTGGATGAGGGGGGCGCTCAGCAAGCCCAGATAGGTTTGCGCCGTGGTGGTCATGAAATCCTTGACCAGTCGGATGGCGGCAGGATCGTCGGTCAGGGCTGCGGAGGCCGCGGCCGTGCCGGAACTGCTTGCCGGGATTGGCATCTGCGCTTGCGCCTGGACTGGCGCTGAAGTTTGCGCAGGCGCCTGCGCAGGAGCGGTTGCCGTGCGCTGCAGAGGTGCCGCGCCCATGCCGAGCTTGCCGGAATGGCTCTGCGCTTTTTGCTCGTCCTCCACCGCCGCGATGAAGCCATACTCCAGCAGATAGGCGAGAATATCCCGCAACTGGCCGGACGACACCATCGCCGGGATCATTTCGGCAAGCGCCTCGAAACTCTTGCTGCCATCGATAATGATGAGCACGCGCCGCTGGACAGGATTAAGGCCATGCGAGCGTTTGGCCATTTCCTCGCGCCCTTTTTCTGTTTTTGAAAAAACAACTCCGGTGCTTTCCATGGTCATGGTGTCTGTCAGCATTTGTTTTCCCTGTGTCAGAAATATCCGAACAGCCGTGGAGCTGTGCGTCGATCTGATGCTTTCTAGCGGCGAATGTAGCGGCATGATGGCCTCAGGCGGCGAATGCAACCTCGTTGAAATTAAGCCAGGTAATGCCCAAGCCGTGCATCAAGTCTTCGCCGAGGTCCTGGATGGCGTCGTCTTCTTCGTCGAATTCCCAGTCGATATCGACGGCGCAGCCGGCGTGGGCCGCTTCGTTCAACACCATGAACAGGTGCCGCATCGATTTGGTGGAGGCGCTGTTGACATAGGAAAGCCGGATGCGCGTATAGAATTTCGCCGGCAGCTTGCCCTCGAAATGCGACTGGATGGCGCCGATGATCGGCTGGAAGAACAGGTTCGGATTCTCCGGGTAGCACTCGCCGGCGATGAACAGGGTGTTGTGCACCGGGTTGAATATGACTTCCGGCGTACTGTCCGTGCGGACTGCTTTGATGGCTTGCATGTTTTTAGCTCCTGAAAAATTAAATGACGGTCTTCAGATAAAAGTAGGACAGGCGCCCCGCCGATTCCCGGTGCGGCGCGAATTCGAATTCGATCGGCTGCCTGCTGTCGCGCGCAATCGTTAGCAACCCCAGGCCGGCGCCCTTGCTGAGGGCATCGGTGGCTTCATGTTCGTCGTTGGCCAGTTGCTGGCGATAGGCGGCCTTGATGTCTGCCAGCGACATGTTCTGCAGCGCGGTCAGCTTGTCGCTGAGGCGCACGACCTGTTCAATGGGAATCAGGTTGCCGCAGGCGATCCACCAGGATTCGCCTGATTTCCCCAGGCCGATCGCGCCAGGCTTGCCGGGTTTCTGGCTGGCGCCGTCTGCCGCCTCGCCGCCGTAGTGAAGGATGTTTTGCGCCATCTCGATAAAGCTGGAAAACAGCTTGCGCTTGAGCGGCCCGCTGGCGTTTTCCTGCTCCAGCGTGTCCTTGAGGCTGTGGGTCAGAAACTTCACCATCTCGCTATCGAAGCAGCCGGTGTAGAAATACACCAGGCCGGCATTGGCGGCGCCATCCTGAAAACGTTCGAAAGACTTCAGATTCATACCTGGCCCTCGGCGGCAAACACGAGGAAGCAGACGTCGTCGCGGCGGCGCTGCTGACCTTGCCATTCGGCGAAGCGCTCCAGCAGCAGGCTGGAAAACTCCCTGGGCGCCAGCGCGCGCTGATCCGACAACAGCTGATAAAGGCGACGTCGGCCATGCGCGATATTTTTCGGGCCGCCAATCTGGTCGATCACGCCATCGGTGGTGACCAGGGCGCGGTAGCCGGCCGGCAGCCGCACGCGGTGCGAACGGAATTGAAAATCGTCCGGCGTGTCGCTGTAGCCGACGCCCATGCGGTCGCCCTCGAACAGGCTGACTTCCTCGGCTTGCGGCTGCACCAGCGCCAGTTCCAGGCGGGCGCCGGCGTAATGCAAGGCGCTGCCCTGCTCGGTCAGGACGAACATGAAGGCATCCATGCCGTCGTCGGATTTGCTGACAGCCTGGCCGCCGGCCTGCTTTTCCTCGCGGTGCTGTCCCAGCACCTTCTTGATATAGCGGTTCAGGCCGCTCAGCATGACGCCCGGATCCGGTTCCTCGGCGCCGCTGGCGATCTGGTTTTCCAGGTAGGACAGGGCGATCAGGGTCATGAAGGCGCCCGGCACGCCATGACCGGTGCAATCGATGATGGCGCCGAAGATGCCGTTCCTGGTGGCGCGAAAGAAGTAGCAATCGCCGCCGACGACGTCGCGCGGCAGCCAGGTCAGCTGGGCGGCGGGCATGGCTGCCTGCAGCTCCTGGCTGGAGCCGCGCAGGTTGGATTGCTGGATCGCCGAGGCGTAATCGATGCTGGAAAGCAGCTGGCGGGTCTTTTCCGCTTCGATGTCCGACATTGCCTTCAGCAGCGACATGCCGGTGCCGAGGCCGAAGTACTTGCCGTTGCGGGTGCAGATGAAGCCATCCTTCATCACGCGCACATCCGGTTCGACCGCATGGCGCACCAGCACTTCGACCGGCGTATTTTCGTCAGCGATCAGCGGCGCGGCGTCGGCGAAACCCAGGCATGACTTCTTGCCGAACAGTTCGCGGCTGAATGGCTTGCTGTACTGCTCCATGAAGATATTGCGGTTGACCAGGCCGACCGGCGCCTGATCCTTGATAACCGCCACGGTTTCCATATCAGGATGTGCCAGGAAAAATTCCTGTAATTCCGCATTGGTCATTTCCGGTGTAATGCCCGGCACCGCACTCGCCAGTTGCCCGGCATGCACCGCCAGCGTCGCATGCGCGCCGGCGTTCGACGCCGCGTTGGCGATGGAACTGTATAGATCTTCGATACTTGCCACTTCTTTTGCTCCCTCATTTGATGGCGAATTTTTTTCCTAAGGGCAAATATATATATGCCATGTGACATGAGTGTGAAGAATTGATGACAACTGTGAATTTCCTCTTCACAAATTTTCATCGTATCGATGTCATGTAAATGTCACAAAAATATTTCCTGTTTGTAACAAGGTCGTCACATGCGGCACCTAAAATTCGAATCAGAAATTTCGGTTTCTTCTTTGACAAACAACAGGGAGTTGATCAATGAATTTGAAAAAAGTGTTCGCAGTCATGGGCGTTGCTTCTGCCGCGCTGCTGGCGCAGGGCGCACAAGCCCAGGCAGTGAAAGTGGATGCCGGTCTGCCGACCTACCAGAAGGCTGCTGGCGTCGCCGGCAACTTCACCAGCGTCGGTTCCGATACGCTGAACAATCTGATGACACTGTGGGCGGAAGAATTCAAGCGTCTCTATCCGAACGTGAACATTCAAATCCAGGGTGCCGGTTCCTCGACCGCGCCGCCGGCCCTGACTGAAGGCGCCTCCAACTTCGGCCCGATGAGCCGCCTGATGACCGCCAAGGAAGTCGAAGGCTTCGAGAAAAAGCATGGCTACAAGCCTTACGCCGTGCCGGTCGCCATCGACGCGCTGGCCGTGTACGTCAACAAGGACAATCCGATCAAGGGCCTGAGCCTGCAAGAGATCGACGCCATCATGTCGGTCGGCCGCAAGTGCGGCGCCGCCGAGGAAGCCACCAAGTGGGGCCAGGCCGGCATGAAGGGCGAATGGGCCAGCCGCGACATCGCCATGTACGGCCGTAACTCGGTTTCGGGCACCTATGGCTATTTCAAGGAAATCGCCCTGTGCAAGGGCGACTTCAAGCGCAACGTCGCCGAGCAGCCAGGTTCGGCTTCGGTGGTGCAGAGCGTGGCAACCCAGCTGAACGCGATCGGCTACTCGGGCATCGGCTACAAGACTTCCGGCGTGCGCGCACTGCCGCTGTCGAAGAAAGCCGGCCAGCCCTTCGTTGAGCCGGATGCCAAGCATGCCGTCGATGGCAGCTATCCGCTGGCGCGCGTGCTGTACGTGTACGTCAACAAGAAGCCGAACCAGCCGCTGGCGCCGCTGGAGCGCGAGTTCTTCAAGATGGTGCTGTCCAAGCAAGGCCAGACCGTGGTCGTGAAGGATGGCTTCGTGCCGATGCCGGCCCGCATGGCCCTGAAGGCTACGCAGGATCTGACCAAGTAAGCAAGCGCGAAACACAGCATGACACGCTGCCGCCATCGCGGCAGCGCATCGAATTCAAAGGCAGCACGGCATGGCACAGTCCGGATCGCCGGTGCCGCTGCTGCATGATCACAATCTAGGGAGTTAGGCATGAAGCAAAAATTGCGCATGGCGGCACTGCTGGCAGGCACGGCTGCGGCACTCGCCCTGACCGGTTGCGCCACCGACATGAACCAGGCCGCGCCGGCGGCAGCGGCACCGGCAGCCAAGCCGGCAGCAGCACCCGTCACTGAAAAAACGGCAGCGGCACCAACGGCGAAAGAATTCTTCATCATTCTGCCGGAAAGCGGCCGCATCCACGCTTTCGGCGACACCAGGAATTACCTGCAATTCCTCGCCACTGGCGAAGTGGCGCTGACCCGCACGCAGATCGGTGCCGGCCCGAAAGGCGAAACCATCGTCTACGGCATCACCAAGGACGACGTCAAGAAAAACCAGCCGAGCCTGGGCGAACTGATTTACCAGGACAAGCTGCCGGCCGCCGACGACTTCCACGGCGAAGTCTTCAAGAACGGCCGCTTCTACGTGTTCAGCGACCTGAAGGACATGAAGGCTTTCGCCGCTTTCGGCGAAGTGCCCTATTCCTACACTGACATTGGCGCCGGTCCGAAAGGCGAAACGCTGGTGTGGGTCATGAACAAGAATAGCTACAAAAAAGGCCGTCCGGCCGCCACCATCGAGCGCTTCCAGCAGCTGCGCGCCGCCAAGTAAATCGGCGCCTGGCCTCGGCATGCCCGGATCGACAGGCATGCGCATCGATCGTAAAAAGGGCGGCGGCTTCTCGCCGCCCTCGTTTTATTCAAGAACAGACAAAACTCTCCCATGAATACCACAAGCCAGAGTCCGGCCAGCAGCGTGACCGCCTTGGTCGCCAAACGCCCGATGAGCCGCCGCATGCTGATCGACCGCCTGTTCAAGCACCTGATGTCGGTCGGCGGCATCAGCGTGATCGTCGCGGTCTCGGCCATCTTCTTCTATCTTGCCGGCGTGGTCATCCCGCTGTTTACGCCGCCGTCGATCGAGCATGAGAGCCAGTTTGTCGCGCCGGGCGCAGCGAACCAGGATACTGCCTCGCTGTCCGGCGAAGAACAAAGGGAGATTGGCATCCGGGTCGGCGCCCAGGGCGATATCAGCTTTTTCGGTTTCGGCAGCGGCCAGGTGCTGGCACGCCATGCCATCAAGCTGCCGGAAGGCGCCCAGGTGACCAGTTTCGCCAGCGGCGAACGGCGCAGCTATGCGCTCGGCTTCGGCCTGTCGGACGGGCGCGTGGTGCTGGCCAAGCAGGGCTACCAGGTCAGCTATCCGGATAACAAGCGGCTGATCACGCCGTCGATCGACTATCCGCTGGGCGAAGAGCCGCTGGTGATCGATCCGCAAGGCAAGTCCGTCATGAAAATGGCGATCCAGCATTCCGAGGATGGCTCCACCGTGGTCGCCCTGACCGAGGATGGCCGCCTGCTGGTGTCGGCCGTCAGCGTCACCAACAACCTGATGACAGGCGAAACCACGAGCCAGGTCGAACAATCGGAGATCGCCCTGCCGCCGACCGATATCCGGCGCCTGCTGGTGGAATCCAAGCAGCGTGAACTGTACGTGCAATTCGGCGACCGCGCGCTGGCCCGCTACGACATCAGCGACAAGACTCAGCCGAAGCTGATCGAAACCGTGCAGCTGACGGACGGCGGCGAGAAAGTCACGGCCATGACCATGCTGAGCGGCGGCTTCTCGATCATCGTCGGCACCAACCGCGGCAGCCTGGCGCAGTGGTTCCCGGTTCGCAAGGAATCCAATCATTTCGTGCTCACCCGGATCCGCACCTTCGAGCCGATGCAAGGCGCCGTCACCGCGCTGGCGCCAGAATTTAACCGCAAGGCATTCATTGCCGGCGACAGTCAGGGCTATCTGGGCAGCTACTTCGCCACATCGAACCGCCTGCTGTTCACGAAGAAACTCAGCGACAAGCCGCTCACGGTGCTCGGCATCCCGCCGCGCGGCAACGGTTACCTCGCGCAGGATAGCAATGGCAAGGTGTATTCGGCCGCAGTCCACAACGACCATCCGGAAGTATCGTTTTCCAGCCTGTGGCAGAAGGTCTGGTATGAAAGCTATGAAGAGCCGGATTACGTCTGGCAATCGTCGGCCGCCAACTCCGACTTCGAGCCGAAGTTCAGCCTGGCGCCGCTCACTTACGGCACCATCAAGGCGGCCGCCTATGCCATGCTGATCTCGATCCCGCTGGCCTTGCTGGGCGCGATCTTCACCGGCTATTTCATGACGCCGAAAATGCGCACCATCGTCAAGCCGAGCATCGAGATGATGGGCGCGCTGCCGACCGTGATCCTGGGCTTCCTCGCCGGCCTGTGGCTGGCGCCGCTGGTGGAAAACAACCTGGCCGGCGTGCTGCTTTCGATCGTCTTGCTGCCGGTGTCGATGGTGGGCGCGGCCTGGCTGTGGCAGCTGTTGCCGGAAAACCTGCGCAATCGCGTGCCGCCGGGCTGGGAAGCGGCGCTGCAATTGCCGGCGGTGGCGTTCATGCTGTGGTTCCTGTTCCAGATCGGCCATCCGATTGAAGCAGCTTTCTTCGGCGGCGACCTGCCTGGCTGGTTCAGCAACGAGCTCGGCATCAGCTACGACCAGCGCAATTCGCTGGTGGTCGGTATCGCCATGGGCTTTGCCGTCACCCCCAACATTTTCTCGATCGCCGAAGACGCCATCTTCAGCGTGCCCAAACATCTCACCTCGGGCTCGCTGGCGCTGGGCGCGACGCCCTGGCAAACGCTGGTCGGCGTGGTGCTGCTGACCGCCAGCCCCGGGATCTTTTCGGCGGTGATGATCGGCCTGGGCCGCGCGGTCGGCGAAACCATGATCGTGCTGATGGCCACCGGCAATACCGCGGTGATGGACTTCAGCATGTTCTCCGGTTTCCGCACGCTGTCGGCCAACATCGGCGTGGAAATGCCGGAAGCCGGCGTCGGCGAAACCCACTACCGGCTGCTGTTCCTGTCGGCGCTGGTCCTGTTCGCGTTTACCTTCATCGTCAACACTTTCGCAGAACTGGTGCGCCAGCGCATGCGTGACAAGTACAGCACTATCTAATCGGAGTTTACAACATGCGAGAATGGTTTAAATCGGGTACCCCCTGGATCTGGCTGACCGCCGGCGCGGTGGCGCTGTCGCTCCTGATGGTAGCCGGCGTGCTGAGCCTGACGGCGATGCGCGGCCTCGGCCACTTCTGGCCCAAGCAGGTGGCCGAAACGACCTTCACCGAGAAAGATGGCAAGAAAATCCGCCTGATCGGCGAAGTGCGCGAGCGCGAGGAAGTATCGGTCAAGCGACTGAAGGAAGCCGGCTTCGACATCGGTGGCGACAAGGTATTTGTCAACCGCCTGCTGGTCAANNAAGGCGATCAAGGAAAACGGCGCCGTGGTGGCGTCCGGCGAGGCTGCCTGGCCCGAATTGCAAAAGCGGTTCGAGCGTGCCCGCGAACTGTTCAAGAAGATTCACCAGATCGAGAAGGATGACATCGGAAAAATCAATCATGGCATCGAGCAATTGCGGCTGGAACAGCGGCGCGCCGAAATCAAGGGCGCGCTGAGCGAGTCCGACAAGGCCGGTCTGGCTGCGCGCAAACAGACGCTGGACGACCGCTTTGCCGCCCTGCAGAAGGAATTGCAGGACCTGCGCGCCGATATCGGCCGCGACACGCTGGTGGCCGAAGTCATGGATGGCAAGGAAGTGGAGATCAAGCTGGCCATCGTGGCCGATGTTTATCGCTCCAATGCCATGAGCCTGACCGACAAGATCGGCCACTATTTCAGCAAGATGGGCGAATTCGCCTTCGATGATCCGCGCGAAGCCAATACCGAAGGCGGCATCTTCCCGGCCATCTTCGGCACCGTGCTGATGGTGATCATGATGTCGGTGATCGTCACGCCGCTGGGCGTGATGGCGGCGGTGTACATGCGCGAATATGCGAAACAAGGTCCGCTGATTCGCATGATCCGCATTTCGGTCAACAACCTCGCCGGAGTGCCCTCGATCGTGTACGGCGTGTTCGGCCTGGGGTTTTTCGTGTACTTCCTGGGTGGCAGCATCGACCAGCTGTTCTTTGCCGAATCGCTGCCGGCGCCGACTTTCGGCAGCCCCGGCATCCTGTGGGCTTCCCTCACGCTGGCGCTCTTGACCCTGCCGGTAGTGATCGTCTCCACCGAGGAAGGCCTGTCGCGCGTGCCGCGCTCGGTGCGCGAAGGCAGCCTGGCGCTGGGCGCCACCAAGGCCGAAACGCTGTGGCGCACCGTGCTGCCGATGACCGGCCCGGCCATGATGACCGGCCTGATCCTGGCGGTGGCGCGCGCCGCCGGCGAAGTCGCGCCGCTGATGCTGGTGGGCGTGGTCAAGCTGGCGCCGACCCTGCCGCTGGACGGTTATTTCCCCTTCATTCACCTGGAGCGCAAGTTCATGCATCTTGGCTTCCACATTTACGACGTCGGTTTCCAGAGTCCGAACGTCGAAGCTGCGCGTCCGCTGGTGTATGCCACCGCGCTGCTGCTGGTCATCGTCATCATGGCGCTGAACCTCGCTGCGATCCGTCTGCGCAACCGCATGCGCGAAAAATATCGCGGCCTGGAATCGGTCTGATCTGCGCCGAGACCAGCATACAAACGATCTTATTGAGGTAAATACTATGAACATGCAAACCACTCTCGAAGCCGCCCTGCCCCGCAGGAACATGGATGCGGCAATCGCCCAGCCCGCGGCCGGCGACGCTGGCCTGGCGGATCCGCACATCGCGCTGAAAGTCAGAAATGTCAACTTGTACTACGGCGATGCGCAGGCGCTTTATGACGTCAACATGGATATCCCGCGCGGCCAGGTGGTCGCCTTCATCGGCCCGTCCGGCTGCGGCAAATCGACCCTGCTGCGCTGCTTCAACCGCATGAACGACCTGGTCGACAACTGCCGTGTCGAAGGCCAGATCCTGGTCGACGGCAAGAACGTCTACGAACGCGGCGTCAACGTGGCCGACTTGCGCCGCCGTGTCGGCATGGTGTTCCAGAAGCCGAACCCCTTTCCCAAGTCGATCTATGAAAACGTCGCCTATGGCTTGCGCCTGCTGGGCATCAAGGATCGCGCCACGCTTGATGAAAACATCGAGCGCGCCCTGCGTCAGGCTGCGCTGTGGGATGAAGTCAAGGATCGCCTCCACAGCAGCGGCCTGTCGCTGTCGGGCGGCCAGCAGCAGCGCCTGGTGATCGCCCGTGCGGTGGCGCTGGAGCCGGAAATCCTGCTGCTGGACGAGCCCTGCTCGGCGCTCGACCCGATCGCCACCGCGAAGGTGGAAAACCTGCTGGACGAACTGAAGAGCAAGTACACCATCGTCATCGTCACCCACAACATGCAACAGGCTGCGCGCGTGTCCGATTACACCGGCTTCATGTTCATGGGCAAGCTGATCGAATTCAACGAGACTCAGCAGATGTTCACCCAGCCAAACAACCAGCAAACGCTGGACTACATCACCGGCCGTTTCGGCTGATTCATACGGAACCGATTACTGGAAAGAATGCAATGACCAACCCGCATATCGTCAAATCCTATGACCTCGAATTGCAGACGCTGACATCCAGCGTCGGCGCCATGGGGGATTTCGCCAGCGTGCAGTTTGCCGACGCTGTCCAGGCGTTGCTGGCCCGCGACGTCGTGCTGGCATGGCGCGTGATCGAACAGGACCGCATGGTCGACGCGCTGCGGCGCGACCTGTCGGCGTCAGCCGCCACGGTGATCGCGCGCCGCCAGCCGGTGGCCAACGACCTCGATGAAGTGCTGGCAGAACTGCGCATCGTCGAAGACCTGGAACGCATCGGCGACCTGGCGAAAAACATTGCCCGGCGTGCCACCACCATTGCCGGCGAATCCGTCGAAGCGGTTCCCGCAGAAATCGCCGGCAAGATGCGACGCCTGGCTGCGCTGACTGCCGAACAGCTGCGCAATGCCATCGATGTCTACATTTCTCGCGACGCCGACAAGGCGCAAGAAATGGACCGGGACGACGACCAGATCGACGCCTTGCATGCGGAAATCTTTGCCGACATTATCGCCCTGATGAACGCCAGCCAGCCGCAAGTCGTGAGCCTGGTGCATCTGCTGTTCTGCGCGAAGAACATCGAGCGCATCGCCGATCATGCCACGCATATCGCCGAGGTGGCATTCCAGGCCGCCAGTGGACAGCCTCAGCCGCGGCGCATCGGCAGCGAGTAAACAATTGATCCGCAGGATATGAGCCTAGCAATACCCGGGCAATTCGCCGACGCATTGCCGGCCAGTGCCGCAGCGGAAGCCGCCGGCACTGGCCCGATTCCGGCTTACCGAATCCTCCTGCATCATGACGGCCGGGCTTATGTCGCCGAAGTTCCCGAGCTGCCAGCCTGCAGGGGCATGGGCGCGAATCCGGCAGCCGCGCTGCAGGCTTCGCAGGAAGCCATTGCGGCATGGCTGCAGCGGGCGGCTCGGAGCGGAGCGGAACCGCCGGCGCTGCTGGCGCCTGCCGACCTGGCCAGGTCGGTCAGGGAGCGCCTTGCCGCCGCCATGCCGGAACAAAGACATGCCCTGCGCATGTCGCCGGTCAAGCTTTTGCTGGTCAAAAAATTCGGCAAGATGTCCAACCGCGAATTGGCTGGCCGCATCGGCCTGGTCGGCCGCGATGCGCCGACCATGCTGTCAGCCGCGGCTTCCGGCAAGGGCACGCGCAAGGCGCGTTGCGCCATTGCGCTGGCCCTCGAGCAATTGCCATCCCGCCTGTGGCCGGACCGTCCGGCTGCGATTTGCCAGGATGACGACGACATGTTTTGCCGCGCCAAGCGGCCTGGCTTCGATCCGTGTGCCTAGCCATCGCTGGCGCCTCGCAACATGCGACGATCGGAACATGCTGATGCGCTTCATCATGCATGCCTGTCATATTCCTGTCACCGCAGCGTCACTCCGGCGTCATGTTTCAAAATTACACTCTTCCGGCTACCACTCTCACCCTAACCGGAGGAAAATGCATGAACAAGCCCAAGGATCTACCGCTCACCGCGATCGATGCTGACGACATTGGTCACAACAATTCCAGCAATACCGATTTCAGCGAAATTCTTAATGCTCGCATCAGCCGCCGCAACATGCTGCGTGGAGGCGCGGTATCTGCTGCCAGCGCCCTGTTCGGTTCGATCGGCTTGTCGGCCTGCGGCGGCGGCAGCGATGTCGTCTCTTCCACCCCGGCGCCTGCCACGCCAGCCCTACCCGCTGAAAAACTGCTGGGTTTTACTGCTGTAGGGAAGAGCCTGGCTGACAGCGTCGTCGTACCCGCCGGCTATACTGCTTCGGTGATCTATGCGCTCGGCGATCCGCTCGCCGCTGCCACTCCAGCCTACAACAACGACGGTTCCGATACCGACTTCGAAAACCGTGCAGGCGACCACCACGACGGCATGGAATGGTTCGGCCTTGGCGCGGACGGCAAGCCTTCCGCCATCTCGGTGGATCGCGGCTTGCTGGGCATGAATCACGAAGCCACGACCGATGAAACTCTGTCGTCCTTGTTCCTGCATGCCAATGGCGGCACCACCACCTTGCCTCGTCCCGTAGTAGAAACGGACAAGGAAGTGGCCATCCATGGCGTGTCCTTCGTCGAAGTGCGCAAGGCCGCAGGAAAATGGGAATACGTCAAGGGTTCAGATTTCAATCGCCGCATTACTCCGCTGACTGAAATCGACTTTGCCGGCGTGGCGCGTGGCAATCCCTTGCTGGTGACCAAATACTCGGCCACTGGCACCAAGACCCGCGGCACGATCAACAACTGCGGCACCGGCAAGACGCCATGGGGCACCCTTCTGACCGGCGAAGAGAATTTCAACGGCTACTTTGCGCGCAATGCCGGCGACATCGCCAATCGCGGCGGCGACACGGCAAAGGGCAATGTATCGCTGCGCCGCTACGGCGCCGATCCACGCGCGCAATCCGGCAAAACCGCTGCCAACGCCTACTCCAGTCGCCACGGCTGGGAAACCGCCGGCGCCGACGACAAGTATGCGCGCTGGAACATCAGCCAGATTGGCGCCGCCAGCACCGATGACTACCGCAATGAATTGAACACCTTCGGCTACATTGTCGAGATCGATGCCTACGACAAGACCAAGCTGGCCAAGAAGCGCACCGGCCTGGGCCGTTTTGCCCATGAAAGCGCGGCCTTCTGCGTGCCGGCAGAAGGCAAGCCGCTCGCCGTCTATATGGGCGACGATGCCCGCGGCGAATACATCTACAAGTGGGTTTCAACCGTCAACTGGACCGCTGCCGACGCCAATCCGGCCGACCGCATGGTCACCGGCGACAAATACCTGGACAACGGCAAGCTGTATGTGGCCAAGTTCGATGCCGACGGCACCGGTCAATGGCTGGAGCTGTCGATCACCAACCCCGCCATCGCAGGCTATGCTACCTATGCCTTCGCCGATCAGGGCGACGTCGTCGTGAATGCCCGCCTGGCGGCAGATGCGGCCGGCGCCACCAAGATGGACCGCCCGGAATGGTGCTCGGTCAACCCGGCAAATGGCGAAATCTACTATGCCCTGACCAATAACACCAGCCGTCGCGTCGAACCCTCGAGCTCCTCACAGTTTGCGCCTGACAGCGCCAATCCGCGCGTCTATACCGACATCAAGGGGACCTCGACCACGCAGCAAGGCAACCCGAACGGCCACATCCTGCGCCTGAAGGAAGCCGCCGCCGGATCCGCGGCCACCAGCTTCACCTGGGACGTCTACCTGTTCGGCGCGGAATCGATCGCGGACACCGGCAAGATCAACCTGTCGAGCCTGACTTCCGACCAGGATTTCTCCAGCCCGGACGGCCTGGTGTTCAGCAAGAGCACCGGCATCTGCTGGTTCCAGACCGACGATGGCGCCTACACCGACGTCACCAACTGCATGATGCTGGCAGGATTGCCCGGCCAGGTCGGAGACGGCGCCAAGAAGACGCTGAGCTACACCAAGGGGGACGGCAGCCAGCTGAACGTGGACACCTATGTCGGCAAGGCGCCGACTGCGGATACCCTCAAGCGCTTCCTGGTCGGTCCGAAGGCTTGCGAAATTACCGGCCTGTGCGAAACGCCTGACGGCAAGGCGATTTTCGTCAACATCCAGCACCCGGGCGAAACCACGAAGACGGCTGATGTCGGCGACCCGACCAAGTACACCAGCAAGTGGCCGAGCAACGCCGGCTATGGCCTTGGCCAGCGTCCCCGCTCCGCCACCATCGTCATTACCAAGAATGACGGCGGCCGTATCGGCAGCTGATCCGCCACCGCGCTAATAAGGCCGTCAACGGGCTACGGTACGCACAACTGCCGTAGCCCGTTATTCTTTCTACAGGCATTCGCTGGCGGCAAATGTCCTTTTCCCCATCGCGCCACCTGAGAGAAATGCCCGGAAGCACGTCATTAATCCGTCATATTTCTTTATTACAATTTAGTAAATTTCGCCAGTTTCGACTCACGCTGCGCCATTTGGCCCATGTAGTATTATCAACCATGAATTTTGTCACCTCGCATGCCAGCAAAAGTCGCTGCTTCCCGTGACAAGACCCTGACAGCGCAGTTTTATGCCAACACCGACAAGCCGCATGGATCAACCCGTAAAAGCCACTCGCAAGCACGCCTTCGTTCCCGATACCGCAGAGATTTTCCTCAATCGCGAGCTGTCGCAACTGGCCTTCAACCGCCGCGTGCTGGCACAGGCCGAAGATCCGGACACCCCCTTGCTGGAACGCCTGCGCTTCCTGTGCATCGTCAGCAGCAATCTCGATGAATTTTTCGAAGTGCGCATCGCCAGCCTGCTGGCGCAAAACCAGCGCGACGGCAACAAGCCAGGCTCGCCGGCCGCGCTCGAACCCCTGGATCGCATCGGCGAGGAATGCCATCAGCTGGTCGAGCGGCAGTATGCCGTCCTCAACCAGGAAATCCTGCCGCAGCTGGCCTCCCACGGCATCAGCCTGCTGCGCCACCAGGACCGCAATGAAGCGCAGCGGGCCTGGGTCAAATCCTATTTCGAACGCGAGGTGCGGCCGCTGCTGACGCCGATCGGCCTCGATCCGGCCCATCCCTTTCCGCAAGTAGTCAACAAGAGCCTGAATTTCATCGTTGAACTGGCAGGCAAGGATGCCTTCGGCCGCAGCACCGCGATCGCCATTCTCAAGGCGCCGCGAGTGCTGCCGCGCATTATCAAGCTGCCGCCGGAACTGTGCGAAGGCGGCATGGCATTCTGCCTGCTGTCGTCGGTGATCCACGCGCATGTTTCCGACCTGTTCGCCGGCCGCGAAGTGCTGGGATATTCGCAGTTCCGCGTCACCCGCAACAGCGACCTGTGGGTCGACGACGAGGAAGTCAAGAACCTGCGCGAGGCCCTGCAAAGCGAATTGCAGACGCGGCCCTTCGGCTTTGCCGTGCGGCTGGAGGTGGCGAAGAATTGCCCCGAACATCTCTCGCAATTCCTGCTGGACCAATTCGATATCCCATCGCATCGGCTCTACAACGTCGACGGCCCGGTGAACATGGTGCGCCTGCTCGAACTGGTCGATTACGTCAGTGCGCCGGCGCTGCGCTTTGCGCCCTTTACCCCATCCTTTCCGGCGCGCCTGTCGGACGGCAGCATTTTCTCCATCCTCAGCAAGCAGGATGTGCTGCTGCACCATCCCTTCCAGTCCTTTCAGCCGGTGGTCGATTTCATCCGCTGCGCCTCCGCGGATCCGAATGTCCTGGCGATCAAGCAGACGATTTACCGCACCGGCATGAATTCAGACCTGATGGAAGCGCTCATTGCGGCGGCCCAGCATGGCAAGGAAGTCACCGTGGTGGTCGAATTGATGGCGCGCTTCGATGAAGAAGCGAATATCAACTGGGCCGAGCGCCTGGAGCGCGTCGGCGCCCAGGTGGTGTATGGCGTGGTGGGCCTGAAGACCCATGCCAAGCTGGCCCTGGTGCTGCGCCGCGAAGAAGGCAGCCTGCGCTATTACGCTCATCTCGGCACCGGCAATTACCATCCGACCACCACCAAGTTCTACACCGATTTCGGCCTTCTGACGGCGCGGCCGGAACTGACGCACGATGTCAATGAAGTGTTTCTGCACCTGACCAGCCTGGCCAAGCCGAAGAAGCTCGGCCACCTGTGGCTGGCGCCGTTCACGCTGCAAAAAGAATTGATCCGCGCGATCCAGAACGAAGCCCGGATCGCCCGCGACGGCCGCCCGGGGCGCATCATCGCCAAGATGAATGCGTTGCTGGACGAATCGGTGATACGCGCGCTGTACGGCGCTTCCGCCGCCGGCGTCAAGATCGACCTGATCGTGCGCGGCGCCTGCGCCTTGCGTCCGGGTGTGCCGGGCCTGTCGGAAAACATCCGCGTGCGCTCGATCATCGGCCGCTTCCTGGAGCATAGCCGGATCTTTTACTTCCGCAACGACCTGTCGCACGACGTCTACCTGTCCAGCGCCGACTGGATGAGCCGCAACCTGTTCCGGCGCATCGAAGTCGCCTTCCCGGTGCTCGACAAGACGCTCAAGAAGCGCGTGATTAGCGAAGGCTTGAATCCCTATGTGAAGGATAACCTGAATGCCTGGGAACTCGATGCGGATGGCGGCTATCATCACAAGAAGCCGCGTGCCAAGCAAAAGCCCTTTGGCGCGCAACAATACCTGATGCAAACCGTGGGCTCACCTTTGTCCAAATAAACCATGGATATTCTTCTCTGGCGCCATGCGGAAGCGGAAGCCGGCGAACCCGACGAAGGGCGCGCACTGACATCTAAAGGCGTGCGCCAGGCACAGAAAATGGCGCATTGGCTGGAGCGCAACCTGCCCAGCCGCTGCCGCATCCTGGTCAGCCCGACCATGCGCACCTTGCAAACCGCGCGGGCGCTGGAGCGCAAGTTCAAGATATGTCCGGAAATCGGGCCGGATGCTTCCGTCGAAGCGCTATTGGATGCAGCCAATTGGCCGGACGGCAAGGAGCCGGTGTTGCTGATCGGGCATCAGCCGACCCTGGGCCAGGCTGCCGCGCTGCTCCTTGCCGGCAACGAGCAAGACTGGACGGTGCGCAAGGCCAATGTCTGGTGGATCGCCCAGCGCGAACGCGATGGCGAAAGCGAAAATTACCTCAAGGCCGTGATGGCGCCGGACCTGGTGCTGAAGTAAGCCGGACCTGCAAAAGCCGGCACTTCAAAGCCGATACCTCAGGCCAGGCTTGCCTCATTCATCCGCCATTCCTGCGCAAGCGAAGACTAGGTCATATCCGCCAGATGCAATATCGATGCCGGAAAGGGGCTGGCGGGCCGCGTTTTGGCGGCTGGCCGCAGGTTGCGCAGGAATTGCCGGGTCGCGGCATCCCATGAATATTTCAGCGCATGTCGGCGGACTTGCTCGCGCGGCAGGCGCAGCGCGTCGAAGCAGGCGCGTTCAAGGTCATAGTCCAGCACGCCGGTCTTGCCCTGCAAGACTACATCAATCGGCCCTGTCACCGGATAGGCGGCGACCGGCACACCACATGCCATCGCTTCCAGCATGACCAGCCCGAAGGTATCGGTCAGGCTGGGAAAAACCAGCACATCGGCACAGTTATAGTACGGCGCCAGCTTGTCGTGGGTGCGCGCCCCGAGGAAGCGTGCCGACGGATAGCGCCGCTCCAGCGCATCGCGTTGCGGCCCGTCGCCGATCACCCATTTGGTGCCGGGCAAGCTCATTTGCAGAAATGCCTCGACATTCTTTTCCACCGCCAGGCGGCCCACATACAGGTAGAGCGGGCGCTGGATGTCGGCATCGTCGCGCATTTTCGGCATGAAGCATTCGGTATCGACGCCGCGGCTCCACAGTGCCAGCTTGCCGAAACCGCGCTGCGCCAACCCATGCATGACCGCCGGCGTCGACACCATGACGGCGCAGGAAGGTTCATGGAACCAGCGCAGCCAGCGATAGCTCACGCCCAGCGGCAGCATGAAGCGGGCGCGGATATATTCCGGGAAGCGAGTATGGTAGGAAGTCGTGAAGCGCAAACCCTGGCGCAGGCAATAACTGCGCACTGCCAGGCCGATCGGCCCTTCGGTGGCGATGTGGATGCAATCCGGCGCGAAGGCATCGATAGCCTCGGCAACTTGCCGGTACGGCCGGCAAGCCAGGCGGATTTCCGGGTAGGTCGGGCACGAGAATGTCCGCATGCCCTCTGCCGACAATACCAGCACCTCGTGCCCCATCCGTTGCAAGTGTTCCCGGGTCGCCATCAGCGTATTGACCACGCCATTGACTTGCGGCGCCCAGGCGTCGGTGGCGATTACGATCCGCATAATTCTCCGCTTGTCACAGCTTCGGACCGTTTGTGCAATCCCATGATTTCCTGCCAGCTGACCAGGCGCAATTCACCGTTCAAGTCTTCCACCAGCGCCGACAGGCTTTCCACCCAATCGCCATCGTTGCAGTAGGTGATGCCGTCGATGTCGCGGATTTCCGGCTTGTGGATATGGCCGCAGATCACGCCATCCAGGCCTTTTTTCCTCGCCTCCGCCGCCAGCGCATGCTCGAACGAACTGATGTAGCTGACCGCGTTCTTGACCTTCAGCTTCAGGTATTGCGACAGCGACCAGTAAGGCAGGCCGGCGCGGGCGCGCCAGCTGTTGTAGACCTGGTTGAATTTGAGGATCATGGTGTACAGGCTGTCGCCGACATAGGCCAGCCACTTGGCACAGGCGATCACGCCATCGAAGCGGTCGCCATGCAGCACCAGCATGCGCTTACCTTGTGCCGTCACGTGCACCAGCTCGTCGCGGATGCGGATGCCGCCAAAGTCGAGGTCGATGAACTGGCGCACCGCTTCATCGTGGTTGCCGGGCACGAAAATGACTTCGGTGCCCTTCTTCGCCTTTTTCAGCACGGTCTGCACCACGTTATTGTGAACCTGGTCCCAGTACCAGCGACGCTTCAGTTGCCAGCCGTCGATGATGTCGCCGACCAGATACAGCGTCTGCGATTCGGTCGCGCGCAGAAATTCCAGCAGACGTGCGGCTTGGCAGCCAGTGGTGCCGAGATGGATGTCGGAAATCCAGATGGCGCGAAAGCGGGTGCCGCCGCGCATCCTCTCATGCGCTTCCGCCCGCTTTCCCGCATCCTGATGCGCGCGGAAGGCGGCCGCCAGGAACGGGTCGGTCGGCTTCATGCTGCGCGTGCCTCCAGAAAGTGGCGGGCATAGCGGGTATCGAGCTTGGCCAGCGGCATCAGCATGAAAAGGTCGATGCAGTTGAAGTCCGGATCCCAGGCCGGCTCGCCGCACACCCAGGCGCCGCTGCGCAGGTAGCCCTTGATCAGCGGCGGAATGTAAGCGCCCTGCAGCTCGGCAGGGCGATCGCCCACCGGGAACGGCAGGCGCGGCCGCACCCGGTATTCCGCCGGCGCGATGCTGCTCTCATTTAAGGTATGGTAAATCGATAGCGCATTCTGGCCGCCATCGGACAAGCTGACGCTGGCGCAGCCGATCAGGTAATGGCAGTTTTCCTTCTTCAGGTAATCAGCGAGGCCGGCCCACAGCAGCATGATGACAGCGCCGCTGCGGTAATCCGGATGGATGCAGGCGCGGCCGGCCTCGGCCATGTTCGGCCGCAAATGGTTCAGGCGCGCCAGCTCGAATTCCTGTTCGGAGTAATACTGACCGATGCGGCGTGCCGCCTGCGGGCTCAGCAGGCGATAGGTGCCGACCACCTGCAGCGAACGCGCATCGCGCACGAGCAGGTGGTCGCAATGCTGGTCGAACTCGTCGCGGTCCAGCCGTTCGGCATTGGCCAGGGCCTCCAGGCCCATGCCTTCGACGAACACCTGGTAACGCAGGCGCTGCACTTCGCGCACCTCTTCCGGGGTGCTGGCAAGGCTGAGGACGAATTTCGAGGAGCTTGCAGGGCTTTCCGCCGGAACCGTATTCAGTTGACGCATGGCTCATCCTGGTTATGAAGATGAGCCAAGCGTACCGAGCGATTACTTCCGGAAAATGACAGTTACGTGTCAATTCCATGACACTGCAACACTCTTTATCGAGAAACAAGCGCGGCAGCGTGATGACTAAAACAATGGCTTCTTAGTTACGTACCACGAATTCGATGCCTGCTTCAGCCCACCATTCCTGTTCTTTCTCGATCCAGTAAGCCAGCGTAGCGTGGCGGCGGATCCAGTCGTGCCGGATTTCGACCTCGATGCGGTTTTTCATCTTGAGCCTCAGTTCGTCGGCCAGCACATCGATACGGGAATGCATGAGCATCACCGCCAGGCGCAGCGCCAGCACGGCCTTGCCGAAGTCGGCATCGGCCAGCATGCCGTTGAGCTTGCGCAGGTTGCCCTTCTGGCCGAGTACCAGCCTGCTCAGCAGGCGCTGCTCGCCGGAGGTAAAGCCGGGCAGGTCGGCGTTTTCAATCATGTAGGCGCCATGCTTGTGATAGCCGCTGTGCGACACCACCATGCCGAGCTCGTGCAACTGGCCGCCCCAGTACAGCTGCCGCTCATAGGCATTCGAAGCTGGTTTCAGCTGTGCGTACAAGGCGCTGGCGATCTGCGCCACGCGGTCGGCGCGCTCGGCATCGACGGCGAAACGGTCGCGGAAATCCTGCACAGATTGCTCGCGGCGGTCGCGGCGGGTGGCGCGCAGCTGCAGGTCGCGCAGCACGCCCATGCGCAAGCCGGCCTCGATCGGCTGCATGGTCTTGACGTGCAGCTCGCACAAGGCGCCCATCAGCACCGCCAGCCCGCCCATGATGATGGCGGCACGGTCCGGCTTCATGCCAAGCAGGTCGATGTTGCTCACATGGCCAAAGCCGATCAGGCGCGCCTTGAGCGCTTCCATGCTTTTGTAGGAAAGCTTGCCGTCGCCCAGGGAGTTTTTAGCGATGGCGTCGGCGATGGCACGGATGGTGCCGGAAGACCCATAGACGCAATCCCATTGCAGTTCCAGGAAAGCCGGCACGTTATCCTCGAAATGGCTGCGCGCCGCCAGGATCGCCTTGTCGAAGGCTTCTTCGGTAATGCTGCCGTCCGGGAAATAGGCATGGCTGTGGCTGACGGTGCCGATGCTGAAGGATTCCACCATGTCGATGCCAAAACCCTGCCCGACAATCAATTCCGTCGAGCCGCCGCCGATATCGATGACCAGGCGCCGCTCTTCCGGCGCGCCAAGAATGCTGGCCACGCCCATGTAAATCAGGCGCCCCTCCTCCTCGCCGGAAATGATTTCAATCGGATGGCCGATCGCCTGTTCGGCCGCAGGCAGGAATGTCGCCGCGTTTCTGGCAATGCGCAGGGTGTTGGTGGCCACTACCCGCACCCTATCCAGCGGGTAGGCATTCAGGATGGCGCGGAAGCGCGCCAGCGAATCGAGCGCGGTCTGCATTGCCGCTTCGGTCAGGCACATGTTCCGGTCCAGGCCGGCGCCCAGGCGGATCGGATCGCGCTCGCTCTTGACGATACGGATGACATCGCCATCCTGCCTGCCGACATGCAAACGAAAACTGTTCGAACCCAAATCCACTGCCGCCAACATGCAAAACCTCGCTTCACTTAATCAAAATCATAAAGGAATCAGGATACACCAGAGTTGCCCGCGTGTTTTCAGGAAGCTTCCATCCGCTTGAAAAA
Source organism: Oxalobacteraceae bacterium (assembly GCA_003537575.1). Classification (GTDB taxonomy): domain Bacteria; phylum Pseudomonadota; class Gammaproteobacteria; order Burkholderiales; family Burkholderiaceae_D; genus Paucimonas. The sequence goes on from DPRS01000036.1 coordinate 145,223, forward strand.
TCGCTGCCTGGATCAAAGCCAGTTTGCATCCTGGAGGCAAGCCGCAGACAAGCAATTCTTTAATCAAGCAATTCCCATGTCATCGTCCCGTCATGACCGGGGACTAGCATGGCGCACGCTCGCCAATCCATTTCCCAGTTACAGGCAGTCTTCAGCATGAAACATCACTCCGCCAGCACGGGCGGCAGACACCTCATTTTTTTCTGGCCCTTCATTTGCCTAATCGCCGGCGCTGCCTTGTGGCTGTTTGTCGACGCTCGGCTGGCGGCGGAGAAAAGCGCGCTGGAAGCCCAGGGCCTGAAAAATGCAACCTCGCTGTCGCGTGCCTATGCAGCCTACCTCGGACGCAGCCTGGAACAGATGGACCAGATCACGATGCATGTCAAATCGGACTGGGAGCGCTGGAACCGCCGCCTGAAACTGGAAGACCTCAAAAAGGATGGCTTGTTCACTGCCTCTGATTTCATCGCGGTGACCGTGATCGACCGCGACGGCCGGCCGGTCACCAGCTCGGCGCCGCTCCAGGGAAACGCCGGCTACGCCGACAGCGGATTTTTCCAGTTCCATCGCGCCAATATCTCCACCGCGCTGCGCATCGGCAAGCCGCAATCGCAACAGGACAATCAGCCCTCGGTGATCTTTTTCACCCGGCGCCTGGATACTGCCGATGATTCCTTCGACGGCGTGGTGCTGGTGGCCGTCGAACCGGAATATTTTCTATCCTTCTACGATCGCGCCATCCTTGGTGAAAGCGGCATACTGGCGGTATTCGGCAGCGACCAGGTGTTACGCGCATCCACCCTCGGGGGCCGACGAAACGCCGCCGCCCCGGATGACCTCAAGGCGCCGCCGCGCGACAGCGACAAGCCGCAGCCAATTTCCGCCACCGACACGCTAACCGATGGAGCAGCGCGCTTTGCCGCCTGGCAGGAATTGAAAAGCTACCCGCTGACCGTCATGGTTGGCCTGTCGAAAAAGGAATTGCTGTCGCCGCACGAGAAGACATGGGAAACCTATCGCAATTTCGCCCGCGGTGGCACGGTTTTTCTGATCATCATTGCTATCGCAGGCGGCGCCTTCGGCGTGCGTGTCGCGCGCCGCGAACGGCAGGCCCTGGCCTTGCGAAAAACCTACCGGCTGGCTACCGACAGCGCCAATGAAGGCTTTTTCATCCTCAAGCCTCTGCTGGACAGGAAAGGCGAAACCGTCGACTGGCAACTGGCCGACACCAATGAGCGCGGCGCCAATTTTTACGGCATGCAAAGTGAAGACATTATCGGCAAGCGGCTATCGGCGCTGTATCAAGGCCAGTTGTTGCAGGCCACGCTGGAACTGTTGCGGGTAGCCTTCGCCGCCGGCATGTACGAAGATGAATACAAGGTCCCGCATGATAGTCCGCTGAAGGCCGGATGGCTGCGCCGTCGCGCGGTGAAATCCGCAACTGGCGTGGCGATGACCATCCGCGATATCTCGGAAAGCAAGAAGCAGGAACAGGAATTGCTGCGCCTGGCAAACGAAGATGCCCTGACCGGCCTGCCCAACCGCCACTGGCTGATGCGCTTCCTGCCGCTGGCCATGCAGCGCGCGCGCCAGCATGACGGCATGCTGGCCGTGCTGTTCCTCGACCTCGACGAATTCAAGAACGTCAACGACACGCTGGGCCATTCCGCCGGCGACAAGCTGCTGAAAATCGTCGCACAGCGGGTCAAGTCGGTGCTGCGTCCGAGCGACAAGATCGTGCGCCTGGGCGGCGACGAATTCACCGTCATCGTCGAGCAGGTCGATCACCGGAATGCCGCCGCCCATGTCGCCGAACGCATCGCCCAGGCGCTGCATGCGCCGCTGCAGCTGGGCGACAAGCGGCAGTCGATCCGCGCCTCGATCGGCATCAGCATCTATCCGGACGATGGCATCGACCCTGAAATCCTGTTGAAGAACGCGGATATCGCCATGTATTCGGCAAAGTCCGCCGGCAAGGGCCATTACCGTTTTTTCGAGCCGCAGCTTTACCAAGCCCTCAAGGAACGCCTGGAGACCGAACAGGCGCTGCGCCAGGCAATCGAACTGGACCGTTTCGTGCTGCATTATCAACCCCGCGTGGATGCGATGAGCGGCGCCATCTGCGGCATGGAAGCGCTGGCGCGCTGGATCGACCCGGTACGCGGCATGATCCCGCCGCTCGAATTCATTCCGGAGGCCGAACGCACCGGCTTGATCCTGCCGCTGGGCGAACTGGTGCTCGACAAGGCATGCAGGCAGATCGCCGAATGGAAGAAACAGGGCCTGCCGATGGCGCCGGTGTCGGTGAACGTTTCGGCGCGCCAGTTCAACGAAGGGGATATCAAGAGCCATCTGCTGGACTGCATCGCCCGCCACAGCATCGCCGCCGCCGATGTGCAGATCGAACTGACCGAATCGGCGATGATGGGCGAACAGGCCGACGTCGCCGACCAGCTGGCCGCCATCCGCAGCCGCGGCATCAAGCTGCTGGTGGATGATTTCGGCACTGGCTACTCGTCGCTGTCGCAACTGCAACGGCTCGACATGGATGTCCTGAAAGTGGATCGCGCCTTCACTGCCGAGCTGGGCAAGGCCGGTGAAGGCCAGGTATTCTTCAAGGCGATCGTCTCGATGGCACATGCCCTAGGCATGAAAGTGACGGCCGAAGGCGTGGAAAACATGCAGCAGCTGGCGATCCTGCGCGCGCTCGGCTGCGACGAGGTGCAGGGCTATTTCATTTCGCGCCCCGTGCCGGCCGACGACATGGCGGCGATGCTCCGCCAGCACACCGGCTTTCCGGCGGCGGCCAGGCTGGCGGAAATACGCCAGCACGCTGAAATGTAAAATTACCAAGAAAAAACTTGTCACACTGTTGTCACTTACGGGTGGTATCGTTATCCCTGTCAATCCGGACATGCAGGTTTTTAGCGATACCGCGCATGCCCTGGTTCTTGGCATGGCATGCGATCCAGCGGATCGTGTGTGTCTCCTCTCTATCTCCGAGATCTGGAGTTTTGCCTGCTGCATTCCTGCAGCGGGCTTTTTTCATTTAACAAGAAGAAATGGAATGGAATTTGCGCTTCCTTGCGCAAATTCGTTGAGCAAACGCTTTCTCATACCCGGGCTGGTAAGGAACAATTCCAATCCGGATAAGGAGATTCCATGCTTCGATTGACCGTTTTCAGCCCTTTCACAGCCCCCCTCCATCCAGCTGCCAGCGGAACATTCCGGCATTCCTGATCCCGCCCTGCAAAATGTAAAAAAATGGAAAGTCCAGATAGAATGTGAATCTCATCATCTCAGCGAGGACTGCCCGGTGTATTGCCAAATGCGTTGTCAACAGAGGCTGCGCCCGCTGCAGGGCGAAGGCATGAAGACAACGCCTGCCTGGACAGGCGGCCGGCTGGCTCGTCACCTGCGCTCTTTCACGCTGGGACTGGCGCTGTTGCTTTGCCTGCTGCAGGCGGCGCACGCCTATACCGTTGAAATCCGCGGCGCCGGATCGTTTTCCGAATTGCTCGACGAATACCTGGATATCCGTCGCCACCAGGACGACGCCGATATGAATGACGAGGAATGGCGCCGGCTGGCGGGCATCACGCCGCAGCAGATTCGTGACTTGCTGGCGACCGAAGGTTATTTTTCGCCGGCCGTCACCACGGAATTGGCCACCGAAGAAGGTCAGCTGCTGGCCCGTTTCAGCATCGACCTCGGCGCGCCGGCTACCGTCAACGCTGTCGACATCCGCTTCCACGGCCCCATCGTCGAAGCCTATCCCCAGCGCGTCGAACGCCTGCGCCGCCAATGGTCCCTGAAACCCGGCGAAAGATTCACCCAGGACGACTGGACCGAAGCCAAGAATGCCTTGTTGAGAGGCTTGCTGGTGCGCGACTACCCGGCGGCGGCGATCACCGCCAGCGAAGCGCGCATCGAACCGGAGCAGCAGCGCGCCACGCTGGCCGTCGACATCGACTCCGGCCCCGCCTTTACCTTCGGCGAATTGCAGATTGAAGGCTTGCAGCGTTACTCGCGCGCCATGATCGACAGCCTTAACCCGATCCGGCCCGGCGAACGCTATTCGCAGGAAAAGCTCAACGAACTGCAGTCGCGCCTGACCGATACGGGCTATTTCAGCTCGGTGTTCCCCAGCATCGACATCGATCCGGCCAATGCCGAGCGCGCGCCCATCAAGGTCAACGTGGCGGAAAATCCGCGCAGGCAACTCGGCCTGGGCCTGGGTTTTTCCACCGATACCGGCGCCGGCGCCAAAGTCAAATGGCTGGACCGCCATTTCCTGGGACGCGACTGGCGCCTGCAATCGCAACTGGAACTCAACCGCGAGACCCGGCTGCTCGACGCCGCGCTGTATTTGCCGGCCAGAGGCAATGGCTGGGTCCCGAATTTCAATACGCGCTACGAGCGCACCAACCTCGCCGGCGAAATCAACGACAAGCTGCGCGCCGGCGCCCGCATGAGCACCTTGAGCCGCATCGACGAGCGCAACGCCGGCATCGCCTTTTTCGTCGACCAGCAGAAACTGCCGGACCGCACCGTCAACCACCGCCGCGCCCTGCTTGCCGAATACAGCTACACGCGCCGGCGCGTCGACAACCTGCTTGCGCCGCGCCGTGGCTATGTGGCGGGCATCGAATTCGGCGCCGGCCCGAAAGGGCTGATCAATGAAGCCACCATCCTGCGCATGACTGCCCGCGCCACCTGGCTCAAGCCGATCCAGCGCGACTGGCAAGTCGTGCTGCGCGGCGAAGCCGGGCAAGTCATGATTGCCGACCGCACCAAGGTGCCGGCCGACCTGCTGTTCCGTACCGGCGGCGCGCAAAGCGTGCGCGGCTACGGCTACGACACCCTGGGGGTGCAGCAGGGCGGAGCCATCGTCGGCGGCCGGGTCAAGGCGGTGCTGAGTGCGGAAGCGATCTACCGCATTACGCCGCAATGGGGCGCCGCCCTCTTCCATGACGCCGGTAATGCCGCCGACAGCTGGGGCGATTTCAGGCTCCGCCACGGCACCGGCATCGGTGCGCGCTGGCGCAGCCCGATCGGCCCGGTCAACCTCGATCTCGCCTACGGCCACGCAACCGGCCAGCCACAACTGCACTTTTCTGTCGGCTATGTCTTCTGAAGCATCTCCTCCGCCACGGCGCCGCCGGCGCCTCGTCCCGGGCGCCCTGGCGCTGGCCACGCTGGCCTTGCTGACCTTGCTCGTTCTACTGCTCTGGCTGGTCGGCACCGCCGGCGGCGCGCGCACGGCGCTTGCGGCGCTGGCCTCGGCCAGCGGCGGCAGCGTGCGGATCGGCGCGGTTTCCGGCCGGCTGGCAGGCCCCCTGCAATTGCAGCAGCTGACCCTGAAAAGCGCCGGCATGGAAGCCGAGCTTCAGAATCTCCGTCTCGACTGGCGGCCACAGGCGCTGCTGCAAGGGCGCCTGCATGTCACTGCGCTGCGCATCGGCACGATCCGGCTGCGCCAGCGCATCGGCCAGCCATCCACGCCAGCGACGCTGCCGGAAAATCTGGGTCTGCCGCTGCAAGTGACGGTGGATCGCCTGCAGATCGGCCGCGGTACGCTCGACTGGGGTGCGCTGAAGGTAATCGAGCTGGGCGCTTTTGCCCTGCAGCTGGATTACGACGGCGCGCGCTACCGACTGGCGCTCGACCGGCTGACGGCCTCATCGGGGCTGGCAACTTCCGGTGCCGGCGCCGCCGCTGGCGGCAAGGCGCAGCCGGGCAATTTCCGCGGCAGCCTGCGCGGCCAGGCCACACTCGCCGATACAAAACCGTATGCGCTCAGCGGCGCCTTCAGCGCCCAGGCGGAAACGCTGATCGACCAGCAGCGAATTGCCGGCGCCGGCCAGCTGCAACTCGGCGGCAGCCTGGCGCAGCTGCAAACCGCCATCGACCTGGCCATCGGACCGGCCAGCCTGAAGGGGCATGCGAGCTTGCAGCCGTTTTCCGATACGCCGCTGGGCAACGCCGAAATCGACGCGCGCGAACTGGACCTTTCGGTATTCGGCGCCACACTGCCGCGCACCCGCATCGACGGCAAGCTCGCCGCAAGCGCCACAAGCGGAACGCTGACGCTCGCCAACGCCGAAGCGGGCACTTACGACGCCGCCCGCCTGCCGTTGCGCACGCTGACGACACGCTTTCGCCAGGATGCCGAGGGCTTGCATCTCGACGCCATCGCCGCCGCGCTCGGATCCGCCGCAGAACCAGCCGGCGAGCTGCGTGGCAGCGGCAGGTTTTTCCGCGGCGCGCTCAACCTGGCGCTGACCACCCCGGCGCTCGACCTGCGCCGGCTCGACCGGCGCCTGCTCGCCACCCGCCTGGCCGGCAGCGCCGGCATACGTCACGAGTCCGGCCGCCAGGAATTCAACCTGGAACTGGCGGAGCCGCTGCAAGGCCGGCGCCTGGCATTGTCGGCGCAAGCCACGCTGGCCAATGAGATGCTGGCGCTGGAACGCGCCGAACTCAGGCTGGGCAATGGCGAGCTGCGCGCCAGCGGTCGCCAGCAACTGGCCGGCAAGCGGGAATTCGCCGCCAGCGGTGCCGTCAAACGGTTCCGCCTGCAAGACCTTGGGCAATTCGCCCGCCTGCCCGAGCTTTACCTGAACGGCGAATTTTCCCTGCGCGGCGCGCTGGCGCCGCAACTGACCGCCGACCTGGATTTCCGCATCGCCGACAGCCAGCTGGCCGGCCACCCCCTGCAAGGGGAAGGAAGCGCCCGCCTGCGCGCCGACAGCCTGGATATCCCGAAACTGCTGCTGGCAGCCGGCGCCAATCGGCTCGACATTGCCGGACAACTGCAGCCGGACAGCGGAGAACTGACTTTCACCCTGGCCGCACCCAGGCTGGAACAGCTCGGCCCGGGCTTTGCCGGCGCGTTGCAGGCCAAAGGCACGGCGCGCGGCAGCTTCGCGCGCCCGCACATCGACGCCGAATGGCAAGTCAGCCGCTTGCGCCTGCCGAACCTGCTGCAGGTGGACAGCGCACACGGCAGCGGCGCATTGCAGCTGGACCGCAAGGCGCCCTGGATGCTCGGCAACGCCAGCCTCGAGGCCAGCGCGCAGGGCGTGAAGAGCGGCGCCTTGCAGGTCGAAAGCGTGAGCGCCTCGCTGCGCTTCGCTCCGCCCGCCGATGCGCCACTGGCCCTGCAGCTGCGCGCGCAAAAAATCGCCCTGCCGGATTACCGCGCCGACAGCTTCAGCGTCGACGCCGATGGCAGCACCGGCCGCCATACCCTGACGGCCGCGCTAGTGCAGGCAGAACAGCAATGGCGCCTGCAAGCCGCCGGCGCGCTGCAGGCGCAAGCGTCGCGCTGGCAAGGCAGCATCGAACAGCTGAACGGCAGCGGCCGCCTGCAGGCAAGCCTGGCCGCGCCCGCGCCGCTGGAAATCTCGCCGCAACAGATCGAGCTGCGGCAATTCCGGCTGACCTCGGAGGGCGCCCTGTTGGCCATCGAGCAGTTCAGGCGCGACGCCGCCGGCATGCAGACGCGCGGGCGCTTTGAACACCTGCCGCTGGCGACGCTGCTGCCCTACCTGCATCCGCAGCCGGACATCAGCACCGACCTGCAGCTCGGCGGGGAATGGGACCTGACGCTGGCCGGCCGGCCGCGCGGCACGTTCTCGCTGCAGCGCGAGCGCGGCGACCTGGCTACGGGAGGCGCCACGCCGGTGAAGCTCGGCTTGCAGCGCCTGGAAGCGCGCGCCAATGCCGGCAACGGCAAGCTGCAGCTGGAACTGCATGCCGATGGCTCCAACCTGGGCACCATCGACGTCGATGCCGGCCTGGCCATGAATGGCGCCGGCAGCCTGGGTATCTCGCCGCAGTCGGCCCTGTCGGGCGGCGCCAGCCTTTCAGTGCCTTCGCTGCGCTGGCTAGCGCCGATGATTGGCCCCACCGCCAGCACCGAAGGCAGCATCGAAGGGGAGCTGAAGCTGGCCGGTACGCTGGGCGCACCGCGTCTGGCAGGCCAGCTCGATGGCCGGCATTTGCGCCTGGTCCTGCCTGACCTCGGCATCGATTTGCGCGGCGGCAGCCTTGATGCCAGCTTCCAGGATACCCGGCTGCTGGTGAAGAACCTGAACTTTGCGGCGAACGGCGGCCAGCTGACGGTCAGCGGCCCGATCGATCTGGCCGGCGCCCAGCCCGCCATGCAACTGGAGCTCAAGGCCGAGCGCTATCCCCTGCTGACGCGCAGCGACCGCAAGCTGGTGGTCAGCGGCAACGGCGCCGTCAACCTGCGCGAAGGGCGCCTGCAAGTTACCGGCGGCTTCAGCGCCGATTCCGGCTTGATCGACCTTGGCCACACCGACAAGCCCAAGCTGTCCGACGATGTCGTCATTGCCGGACAAACCTCGAAAAAAACCGTCACGCCGCTGGCGCTGGATGTGGTGATCGGCCTGGGCGAGGGAATCACCGTGCGCGGCCACGGCCTCGACGCCGTGCTGGTCGGGCAAGTCCAGTTCAGAAACGATGCCGGCGAACCCCTGAAGGCGGAGGGCGCCATGCGCGTCGTGAGCGGCACTTTTGCCGCCTACGGCCGCGAGCTGGAGATCGAAAAAGGCTTGCTGTACTTTAACGGCGCGCCGGGCAATCCGGGGCTCGACCTCCTGGCGATGCGGCGCGGACAGCAGGTCGAAGCCGGCGTCGCCGTGCTCGGCACTGCGCTGGCGCCGCGCATCGTACTAGTGTCGGAACCACCGGTGGCGGATGCGGAAAAACTGTCCTGGCTGGTGCTGGGGCGCGGGCTCGATGCGACTACCGGCGGCAGCGACCTCGCCGCCCTGCAAGGCGCGGCCGCTTCGCTGCTGGGCCAGGGCGCCACTGCCGGCGTGCAAGCCGGCCTGGCCAGCGCCTTCGGCCTGGATCAGCTCAGCCTGGGCACCAGCAGCGACACTCTGCAGCAGCGCATCATCACGATCGGCAAGCAAGTCTCCTCGCGTTTGCACATCGGCATCGAACAAGGGCTGGAAAGCGCCAGCAGCGTGCTGTTGCTACGTTATACGATTTCACGCAAGCTCAGCCTGGAAATCGATACGGGCACGCGCACCGCGTTTTCCGTGTTCTATAACTTTGCGTTCGACTAAAGCGGATCAAGCAGTACTGAACCATCGGGACCCCAATTAACTTTGGTGATGCCTGGATGCTTTTCCTCAAGCCGTCGCAATTCCATTTCCTGTCTGGTCAGTTTGCCTTGCTGAACCCTGGCCAAATCAGCAAGCCGCAGGTTTTCCATCAAGAGATGGCGGTACGACAGCGCCTGCGCCACGGCAGCGCGCAATTCGTAGTCATGCCATGGCTTGGCGAGGAAACGAAAGATCTGCGCATCATTGATGGCGCCGATCAGGCCTTCCATATCTGCATAACCGCTCAGAATAAGCCGCATGGCGGTGGGCTGGACCTGCTTTAGCCTGACCAGGAATTCGACGCCGTTCATCTCCGGCATCCGATAATCGGTCATGACCAGGTCATAGGGTGTGTAATCCGCCCGCTGCAGCGCCTCCGCAGGAGAAGTAAACAGCTGGATATCCAGCGAATGGCCTTCCAGCTCGCTTTCAGGCATGCCGTTCAGCGCGCGGCGAAGCGCATGGAGGATATTGACTTCGTCATCGACTAGCATGATGCGGTATTGCATTTCTTGTCGCCCCCCTTTTTGCATAGATGTAAATGCCGAGCGGCTGCCCGTCAGCGTGTTCGAAGGATTGGATTTTCTCGATGAAGCGCTGGTCCAGAACATAATCCTTCGACAGAAGAAGAATGCCTTCCCGTGTAAACAAGTCGCGCGACAGCACCATCCCTTCCATCAGCTGGCTTGCCCTCACCTGGATTTCGGCTTTTACCGCCGGCCTGGGTGGCGCACCCGCAATCTGGATCAACAGGTCGACCACGGCATGGTCATAGCGCTTCCCCTTGCCTTCCACGATCATTTCCAGCGCCTCATTGGGGCTCAGCTGCTTGTCGGCGAGCGTGCCGATCTGCGCCGCATCGAAGTCATTGGCAACCGCCAGGATGCGCGCGCCGACAGGAATCTGCTCGCCGGCCAAGCCATCGGGATAACCCAATCCATCGAAACGTTCATGGTGGCTCCTGATCAGCTTTGCCGCATCATGCAACTGCTCCAGCGCCATCAGGCTCGCCTCGCCCTTGACGGCATGCTTGCCATGCTCGACCCGCTCGTCGGCTGACAGCTTCGACCAGGGGCGCGCCAGCAGCTTGTCGCTGAGGCCGATCTTTCCAATATCGTGCAGCAGCCCGGCCAGGAAGATATCCTGCACTTCCGCATCGCTCAGGCTCATTTTTTGCGCAATCGAGCGGGCCAGATCGGCCACCCGTTTGGAATGCCCTGCTAGGCTGGGTTCGCGCATTTCAATCAGGTTCGAAAATACCCGGATCGACGTCAGGAAATTCTTCTTCAGCTTGCCAAGCGCACTTTCCAGGGAAGCCACCACTTGTCGCAGCTGTTCGGTCCGGACACGGACTTTTTCTTCCAGGCTGGCGTTAAGCTCCCGCAGTCTGTCATTTTGCCGCCGCGTCAGGGCTTGCAGGCGCCGGGTTTCGCGTTCAAGCTTCTGCCGCTCCAGCGCATGGCGGACGCAAAGCTGGATATCGTTTTCTTCCCACGGCTTGGCAACGTAACGGTAAATTCTGCCCTTGTTGATCGCCTCGACCACCGCGCCCAGATCGGCATGTCCAGTCAAAAGAATCCGTATCGTCTCCGGTGAGGTTTCAACTACCCTTTCCAGAAACTGGGCGCCGTTCATGTTCGGCATGCGCATGTCGGAAATGACTAGGTCAACCTGCTCCCTTGCCAGGATGGCCAATCCTTCCTCGCCGCTTTCCGCAGTCCATATCCGGTACCCGGACGTACGAAACAGCCGGCGCAAGGAAGAAAGGATATTCGGCTCATCGTCGACGAACAGCAGCGTACCGGAAAGCCCCTCATCCTGTGAGGCCTCCTGCGAAAAATCGTCATCATCCAATGTATCAGCTTCGTTTGTCATTTCAGATTAGCTGTGCAAGCTTTTGATAAGTTTCCCCCGATCCCGCCTGGCATGAAGCATCATCATGCCTTCGCATCCTGTTCCGGGCTGCCGGCATGCCGGATCGGCAAGATGATGCGAAAAATGCTGCCAACCCCAGGCTCGCTGTCAATCTCGATATTCCCGTGATGCTTCTGCACGATGCCATAGGAAAGCGACAATCCCAGCCCAGTGCCGGCACCGATCGGCTTGGTTGTGAAAAACGGATCAAAGATGCGCGACTGGATATCTTTCGGGATTCCGGCGCCATTGTCTTTTATTTCAATCCATACATGCTGGCCGCTGCTGCCGGTGCTGATGGCGATGGTTCCCCGTTCGGGGCCGATCGCATGCGCGGCATTAACCACGATATTCATGATGACCTGGTTGATTTGCGACGGCAGGCATTCGATTTCCGGGAGGTCGCCATAATTTTTAACGACATCGGCCTTGTATTTCACTTCGTTATTCACGATGTTCAAAGTCGAGTCGATGCCCCGATGCAGGTCCGCCCACTGCCATTCCTGATTCGCATCCACACGGGAAAAATCCTTCAGGTCCTGGACGATCTTGCGCACGCGCACAATGCCTTCTTTGGACTCTTTCATCAAGACGGGGATGTCTTCCTTTAAAAAGTCGAGCTCTATGCGCTCACGCATGGCCCTTACTTTTTTCAGCAGATCAGGTGAGCCGATGCTGGTTTCGGCATCCTCATATGCCTTGAGCATGTCAAGGATATTGGCGATATAGCCTTCCAGGGTGCCGAAGTTGGAGAAAATATAGCCGATCGGATTGTTGATTTCATGCGCCACCCCTGCCGCCAACTGCCCGATCGATGCCAGCTTTTCCGATTGGAGCAGTTGTTCCTTTGCGAGAGACAGCTTGGCATTGAGCTCGGTGAGTTCGGCATTACGCCGCATAAGCTCGGCCTCCGTGGATTCACGTTTGCGAATGTCTTCTTCGAGCCGGCCATTTGCCTGCGCCAACTGGGAAGTGCGTTTCGCGACCAATTCTTCCAGCCGGTCGAGGCGGTTTTCGTCATGCACGTCATGCTGTGCCGGGGCGGGTGGATGTGTATTCATTTATTTTCGCATTAATCGAATGGGCAAGCTTCGGCCGTATTATTGGACCAAAATCTGGCAGGCATCCTCGAATTTCGACTCGGTTTCGCGGAACACGGACCGCATCGCCGCACTCCCGATATTGAGGCTCTTCCATGCGCGTTCGTCAATGACGGGAACGAGCGCATTATTCGCCCCATCGAGGTCCAATGCGTAGAAGATCGCATCGGCGACATGGATTATGCTGGGAATATCGCCCAAGTCCTGGTTTTCCAGAGCATGGTGATTGCCGATGGATTTCTGGATCAATAGCGGAAATTTCCAGTGCTCCGCAAGCGCGCGGCCGACGATGGCATGATCCAGGCCCAACACTGCGTGCTCCGCCTTGATTCGATAGCAGTCATGCATGTCGCGGTACGATATCACGCCCGAATATTGCTCGGGGAAGCGGCTTACCAGTACCAGCACGCCGATATCATGCAGCAAGCCGGAGATAAAGGCGTAGTCCTGGTTGAGGTTCAGTGCGCGAGCAAGCTCCTTGGCGCACAATGCCGTACCGATGGCATGGCGCCAGAAATTGGTCAAATCGAAGTTCGCGTGCTTTTGCTCGGAAAAATTTCCTATCACGCCCGCCGCCGTAATCAGCGTCCTTACGCTGTCGAACCCCAGCACGGTGATCGCTTGCTGGATGGTGGTCACCTTGCGCTGCAAACCGTAAAAGGACGAATTCGCAAGCCGCAGCGTCTTGGCTGACAGCGCCTGGTCCTGCGAGACTTTGTTCGCCATGGCGCCCATGCTGATATCGCTTTGCTCGAAACTGTTGAGCAACTCGACGACAATGATCGGCAACGAGGGGAGATCGCGTATGCCCTTGATGACATCGGCAAGTGCAAGGTTGCTCATTTTGCATCACCCCATCTGTAGTCGCTTATTTGCTGCAATAAAATCGTGGACGCAGGGCTGTTGCCGCACTTTCTGAAGAGGACGCCAAGACGCTGCCGGCCCCGCTCTCTTTCCGCTTGCAGATCGGCATCGGAAATGTCATCGTTAACGACATATATGCTGTCAATGCCGCGCCGTCGCAGGGAAGTGATCATGGCGTCGGTCAAGACTGCGGCTTCAGGCAAAAGAACGTCGCCGCGTCCGTCGAGCACGGCTTCCCACAAGGTCATTCCGGCAACGACATCGTCCAGATCTACTTGCATGCATTTATTCATTGTCTCGCTCCATTGCTATGGGCAGGAAAAATCAAGTCCAATGTCCACTACCTGCATCGCTTGACCATGCAGGATTCAATATGCCAGCCAGCCGTCGGCCAAGCCATGTCCTGATTCATTTATACTTCAATTTCATCGATGATGCCAACGGTCTATTCCGCATCCGTCAACATGACCAGTTTGCCGCGTGACTGGCTGTCGTTACCCATGCTGCGGAAGCTGAGATCAAACCAGCGCCCCTTCCATTCAATCCGGCACTTCTCGCCTTCGCCGGTCGATCTGATCATAGACACCAGCTCGGGCATGACCTGGATGGCTTCGCTACCCAGCAGCGGTCCCGCATCGCCAAAAAGAGCCTGGGCTGCGATGTTGACGAAGGCGACGATCTCGTCTTCATCCAGGCCGATCACTGGTTGCGGCACATGCTGCAGGGCTTCACGCACGATATCCAGGCTGACTTCCCGGCTCTGGATCTGCTGCTGCTTTTGCTGCAGCAGCTCTTCCAGCTGGCGATTGGCCTTCGCCAACTCGTGATTGGCAGCTCTGACTTCCAGGCTGAGCCGCCGGTTTTCATCGGCCATTTCCTTGTGCTCGAACGCTTGCGCGATATGCTTGCGCAATTGCTCATCATCCCATGGCTTGGTCAGAAATTTATAAATCGCTCCTTCGTTGACGGCATCGGTCACCGATTGTAATTCCGTAAAACCGGATAGAACGATGCGCACTGTCTGCGGATACAGGTCTTTCACGGTGCGCAGGAAGTCCACCCCTGTCATGCCCGGCATGCGCTGGTCGGAAACGATGACATCGATCTCATGCTGCGTCAGCAGTTCCAGGCCTTCTTTGCCGCTAGAGGCAGTGAGAATCTGGTAGCCGTCGCGGCGCACCAGGCGCTTGAGCGCACTGAGAATATTCGGCTCGTCATCCACCAGCAGCAGCCTGCGCAACGGTTTATACAGCCGCAGCAAGTGATCCGGCATGCAACGTCCGTCCTGCAGCAAGACGATCATATCGGCTGCCGAGAGCGCCTGGGAAAAAAGAAATCCCTGTATCTCGTCGCACATGCTACGGGAAAGAAATTCACACTGCGCGTCGGTTTCAACCCCTTCTGCGACCACCCGAATCCCTAATCCATGCGCCATTGAAATAATCGCGTCGGTAATCGCGGCATCCTTGGATTGCAGCGCTATTTCCCGCACAAACGAACGGTCGATCTTCAGCACATCGATGGGAAATTTCTTCAGATAAGACAGGCTTGAGTAACCGGTGCCAAAGTCGTCGATGGAAATTTGCACGCCGAGAGAGCGAAGTTCCGTCAAAATGGAAATCGCCCTTTCCACATCGGACATGACCAGGCTTTCGGTGAGTTCGATATCGAGGAATTCTGCCGCAAGCCCGGTTTCTTCGAGCGTGTTGGCAATTAAATCAACCAGACCTTCATGCGCAAACTGCCGCGCCGATAAATTGACAGCGACGCGCAAACTCTGGAAACCGGCTTGTTGCCAAGCCTTGGCCTGCGCACACGCGGTACGCAAGACCCACGCGCCAATTGGCACGATGAGGCCCATTTCCTCCGCAATGCCGATAAACCCACCCGGCGCGATAATGCCTTGTTCAGGATGCTGCCATCGGATCAATGCTTCAACGCCAACCACTTTGCCATCAATCAAATCGACTTGGGGCTGGTAGTGCAGGATAAATTGCTGACGATCCAGCCCAATACGCAAAGCATTTTCAATATCCAATCGCTCATGCGCGCGTTCATTCATTGCGGGCGTATAAAACTGAAAATTGTTTCCGCCCAGATCTTTGGCACGATACATGGCTGCGTCGGCATTATTAAGCAGTTCGGACGACGCCAAGCCATCCTTTGGATAAAGTCCAATCCCAATACTGCAACTTGCATAAAATTGTGTTTCGTCGACCATGAACGGCGAAGCCATCAATTGCAACAAGCGTTGCGCCAAGTCTGCCGCATCCTGCTCACTTCCGATTCGCTCGAGCACCACCACGAATTCGTCGCCACCTTGGCGTGCCACCGTGTCACTTGCGCGGAATGCATCTGCCATCCTTGCAGCTATTTGACGCAGCAACTTATCGCCACCTTCATGGCCCGCACTGTCATTGATGATTTTAAATCGGTC
Organism: Oxalobacteraceae bacterium; assembly: GCA_003537575.1. Taxonomy (GTDB): domain Bacteria; phylum Pseudomonadota; class Gammaproteobacteria; order Burkholderiales; family Burkholderiaceae_D; genus Paucimonas. The sequence goes on from DPRS01000036.1 coordinate 160,681, forward strand.
AAGGTCGATGTACAGCACTGCCGCCATTTTCTTGTCGCGGCGTGCCCGTGCAATCGCTTGCTGCAGCCGATCCTCGAGAAGAAGCCGGTTCGGCAGGCAGGTAAGGGCATCATGCGTCGCCCGGCGCTCGAGCTCGGCTTCATTCCGCTTGTTTTCGGTAATATCGTTCAAGATACCGATGTAATAAATGATCCGCCCGTCTTCTTCGCGCACCGGCGCGATGGATAGCTCGTTCCAGAACAGCTCGCCATTCTTGCGGTAATTGCGCAGCGTCGCCCGGCCGTCGCGCTGCTCCCGCAATATGGCATGAATTTCATCCAATCCCGGTTGGTCCAGGTCGCCCCCCAGCAGGATGCGTGCATTGCGTCCTCGGATTTCATTCGCCGTATATTCAGTAATTTTCTGAACGGCGGGATTGGCATACACAATCGGCTGGCCGGGTGCGGCAACATCGACGATCATGATGCCATTGCTGCTTGCCTCGATCGCTCGACCCCATAAGCGCAAATTTTCTTCCGCCTTCTTCTTTTCAGTGATGTCGCGCGCGATCATGGCCACGCCGATAATGTTGTTCGTCGAATCCCGGATTGGTGAAAGCGTCAGGCTGATATCGATCGCGACGCCGTTTTTGTGAACGCGCTTAGTCTCGAAATTTTTCACCCCATGGCCGCGCATCGCTTGCGCCATGATTTCGGCAAATTCATTTTTTCCCTGGTCCGGGATCAGGAGCGAAACCGGCTTCCCGCACATTTCATCGCTCGTATAGCCGTATATCGCTTCGGCAGCCGGATTCCAGCTCAAGACCGTGCCGTCGAGAGAACAGCCGATGATCGCGTCATCCGTCGACTGCACGATTGCGGCAAGGAACTGGCGTGTTTCCTCGGATTTCTTCAGATCCGTGACGTCTTGCTGCACATTGATTATGTACGTCTTGTCCGCGATCCTTATATGGCTTAATCGCGATGCCGCGATGAACACATCGCCATTTTTTCGACGCGACTGGAATTCACTGTGCAGTTGTCCATGTTGCTTGAGGATGGCAATATTGTTTGCCATTATCTGCTGCGCTTCGCCGGCAGGCGCTGCCCTTAGCATCGTGGCAGGCTTTCCGAGTAATTCTTCGGGCGCATAGCCGTAAATGTGCTCCACTGCGGTGTTGACGTAAAAAATCACCCCATGTTCATCGGTGACAATCACCGCTTCCGCCATGTTATTCAAGACTTCGGTTTGCGCGCGCAACCGGTTTTCAGTGTTTTTTCGCTTTGTGATGTCTTGAATGACGACGACCGCGCCGATGATGTGCTGCAGATGGTCATGCAAGGGCAAGGCAGAATGCAGGACGATTTTACGCGAACCGTCGAAGCATTCGATTTCGATTTCCTCGTCAATCGACGCTTCACCGTTTTGCAATGCACGAGCCGCAGCCCATTCTGCCGGCTCGATCAGCTTGCCATTGTTTAGCCATCGTCCTTTGTATTCCGCAAAATTTTCAACTCCGACGTAACGCGCGCCGCCCCATATTTTTTCTCCGGCATGGTTTCCGTGGATAATCTTTCCGTCTGCATCAATGATAAAGACGCCGACCGGCAAGGCTTCGAGAACCCGATACAAGCGATATTCATTAGGGCATACGATGTTTTCCGCTTTCTTATGCCGGGCAATGTCCGTCATGGCGACCATGCCTGTGACGGCCAAGCCATCGCTTGCTATTGTCGGATTGTGTTCCAGTCGTTCCCGAAGAACCGGGCACTGGCGGCTCCGCTGGGCGGCATCGATGTAAAATTGCAGAGCTATGCCCGAAAATGGCGCAGCGAGAATTCCGTCGATGCAGGAGAAATACGAAGGAGAAAGCGTCGCATCGCATTCCTCGTGCTCCACCAGAAAACAGAAAAACGGCGCCGGCGCCGCCGACTGTTTCATCTCCAGGATTTGCAAGTGCCAACGAACCAGCGCCGGTGCATCGACAAAGCAAAGATTGCACGACGCATCCTTCCCACCGATCTCATCGCCAAACTCCACCCCGTACTGCCGCAAGCGCTCGCCTAGCAGCTTGCGATTGCGTTCATGATCGAGCAAGATCAGCGCCTTACATGCATTCATCATCGATTGTCTTCGCTCATCTGGCATCGCCGCCGGCACGGTAGCGCAATGGCGCCAGACAATATTATTACATCAATATTCTGGCGATATTGTGCTGCAAGTGCCGACAGAGGGGAGAGAAAGCTGCGGGTTACCGATGGCGCAGAACCGCGCGGATTCTGGCGAGAGAATATTCTTGGCAACCCCGCTGGCATAGAAACTGGCTCCTTAGCCCGGTAGCTTTGCGTCCCCGCTTTTCAAACGGGTTTGCCTTTATCAGAAAAGGCAGAATAATAGCATCATCGGTTCCATTCAAGCCTGATGCATTGCCCTCTTTCCCAGGAAAAGCAGCACTTGCCAAAACCTCAAATTCGCCGGCATTGCCGGCATCGGGCACACAGTTCATTCACTTCTGTCATGAATCGCTTCCTCATGCCGGGTCAGTGTAATCAGCTTGCCGCGCGACTTTGTGCCATGGCCCATGCGGCGCGCCACGACATCAAAGCGGCTGCTTCCCAATTGCACTACGCACTCTTTTCCGGTGACAGCCCCTTGTATCGCCCCCCACAGTTCGGGCATGACCTGGTCCGCCTCGATGCCCAATATCGGGCCGGCATCCTTGAACAGCGCTTGCGCAGACAGATTCACAAAAACCACCAGATCGTCGTCGTCCAGTCCGATTACCGGTTGCGGCACATGCTGCAGGGCTTCGTGCACGATATCCAGGCTGACTTCCCGGTTCTGGATCTGCTGCTGCTTTTGCTGCAGCAGCTCTTCCAGCTGGCGATTCGCCTTCGCCAACTCGTGATTCGCCGCCCGAACTTCCAGGCCGAGCCGCCGGTTTTCATCGGCCATTTCCTTGTGCTCGAACGCTTGCGCGATATGCTTGCGCAATTGCTCGTCATCCCATGGCTTGGTGAGGAATTTGTAAATCGCTCCTTCGTTGACGGCATCGGTCACCGATTGCAATTCCGTAAAACCGGACAGGACGATGCGCACTGTCTGCGGATACAGGTCTTTCACGGTGCGCAGGAAGTCCACCCCTGTCATGCCCGGCATGCGCTGATCGGAAACGATGACATCGATCTCATGCTGCGCCAGCAAGGCAAGCCCTTCCGCCCCGCTGTCTGCAGTGAATATCCGATAGTCGTCGCGTCGCACCAGGCGCTTGAGCGCACTGAGAATATTCGGCTCGTCATCCACCAGCAGCAGCGAACGCTGGGGCTTATGCAGCCGCAGCAAGTGTTCCGGCAGGCAGCGCTCTTCACGCAGCATGGCCTCGATTTCCATCGCCGGCAGCGGCTTGGAGAACAGGTAGCCCTGCACTTCATCGCACATATTCCTTGAAAGATACGCGCATTGCTCTTCCGTTTCCACACCTTCGGCAATGACTTTGATGCCCAGGCTGTGGGCCATCGAGATGATGGCATCCGAAATCGCCGCGTCGTTCGCGTGCTGGGTGATTTCGCGTACGAACGACTGGTCGATTTTCAGCACATCGATCGGAAAACGCTTGAGATAGGACAGGCTGGAATAGCCTGTGCCGAAATCATCGATCGACAGTTGCACGCCCAGTGCTCTGAGGTCGTTCAAAATGCCGATGGCCTGTTCGACGTCGGCCATCACGAGGCTTTCGGTCAGTTCGATATCGAGGAATTCGGCGGCAAGGCCGGTTTCATCCAGAGTCCGGGAAATCAGGCTGACCATCTCTTGCTGGCCAAATTGACGCGCCGACAGATTGACGCCGACCCGCAATTCTCTCAACCCCGCGCGCTGCCATTCCTTCGCTTGGGAACACGCGGTGCGCAGCACCCAGGCGCCAATCGGCACGATCATTCCGGTTTCTTCGGCAAGGCCAATGAAACTTCCCGGTGGAATCATGCCCAGTTCAGGATGCTGCCAGCGGATCAGCGCTTCCACGCCCACTATTCTGCCGCTACGCAAATCTACCTGCGGCTGATAGTGAAGTACCAGTTGATTCTGGTCCAATGCGCGGCGCAGCGCGCTTTCCAGCCTGAACCTTTCATGCGCGCCGTGATTCAGCTCCGGCGTATAAAATTCATATCGCGCCGTTTTATCGGCAAGCGCGCCGCGCAGGGCGACTTCGGCGCATTGGGAGAGCGTGTCAAAATCTCGCCCGTCATCCGGGGAAACCGCGATCCCGATACATGCCTCCAGATGCAAGTCCTGCTGTTCGCAAGTAAACGGCTGATCCAGCAGCGCCAGGAGTTGCCGTGTCACCGTGACCAGTTCTGTGGAATGCTCGGCGAGCACGACCACGGCAAAGCTGCTGTCGCCCAGGCGCCCGATGCCGCTGCCCGCTTCCTTGTCCCACTTGCGCAACCGGTTCGCCACCTGCAGCAGCAATTCCTGTCCGGCCTGGGGCCCCAGGCTTTCCCTGATCCGGGGAAGGCGGGCAAACTCGACCATCAGGAAGCCGATGATTTCCTTGCCGGCAGCGGCTTTTTCCTGCAGCAGCGTCAATCCATCCTTTAACAATATCCGGTTGGGCAAACCGGTAAGCGTGTCGAAATTGCTCAGATATTGCACTTTTTCTTCCGCCAGCCGGAGTTCGGTGACATCGATGCCGGTCGCCACGAGATACTCGATGGATTGGTCAGGCTTGCGCAGAAATGTCGGCGACCAGATAATTTTCCGCAAGCTGCCGTCGCGGGCCACCCATTCCCATTCACGCTGGAATAACTCCGGCAATCTCCCGGCCAGCATTTCCTCAAGGGCGGCCTTGGCAGCATCCACGTGCTGCAGAGACAGCAACACATCCCAGCAATAACGCCCCCGCACTTCCTCGAATTTCCATCCCGAAGTCTTTTCGCATGCCGGGTTGAATGCAGCAATGCGCCCCTCGAGGTCAAACAGGAGGACCAGCGCTCCCGTTGTATTGACGATAGCCGAGGACCGGTTGCGCTCGGACTGCAGCGCCGCAGTACGTTCGTTGACCAGTCTTTCCATGTTGGCATAGAGATGCGCGCGTTCCAGTGCAACCGCGATCTGGTTCCCGACCGTTTCCAGCACATGGAAATCTTCATCCCGGGACATCGTTTCGGCATCGCCGGACAGGTTCAACACCCCGATGGTGCGCTGCCCGGCGGTCAGCGGCACGCTGACATGATTGCCGGCAGTGGATCCAGCAAATCCCCCCTGGCCGTGCGTTGCGCAGTTATCGATGACTACCGGCGTGCGCAGCGAACCGCCCTGGATTTTTTTATGGCTATTGCAGTTCGTGCAAGCGTCTGGCAAGGCATCCGGCGCCTCGAAGCCCTGCACAGCCACCGTGCGAAAATTATTGTCGTCATCGAGCAGCTTGATGCAGCCGCCGGTGACGCCAGGCAACTCCAGCGCACGCTCCAGCGCCTTTTCGCTGACTTCGCTCTCGGTAATGGCCGGATTGAGTGCGGCGGCGATCTGGTACATGCCCTCGATCGCCTGGTAAGAACGCGCAATCTGTCGCTGCTGCGTGCGCAACTCCTCGGTCATCTGGATCGCTTCTTCGTAAGTCGAGATGAGCAGGTCGAAAATCTGCTGCCGCTCCGCCGTCACGAAATGGGTTTGCCCGCCCAGGTTGATCTGCATCCCGAGCTGGACGCGTTCATTGCTCCGCAATTCCCGATTGGCGAGGATGTAACGGATCCGCCCAAGAAGATATTTTTCCTCGAATGGTTTGCGGATGAAATTGTCGGCGCCGCAGTCGAGTCCTTTGATGACGTCGTACAGGCTGCTCAAGGCCGTCAGCAGGATCACCGGCACATCCTGCAGGAAACTATCCTTTTTCAGCTGGCGGCACATTTCAAAGCCGTCCATTCTGGGCATGGCGATATCGCTGACGATCAAGGTCGGCTTGACCGCCCGCGCCATGTCCAGTCCGGACAAGCCGTCTTTCGCCACGCGGACGCGAAAGCCGTTGCGCGACAGCAGATGCGCAAGCTGATCCGCCTGCGTTTCGCTATCCTCGATAATCAGGATTTCAGGAGCAAGATCCATATGATCGTTTTTATTGTCCATTTATTTTCCCTCCAGACTAGCCAGCGGCAAACGCGCGGCCGGATTTTGACCGAAAGTGCGTAATGCCTGTCCTATTTCTGCAGGCGCAAGAATCATTTGCGCCGCATCCTGCCGGATTGCTTCGCCCGGCATGCCGTAGACCGCTGCAGAAGCACGGTCCTGCACGATCGTGATCGCCCCCTGTTCTTTCAGGTGTCGCAACTCCAGCGCGCCATCCTTGCCCATCCCGGTCAGCAAGACAGCGGCCGTGCCGCGGCTCAAATCGCGGTGAATCGAGCGGAACAGATAGGAAACCGATGGACACATACCGTGCTCCGGTTCAGCGCGCTCCAGCACGATGCACAAATCCCTGCTGACGCCCATTTGAAAACCGTCCGGCGCAAGATAGGCGCGGCCATCGGCCAGGAACTCGCCCTGCTGCGCAACCGCCACCGGAAATTTCGCCGCGGCCGAAAGCCATTCGGCAAAGCCGGCGACAAAGCCGGACGACATGTGCTGCACAATCGCGATGGGCAGCCGGCATCCGTCAGAAAGTTCGGCCAGGATTTCCCGCAGGACGGCCGGGCCGCCGGTCGAGGCGCCGATCACGGCCAGCTTGCGCGACAAACCCAACGTGGCGCCTGCCGTCTCGGCCGGCATGGCCCTGGCCCTCGCCCCGTCCCTGGGCCAGCGCCGCACCACCTTCACTTCCGCCATTGATTTCACGGCACGGATCAGCGCAGCCGACGACTCCTGATGGGTCGGATTCCCCGGTCCGGCCGGACGCTGCACCACGGCCAGGGCGCCCGCCTCGATGGCGCGAAATCCTGCCCCCAGTTCACTGCGATCATCGCAGCCGCTGACAATCACGATCGGCGTTGGACAGGTTTGCATAATCCTACGAGTCGCCTCAAAACCATCCATGTTCGGCATATGCAGGTCCATGGTGATCACATCGGGGCGGCGTTGCTGGGCCATCCGGACCGCCTCGTTTCCATCCGCTGCGCAGCCGACGATTTCCATTTCCGCATCCGATCCCAGGATATAAACGAGGAGCTCGCGCACCGAAGGAGAATCATCCACCACCAGAACTCGCGTCATGACAAGCCTTTCTCTCAAATCAGGCGCCTGATCGTTGCCAACAGGTTATCCTGGTCGAACGCTCCCTTGACCACGTAAGCATCGGCCCCGGCATGCAAGCCTTTTTCCTTTTCCGCTGGCGACTGGAGCGAGGTCACCAGCACCACCGGCATCTCAGCCGTTTTCGGATCAGCGCGCACATGCTCGGTCAGCGCAAGGCCATCCATGTGCGGCATTTCGATATCGCTGACGAGCGCGGCGAATTCGCCATGCCGCAGCCTGGACAAGGCATCCAGCCCGTCGACCGCGGTTTCGACCCGGTAGCCGGCGCTTTCCAGGATATGCTTCAGCAGCAGGCGCGACGTGATCGAATCCTCCGCCACCAGGATGGATTTCGCTTCCACAGGGCCATCCTGCCTGCGGCCGGGCGACATCGCGGCGCCGCCGCCATCCAGCGCGAGCCGGGCAATATCGTCCAGCCCGAGTATCGGCACCAGGCTGCCATCGCCGAGTTGGGTCGCGCCCGCAATGCAAGGAATGCGCCGAAGCTGCTTGCCCAAAGTTTTGGGAAGGACCTCCTGTTCGGCCAGGACTTCATCCACAAGCAGCGCCAGGACAATGCCGGCAGCGTGCGCGATGACCGCGACCTGTTCATCGGCGGCGTTTTTCCCGGCACGGTCCAGCCCCAGCATTTCCCCTGGCCGCAGCGCCGGCACCACCCGCCCGCCAGCCAGCAAGGTTTCGCGGCCTTCGACTGTCTGGATATCGCCGCTTTTCAGCGCGCGCACGCTTTCCAGCCCCGACAAGGGGAGCACGTATGGCGCGCCGCGGATCCTCAGCACCAGCCCCCTGATGGTGGCCAGCCGCATCGGCAGGACCAGGCTGAACGAACATCCCTTGCCGGGAGAATTTTCAATTGAAAGCTCGCCGCCGATCGCGGCGACTTTTTCGGCGACAATCGCCAGCCCCACCCCGCGCCCGGATACCCGGGTTACTTCGGCGCTGGTCGACACGCCCGCATGTAGCGCAAGATGCAGCTTTTGCCTGTCACCGAACGCGGCGATCTGGCCGGCATCCAGCCGGCGCACCCTGGCGGCGGCGGATACGAGGCCGTCGACATCGAAGCCGGCGCCATCGTCTTCGACGATAATCGCCACCCGGTTGCCGCCGCACGGCGCGACCCTGATGCGCACCGCTCCGGCAGACGATTTGCCATTCGCCAGCCGCCGTTCGATCGTTTCGATCCCATGGTCGACCGCGTTGGTCACCAGATGGATCAAGGCCTCGCGCACCAGGTCCACGATGCGCCGGTCGATCTGGACGGCATCGCCGTCGATCCCGAGGATCGCTTCCTTGCCCTGGCTGCGCGCCAGATTCCTCACCAGGCCGGGCAACTGCTGCAGCGCCGATGACACCGGCACCAGCGCCGCTTCCAGGGTCGCGTCCATCAACTGGGAACGCATCACGACAAAATTGCGCCTGGTCCTGCTCAGGGAGCTTGCCAGACGGCGGCAGCGCAGCTCGAGATGGCCATGCAACTGCACGGCTTCCGGCTTGCGGCCTTTTGTTTGCCGGCTTTGCTGTTCCTGGTGTTCGGCGATGTCGTCGGCAAGCGCCAGCAATTCGCTGATGTGATTCTGCAAACCGAGCTCGACCGACAGCAGCGCCTCGGCCTGGTAACGGATCGCATCGAGGCTTTTGCCTGCTACGCGAATCACTTCCGGCGCTGCCGATTCCGAGGGCTCCGCCGCAACCACGCCGCCGTCGCGCGGCGGCTGCGGCGCCGATGGCTCAGCCTGCGCGGCGGATTCCGCATCGGCGATGGCCGTTTCAGCATCCATCAGTTCCCTGCTCATGCGCTCCAGCCGCGCGGCCAGGGCACTAGCCTGATTGCGGACTCTGCCGGAAGGCTCATTCAGGAGCGCCTGGATCAGGCTGCCCGCCTGATGCAGGAGGTCGAAATGGTCCGCCGGCAGCGTCCTGAGCGACTTGCGCAATGCCGAAAACACGCCCTCCATGGCATGGCAAAGCATTTCCAGGTCGGTCTGGTTGACTGCCCGCGCGGCGCCCTTGAGCGTATGCAGCTTTTTCAGGATGCGTTCGACCAACCCTTCCCGCGCCTTGTCGTCAGCCTGTTCCAGCAAGACCAGGGTCGAGACGATATCTTGCAAATGCTCTTGCGCCTCGATACGGAAAGTGGCAAGCAGCTTTTGCAGGAATTCCTTGTGTGGATCCGCCATGGGGTCGCCTAGAGCTTGAAGCGTTCGCTCAATTCCTTGAGTTTCTGTCCCAGTTCATGCAGGTTTTGCGCCGATGCTTCCGATTGCCTGGAACCGGCGGCATTTTCCGCGCTGACCTGCTTGATGTTTTCCATCGCCATCGCCACCTGGTCCATGCCGGCCAGCTGCTGCTGGCTGGTGGCGGCAATTTGCGCCGCCGCTTGCGTTGCGTCGGCAATCCCTTCCGACAAACTCTTGATCGCATTCCCCGCCTCTGCGGCTTGGGCGGCGCCGCTGGCGACGGTCCGCGCGCCCTGCTCGGTGGTCATGACGGCGGCGCTGATGGCTTTCTGGATATCGCTGAGAATCTGCCGTACCTGCCTGGTCGCCTGCCTGGACTGCTCGGCCAAGTCCTTGACTTCTTGCGCAACGACCGCGAATCCCTTGCCCTGCTCGCCCGCCTTGGCGGCTTCGATCGCCGCATTAACTGCCAGCAGATTGGATTGTTCGGCCAGGCCGCTCACCGTCGCGATGATTTCCGCGATCGCCTGGCTGCGTTCGCTGAGTTTCACGATGGTCTCGGCGATCGATTCCATCTGCACCTGGGCGCTCTCCATTCCCGCGACGCCGCCGTCAATCGCCTTGCGGCCGACCTCGACGGTTTGCGCCGCCTGCTGCGCCCTATCCGCCACCGTGCGCGCCTTTTGGCTGGCCAGCAGCGCCGTCTGCTTGACTTCCTCGACCGTGGCCGTAGTTTCGCTGACGGCAGCAGCGGTCTCGGCGGCGCCGGCCGAGGCCTGCATGGTGCCGGCAAGGATTTCGCTTGCCGCCGCGCTCAGCGTGGCTATGCCGGCATTGGTTTCCTTCACCAATTGTCTCCATGCCCCTACCATGGCATCCAATGAACGCATGAGCTGGCCGACTTCGTCATGGCCATAGGAGGGAGGGACGCTTACCGCCAGATTGCCGGTTGCCATCTGCCGTGCCACCGCGGTGGCCTGTTGCAGCGGCTTGGCAATGACACGGTTGAGCCAGAAAACCAGCAGCAATCCAAGGGGGATGGCAAGCAGATTGATGGCAATCAACGTCGCCTGCGCATCCTGAACGAGTTCTTCGGTTGCATGCATGCGTTCCCTTGCATGGGCAAACTCCTGTTGGCTAGCCTCGTCTGCAAGCGTCCTGAGCATCTCGAATTTATCGCGCGAAGAGCCAAGAATAATGGCAACGGCTTCCTTGCGTTTTCCGGATTTCAGCAGAGGTAGCACCTCGCCGTCGAGGATTGCGTAATATTCCCGAGACACTTCAAACAGCTTTTCCAGTTGTTGCGCAACTGCGACATCCTCTGGCTTGTATTTACGGAGCTTATCCAAGAAACTTGCGGTTTCTGCGACATCCTGCTCATATCTTCGTAGCACTTCCGATTGTCTTGCCGGGTCAACCTCCGCCATTGCAAAAACCGTGGCGCGCGAGCGATTCATGCTATTGCGCAGTGCCATCAGGTTAAATGCCACGGACAAATCTTCTTCAAACAGCGCTTGTTGCGATGCCTTCAACTGTTCGGTATCGCGGTATGCCACTGCGCTTACCGTCACTAGTAATGCAAGTAGCAGCCCGAATCCAAGCAAGAGCTTGGCGCGTGTGCTGAGATTGGAAAAAAAATTCATGTACCCCCCTTGTAAATCTTGTCGTTAGCCGATCTCAACCACCAGTCGCGGATCGGACAATAATCGCGCCGCATCCAGGATCGCGGTGCGATTCGCGCTCACACCCAGTAAATAATTGTCAGCATTGCCGGTCAGCGTCGGCAATTCGCGCTCGATGGATTCCAGCGAAATCCGCTCCACCCCCAGAATTTCCTCCGCAAGAATGCCGAATTCCATTGTCTCGCTCTGCAATGCGATGATTGCCGCCGGTTCCAGCAAGCCGGACATCGGCAAATCCAGCAGCGAGCGCAAATCGATCACCGATAGCACATCGCCCCGGGCTGCGACAATCCCGACCACAAAATCCGGCACGCCCGGAATAGAGGTGATGGGAGAAATCGGATAAACCTGGGCCACATGGGCGCTTTCAATTGCATAACGCTCGCCGGCCACCCTGAACCCGAGCACTTCAATTCCGTGCGCCAGTGCTTCGGGTGAAGCTGCACGCGCCCGGCTTTTCGCCAGCGCGGCGGCCCGTTCGCGAAGTATCCGCCGTTGCCTTTCCAGGGCGGGTGCGTCCAGCTCGTCGATGGCGACGCGGGATTGCTCGAGCCGTCGATTGATTTCAGGCCAATCGATTTCTTCGGCGCGATTGCGCCGCATGTCCCTCGCCTTCATTTACTCCCTTTCTGCAGAAAGGCTTGCACCGATGCGCGCAGATAGGCGGCGGAAAGCCCGTCCGATGCCGGCACGACATCCTCGTCCGCGATGGCGGCAAGCAGGCCGAGCACCGTGTCGAACTGTTTTTCCGCGGTGTCGTGCCTGCCCTGCCCAGACAGCGCAACGCCCATCAGGTAATGCGCGATAATCGAGTCGGGCTGCAGATACAGCACGCGTTTCAGATTCTGCATGGCGTCGCCATGATCGCCCGCTTCCATCGCCGTCAGCGCCTTTGCATGGTAATGCTCGGCCATGGGCGTTAAAGAAGCGTCGTTCGTCGCCGCGCTGAGGCTGCCTGCGGTATGTCCATCCGTCTGTGGTTTTTCAGCCTTGCTCCGCGCTGGCTGCGCTGGCCTGACGACGGTAGCGGATGGCAGGACTGCTGTATCCGCGCTGACCGCTTGTTTCGGCACCCTGTCTCCGGCGTTGCCACCGGATGCTTTTCCAATACCCGGCAAACCTTGCCCTGCAGCCGCGGATGCATTGCGCGGGCCGGTTTTTTTAAAGAAGATGGCATCCGGATGATACACGCCGGCCAATCCCGAAAACAGCTCGGCTGACGCCTCACTCGGGCTGACAATTAACCATCCGCCATCCGCCAGACATAAATGGAAACGCTGGATGACATTCTTCGCCTGATCCCTGGAAAAGTACATCAGCACATTGCGGCAAAAAATGATGTCCATTGCATTCATGCTGGTTGCAATGGAGGGATAAACCCGGCTTGCCAGATTCAGTTCAGAGAATTTCACCATTTCCCTGATTTCTTTATTCAATTGGTACTGGCCTTCATCTGCCGTCGAAAAATAAAGCTTTTGCAATGCCGGATCGAAGTTCCGGAATGACCATTGTCGGTACATGCCGGCCTGTGCAAATTGCAAATGACGGCCATTGATATCCGTCCCCAGGATGGAAATCTGGCGGGCGGGAAGTTGCGGCACAGACTGCCGCAGCGCCATGGCAATCGAATACGCTTCCTCGCCGGTGCAGCATCCGGCGCTCCAGATGCGCAAGCGAGTATTCTGTGCACCGAAAGCCGCGATTTTTTCTCTGGCATAGTTGCTCACCAGCTCGAATGCCCGCGGCTCCCGAAAAAAGTAGGTCTCGCCGATGGTGAGATAGTGCGTGCACAAATCCGCTTTCGACTTATCCCATGCGCCGGCAAGCAGCCAGTCGACAAATTCTTCACCATTTTCCATGCCGACCGATTCGGCCATCCTGCGGATGGCCAGGCACAGATCGCGCCTTTTGGAGCCGGCAAAGGACCATCCCGTCTCGGCTTCAATTTTATTCGCCAGCCGCTCGATCAAGCCGGCCGACAGGACGTAATCAGTGGGCGGCATGGATGTGCTGCGCTATCGCTTCGTTAATTAAGAGTTTCTCGTCATCGCGCAAAAATTTTTCAGGATCACAAATGATGCACAAGCCATCCTTGACACGGACAATAGTCGAAACGCAGACATCCGCGGCAAACTGGCCGGGAATGCCCGGGCCATCGTCAACTTCGCACACTTTGACGCCAGTGACGCGGTCAACGACAAGCCCAAGGCAAGCCCCAGGAATATCAATCAATAGTAATTGCTGTGACACTCCCATTTCGGAAAAAGGCAATCCGACTCGCCGATGAAAATTAATAACGATGGCGATTTCCGCGCCGAGATTGAGTACGCCCAGAACGTTTTCTGTCGCTCCCGGCAAGGGCGCAGGTTGCGCGCTTGGTATGGCACGGCGAACTGAAGCAAGGGGCAGCGCGAACCGGTGTCCCTCACATTCAAACTCTACCAAGCTCATTCGATTATTCATCAATCATCTCTTGCCAAGAAGCGGGAGAAGCAAATGTTACTTCAAGTCATCGTAACAGATGCAATTGATTCGCCCGGCCATTGCAGGACGCATCAGTATCACCAATGAGAGTGGATGCTGAAAAGATGAGTTTTTTTCAATTGTCATCCCATACATTTGCCATTCAAATATTATATTATTGCCATAATAAGCGTCGTATCAATCGACACGTATAAATCTCCCGTCTCGCATCCAGACAAATTTTTAAGGCGCGTGGTAATGGTGTCGACACTTGGCGCCCTCACTTTCCCTTACCCATTCCTCATGTAGTTGATTTATTGCCATGCCCCGACTCCATCTCGTTTCTCGATAATGACAGGCACGGCCAGTATAGACAGAACAGATACCGATTTTTATGACAGCCATATTAAAAAACAACTATCGAGGTTTAACCTGGCTGTTTCTGATGCTTGGGCTTGTCGCAGCGGGCATCGCTTACTGGCAAGGTGAGGTGATGGTCGAACGCGAGCTTGGCGCGCTCATGGACGTTCGCGCCAAGGAGGTGCGAAGCAATCTGGAACCGCAGATTCGTACTTATACGGAAGTGCTGCACAGCATCCGGGCACAATTCAATCTTCAACCGCTTTTGTTGCGCCGTGATTTCCAGCAAATGTACAGGGCTTTATCGCTGAATACCCGTTTGCCCGGAATTCACGCCGTGGGGTTTTCCCGGCGCATTCCCCCCGCATCACGCCCGGCTTTTGACGCCAGCCTGCGACGTGAACTGGTGGGAAACGATTTGGGTTATCCCACGGAACCCGGGCTTGCCGAAATGGCGGAGCCGGATTCCTACATCATTGATTACCTTGAGCCCATTACAAACAATCATTTCATCGTAGGTAAAGACCAGGGCGCGGAACCGTCTCGCCGTGCCGCCATCGAGCGTGCGCGCGACTCCGGAGAAATGGCAGCCAGCGGGCGCGTGCGCCTGATCACCCAGCCCAATGTCTTCGATGGCGTGGTCTTTTTTATGCCGCTCTACCGCGGCGGCACGACACCGCCCACGCTGGAACAGCGGCGCGCCGAATTCATGGGCGTGACGTTTATCGGCGTGCGTATCGATGAAATGCTGCACGGCATATTCGGCCCGAAGATTCTCGAAGACCTTGATGTCGAGATTTATGATCTTCAAGGCGCCGCCGGCGCAAGCAGTAAAGACAGCCAGCAAACCCTGCTGTTTGACAGCGGCAGTTATTATCATTCCCCAATTTTGCATGCTCAAAACCCGGGCTATCCGCTGCAGCGCAGCGAACAATTACAGATTGGCGGCGACAAGTGGCATCTGCAGGTGACGGCATTGCCGGGATTTCAGCGGTCGACGCAGTACTGGCTTCCTTTGCTGGCGGGACTCTCGGCCGTCTTGCTGAGCCTGCTGGCTTTCGTTTACATGCGTTCGCTCGATAGCCGCCGCCATGCATCCGAAAAACGCGCGCGCCGCGCAGAAAGCTCGCTGCAGTCGAAGGAACAGCAGCTCTCCCGCATCAGCGATTCGATCGACGAGATATTGTGGACCATCGAAGTCCCCGGCAACCGCACACAGTTTGTCAGTGCCGCCATCAACCAGGTATACGGCCGGCCGCCGCAGGCATTCTATGACAACCCCTTGCTGTGGAAAGAGTGCATTCATCCGGAGGATCTGCAGCCGATGCTCGCTGCAGTCAGGCGGACGATCAGCAGCAGCCACGGCATTTTCCAATACCGCATCCTTCGTCCTGACAAGGAAATTCGCTGGGTGCAGGTCAAGGCGCATTTTATTGCGGGCGTCGCGCCCGGCACCGGCCTCCTGGACGGCATTTGCACCGATATCACGGAGCAGCGCCGAACCAATGAAGCGCTGTTACGCAAAAATCGGGCATTACAGGCAATCCACGCATGCGAACGAGTCATCGGCCAGTCTCATGACGTCACCAGCCTGATGCAGGGCGCCTGCGACGTCATCGTCGCCAGCGGCTACCGGATGGCTTGGGCGGGAATCATCGAGCGAAATGAATGGGTCGTTCCGGCAGGGGTCGCCGGCGACCACCAGGGCTACCTCGGCAGCATTCAGGATGCGTTCCTCTTAAGACCGCAGGGTAAAGGCACCATCGGTGAAGCGCTTGCAAATTGCCGCCCGGTCGTCTCGAACCGGTTTGCGAACGACGAGCGCCTGGCGCCATGGCGTGCCGAAGCGTTGCGGCGCGGGTTTCGCGCCAAAATCACATTACCGCTCATAAAAGACGATCAGGCGCTCGGCGTATTGAATGTCTATGCGCAGGAGGAAGATGCGTTCGACCATGACGAAGTTGAATTGCTGCAGAGTCTGGTGAACAGTATCGCCGTGGCGGTCCAGTCGCAGCGCCACCGCCTGGCGCGCCAGGCGGCCGAGGCTGGCCTCTGGCTGCGTCAGCGCGCCATCGAATCCTGCGCCAACCCGATCGCCATCACCAGCGCCCTGGCGCCGGATTACCCGGTCGAATACGTCAATCCGGCATTCGAGCAGGTTACCGGCTACGCGGCAGCAGAAGTGATCGGTAAAAGCTTGCGGATCCTGTGCCGCGATGACCTGGACCAGCCAAGCCTGGCGGAGATCGAAGCAGCGCATGCGCAGCAGTGCGCCAGGCATGCGGAGATCCGCAATTATTGCAAGGACGGCAGCCTGTTCTGGGCTGAAATATATATTTCGCCGGTCAGAAATGAAAACGGCGCAGTGAGCCATTATGTGTTGGCCATTTATGACATTACCGCCAGCAAGCTGCATCAGGCAGAGTTGGAATATCAGGCCAATTATGACAAATTGACCGGACTGGCCAACCGCAACCTGTTGCAGGACCGCGCCAGCCAGGCGATCGCGCGCGCAAGCAGCCATGGCCGGCAAGTCTGGATGGTCTACCTCGACCTCGACCGCTTCAAGTTCGTCAACGACACCATGGACCGGGAGGCGGGTGACGCATTGCTGCAAATGGTGGCGCAGCGCCTGCAGAAGGAACTGCGCCGCACCGACACGGCGGCACGCGTGTCGGGCGATGAATTTCTCCTGCTGCTGCCCGAGGCAGCGGACGAGGATGAAGTGACAACGACGGTGCAATCGATCATGCAGGCCATCGAGCAGCCGCTGACCATTAGGGGTCACGACTACTTCCTGACCTGCAGCGCTGGCATCGCGGCGTATCCGGCCGATGGCGACAATACCGAGACATTGGTCAGGCACGCCGATATCGCCATGCATCGTGCCAAAGAGATGGGGCGCAACAATTTCCAGTTTTATACTGCGGCGATGAACCGGCGCGCCATGGAACGCCTACGCCTGGAAGGCGATTTACGGCATGCCCTGCAACGCAATGAGCTGTTACTGAATTATCAGCCCCAAGTCGACTTGCGCACCGGCCGCATTGTCGGCGCCGAAGCGCTGCTGCGCTGGCAGCATCCCGAGCTGGGCATGATTCCGCCGGACAGGTTCATTCGCATCGCAGAAGAATCCGGCCAGATTGTGCCGATCGGAACCTGGGTTATGCGTACGGCCTGCCAACAGAATCACGCATGGCAGGATGCCGGCTACGGCGCGTTGCGTATCGCCGTCAATTTGTCCGGCAACCAGTTTTATCAGCCCAACCTGATCCCGTCGATTGCGGCGATCCTCCAAGAAACCGGGCTCGATGCCGGCTGCCTCGACATTGAACTGACCGAAAGCCTGGTGATGCACGATGTCGGGCAGGCGGACGGCATCATGCGCAAATTGAAGGCACTCGGCGTGACCTTGTCGATCGACGATTTCGGCACCGGCTATTCCAGCCTGTCGCACCTGAAAAGTTTCCCGATCGATGTGCTCAAGGTAGACCAGTCGTTCGTGCGCAATGTCACGACAGACCCCGATCAGGCGGCGATTGCGCGGGCCATCATCACGCTGGCCCGCAGTCTGCATCTGAGGGTCATCGCCGAAGGCGTGGAAACCGCAGATCAGCTGGCCTATTTGCGGCGCCACCACTGCGACGAGATCCAGGGATATTACTTCAGCCGGCCATTGTCGGCGCCGGGATTCGAGCAACTGCTTGCCGAAGACAGGCACCTGCCCGGTGCCGAAGAAATGGCCGATTCGCATCGACAGACATTGCTGATTGTCGACGATGAGAAAAACGTCGCGGCTGCGCTCACCCGCCTGCTGCGCAATGAAGGCTACCGGATATTACGCGCCCATACGGCAGACGACGCCTTTTCCCTGCTGGCGCGCGAGAACATCCAGGTGATCTTGTGCGAGCAACGCATGCAAGGCATGACGGGCACCGAGTTCCTGTCGAACGCGAAGGCCTTGCACCCGCAAGTCATCGGCATCATGCTGACCGGGTACACGGCTGTCGAATCGATTATTGAAGCCACGAACAGCGGGGCGGTGTTCCGCTTTCATGCCAAACCCTGGAATGACGACATTTTGCGCAAAAGTGTGGCAGAGGCCTTTCAGTATTATTGGCACAGGCGAGTATCGGAACGGATCGAAACCTAGAGCGTTGGACAGCGGAGTCACGAAACGATCAGCCGCCTGGGCGAATATGTGCACGAATGTGCACCCACCTCGGGCATCGAGGGCCGGTTTGGCCGTTTTCATTGAATGGGCAGCAATGTCAAATCGCGCTTTTTGTGCTAAAGATGAAATATTCTCTGACACTGTGTGAAAAAGGATGGCCTGCCATGGATGATAATTATCAGACACAAGTGCCGCCGCCCTCGCAACGGCGCTCCGGCACCGGCATGCAATTCATCGTCGGGCTGGCAGCGGGCATCGCCGTGATTGCAGGCTGGTCGGCCTTGCGTGCCGGACGGCGACAACGCCGATATGGAGACCACACCAGCGAGCGGCGCGCGCCTCTTAGCCTGTTTACCGGGGCTCCCCATCCGCGACGCCGGCGCATCGACCACTCCGGCACCCACCCGCTGTTTGAACGTCGCAGGTCGGTATACGACAGCTATTGAAAAATCTGCCGCAGGTCCCGCCTTTTGTCGCAGATCCACTTTCCATTTAGTTTCGGCAATACATCCTCGATTATTCATTGCAAAAATCTACTTGAAGTTTCAATCCGGCTAAGCATTTCTTGCTCTATGCCAATCCTCCAGGCATACGAAACAACGTTTTATTGATTTCCCTAAAAAAACCCTGTTGATCCGGCATTATTGCCCAGCATTAAAGCGGTAAGATACGTGCTGTGCGTCAATTTCTGTTTTTGCCGGATCATGCTAAAAAAAACCATACTTGCCTTTTTCCTGTCGTCCGCTTCCGTAGCGTTCGCCTTGCCTTTCCATTCGCAGCATGCGATTGTGTACGAGGAAGGCAGCGGCAAGGTCTTGCTGGAAAAAGATGCCAATGCGATCGTCTCGATCGCCTCACTGACCAAGCTGATGACCGCCATGGTCGTGCTGGATGCCAGACTGAACATGGAGGATTTGATCGATATCGATGAGGCCGATGTCGATATCGTCAAGCACAGCTCTTCGCGCGTGCCGGTAGGGGTGGTGCTGACGCGTGCCACTGTTCTGCAATTGGCCTTGATGTCGTCGGATAACCGCGCTGCGGCCGCCCTGGCCCGGACTTTTCCCGGCGGCCGTGCCGCCTTTCTGGCCGCCGTGCAGCAAAAGATCAAGTCGCTGGACATGCGCCATACCGTCATCGAAGAACCGACCGGCCTGTCGCCGCACAACCGCTCCACCGCCGCCGATCTGGTCAAGATGGCAAGCGCCGCATCCCACTACCCGGAAATTGCCCGCCTCTCCACCAATACCGAAGATCTGGTCGACATGAATGGCCGCATGGTCCATTTCCGCAATACCAACCGGCTGGTCGGCAAGCAGGACTGGGATATCCAGCTGTCGAAAACCGGCTTCACGCGCGAAGCCGGCCGCTGCCTGATCATGCGCATGAAAGCCGCCGGCAAGAACGTCGTGGTGGTGCTGCTGAATGCCCGCGACAGCTTCGCGCGCATGGCCGATGCGGAAAACGTTCTGCGCCATCTGGAAGGGCGCGACCTGCTCGCCCCGGTCGTTGCCAAGGTCACCACAGCCAAGAAGCGCACCGCGGTCGCCAAGGCGACTTCGCGCGGCAAGCGCAAGCTGCACAACAGCACAAGAATGGCGGACAAGCGTTCCCACAAGAACCGTCGCGTATAAGCAAGTTAAAGCTGCTGCCGGAAACTCTGTCAAGACTGTTACCGTCAGGCATTTTCCGCTATCCTGCCCGGCAAGCTCTTTTGCCGGCGCACCGCTCGTCGCGCATGCGCCGGCCCTTCCCTATCGACAGGATATGACATGTGGTTCAAGAATCTGCAAATCTTTCAATTGACTGCGCCATGGACGCTCGGCGCTGAAGAACTCGATGATCTGCTGGCCAAGCAAGGCTTCCAGCCTTGCGGCAGCACCGACATGCAAAGCCAGGGCTGGCTGCCGCCGCGCGACAATGGCGGCCTGGTGCATACGGTCAACCGGCAGATGCTGCTGCGCTTCGGCACCGAGAAGAAACTGCTGCCGGCCTCGGTGATCAACCAGTTCACCAAGATCAAGCTGGCCGAAATCGAGGAACAGCAAGGCTACAAGCCGGGCAAGAAGCAGCGCAAGGAAGTCAAGGAACAGGTCACCGATGAATTGCTGCCGCGCGCCTTCGCCGTCAGCAGCAATACGCATATCTGGATCGATCCGGTGCATGGCTGGCTGGTGGTCGACGCCTCCAGCCCGGCCAAGACCGACGATGTCTTCAAATGGCTGCTGCGCTCCATTCCCGACCTCGCGGTGACTTCGCTGCACGTGGTGCGCTCGCCTGGCGAAGCCATGACCAGCTGGCTCGAACTCGACGAAACGCCGGCCGGCTTCACGGTCGACCAGGATACCGAGCTGACCTCCACCGGCGAAAACAAATCCACCGTGCGCTACGTGAAGCATACGCTGGAAGCCGATGACATCCGCCGCCACATCAAGGGCGGCAAGCGCTGCACCAAGCTGGCGCTGACCTGGAACGACCGCATTTCCTTCGTGCTGACCGACACGCTGGCGGTCAAGCGCGTGGCGGCGCTCGACGTACTGAAGGAAAACAGTGGCGGCGGCTCCAAGGATGACGACGAACGCTTCGACACCGACTTCGCGCTCATGACCGGCGAAGTGGATGGCTTGATGACCAGCCTGGTGGCGGCGCTGGGCGGCATCGCTCCGACCTGACATCGTGCCCGCCAGGCAGCCTCCGCTGCTGCCTGGCTATGTGATTTTTCCGGGGCCTATCCTGGCCCTGCGAATTGCTTTCTCTCATGCCAAAACCCTGTCTTTGGCGAAAAACCCCCATGCTGGCATGCTCCATGCCTGTCAACGTCACTACGCATATTTTCTAGCGCAAGCGCAAGCCTGTAACGGTAGCTGGTGATATTTTCCCAATGCAGCCAGTCTAAACGCTGCGCATATCATCAAAGTTGCAAGGCCATGCATGCTCACCCGTGCGAATAAGATTCACTCCGAATTTAAAAATTGAAGGCGCCCATCCCATTGTCGATGTTTGCCAGACTTGGCTTGTTCACCCTGGCCTATATTCTGCTCGGGGCATTTTCGCTGCTTGTGGCAATTAATTCCAGCTACACCAGCGCGATATGGCCCGCAGCAGGATTAACGGTGGCCATCATGTTGATATACGGCTACCGGATGTGGCCAGTCGTTTTTATCGGGGCAACCGTTTTCCTTCTCACTACCGGCATATCGCCCGGCATTGCCATGCTGATCGCTGTGGGCAATACGCTGGAAGCTCTGACAGCGTCATGGCTGATCAAGCGGCATACCAGCATAGACGGGCGCTTCACCAGCAGTAACGATGTTTTCAGGTTCGTGGCGTTTGCCGCGGCCGGCGCCACCATTGCTGCATTGGTCGGACCGGCTTCCTTGCTGGCGGGCGGCTATCTCCCCCGGGACGAGTACTTGCACAGCGGGTTTACCTGGTTTCTGGGCGATCTGGCCGGAATTGCAATTTTTGCGCCGGCCATTCTCACCTGGCGCTCGCATTCCGGCATCGTATGGAGCAGGCAGAAAGTCGCCGAGATCATCCTGTTTGCCTTGTCGTTTTCTCTCGTCTGCCTGTTTGTTTTCATCCTGTACCGGGCGCCGCTGCTGTTTATGGTTCTGCCCTTCCTGATCTGGCTGGCTTTTCGCTTTTCCCAGAAGGAAGTTGCCAAGGCCAACATCGTGCTTGCGGCAATGGCCATTGCCGCCGTATTGAACAACACCGGCCCGCAGGTCAGCGCGCCATTCGATGCCATGTTGCTGTTGCAGGTATTTGTCAGCATCGTCGGCGTGACGGCGCTGGCGCTGGCGGTCACGGTGGATCAGCGCAGCCAGGCAACGCGTGATCTGGAGGGGATGCATAATCAGCTGGAAACGCTGGTACAACAACGCACCCTGCAACTGCATCAGGCAGTCGAGGCACTGGAGTGCGACATTGCCAAACGCGAAGAAATCCAGAATGCATTACGCGCAAAGGAAAAACAGCTCGAAGAAGCCCAGCGTTTGTCCCACATGGGAAGCTGGGAATGGGATGCCATTCACGACCACCTGAGCGTTTCCAACGAAATGTTGCGCATTTACGGCGTGCCCACGGAAAAGCAGCAGCGGCTCACGTATCAGCAATATCTGAAATTCATTCCGCCCGAAGAATGCCCCCTGGTTGACGAAGTCGTCCGGACGGCTTTGAGTACAAGACGACCTTTCAGTTACGAACATCATGTAGTGCGGCCGGACGGCGTGCGGCGCTACCTGCATTGCAGCGGCGCCGTCGAAACCGATGAAACCGGCAAACCGGTCATGTTGTACGGCACGGCTCACGACATCACGGAAGCCAAAGCGATGGAAACCAGCTTGCGCCAGGCGGAAGAACTTTACCGCACGCTGGTCGAAATGTCGCCCGATGCCATTTATCTGCTGTACCAGGGGAAGATTATTTTTTCCAATAGCGCCGGGCTGAGGCTGGCGGGAGCCACCGGCAGCAACCGCCTGCAAGGGAAGGACTTCATCGAACTGGTCTGTCCCGGCGACAGGAAAACCGTCACCGAGAAATTGCAACAACTGACGCAGGCCGAACAAATCGTCTCGGTGGAAGGAAGAATCGAGCAAGACAACGGCAGCACGGTTGATTTCGAGCTGGCGGCAACGCTATTCGGCACCCACGACAGACAGGATACCCTGCTGGTGGTGCGCGACATATCCGAGCGAAAAAAAGTCGAGCAGCAAATCTATCATCTTGCACACCACGATCCCCTGACAGGCCTGCCCAATCGTCTGCTGTTCAAGGAGCGCCTCGAACATGCGATTTTACAGGCGCATCGGACCGGCCATCCGCTGGTCGTCATGTTCATCGACCTCGACCGTTTCAAAGTCATCAACGACACCGCCGGCCACGGCGCCGGCGATCAGGTGCTGATCGAATGCGCACAGCGGCTGCGCCAGTGCCTGCGTGACAGCGACACGGTCGCCAGGACCGGCGGCGATGAATTCCTGGTCCTGATCGAATCCGCTACCGACCCGCTGCATGTGCCATCGGTCGGGCAAAAACTGCTGGCAGCCATGGAACACCCTTTCCATGTCGGCGGCAAGGAATACTCGATCGGCGCCTCGATCGGCATCAGCACTTATCCGGCCGACGGCCTGCATGTCGATACGCTAATCAAGAATGCCGACATTGCGATGTACCGCGCCAAAACCGAAGGCCGCGGACGCTTCCGCTACTATTCGGCATCGATGACCGCGCAAAGCCTGGAACGCTACATGATGGAAGTGGCGTTGCGGCATGCGCTCGAACGCGGTGAAATGGAGCTGTACTTCCAGCCCAAGGTCAGCCTGCGAAACGGCCGCACCAGCGGCGCCGAAGCCCTGATCCGCTGGAATCATCCGAAACATGGCCTGCTGCTGCCGCACCGTTTCATTTCCCTTGCCGAAGACATGGGCCTGATTGCCGAGATGGGACTGTGGGCCATCGGCGAAACATGCCGCCAGTGCCGGGAGTGGCAACAGCAAGGGCTGCCTCCTGTACGGATCGCCGTCAACCTGGCGTACAGCCAGTTTGCCGACGACGGCTTCTGCGGCAAGGTCCATCATTTCCTGCTCGATGCCGGCGTAAGCCCGGACAGCCTGGAACTGGAGATTACGGAAACCATGCTGATGGAAAACGCCGAACGGCTGATGAGCACCCTGCATCAGCTGAAGCAGCTCGGCGTGCACCTGTCGGTGGATGACTTCGGCACCGGCTATTCGTCGCTGGCCTACCTCAAGCGCCTGCCGGTCGACAGCGTCAAGGTCGACCGTTCGTTCATCAAGGACCTGCCCAGCGACAGCGAAGATGTGGCGATTACGCGCGCGGTGCTGGCACTGGTGCACAGCCTGAAGCGCTCGGTCGTGGCGGAAGGCGTGGAAACCCGCGAGCAGCTCGATTTCCTGGTCAGGAACGGCTGCGAGGAAGGTCAGGGTTTTTACTTCAGCAAGGCCCTGCCGGCCGCCGAATTCCGCCGTTTCCTGGCCGATGAAAAGGTGTTCGCCCTGTGAAGAACGGCGAAGCTCACCCCTAGCGGGGACGATAGCCGCGCTGCTGTTCGATGAAGCCGTCGAACGCATCCAGCAGCGGCGCAAATTTAGTCGCATCCCGCTCCAGCCGCATCAATGCCAGGCAGGCCGCCTCCAGCGTCGACAACTGGTGCGGCAAGTGCGCCTTGCGAATCAGGTAACGGGACGCCGGCACATCCGTCAGCGAGAAACGCGGCAAGGTCTGCAGCAGCGGGTTCAGGTACAGCATCTTGCGGCTCTTGCGCCAGGTGGCATCCAGCACCACCAGGCGCAGGCGCGCCGGGTCGCCTGGCAAGCCCGCACCCGGCGCCACGGCATTGCCGTTATTCGCATCGTAGCCATTAGCATCGCCGTCATGCCCGACGATGCCACCCGGAAGTTCCGGATACAGCAGCACGGTATGAGCAGGCACAGCGGACGTATCTGCAGTAGTTCCTGCACCGATTCCTGCGGCGGCTCCTGCGCCNNGCGCCAGTCCAGGGCGCATATAACAATTCCCGCAGCGCGGCGCCGGCGAATGTCTCGCCCTGCGCCAGGCGGCTGTTCGGCAGGCTCAGATGCAACAGGCGCGCGCTGCCCTTCGGATTGGCCACCTCCAGCGGATGCTGCAATATCAGCACCTCGAACTGCGACGCCACCGGAGCGATCCAGTGGCAGATGCAGGCGCTTTGCGGACGCCGGCAGCATTCGCACATGCTGCGTCGGCCAGGGCCAGGGACAGGCTCGCTCATGGGCCGCAGCCCTCCTTTCAATTTGGCATACGCCCATCCCGATGCCGCACAGGGGGAGCAAATCTTCAGTAAGTAGTGCCGGCGCCGCAAATTTCAAGATCTTGAAATCCACGCCGCCAATCCTATCTCAGGCTTAGCGGATGCTCATTGGAGGTCCGCCAGGCGAGCCGCACAGGCTCTCGACAATATCGCTTACTTCATGAGGATATCACCATGCGTACTTACGACTTTTCCCCTCTTTACCGTTCCGCCATCGGCTTCGACCGCCTGGCGCAACTGTTCGACCAGGCCCAGCGCACCGACATGCCGAGCTATCCCCCGTATAACATCGAACTGGTGGCGGAAGACCGTTATCGCATCATCATGGCGGTAGCCGGCTTCGACCGTTCCGAGCTGGATATCGAAACCGAGCGCGATACCCTGACCATCATCGGCCGCAAGCAGAAGGATGAAACGCAGCGCACCTTCCTGCACCGCGGTATTGCCGCGCGCGATTTCGAGCAGCGCTTCCAGCTGGCCGATCACGTGAAAGTGGTCAGCGCCCAGCTCGACAATGGCTTGTTGAACATCGAACTGGCACGGGAAATCCCGGAAGCGATGAAGCCGCGCAAGGTCGCCATCGGCGGCGGTGAAACCGTGCAAGTGCTGGAACGCCAGGCCGCCTGAAGGCCAATGACGTTTGCCTGAAAAACAGGCGACATGCAATGCCGTCCGGCTTGACGCCGGGCGGCATTTTCAATTGAGCAACATGCATCTTTTCAGCACCGTTTTCCGTTATTTTTACCGCACGATAACGAAACGGAAATGACGAACTTTCATTCATTTGCCGAGTAGGCATTATCGGCTGAATAACAAGCCTGGCGCGGGTTGCAGCCGATCGAATATTTTTTTGTTTTACTGCTGCGAGCCTCTTGATAGGCCTCCGCAAGAACGCTAAAGTTGATTTCTCTGAGGAAAAATATTTTCCTTAAAAAATCATTGATCAAGTAACTTAGCAAGCGGGAAACAAAGATGCGAATGACGTTGGCACACAAGCATGATTCAGCCTGGGACATGGGCGATTATTCATACGACCTGGGAGATACCATGGAAACCGGCAAAGCCAAGGCGGCCAGCCTGGGCATCCATTCCTGTTCCGATGAGTATGCGGCCTTCATGACGGCTTTCGGCCGTCGGGTGCGCATGAAGCAAGTCTCGCCTCTCAAGGTAGCAGCGAATGCGGCGGCGATCGAGCAGCCGCACGCCGAACCGGCAACCGCAAGCGCGCCGGAATTGCTGCGCGCCGTCCAGTAATTCATCCAACATGCCAGTCATGCCGGAGCACGCCAGCCTCGAAAAAATCCGCCGGGAACTCGCCGCGCTCGGCATCGCCGACACAGTGATCGCCGCCAAAGCCCTGCCCTTCCATGCCGAAGCGACCGCCCTGGTGGTCGCCGAAACCGATGCGCAAGGCAATGCCCACCTGCTGGTGCCGGCAGCGGCGGCGGCGTGGCAAGAAATGCAGCGGGCGGCACGGGCAGACGGCATCGCGATCGAACTGGTGTCGGCCTTTCGCAGCATCGAACGACAGGTCGGCATCATCCGCGGCAAGCTCGAACAAGGCCTGACGATCGACACCATCCTCACCCTGAGCGCGCCGCCCGGCTATAGCGAACACCACAGCGGCTGCGCCATCGACATCAACACGCCCGGCTGCAGGCCGACCGAAGAAGAGTTCGACGCCACCGCTGCCTTTGCCTGGCTGATGGCGCACGCGGGCCGCTTCGGCTTCACCCTTTCCTACCCGCGTGGCAATGCGCTGGGTTTCATCTACGAACCCTGGCACTGGTTTTTCCAGTCTTAACCACGTCAGCTGCCGAAACGGCGCCACAGGAAATCCGGCCGCAGGATGATGCGCTGTATTCCAGCGCCGCGTCGCGATGCCGCTGCCTTGAAGTATCGAGCACATCGACCGCCTTAACGAAGCTGCCGGCATTGGCCGTCATGATGCAGGATTGCATTTCCTGAAACGCGTCAATTGTCTCTTTTATTGAAACAAAATGTCACGCGAAAGCATATTTATCCTGATATTCAACATTGTTATAGTTCTCCAATAACTTGGGTGGTTTGCGCCATGTGCTCCAGCAACAACACGGCGCTTCGTCGCGCAACCGCCTCAGCCGCCTGTAATCCAAGCTGGCATCCATCTTCAGGAGAACATCATGTCCGTCACACCGCCCCGACTGCCGACGCTCTTCATTTCGCACGGCTCACCGATGCTGGCGCTCATCGACAGCCCGGCGCGCCGCTTCCTGCAACAGTTAGGCAAGACGCTGCCGCGGCCGAGTGCCATCGTAGTCGTTTCCGCCCACTGGGAATCGCTCGGCGGGCCGGCGGTGAGCCTGGCCGAGCGCCCCGATACCATCCATGACTTCGGCGGTTTTCCGCGCCCCCTGTTCGAGATCCAGTACCCGGCGCCCGGCGCGCCGCAGGTCGGCGAACAGGCCGCCACGCTGCTGCAAGAGGCTGGCTACGACGTCAAGCGCAGCACTTCGCGCGGCCTCGACCATGGCGCCTGGGTGCCGCTGTCCCTGATGTATCCCGCAGCCGATATCCCGACCCTGCAGGTGTCGGTGCTGCGCGGCGCCGGCCCGGCCGAGCATGAGCGCCTTGGCCAGGCGCTGGCTTCCCTGCGCGAGCAAGGCGTGCTGGTGATCGGTTCGGGTTCGCTGACGCACAACCTGTACGAATTCCGCGGCCAGGACATCGACGAACCCGCGCCGGCCTGGGTCAGCGAATTCAGCGCCTGGATGGCCAACAAGCTGCAGCGCGGCGAGCGCCAAGCCTTGCTGAACTACCGGCAAGAGGCGCCGCATGCAGCGCGCAACCACCCTACCGCCGAGCACCTGATGCCGCTGTATGCCGCCATGGGCGCCGCCGGCGCCGGCGCGCAGGCCGAACGCATTCACGCCAGCAATGAATATGGCGTGCTGGCGATGGATGCCTACGCTTTCGCGTGAGCGCAGCCGCTTTTATTTCAAACCGTACCGACAAATCGAGAAGCCGTCATGGAACATAGCCTGAATCAGCTCGCCACTCATCCCGCCCTGCCGCTGGCGCATCGCCTGCGCACTCCTCTTGCGCAATCCGGCGATGCCGGCGGCGTTCCCTGCCTGATTCTGCTGCACGGCGTCGGCGCCAGCGAAGCCGGCCTGATCGACCTGGCGCAGCGCCAGGATCCGCGCCTGCTGGTGATCCTGGCGCGCGGCCCGCTAGCCTTCGGCCCGGCGCAGTTCGGCTGGTTCCAGGTCAACTTCACCTCCAGCGGCCCGGTCATCAATGCACAGCAAGCCGAGCAATCGCGCGCGCTGCTGGCGCAATTCATCGAAGGCTTGCCTGGCGCGTATGGCGTCGATCCGCGACGCGTCTGGATCGCCGGCTTCAGCCAGGGCGGCATCATGAGTGCCAGCGTAGCCCTGACGCGCCCCGACCGCGTTGCCGGCTTCGGCATCCTGAGCGGGCGCATCCTGCCCGAAATCGCGCCGATCACCGCGCCAAACGAACAGACCGGCAAGCTGGCGGCCTTCATTTCGCACGGCGTCGGCGACAGCAAGCTGACGGTGGAATTCGCCCGCAGCGCCAAGCGCCTGCTGGAGCAAAAGGAAGTGCGGCTGGATTACCATGAATATGACGCCGACCACGAGCTCAACGCAGCCATGCAGCGCGATTTCGACGCATGGCTCACGCGGCAGCTCGATGCCGGCCAGGCCTGAAGCGCCTACGACAACAGGCGCTGAGCGTTCTCCCATAGCGCCCGCGCCAAGTCCGCCGCCGGTTCGGCGCGCGCCAGCGCGGCCGACTGTCCGGCCCAGGCCTGCATTCTCTGCAGATCGCCGGTTTCCAGCGCATGCTTGCGCATGGTTGCGGTCAATCCGCGCTGCACTGGATAAGGCGCAGGAACAGGCGCGCCCGGCGCCGTTGCGGCGATGGCATAGTCGGTGGCCAGGCTGCGGCCGGCACGGCCGCTGAAGGCGCGCGTGAGAATCGTCTTTTCCGGCAAGGCCGTAGCCAGGCCCTGCGCCCAGGCCGGATGGATGCCAGCTTCCGGGCAACGCAGAAGACCGGTGCCGATCTGCACCGCCGAAGCGCCCAGCGTCAGCGCGGCGGCGATCCCGCGCGCATCGGCAATGCCGCCGGTGGCAATCACCGGCACCCGCACCGCGTCGGCCACCGCCGGCAATAATGAAAACAATCCCGTCAGCGAGGTTTCCGCGCGCGCGGCGTCGAAGCAGCCGCGATGGCCGCCCGCTTCCATGCCTTGCGCGACGATGACGTCGGCGCCGGCGCTTTCCGCGGCTTTAGCTTCGGCCACCGTGGTCGCGGTGGCGAACCAGGCAATCCCGGCGGCCTTCAGGCGCTCGACGAATTCCGGCGCATACAGGCCCATGATCGAGGACGCAATGGCCGGTCGCGCCGCCAGCAGCGCCTCGCACTGCAAGGCGAAATCGAAAGTCAGCGCATCACCGGCCGTCGGCGGCACCGGCGGCCCCCACTTGCCGAGAAATTCGCGCACGTGCGCCTCATGCGAGGCATCCCGCTCCGGCACCGGATCTGGCAGCCACAGGTTGATCTGGAAAGGGCGCTCGGTCTGGGCGCGCACGGCGCCAGCCCAGGCGGCGATTTCGGCCGGCTGCATCAGCAGCGCGCCGCAGGCGCCGGCGCCCCCGGCCTGCGCCACGGCGATCGACAAGCCCGGCGGACAGGCGCCCGCCATCGGCGCCAGCAGGATCGGCAATTCAAGGTGAAAGCGCCGGCAAAATTCGGCGCTGCGGGTGCGGGCTTGGCTCATCGTCGGCTCCAGTGCATGCATAAACCGGTATCCGCAGCATCCACCTACGGAGGCTCATGTCATGCATTCCATTGTACAAGAGCGCAATTGCCAAGGAATGCAGCAAGACTGCGTCTAGTATGTCGATTGATGTGTCACAAATGTTCCGCAGACAGACTCAGGCACGGCCCTGCACTTCTGTGCCGATATCGGCAGAGATTTTTGCTTCATCTTCCTGCTCAAGCATTTCTTCCTTGCGCAAGAGACTGACGAAATAAAAGAACACGACCGCTGCCAGCGCGATCG
This sequence comes from Oxalobacteraceae bacterium, assembly GCA_003537575.1. GTDB lineage: Bacteria > Pseudomonadota > Gammaproteobacteria > Burkholderiales > Burkholderiaceae_D > Paucimonas. The sequence continues at coordinate 190,646 of DPRS01000036.1, forward strand.
AAATGAACGTCTGCAGGAGTCCGGCTGAATCTGCAACCGGAAATAACTTGGCCAAGGTATCCATTTTATGATCCTTCCGGGTCAATCGAACTGTTGAATGGAGAAATGATGCCGTGCTGCCAAGGTTCATAAGGCAGTAGTGCATGAACCGTATACAGTGGCCTGGGTGAATTTTTTCACTGCAAGCTGTGCGCAAGGCATGAATCAAGCATACGCGCTCAACTGAGCGATTTCATCCCATAAATATGGGGAAACTTAGCAAAGTTACAATCGTTCACAGTTCTGTTGAGCGGATTAAACAAATTCGCCCGAATATATTTACACGTGGAAATAAATATCAGTATGGTCACCCATAGTTCATGCGCAAGCGTTTTATTATCTGGAGGTCTTGTCCTTTCCCCGGTGATCCGGGGTGCTGACGACGCGCACGAGCAATAGAATAATCAAGGCAAACAGCGTGCTGACGATCGCCATCGTTTCACGCCCCATGCCTGCGGCGATACCGATCGCGCAAGTCAGCCAGATGCTGGCGGCCGTGGTGAGTCCGCGGATTTCAAGTTCCTGTCCCTGCTTGATGATGGCGCCGGCACCGAGAAAACCGATGCCGGCCACCACGCCCTGCAAGACCCGGCTCAAGTCCTCGATCCGCATGCCGGCCTGCAGTGGCACCAGCACGAACAATGCCGAACCGAGCGCCACCAGCATATGCGTGCGAAAGCCCGCGGAAGAACCGGCCGATTCCCTTTCAAAGCCAAGTATGCCGCCGAGTATGATCGCCATGAAGAGCCGCACGCAAACGCGGGTAAACTCGGCGATGTTCGGCAAATCGGAAAATTCGCCCCGGATGACGCCGAAAACCTCTTGCCACCATCCATCCACATCAGGCTCCCCGCTGGTTCACATGTACCTCTATTTACCCCGGCGCGCCGGCATGGGGTATTGATTCGCCGCAGGAAGAACGGCTGGCATCACGTCCCTGCTGGGCGTGCCAGCGAACTTGCGCCGATCTGGTTACAATTTCAGGCCATACACTTCTTGGCGCATTGCCGAATGCCTGCCAGACATGCCAGCCCTTCCCTCGCTTTCCATACTTGACCTCTCACCGATTCCTGAAGGCAGCGATGCCGCGCACTCGCTGCGTAACACGCTCGACCTCGCACGCCATTGCGAACGCCTCGGGTTCCACCGTTACTGGCTCGCCGAGCATCACAGCATGCCGGGCATCGCCAGCGCCGCCACGGCGGTGGTGATCGGCCAGGTTGCCGCCTGCACCTCGCACATGCGCGTCGGCGCCGGCGGCATCATGCTGCCCAACCATTCGCCGCTGGTGATCGCCGAACAGTTCGGCACGCTGGAATCGCTGTTCCCGGGTCGCATCGACCTCGGCCTCGGCCGCGCGCCCGGCTCGGACCAGGCCACCGCGCGCGCCCTGCGTCGCAACCTCGATTCTGATCCCGAGCAGTTTCCGCAGGACGTGCTGGAGCTGATGCATTATTTCGAACCCGTGCAGCCTGGCCAGGCGGTGCGCGCCGTGCCCGGCGCCGGTCTCAACGTGCCGATCTGGATCCTCGGCTCCAGCCTGTTCGGCGCCCAGCTGGCGGCCGAACTCGGCCTGCCCTATGCCTTCGCCTCGCACTTCGCGCCGGCGCAGATGATGGATGCCATTGCGATCTACCGCGCGCGCTTCCGCCCTTCCCGGCATCTGCAAAAACCGTATGTGATGCTGGGCCTGAGCGTATTCGCTGCCGACAGCGATGAAGAAGCGCGTTACATCGCCAGCTCGGCGCAGCAAGCCTTCGTCAACCTGCGCAGCGGCCGTCCGGCGCCATTGCCGCCGCCGGTGGAAAATTACGTCGACAGCCTGTTGCCGCACCAGCTCGCCATTCTCGATCACACGATGTCATGCAGCGTCATCGGCAGCCCGGACACGATACGGCGCGGCATCGCCGCCTTCGCCGAACGCACCGGCGCCGATGAATTGATGCTCACCTCGCAAATTCACAGCCATGCCGCGCGCCTGCATTCCTATGCGCTCACGGCGGCGGCAGCCGGCATGCGCGACGGGCAGGCGTGATGCCCATGGAAATGCCCCCTGCTCCGGCGCCCGCCGGGTCGCGCATCCGCCCGCCCGCAGCAACCTTGCTGGCCATCATGCTGGCCGGCCTGGCCATGCTCGGACCGTTTTCGATCGACACTTACCTGCCCGCTTTCCCCAACATCGAAGCCAGCCTGCAGGCCAGCTCGATTGAAGTGCAGCAGACGCTCACCGCCTACATGCTTTCCTTCGCGCTGATGATCCTGTGGCATGGCGCGCTGTCGGACGCCTTCGGCCGGCGCAACATCATCCTCGGCGCGCTGGCGGTATTCGCCGTCGCCTCGCTGGGCTGCGCCGCGGCGCACAGCATCGAATATCTGTGGGCCTTCCGCATCCTGCAGGGCGTATCGGCAGGGGCCGGCGTGGTCATCGGTCGCGCCATCATCCGCGACATGTATGCCGATGCGCATGCCACGCGCCTGCTGTCGCTGGTGACCATGATCTTTTCCATCGCCCCGGCGATCGCCCCGATACTGGGCGGCTGGATCGTCAAGTTCTTCGACTGGCGCGCGATCTTCCTGTTCCTGTTCGCCTACACGGTGCTGCTGCTGTGGCTGTGCTACAAGCGCCTGCCGGAAACCCTGCCCGTCAGCGAGCGGCAACCATTCAACCCGGCATTCCTGGCGCAAAGCTATAAAAAAGTGCTGAGCTCGCCGCTGTTTCACCTGAAGGCAGGCGCGGTAGCCTTGAATTTTGCCGGATTGTTTCTGTATGTCGCTGCGGCGCCGGTCTTCATCACGCGACACCTGGGGTTGGGGCCCGACCAGTTCGGCTGGCAATTCATTCCGGCGGTGGGGGGGATTTTTCTCGGGGCGCTGGCGGCCAACCGGCTCGCCGGTAAAATGCCGGTGCCCAGGCAAGTCATCGTCGGCTTTTGCTTCATGATCGGCGCCGGGCTGGCAAACGTGCTTTACCACGCATTTTTCCCGCCGGCCGTGCCGTGGTCGGTATTGCCGCTGTTTTTCTATACCTTCGGCATGTCGGTGGTGGCGCCCGGCGTAACTTTCCTGGTGCTCGACCTGTTCCCGGAAATCCGCGGCACGGTCGCCTCCTGCCAGTCCTTCGTGCAAACCATCATCGGCGCGCTGGTCGCCGGCGTGATCGCGCCGATGCTATGGGATTCGACGCTGAGCCTGGCGGCCGGGCAGCTGGCGTTCGCCGCCCTCGCCTTGGCTCTGTGGCGGGCGGTCGGCCCGACCCGCCGCCGCGCTCAGATGGTCTTGGAATAGCGAATGCGCTCGATCTTGACCTCGTGCGGCATGCCGAGATAACGGTCGAACACCATGCAGATATTGCGGATCAGGAGGCGCCCCCTGGGCGTGACGCGGATGCCGGCGTCATCCAGGGTCAGCAGGCCGTCGGTTTCGAGCGTGCGCACCTCTTCCAGCTCCTTGGCAAAATAGCCGGCGAAGTCGATGCTGAAGGCTTCTTCGATGGCGGCAAACGACAATTCAAAGTCGCATGTCAGCAACTGGATCACGCGCCGGCGCAGGAAATCGTCCTCCTCCAGCGCCAGGCCGCGGATCACCGGCAACTCGCCGGCGTCGATGCGGCGGTAATAGTTTTCCAGTTTCTTTTCATTCTGGCTAAAAGTGCCGCCGACCGCGCTGATGCCCGACACGCCGCAGGAAACCAGGTCGGCTTCCGCATGCGTCGAGTATCCCTGGAAATTGCGCTGCATGCGCTTTTCCCGCTGGGCCACGGCGAGGTCGTCATCCGGCTTGGCGAAGTGATCCATGCCGATGTACACATAGCCGGCGCCGCACAGGCGCTCGATGCATAGCGCCAGCATGTCCAGCTTGGTTTCCGGGCTCGGCAAATCCTCGTCGCGGATCAGCTTCTGCGACTTGAACAGCTGCGGCATGTGCGCATAGTTGTAAATCGAGATGCGGTCCGGGTTGGCCTTGATCACCTTGGCCAGGGTTTCGGCCATGGTCTGCATGTTCTGTTTCGGCAGACCGTAGATGAGGTCGATGGACACCGAACGGAAACCCGCCTCGCGCGCGGCATTGATCACCGCCAGCGTCTGCGCTTCCGGCTGGATGCGGTTGACCGCCTTCTGCACTTCGGGATCGAAATCCTGCACGCCCATGCTCAGGCGGTTGAAACCTTGCTGGCGCAGCGTATGGACGCGGGCCGGGTCGACCGTGCGCGGATCGATCTCGATGGAATACTCGCCGACCTCATCGGGGGCGAAGTCGAAGGCTTCGCGCAAGCGGCCCAGCAGCATGCTCATCTGCTCGTCCGTCAGGTAGGTCGGCGTGCCGCCGCCGAAATGCAGCTGCTCGACCCGGTTCATGCCGGCGAACAGCTTGGCCTGCATTTCCACTTCGCGCAGCAGGTAGTCGAGGTAGACTTCAGCCTTGCTATGGTCGTTGGTGATGATCTTGTTGCAGCCGCAGTAATAGCACAGCGATTCGCAAAACGGGATATGCAGGTACAGCGACAAAGGCTTGTCGCCGCCGGCGGTGCGCACCCTCTCCACCGCAGTCAGGTAGTCGGCCACGCCGAAAGTATCGCGGAAGCGGTCGGCGGTAGGATACGAGGTATAGCGCGGCCCTTGCCGGCTATGGCGACGGATCAGGTCAGCGTCAAACTGGACTGCCGGGTTGAAGACGGGGATTTGAGTGGGCGCTGTCATGTTGCAAACTCCTTGCCATACTGGCTCTGACACTATTCATGATTGTTCGCAAGTGTACGAGCCGGCATCGGCTAGCTCACTTGATTCGCATCAAGCAAATCCAGAGGGTTCGGGAAAGTTTGCCAGGCGCACGAATTTCCGATTTTAACGTGTGCGGGAAAATTTTGCCGCCAGTTGATTGAGTTTTTCGGCGCGCCGCTGGGCCTCTTCTTCGGTCTTTTTCTGTTCCAGCTGTGCCTGGCGTTGTGTCTTGCGCAACTCGGCGTCCTTTTTCAGGCGCTCCTCCAGGACCGTCGCCGCATGGGCGCGTTGTTCCTCGGTGACTTCGCCGGCCGGATTGCCTTCCAGGTCGAACCTGTTAGTCGCCTTTTTCATGGCCTTCAGATAGCGCAGCGAATTGGTATGGATACCAAGCGCGATCCGCAGGGCCTTGCGGTTGATTTCCGGCTGCAGGGCGATCAATTGTTTGTCGATACCGATTGCCAGGGGCTGGGCGTCGCGCAGGACGGCGAATTTTTCCTGCAATTCCTTCAATAGCGCACGGGCGACTTGAAAATGACTGGGCGCGGGCTTGTCCATACTCGTAAGCGAAAATCCATGAATGTTGCGGGGGTGAGCAGCATACCATGACGCGGCAAGGATTCCGCAGGACAGCACGCCGAATCTGCGAGCATGCGCAAACGGGTAATGTTTCATTTTTATTCATGCTAGCAAAAAACACTGGCAAAGTAGCAACAAAAATGGCATTCTGCCGTAAATGACACTTGCCGCCGCCCTCCCCATCGATAGAGACGCCGTCCGCCGCATCGGCCGCTTCCGCATCCTGCGCGAACTGGGTCGCGGCACCATCGGCTGTGTCTATCTCGGCCACGATCCGGTCATTGACCGCGAAGTCGCGATCAAAACCTTCCTGCCGTCGATGCCAGCGATGGAAAGGAAGCGCTTCGAGGAACAGTTCATCAACGAAGCTCGCGCTTCCGGACGCCTGAACCACACCAACATCGTGACGATCTACGAAGCCTTTTCCGAAGGCGGCACGACCTATATCGCGATGGAATACCTGAAAGGCACCGAGCTGCACCGGCTGCTGGCGGCCAGGCACAAGTTTTCCACCAGCGACGTCGCCTCGATCATCTACCGGCTGGCCGGCGCGCTCGACTTCGCTCACCGGAACAACGTGGTCCACCGCGACATCAAGCCATCCAATATCTTCCTGGTAGCGGACAATCAGCCCAAGCTGATGGACTTCGGCATCGCCCGGGCGCCCAACCGCGTGGCCGATGATTTCGCCGCTACCAACGATGCGCCCTTCACGCTCTACTGCAAGGAAAACCTGTTAGGCACGCCCAATTACATGTCGCCAGAGCAGGCCACCTATTCGCCGGTGGATCACCGCAGTGACATCTATTCGCTCGGCGCGGTGATGTACGAAATGCTGACCGGGTGCCGGCCATTCATGGCGGAAAACATCGAAAAGCTGCTGGAAAAAATCGCCCACAAGGCGCCGAGGTCGCCGCACGATATCGATCCGGACATTCCCGAAGGCCTGTCGGCGATCGTCATGAAAGCCCTGCAGAAGCGTCCGGAAAAGCGTTTTGCCAGTGCCGGCGACATGGCCGAAGAAATCAAGCGCTACGTCCTCGCCGGCAAGCGCCGCCGCCGCGAAGACCGCATGCGGCAAGGGGAAGATAACCGGCGCAACATGGACCGCAATACGGACCGCAAGCGGGACCGGCAGCAGGAAGGTACCAGCGCGGGCTTGTTCGACAAGTTCTTCCGCAACGTCCTGCGCAAATCCTGAAACCGCAGGGTGTTTGCCTTATTTGAGTAGCGCCAGGATCACCAGCGCCACTGTGCCCGCAGCTGCGGCGCACAATCCTGCAATCCACATGCGCTTGAGATTGAACAGCGCTGTGCGGCGGCCGAGATAAATTCTGTTGTACATTGAGTGGCCCATATCCATACTCCGGCAATAACGATTTTTTCCCTTGAATTAAAATGGTGCTAAACGTGGCTGTCTAAACTAAAAGCTACGTCATTACGATACCAGCGCTGCAAGGATTGTTTCGCGCCGAAACAAAAATTCACATCCTGCCGCAACGGTTTTTTGTCAGTTCTTTTTACAGGAGAATTGCATGAGCCAATATCAGATTGCTGTCGTGGTCGGCAGCCTGCGTCGTGAATCCATCAACCGCAAATTCGCCGACGCCCTCGTGCGGCTGGCGCCTGCCGAATTCTCTTTCAAGCAGGTGGAAATCGGCGACCTGCCGCTATACAACCAGGATAACGAAGGCAATCCGCCCGAATCGGTCCAGCAACTCAAAGCCGAGATCAAGGCCGCGCACGGCGTGCTGTTCGTCACGCCCGAATACAACCGCTCGATTCCCGGCGTGCTCAAGAATGCCCTCGACCATGCCTCCCGCCCCTATGGCCAGAGCGCCTGGGCCGGCAAGCCGGCCGGCGTGATTGGCGTGTCCCCCGGCGCGGCCGGCACCGCCATGGCGCAGCAGCACCTGCGCAATATGCTGGCCTACCTCGACATGCCGACCCTGGGCCAGCCGGAAGCCTTTGTGCAGAACAAGGAAGGCATGTACGACGATGCCGGCAATATCGGCGAAGCCAGCCGAAAATTCCTGCAAGGCTGGATGGACCGCTATGTCGCCTGGGTGAAAAAGCACGCGGCCTGACGTTGCGTCTCAGGACGGCGCGGTCTTTTGTGAACTACGGCGCGCATCGAGGTGCCGTGCCAGGCCGATGCCGCCGGCGTGCATCAGCGCATCGTGGTTCCAGCGGAAGACCGGTTTGGCCAGCGGCGCGAGCAGATTCATCCACACGCGCGTCGTCCGCACCTGCCACTCATAAGACACGATCGTAAGCGCCTGCTCGCGCCAGAAACGGCAGCAGCCTTTACCTGTCAGGTCTCCCTCGACGCAACCCTCGATCAGCCGCAGGGGCTCGATGCGCGTCACGCGCGACACGAAGCTCAGGCGAAAAGGCAAAACGCTCTTCCAGGTATAGTGCCGCCGCGCTCCCAGGCCGGCGGCATCGCCGCACTCGAGGGTGATGACGCGTTCGGCGCCGCGCCACCACTGTGGCCAGACCTCGCAGTCGAAAATTGCCTCCCACACGGTGTCGAGCGGCGCATCGAATTTCCACAGCGTGGTCAAGTGATAGTGATTGCTGCCGGCTTCGCGCATCGTCACCTCGCCGGCTCAGGGGACAAAAAAACGCTCGGGGAAAGGCACGTCGATTTCGGCATCGCGCATGTCGACGGTCTCGATCAGGCGCTCGCCGACATCGAAGTTTTCCACTTTCAGGGGAAACAGGCTGTCGCGCGCCAGCCATACATGGTAACGGTGCACGCCGGCCACGCCGGCTCCCGCAGCGCCGGCAATGTCCAGGCCCAGCGCCGGACGCCCGGCAATGTCCATCTCGTCCAGCGGCGCCACGCTGCCGCACGCGCGCAGCTGCAGAAGATTTTCCAGCAGCGCGCCGACATCGGAATGGTCGATGCGCTGGCCGCTGCGGCCGCGCAGCAACGGGTTCTCCGGCGCCAGGCTCGGCGCCGGCAGGCGCTGCAGGCCGAATGGCCAGATCCGCACCTTGTGCGCGGCGGGATCATAGATCAGCACCAGGCCCTTGTGCGGCTGAATGAATTCGATCCGCACCCAGCCCGGCTTGCGATAGGAATACCGCATCACCTGCCGCTCGCCATCGGCGGCAGTGGATTGTATTGTGGTCCGATAGGTAGAGAGCGAGCGGAAACGGGCTTCGGCCTCGGCCAGCCAGCTTTCCGAAGCAGCACCGTCCATGGTGAATTTCCTCCTTTCGATTCCCTCCGTACACCTTATGGATTGTCGCCTGCAATTTAGGTTCGCAACGCGCCTCTCTGTCCGAACTCCCTTCTACTGCAGCCATCTAAAGGTTTTTCCTGCCGATCATTTTCATCGTTCTTTCAAATGGGCGGAGGGAAGCAAAGGCGGCCTGCTTTTGCCAATGCAGGATGTAGATAAGGAGGTTGTAATGACTATCAGCAAACCAAATCGGACTCACGTCCAGTCTTCCAATGCAACGGAGCTTCAACGGCATAAAAACTCGGGGGATCAGCACGTCTTGCCGCTCGATGAACCGGCCGAGGATCCGCATCGGCCGCATCGCGTCAGCCGGCAAGACATGCAAAAAACTTTTCCGAATGCTACTGAGCCGGAGGAACCGGAATCGCCGTAAGGCATAGCAAGATCCTAGCTGCAACAAGCGCAACGACAGAATGGAGAAACAAATGATTACTGACACTATAGGCAACAGGAGAAGCGAAGGCTTCCCGGTAAGCGACCCGCTGCAGGCGCTTGAAAAAGACCACAACTATGTGAAGAAACTCTTCGAACGCTATCTCGGCACGCAGGATACCCTTGTCAAGCAGGAAGCCGGCCCGGAAATATTACTGTCGCTGGAGCTGCACTCGATGCTGGAAGAAGCGGTTTTTTATCCGGCGGTGCAGCAAATCGATGCGACGCTGGTCGACCAGTGCAAGGACGAACACGAACAAGTCGACCAGCTGCTCCATCAAATGAAGCACATGGATATCAACGATCCGCAATGCGGCAACTTGTTCCAGCAATTGCGCGATGCGGTCCTGCAGCATATCGAAGTCGAGGAACAGCAACTGTTTCCCGCCATTCGCCAGGCCAGCCTGGACATGGAAGCACTCGGGCTGAAAATGCAGGCGTATGAGGCGAACATCGTGGCGACGAAGGCAAGAGGAGCGCAAGGCGGGGCATCGGCCAGCCGGCCGGGATCCTAGCAGCAGCAATTCCGGGACGATATGACGCACGCCTGCTTCCCTGCCGCAACGTAGCTAACGTAGCTAACGCAACGTAGCTAGCACAGCTAAAGTATTCGCCGGTTGCCGCAGCAACGGCGCCGGCCGGCAGGAAGCAGGCAATCGCAGCCGCAGTGACCTAGGCATGCTGCGCAAACCGTCACCTCACCCCTTCACGCAAACCACCTGCTTCAGGGTGTGCACCACTTCCACCAGGTTGCGCTGTGCTTCCATCACGGCATCGATATCCTTGTATGCCATCGGGATCTCGTCGATCACAGCGGCATCCTTGCGGCATTCCACGCCCTGCGTTGCCCTGGCCTGGTCATCCACCGTGAACATTTTTTTGGCGGCAGTCCGGCTCATCGTCCGTCCCGCGCCATGGCTGCAGCTATGGAAGCTTTCCGGATTACCCTTGCCGCGCACGATATAGCTTTTCGCTCCCATCGAGCCAGGGATGATGCCCATCTCACCGGCGCGCGCCGACACCGCGCCCTTGCGGGTCACCAGCACATCCTTGCCGAAGTGACGCTCCTTTTGCACGTAATTGTGATGGCAGTTCACCGCTTCCACGTGCGTCTCGAACGGTTTCGTAATGACCGTGCGGATCGCGGCAATCAGGTTTTGCATCATCACTTCGCGGTTCAGGCGCGCGAATTTCTGCGCCCAGCCGACCGCTTCGACGTAATCGTCATAATGCTGCGTCCCTTCCCGCAAATACGCCAGATCCTGGTCGGGCAGGTTGGCAAAATGCGTCCGCATATCCTGTTTCGCCACTTCGATGAAGTGCGATCCGATGGCGTTGCCCACGCCGCGCGATCCTGAATGCAGCATGAGCCACACGAATCCCATCTCATCGAGGCACACTTCGATGAAATGGTTGCCGCTGCCCAGCGTTCCCAGGTGACGATAGTTGTTGGTGTTTGCCAGCTTCGGCGTCTTTTGGCAAATGATGTCGAACTCATCCTTCAACTGCATCCATGCCGCATCCACCGGCTTGGGCGGAGTTTCCCAGGAACCCTTGTCGCGCCCTTTGAAGCCGCGTGTCTTGGGCGATATCCCGTGCGGTATGGCTTTTTCGATGGCGGCGCGCAAGCGCCCCAGGCTATCCGGCAGATCATTCGCCGTCAGCGTAGTCCTGGCGGCCATCATGCCACAACCGATATCCACGCCGACCGCCGCCGGGATCACCGCGCCCAAAGTCGGGATCACGCTGCCGATGGTCGAACCCTTACCCAGGTGCACGTCGGGCATCACCGCGATGTGCTTGTAGATAAACGGCATCTTCGCCGTGTTGGCCAACTGCTGCTTGGCCTCGTCCTCCACTGGCACGCCGCGGGTCCACATCTTCACCGGGCGGCCGCTATCGACCTGCAGCAGATCGTAGTCGTCATGTTTCATCTCAACCATTTTCAGTTCCTTTCAAGGAGCTGCCTTTTCGGTGCTGCGCAAAGGTTTGTGCATTCTCTATGCTTGCTTGCCCTGCTCACATATAAATAGACCCCACATACCATGACATCAACAAGAACAGCCATTACCCTGCTTCAACTTACGACAATCAATGCCCAACATTCCAACCGCGAGACTCGCAAAGCGGCATCCCGTAGCATGGCGCCTCCGTAAGGCAGTCTTTGCCGCGGCATGTGCTTTGGCTGCCGCGAACCTGCAAGCCGTCGAGCCGGGCGAGCCTTCATCTTCCGCGCCGAGATTCTCGATCCGTGGCTTCGGCACTGTCGGCGCGGCACATTCGAGCATCGACCGTGCCGACTTCGTCGGCAATACGCGTCAGCGGCGTGGCGCCGGATTCAGCGACGACTGGGCTTTTGGAGTGGATAGCAAGCTGGGTGTGCAATTCGATGCGAAACTGACTGAGCGGCTCACCGGCGTGCTGCAAGTGGTCAGTCAGCAGCTTCCGAATGGCAAATATACTCCTCAAGTTGAATGGGCCAATCTGAAATATCAGCTGCGCTCGGATCTCAGCGTGCGCATCGGCCGCATTCTGCTGGCGCCCTTCCTGGTGGCGGATTCCCGCTTGATCGGCTACGGCTACCCCTGGATTCGACCACCGATCGAAACCTACAATCTGGCTCAGATCACCAAGTCGGATGGCATCAACATGTCCTGGCGGGCTCGCCTCGGCAGCGCAACGAATACGATACAGGCATCCTATGGACAACAGGATGAGGATTTCGTTTTCGCCGCGCCATCCCTCGCCATCATCGTATCGCCCCAGGTGCGGCAACTGGTCGGCATCACCGATACGGTCGAGAGCGGGCCATGGCTGGGGCGGGCGACTTTTTTTACAGGTAACATAAGCCTTGGAAATAGCGAGGGAAGAGTGAAGTTTTACAGCCTGGGGGCGGCATATGATTCGGGAAGCTGGTTCATCCAGGGTGAATGGAGCCTGCTGGATTCTGCCATGCGCCTGCAAGGCGCGACCACCCAGCGTCGCATCGGCTTTTATCTCTCGGCCGGCTACCGCTGGCGCGAATTCACGCCGTACTTCACCTATTCCGAGACAGCACCGGAAGGCAGCCAGACAGCGCCCAATGTCCTGACCGTCGACCAGAAAACCTACTCTGCCGGCATGCGCTGGGATCTCGCCAGAAATACCGCGGCAAAACTCCAGTTCGACCGGATCAAGCTAGGCACGCAACGCGGCAATATCGGTTATTTCACCAACGTGCAGCGGGGATTCCCGTTTGCCGGCAGCGGCAACGTCGCCAGCGTTGCCGTCGACTTTGTCTTTTAAAGGGGCAGCCATGTCATCCGCCTGCCGCCGCATCGCCGCCATCCTGTGCGGCCTTTGCATGAGCGTTGCCGCGCGGGCGGCCGCGGACATCGTGGTGATTGCTTCGGCAAATAGCCCGCTGTCGCGCCTGACATCTGATCAAGCCGCAGACATTTTCCTCGGCAAGGCTGCCAGCCTGCCCAATGTCGGAAAAATCACCCCGGTCGACCAAGTCGAAGGATCCGCGGTTCGCCAGGAGTTTTACAGAAAAGCTGCCAACAAGACTGCCGCGCAGCTGACGGCTTACTGGTCGAGACAAATTTTTACCGGCAAGGGAGAGCCGCCGGCGGCGGTGGGAGACACCGAAGCCGTAAAGCGGCTCGTGGCATCGAATCCTTCCACGATCGGCTACATACCGAAAAGCGCCGTCGACGCCAGCGTCAAGCCGTTGTTGACTATCCCATGAGCAGTGCATCAGGCGCGGATGGAAAAAACATCCTCGGCAAGACCGGCTGCGTATCCGTCGGCGGCAATGGCCTGGAAATATAAAAGCCCTGCAGCTCGTCGCAGCGCAGGGATTTCAGTATTCTCACCTGTTTTTCGTTTTCCACGCCTTCGGCCACCACCCGCATGCCCAAGGCATGCGCCATCGTCACGATCGCATTGAAAAAGATGCTGCCCTGGTCGGAGCAATCCACCTTCGATGTAAACGCGCGGTCGACCTTGAGTACATCGAAGTCGAGTTGCTGCAATTGCGACAGCGAAGAATAACCGGTGCCGAAATCATCGACCAGCAGCTTGATCCCCATTTTCTGGATTTCGGCAAGCGTGACGGACACCTTTTCATGATCGCCCATCATGGAAGATTCCGTCACCTCGATCTCGACCAGGCTGCCGTCGATGTTGTACCTGGCAAGCGCTGCCGAAAAAATACCCTTGACGTCGGTTTCCTCGAACTGGCGCGGCGACACGTTGATCGACACCGGCACCAGTTCCTTGCCGGTTCTTGCCCAGATCGCCAGCTGGGCGATGACCTTGTGGATGACCATCTCTCCCAGGCGCAGGATGAGCCCGGTTTCCTCGGCCAGCGGAATGAATTCATTCGGCCCCACCAAGCCTCGCGATGGATGGTTCCAGCGCACCAGCGATTCCATGCTCGACGCCTTTCCTGTCACAAGGTCGACACGCGGCTGGTAATGCATGATGAACTGATCCTGTTCGATGGCTTCACGCAGCTCTGCTTCATTTTCAATACGCGTGCGCAATACGTCATAGAGCTTTTGATCATAGAAACGATAGTTTGCCTTTCCGCTCGCCTTGACCGCATACATGGCAATATCGGCATGCCGCAGCAGGGTGGCGGCATCGACTCCATCATTGGGAAATACACTGATCCCGATCGAGGTGCCCACCGTTTGGGTGCCTTCGGTCAGCCGAAAACTTTCCTGGAATGCATGCAATACCCGTTCAGCGACGGGAACGATGGCTTTTGCGCTGCCGACGTGTTCGAGAATGATCATGAACTCGTCCCCTCCCAGGCGCGCCACATGGTCCTGTGGGCGAACCGCCAGCTTCAGGCGCTGCGCAGCATTGCACAAAAGCTCATCGCCGGCCGCATGGCCCAGCGTGTCGTTGACGGCTTTAAAGCCGTCCAGGTCGAGATACAGTACCGCCAGCATTTCGCCAGTCTGCCTGGCGCGTCCGATCGCATGCGACAAATGATTTTTTGCCCAGCGCCGGTTCGGCAGGCCGGTCAACTCATCCTCATTGCTGCGCTTTTCGAGTTCGCTGAGATGCGCCTTGGCGGCGCTGATATCGCGTATCGTGTAAGCCAGGTTGCCTTCGGTCCGGACGGATTTGAAATGCAGCCATTTCGCCTCGATGGCAAAGCCTTCAGGTACTTCGATATCAACTTCATAGGTATCGGCGCTCATCCCCTTTCGCATCACTTCCATGGTGGCCTGGAATTCGAACGGACTGCCCAGGCTGGACAAGCTTTTCTGTAAAAGATCATTGCGTCGCCATCCGAACAGCGCCGCGCCATTGCTGTTGCAGTCCAGAACCTGGAAATCGTTCAACTCCCCCTTCGAGCCGTATATTGGCCTGGCGATAAAAAAACCCTCGCCCGCCTCTTCCGTCGCCCTGCGGTAGGACGACTGCAGCGCCGCAAGTTGACGCTTGCGCCTGGCAATCTGCATGGAAAGCAGCATCGCGATGCCAGTAAAGATTGCCAACGCAATCGTCGCGCCTGTTGCAAGGCGGATGGCTGCCGCCCGATTTGCCATGTGGGGCGCCAGGGCATCATGCGCGTCCAGCCCGATCAGCGCCTGCATGGGATAGCCGCGAACTGCTTGCCATCCGACGTAGCGGCTGCGCTGGTCGGCGAACCATTGCGCGCCATTCAGGAACGTGCGGCCGCTTGGCTCGTCAAAATCCGGCAACTGCAATAACGCAGGCGCGGACGGCGCATGGACTTCCTTGCCGATGCGGCTCACGCGAATACCGTTGCCCAGGCCAAGAATGCCGAGATAACCATGAGAGCCTAAAGCACTGTCATCATAATTCTGGGTCAGGTAGGTGGGCGATACCGACGCCAGCACGATCCCCGCAAAATCGCCGTCGGCGCTCGTCAGCTTGCGGGAAAACTGGATGACATTGCTGTTGGCCGAGTGCACCGCCGGTGGCGTGCCGATATACAGGAAATCCCTGCGATTCACCTTGTGCGCAAGGAAATAAGGGCGATCGCTCACATTGATTTTTTCGTTGCCGGCAATCGTACTGGTGATCAAATTACCGTTTTCATCGGCAATCGCGACAAAATAAAGCGAAGCGGAAGGAAACAGGCCGGACTGGACAATCTCGTCCAGGCGCAATCGGCCACCGGATAATTGCCATTCGTATTTGGCATGAAGAATGAACTGGTCGGTGGCTTCCAGCGTACGCGCAAGCTGTTCCGCGTAGGCGCGTGACATGACCGCCGCCTGCTGCAAGGATTCCTGCTCCCGTTCTTCCCTGTCCTGTTCCAGTGCCCCCAGCAGCGCCGTCCATCCCAGCACGCCCAATATCAAGGCGGCGGCCAGCCAGATCAGAACAGGGGAAAAATTTTTCAGCATGGGCCCGATATTCCTGGAGCCGGCCCTCAGGTGCATTGTGACGTTTCTGTTTAGCCACATCTCGCTGAAACCTCGGATAGCGATTGCTCCCTCCTGGCCGGGAACCGGACTTGGGCTCTTGTGATGCTGGCCATCCTGATTGATGGCGGTATATCGATATAAGAAACCGGCTGTTCGCTTTAGTTTCCACATCTTCCTGCGGGCAAGACTGCGATGATGCCGCTGATTGAAGATGCGCCACAAAACCGGGGAAGTTTGTGAGGAATGCTATTATCGGCCTATAAAAGGTTGACGGTTCCTGGCCTTTTTGCTTCAATTATTATTCCTCTCAAAGGGAGTAGCTGACACGAACGCCCAAGCGCGTCGTGTTTCGGCGCCGTCAATACGACATTGGTGGGTTGGCAACCATCGACGTCCGGTGCCGTAACTTGGGATGCATTAACTACCCGGGCAGCAAGACTGGCGAGGATCCCACCTATTTGTTACCCAAGCGTTGCCGGTCTGGGTTGAGAGGCTCGTCGCGATGATTTCCATCGGTACCCCCTTATTGTGGACACTGTTTATAGTGTTCGTCTTGATCGCTCTTGCGATCGACTTTCTAGCCCTTAATCGACAGGGGGCGCATACCGTCAGCATACGCGAAGCGACCGTCTGGTCGTTAATCTGGGTGGCAGTGTCTTTTCTATTTGTCGGCTTGCTGTGGTGGTATCTCGGTGGCGCCGGTCAGGACCCCATTTCGCGAGAACTTGCGGACGCCAAGGCACTTGAGTTCGTTACCGGCTATTTGGTAGAGAAGGCGCTGGCGGTCGACAATATCTTTGTCTTCCTGATGATATTCACCTATTTCGCGGTGCCGTCAGCTTTTCAAAAGCGAGTTTTGATGATCGGTATTCTAGGCGCTTTAGTCTTGCGCGCCATCATGATCTTGATCGGTGCCTGGTTGATCGCCCAGTTTCACTGGATCATGTATGTGTTTGGCGCATTCCTATTGTTTACGGGAATAAAGATGTGGTGGGCAGCAGGTCAAGAGCCTGACCTTGGGAATAATCCGGCGCTTCGCTGGATTGAGCGGCACATGAAGCTCTCGCCCAACTATGACGGTGAAAAATTCTTCACGGTGAACAATGGCGTAAAAATGGCCACGCCGTTGTTAGTGGTGATTCTGCTCATTGGAATCGTGGACGTGGTGTTTGCGGTGGATTCCATCCCTGCCATTTTTGCCATTACGACGGATCCTTTCATTGTGCTCACATCCAATGTCTTTGCGATTCTTGGTCTGCGAGCGATGTATTTTCTGCTTGCAGGCATGCATGAGCGATTTCATCTGCTCTCGTACGGACTGGCAATTGTCCTTGGCTTTATCGGCACCAAGATGCTGCTGATTGATATTTACAAAATACCGATCGTCTGGTCTCTAGGCTTCACGATTACCACGCTTGCAGTCACCATGTTGTTATCGCTGCGGATACCGGCCAAACCCGGCAAGGCAGGAACAGCGTTCCCGTTCCCCCCCAAGCCAGACGGCGGATCTATAGAAGAAAAATGAGACCGTGGTTACAAGCCTTGAAGGCCCCGCATGCGGGGCCTTCAAGTTGTGCTATCCCAATGGATTGCGTTTGAAGACCCGGCCTAAGCTTGTTCGAGATGGTTTGTTTAAACCGTATTTACAAATGGCAAAAGAAAAGGCTTATGACCGAAAACGGTCATAAGCCCTTGATTTCCTGGTGCTGATGAGAGGAGTCGAACCTCCGACCTACTGATTACGAATTAATTGATAATACTGCAAGTCCTTGAAAACAAAAGAAAATTAAGCGTAAACAAGAGAAAGCAAAGTTATTTAATATCAGTAACTTAGCGTAATTTCACGAATGCTAGATGAGCCTATTGGTGTACTGAATTTGTCCCTTCTGTACGACAGCTTTGGATGTTTCCTCCTCCAAGCTTTTTGGGTTGTTAATTCCCCCTCCGTCGCTCTTACACAATAATGTACTAGGTGCCATCCAGAGGCAGCCCACTTTTGCCTGTCAAAGTTCGCAAGTTTTGCCTAAGTTGCTGTTCAACTGCGTCTTGAGAATGATTCCATACAGATGCCAAAACTGCCGAAGCACGCGCTGTCTCCCATGGCAACAGCGGCCGCCCTTCGGTTTGGGCAAAAGGACCGTCGGTTTCAGTTAACACCCGATCTCGAGGCATCTTAGCGACCAGTTGGCGCCCTTTATTTGTCTCCAACATAGCCGGCCCGACACTAAACCAGCATCCCATCTCGATTGCTCTTGAAAGCTCTCGCTGGCTCCCGGAAAACCAATGAAGGATCGGCGTGCCCGCCTGAGATCGGGCCTCCAACGCGTCCAGAACAGGTGTGGCAGCGCGACGGCTATGCAGCGTCATAATGCGCCCGCCTTCTTGCACGCATAAATCCAGGATCCGATTAAATACCAGCTCCTGATCTTGCCAAAATTGTTTATATTCAGGACCACCATCTAAGCCGATTTCCCCAACATATCGAACCTTTGGCAGCAATTTTTCAAACAACGGCAGTTCAGCCTTGCGCAAGTGTGCGATTTGCGGATGCAGCCCTAAAGCTGTCCGAATTCGTGGCGCCTGCTTCGCAAGAGCATGCGTACCTTCCCACGCCGAGGGCGTAGTGGTGACCGACAATACATATGTACCTCGGGTATGACACTCATGAACAACTGAATGTGGATCCGGATAAAGATCAAGGTGACAGTGCAAATCAATCATCTAACGCCATACTGTTGATGCAAGATACTTAACTCATTCAATCCACGTGTAAGCATGGCCTGCAAACCGGCACGATCGGCGATTCTTGGGGACGATAATGCGGATCCGAGCCACGACGTTACCCCATCTTGCTGAACATTGGACAGGGCCATGGCAACGGACCTTACGTCATCAAATCGGGCATGCTCATCATTGTCCAAACCTAGCGCGTCATAGACATAGCCGGTCGTATCTTGTGCAGCCCCCCATTTTAGGAATGCCGCCCGCCGTACTTGACAAGGGATGCAGCGGCCACAATGTCGATAGCCGAACCTTTGGAATCTGCCGCAACTAGTCGATTGCGCAGCCACATTGGCCAAATAGGCCTGGTCCATGCACTCTTCAAGCATTTCCCCTTTTGTCTTCAAAATATAGGGATTGGTGATTTGAATGCGTAGTCCGGCGGCATTTAGGATGTTTTGCAACCTTCCAAGAAATTCTGGGTGCGCTGTGCGCGTACTAAGGCTGCCCAGTCGAGTTCCAGTCAATGGCGGATTGATGGCGATGAACCCGTTCTCACAAATAAATAACGGTACATTTTCGCCATTATGGTAGCGCTGCAGTGAAGTTGCGGCCACCACCCCGAAGGCAAGAAAAATGAAGGAGCGTGCTCGTTGAGATGTTTCAGCATCACCGTCAAATGCGGCATTGTGGTTCAGCTGCATGTGACTTATTCCGCCTCCGATGTGGCCGGCAAACTGCATCTGCTTTTCAGCATCTCCCCGTACTACCTGACTGATGGCATATGGCCTTCTGCCGCCAGCAACAAGGTCGATTGTTCCAATCAAGCTGTCTAATCCTCCGGAGAGGAGCACTACACAATCTTCTTCGGGTTGTATTAATTGATTTACTATCGGCGGACGGTCACCCCCGCCATGAAAACGGAAACTCCAGCGATCTGTCGTCAGAAAGGCAAGCGCTGCTGACAGCTCCTGTTGCTGGGTCCTCCAGAAATCAGGGGCAGATACAGCGATGTCCAGTTGAATTTCGCGTGTCCAGCCGTCAGGACTTTGAGCACGTTGCGCTGCAAAATCCGCGGTAACGACGGATAATGCAATGGAAAGCAAATCCCAGGCATGGGTGGATGGATTCAATCTTTTTCGTGCAATTTCATCACGCGCTGCGTGTCCGGCACTGCCAAAGCGCCCGCCATGAGGGGGATCGTATAATACAACCGGCATCGAATCGGCATCTGCAGTTTGCGCAAAAGCCAGTGGACCGCAAACTAATTTCATGCAGCATACCCCTCAAACACTTCAAATGTCTCGTAGAGTGCATCCCGTACAACCTGCGCAATATTATGAGTAGTCAGATTGCGACCAGCATTACGTAAATTACGAAATGCTGCTGAAACGGATTCCTTAATATAAGCACGAATTTCCTTGATACGTCCTAAGGCCATCGTTGCGTTGGGTGCATTTTCGATGATGGCCTGCCCTACATCCAGCTCAAACCTGTGGCACACATCATTCGCTGTAAAGCGTTCAATTACGAAGTTTCGCTCCTCCGGCGTCAGGTTCAACAAATCTGCATTTGGAAATTGTGTCAGCAATTCAGACAGTGAGTCACGTATCGATGCTCTTTCTGCTTCGGCATCTTGCGTGCCATCAACTGGTCGTACGGCTTCGACAATCGCATCCATGACTTCATCTGCAGTGCGTCCAGCCAACAAGGCGGGATCGAGCGGGCTCCCTGGCACGATGGCCGGATCTGCCATTCCTGCCAATGCCCCGCCCAGTGCCTGCGCCGTCGAAATGGTCCCACCAAAGCGTCGGGACGCTGTACGCGTTCCACCATATCCCGATCGGACATAGTGTCCCAGACCCCGTTGCAAGTCTCCCCGTGATCCTGAGCGGGAAAACTCTCCTAAGCTGCGCCTTGCTCCACCAAAACGTCCTGGCGGAGCGTTGGGTACCGGCGCTGGTGGTACCGGCGGCGGCACCAAGGGAGGATTCGCTCCAGGGGGATTGACTGGCGGGTTAGCCTGAGGTGGCGCGTCCGGTGGAAGATTGGGCGTCCATGGTGGAACCATGGGCACCCCCTGCCCCGGTCCGCCGCTACTTTGCGATGTGCCCATCTTTCCTCCGACGATTAACCGTGATCGCACCTTTAACTGGTCCTGCAACATCACTCTCCACCCAGGTATCAAAAACGCTATTCACCCATGGTTGATCGATGATCTTAGGTACAATATTTGGTCTGACTTGTGCGGTAGGCCGCTCGCTCAAAAATGCCGCCAGTCTGGCACCCTGCACTGGATCCACCTCGGACAACACTAAGCATGCATCAAGAATCGGTGGAGTTCCCCACTCCTGTTCCTGTCTTGCCTTGTCAAGCAATCGGTCCATAATGATGGTGGTTTCGCTTCGAGGCACCTTTACCAATCGATCTTTGAGTTTGTCTGACTGCGCAGGATGAGCCAGCATGGCTGAGAGCAATTCAGCTGCTTCTGACGACAACCTGTCTTCCAACGTAATAAGTGGCGCATGCTCACGACCAACGTAAAGTGCACCACGCAAATCCGTGTCCGCCAATGCAGGAGGCAACGTCAGCCATTCACGGACGAAGCTATCGTCCCATGGTGCCGGCAAATCAATCGTTTCTCCTGCAAGCGCTTTCGCTTCCCAGTCCGCCAAGAACGCAGGCTTGCCGTTATCACTCGCGCTTATTTTCGAGAGTAAGTCTTGATATGCTTTTGACGCGCCCAAGCGTTCAAACAGGAGAAGTTTGGCCAATACTGCCTCATCTACACCTACGCCTTGTGCATGTGAAATCGTCATACGGATTGAAAGTGCATTGAGAAAACGCTTTATCAATCTTGGATTACCTGTAATACCCGACGCTGTAGTCATCAGCGGGGCAAGACGGTCAGCGGTGTCAAAACGGCTGATGAGTTCTTTTGGCAGAGGATCATGTAATGTTTGGACAAAGGCTCGGTCAACTCGCTTTCCCTGCCAAGTTTGCCTTAATTGCCCACATATTCCGGCTCGTATCTTTTCTTGTATGTCCGCAGTTAGATCGCTATTCTCGACGAATAGAAGCATCATGTATGCACGCACTTCCTGCGTTCCTAGAGGGGGAACCCGGATTGGCACCTGAATCAATTTGTCGAAATAATTTGTTACCAATAGATCGTCAGGCACCCCGACAAAATGCTTGCGCACGGCATGCTTGATCATTTCGTTATCCGCTGCAATCACGAACGCCGTATTTTTCAGGAATAAAAACAGGCGAATGGCTTCAAGCGTGGAGATAGTCGTCTCTGGTAGGCAGCGATCCAAATCGTCGATCAATACGACTAATGTAATCCCCAGCTCTTCCAGTGCTTCTTCAAAAGTGTCGCGCAACGCCTGAATCTCCTTAGGCGGAGACGTCTGCTCTTCTGGCTTTATTAAATCTTTGGCATTTTTGGCGGCTTCAGCAGCCTCACCGGCTTTTTCTTTTGCTTCTTCAAGTAGTCCGCCATCAACGCCATCGGACCAAAGCTTCTTGCCTAGCCCATACAGATCGCCCAGTAAGCCGACGGGTGGTATGCCCAGCGCCATGCTGGCAGCCGGGACAGCAACAAGCTTTGCAACTCGTAGCCACTTCACTCGCTTTATCAGCGATTTCACTTTATCCGTAGCTTTTTGGCGTTTCTCTGCCTCGGTTTCAAGCTTCGTCGCAATCACGTCCATCAAGGCAGCTCTGGCATCGTCGTACCCCTGATAAAGCCAGGCGTTAAATTCGACAAACACAAATTCCTTTTCGCCTTCTTTGCGCTGTCTTTTGGTAAGAGATGCCTGAGTAAGCTTAATCATGGAGGATTTGCCGATCCCCCAGGCGCCGGAAACGCCAATTGAGATCGGTCGCCCCTGCGCTTGAACTATTATTTCGGCGACTGTGTCAGCAACCCCCGAAAAATTCAGGAAATCGCGTTCTGTTTCATTATCTGGCCACATATGCCTACCTAAGCCACGGAAAAATTGCAATACTGCAATTAAATCAGATCATTACAATCCCTGCATCCCATATTTATGGGATGGCCTTTTGATGGTTATCTTGATTTACACGAGTGGAAGAGCCGACCAAGTGCGAGGAATCGCCGACGCGGTAAACATGCTGACCGCCCGTCGGAGCACTGCCCTGCGCCTTTGCTAAAATCGCACATCCGTTACGAGCTGCCTGGACGACGGGCACAAAATTAAAGCAATAAGAAAGGGGCGACCTTGAAGGTTTTTCTGAGCTATGCCAAGGAAGACGGCGCAATTGTTAAGGAATTTCATGACCATCTCAAAGTGATGGGATTTGATCCTTGGATGGATCAAGAACGGCTCCTGCCGGGCCAATCGTGGGAACACGAAATTGACCGAGCTCTGAAGGAAGCGAACGCCGTCATTCTTTTCATGAGTCCCCGCAGCGTTAAGAAACGCTCTTTCGTGACACGAGAAGCAAACACCGCAATTGCGAACCTGCGCTATAAAAAGGCCGATGACATCTACATCATCCCGGTCCTAATTGAGCAGTGCGAAATCCCTGAAGAGATTTCTGAGCGAGCGCAGTACATCGAAATTTCTGAGCCAGGCGCGAAAAACAAGATAGTCGCTTCGATCATGCGCGCGGCGGAACAGCAAGAGATTGCTATCCTTAACGGCGTTGAGCACGGCCCTTATCAGGTTTACTCGCGCTCTTACGAGGAAAAGAAGCCCGGCCAGCCAGGGCATGCCATCTCCCTTGACTACCCTGAATTCGTATCAGCCCAATTTCCGAAAGTAGCTCAAGCCTTAACCAAATTCTTCCACGGCAGGGCGGCTAAAGTTTTACTCGATAGCCGATCAAAACCTTGGGACCAAAACTCGGAATTTCACCCGGAGCCTGAAGACGAGTTCAATCTCTATCACTCGAATGGGCGATGGGAGAATTTCGGCGTGGTGTCTGCCACCGAAAACGTTGTAAGTGTGTATTTCAACTGTAGTTGGTATGGAGCAGGAGCGGCCCACTCAAACGAGTACCACGAGAGCTTCAATTTTGCCGTCATCGACGGCCAACCGTATCCGTTCAATCTGCAGGAGCTTTTCACGAATGGTGAAAAAGCAGCAGAGATTATCAGCCAAGAATGCAGAAAATCGTTGGCGCGAGAGTACTGGAATAGAAGCGGGATAGACATTAACTCCGATGACTATTGGAAGGAAACTTTCTTAACCAATACGGATGCGAGACTGTCAAACTTCGACACCTTTACCGTAGCAGATGGCAAACTTACATTTTATTTCGCCCCCTACCGCGTCGCCGCTTATGCTTTCGGATCGCTCATCGTCGACGTACCTTTCTACGATTTGCGGGAAGTTCTAGCTAAGGGCAATAAATCACCCTTGGTGTACGAAAGGTAATTCAATAGCAGAACTTACAATTTGACTCGTGGATTTCTCAATTTCCCTGGAAGTCGGAATCTCCAAGCGAATAGCTAAGAGAGAATGATATGTTACCTCAAGGAGAAAAGAGTCAGACGCACCGGTAAGCGCGATTCAGTACGCCTCGTGCAGACCTTTGAGAAGCGTGCCCAACGATTCGGTCAACGTCGGCTTCTGGCCGAAAGCGGACATGGCGCGTAATGGCATGCGCTATTTTTCCTCTGCTTTCCATTAAGCAGACAACTTTGACGAGGTTGTCAGGAACCTAGAAGAACTTAAAAGTAAAAGCTGGGTGTCCCGAACTTTGCTCGATGGACAGTTGGTTATTAATTAACTAGACTTACCCAACCAATACAACAAGGAACAATAAGTGCCACCAGTTTTTACGGATCCTAAGCAATCATCGCCAAACTACTGGCTTCTTTTCATCACGATTACCGCCGCTGTAGTTGTTGGAAACCTAGCGTCCACCTGGATTACTGCAAAAATCGCACAATACCAAATCGAACTTACTTGGGGCGCCACCGCTAAAGCCATAAATCAAGAAACTAAGCGAATCCAAGCATCCAATCAGGCTGCTCTTCAACGAAGCCAGGAGCAGGCTGCCCAACAGATGGAACAGGTGCGTGCACAGCGTAGTGCTGATGTAAATGGCAAGGTGCTTGCCAAGCAATGCGACGACTGGCAGCGCGCGAGCTCGGAACTTACGTCAGATACTGCACAAGCCGAAGCTAGAAGGCATTGCGGCAATTATGAGCACTACATCAACACCGGCGAGCTCCGCCGATAGCAAAGATTACCCCGAAGTATATTTAGGTAGGTAGCGGACAGCCGGTAATGTCCGCTTTCGACCCTAAGCAGACGTTCAGTAAGCAAAAAAACGGAGCTTGGATCGATTAACGCCGAGCTAACGGGCCGCAACCCAGGCCGCGCAGCGGCATTTTTTGGTTGCGGTCCTGGTTAAGCGACGAGTTCGACATTTGATGCACCGCCTTGCATATTGATTAACACGGCAATGATGCGAGCCCCCATGTCTAGTGCTTCTTCAGCATAACCAGGAGGGAGTAGTTGTGCATGAATTGCTGCGCTACATACTTTGTTGACATAGGAAAGTGAGCTTTCCAAGTGCTGTAAGTCTGGGTAGGCGGCAACGAGTTCTCGGGCAAGCTGAGGCAATCCCATCAGCTTTACGGGGCGCTCACCGAATTTTCTTACTTCAGTTCGTTTGTTAAGAATGGAACGCAGCAGGTACTCAATTCGAATACGAGTGCGGGCAAGGGACATTATGGTGTCTTCGTCTTCAAGAATCAGCTCGTTCTTAATTTCGTCAATTTCTTGGCTGCTCTCTGGCGCCGTTCCCTTCTCTAGTTCTTGTTTCGCCTTCTGAGCCGCCAATTCACTAGGGAGATTTACAGTGACATGGTTCGATAAATTTGAGATGGTGCTAATGCTTGAAGCCATTACAGCGAAGTTGTTCTGAACTTGCTCACGCAACTGCTTCATTTCTTCCTTTGCCTGCTGTACGTCGCGTTCCAGTTCCAATAATTTTCCGATCTTTACTTTCTTGAAGAATGGAAGGAAAAGAAAAAATAGCCACAGAAATAGGTATGTACCTTCGGTAGCAGTCATAGGCGAGGCCGGTGGAAATCCCATCTTCACGACAAAACCAAGAAGAAAGTAGAAAGAGATCAACCAAGCAAGTGCTGGAAGTCCCCAAGTCGGCATAGTGGGATTGTTTGTGCTCATAGCAAATATCTAACGCCTTTAATGAGCCGCCGTTTGGAGCGCTAGCGTAAAACGTTCGGCTTGATTCACTTGTTAAATTTATCTTTTATTCGCGAACGCTGATAAAAACAATAATAGCCAGAGCGTTAGTGACAACTTGATCGACTCAAACCATGTAGCCTCGAGTTTAAAAATCCACGAAACGTTACCAGCAACAAAAAACGCCCAAAAAACCATCGCTAGCACCGTGAACGCTAGCAACTTAACATCATTAACGAAGGTAAATCTGACGACTATCGAAGCAATAAAGCTCGCGATAACCTTTGAAAGTTTCCAAAATGGGGCAAAAGCTATAACACCAAAAAATGCACTAATCATTGATAGATTGTTACTATCGATTATAAAATCGATTGCCAATTTAGAATCTACCAAGTTAATTCTAGGATTTAATAGCCCTCCGTTCATCACCATCGGAATGTAGAAGGCCATATACATAGCTAGATAAGAAAAACCATAAAAATATACTTTTCCGACCAGCGCTTCTAGCCGTGCACGATTCTGTGCTCTCCATTCTTCCAAATTTTCCGGCTGGGGTTCCGGAGCTGGCTGATCGAATACATCAGGGACGGTGGGTGGTTTAACGCCAAAAAATCTCTGAAAATGTGGCGTTAGAATGTTGGCGATCATCCCTAAAATTACTGCAACAACCCCACCAAAAATTGCCTCGAACACTGACAAACCCTCCCTTGCTTGATATGTAAATTTAACTTCCATTTAGATGGAAAAAATTTTCCATCTAACCTGTCTGTCTAACTCGGCGCCTGTCTGCTTAACCAGGAAACCGGATTCCTAAAAAGCCGCAATACTTCTAACTTTGTTTATTTGGCCCCAGTTAGACGTCAAATAAAAACCCGGGAAAGGCAGGCAGCCCATGATCGGTTCAAGTTTATGGCTAAAGTTGCAATCTTGCAATTACAGGTAGAGACAATAGCGGATAAGTGTCTACTTTTAAGCGCGCTCGACCGTCCGCTTCTGGCC
>DPRS01000001.1 GCA_003537575.1 Oxalobacteraceae bacterium
CGAGCAGGCCGTGCTGTGCGGCGGTACCGTCGAGCTGATCAAGGCCGGTTTCGAGACTCTGGTGGAAGCCGGCTACGCGCCGGAAATGGCTTACTTCGAGTGCCTGCACGAACTGAAGCTGATCGTCGATCTGATCTACGAAGGCGGCATCGCCAACATGAACTACTCGATCTCGAACAATGCCGAATACGGCGAGTACGTCACCGGCCCGCGCGTCGTCACCGAAGACACCAAGAACGCCATGCGTCAGTGCCTGAAGGATATCCAGACCGGCGAATACGCCAAGAGCTTCATCCTGGAAAACAAGGCCGGCGCGCCGACCCTGATTTCCCGCCGCCGCCTGACTTCCGAGCACCAGATCGAGGAAGTCGGCGCCAAGCTGCGCGCGATGATGCCATGGATCGCCAAGAACAAGCTGGTTGACCAATCGAAGAACTAAGCAATATCCTGGGCCGACTGCATAGCCAGTCAGTCACGTAGAACGGGGCGTACGATGTACGCCCTTTTTTTTCTGGAGGTCCGCCATGAAGAGATTAGTTCACATGCTATTGCCGCTGGCATGCGCCGCGACGCTGTTGCCGGCGCATGCGC
Organism: Oxalobacteraceae bacterium; assembly: GCA_003537575.1. GTDB lineage: Bacteria > Pseudomonadota > Gammaproteobacteria > Burkholderiales > Burkholderiaceae_D > Paucimonas. The sequence continues at coordinate 592 of DPRS01000001.1, forward strand.
AATCTGGTGTGCAAACCGCCGGCACCCTGGCCATCGTGCCCGCCTATGGCGAGGTAACGCAGTCTAACGATGAAGCCCTTGCCAATTTCATGGTCGAGGAGCAGGACAAGGACAAGGCCGCGGCGGCATCGCGCGTCAACCTGAAGATGAAACAGGGCACCGAGATCATTCGGGCCGCCGATCCCCAGGCAAAGCTGAAGACCCATGGTTATTACACTTATCCGGTATATGCCGATGAGCCGGCGCCGCCGCGCCCGGCGAATGGCAGCCGGGCAAGGCAAGCGATCGGCTGGCGGGTCGGCCAGTACCTCGAGATGAAGACCGTCAATTTGGCAGCTTTGCCTAAAACCGTTGCCTCCGCGCAGAAACATATGGCGCTGAATGGCTTACAATTCGGTTTGAGCGATGCCGCTACCGCCAAGCTCGACCGGCAGCGCATCGGCGCCAGCTATAAGCATCTGAATGAACGCATCGCGGCGATTGCCAGGGCCATGGGGCGCAATCCGGCGGATGCCGTACTGGAGACGATCGATTTCGAGGGCTCCGGAGCTTATGAGCCGAGGGCCGACTCGGCGCGCGCCAAGACCATGAGCATGGCAGCAGGCAGGGAGGCTGCCCCGGTGGAGGAACCCAGTTTCGAGCCGGGAGAAACCACTTTGCAAATGCGCGTGGTTGGCAAAGTAAAATTTAAATAAACTGCTGGAACAAGCTTGAACAATCATCCGCATCCTGTTTTCGCATTTATCCCCGCGCAGGAAGGCAGCGCTTTCCCGACGCGAGTCGCCAGACCGGAAGCAATTGTGAGGGGCGCAGGTGTCGGTGGCGGAAATCATTCCGCCAGATCCGTCATTGCTTGATGCTCGTTTCCTGAACTGGAATTTATATGGCAAATTTTCCCCGGCGCAAAGCGCAAAAAAAAATCCCGCTGCTTCCCAAACCCCGACACTTGTTAAAAAACAAGCGCCTGAACGATTACGATGCTGATCTGGGCGAATCAGAGGAAATCCGGCGGCCCAGCCTGCGCCGCCGCAGCATCTATCTGTTGCCGAACGCTTTTACCACCGCCGCGCTGTTCTGCGGCTTTTACGCCATCGTGATGGCGATGAACCTGCGGTTCGACTACGCGTCGGTCGCCATTTTCGCCGCCATGGTGCTGGACGCTGTCGACGGCCGCGTCGCCCGTCTTACCCATACCCAGAGCGAATTCGGCGCGCAGTACGACAGTTTGTCCGACATGGTGTCCTTCGGCGCCGCGCCGGCGCTGGTCGTGTACGTCTGGGCCTTGCGCGGGCTGGGCGAGGTCGGCTGGGGCAAGCTGGGCTGGCTGGCAGCTTTCATCTACTGTGCTTGCGCGGCACTGCGCCTGGCGCGTTTCAATACCAATATCGGTGTGGTCGACAAGCGCTATTTCCAGGGCTTGCCGAGCCCGGCGGCGGCGGCCCTGGTGGCCGGCTTTGTCTGGCTGATGGATGACCTGGGCGTGCCGCGCGCCGAGCTGAGCTGGATCGCCTGCGGCATCACCCTGTATGCCGGGCTCACCATGGTAACCAACGTGCCGTTCTACAGCTTCAAGGACATCAATTTCCGCAAGTCCGTGCCGTTCATCGCGGTCTTTGTCATCGTCCTGATCTTTGTGGCGGTGTCGAGCGATCCGCCCAAGGTCCTGTTCGGAATTTTCGTGTTGTATGGGCTGTCGGGCTATGTCGTGTTTTTCTGGCGCCTGGCCAAGGGCAAGCCGGTCAGCATCGTCCAGATCAAGCCGGAAACGCACGAAGAGCCGCCCGAAGAGAAATAAGCGCTTTCTTGTTTTGCATCATGCGTCCCTGGTGGTCAGGGCATTCTGCAAATGACATCATGAGCCTTTCTTGCCACGAAAGGAGAGCGACATGGGATTGCTGTCATTTATGAAGGAAGCGGGGGAAAAGCTGCTCCGCGCGGGCCAGCCCAAAGCGCAGGCCGGACAAACGCCGGGCGAGCAGGCGGCGTCGGGCGGGGCGCCGCAGCCGGATCTGCGCGCCAAGGAACAGGAACTGGAACAGGCCATCCGCGATTACATCGCGGTGCAGCAGCTGCCGGTTGACGGCGTCGACATAGCCTACGATTCCGCCAGTGCCACCGTGACTGTCTCGGGTTCGGTGCCGGATCAGCAAGCCAAGGAAAAAATCCTGCTTTGCTGCGGCAACGTGCAAGGGGTTGCCCATGTCAACGACGAGCTCCAGGTGGTGCAGACCGAAGCGGCGCCGTCGCAGTGGTACACCGTGCAAAGCGGCGACACCCTGTCCAGGATTGCCAAGCAATTTTACGGCGATCCCAACAAGTACATGCTGATTTTCGAATCCAACCGGCCCATGCTGAACGATCCCGACAAGATCTATCCGGGCCAGATGCTGCGCATTCCCAATCAGGCTTCCCTGCACTGATCAGCCATTAACAGCCGTTCCCGCCCAGCGGGACGGCTGTCGTCAGCATGGCTGGGCTTATCCTGACACGCCTGCCGCCAAGTCAACTGCTTTTTCATTCTTCATTCCTCCGCCGCGCCGCATCGTCTGCTGCTACCCTGGTCCGGTTCGCCTGCGCAGGCACAAAATTTTCTATCCATTACAATTCAGGTATTTCCCCGTGCATGCCTGAAGACCGCTTCGGGCGACGGAACGTCTCGCCGCAAGCTTTTCACTGCATTTCCCAAGGAGTACGACATGGCCGCCAATTCTTCCGACAAGCTCATCATTTTCGACACCACCCTGCGCGATGGCGAGCAATCACCCGGAGCGTCGATGACGAAGGAAGAAAAAATCCGCATCGCCCGGCAACTTGAACGGCTGCGCGTGGATGTGATCGAGGCGGGTTTTGCCGCTTCTTCGCAAGGTGACTTCGAGGCCATCAGGGCAATCGCCGGCCTGATCAAGGACTCGACCGTATGCTCGCTGTCGCGCGCCAACGACCGCGATATTTCTCGCGCGGCCGAAGCGCTGGCACCGGCCGCGCGCAAGCGCATCCATACCTTCATCGCCACCTCGCCGCTGCACATGGAAAAGAAGTTGCGCATGTCGCCCGAGCAGGTGCTGGAGCAGGCCAAGCAGGCGGTGCGCTTCGCCCGCCAGTTTACCGACGATGTCGAGTTCAGCCCGGAAGACGGCAGCCGTTCCGACATGGATTTTCTTTGCCGCGTGCTGGAAACCGTAATTGCCGAAGGGGCCACCACCATCAACTTTGCCGATACGGTCGGCTACGGCGTGCCTGAGTTGTACGGCAACATGCTGAAAACCCTGCGCGAACGCATTCCCAATTCAGACAAGGCGATCTGGTCGGTGCATTGCCATAACGATCTCGGCATGGCCGTCGCCAATTCGCTGGCCGGCGTGATGATCGGCGGCGCGCGCCAGGTGGAATGCACCATCAACGGCCTCGGTGAGCGTGCCGGCAACACCGCGCTGGAAGAAGTCGTCATGGCCGTGCGCACCCGCCGCGATTACTTCAACCTCGACGTCGGCATCGATACCACGCAAATCGTTTCCACCTCCAAGCTGGTGTCGCAGATCACTGGCTTCGTGGTGCAGCCGAACAAGTCGGTGGTGGGGGCGAACGCCTTCGCGCATGCCTCCGGTATTCACCAGGACGGCGTGCTGAAGGCGCGCGACACCTATGAAATCATGCGCGCCGAGGATGTCGGCTGGAGCGCCAACAAGATTGTGCTGGGCAAGCTGTCGGGGCGCAACGCCTTCAAGCAACGCTTGCAGGAACTAGGCATCCAGCTCGATTCGGAAGCCGAAGTCAATGCCGCCTTTTCCCGTTTCAAGGACCTGGCCGACCGCAAGGCGGAAATCTTCGACGAAGACATCATGGCGCTGGTGGCGGACGAGCAGCAGTCACGCGAAAGCGAACACTACCGTTTCGTCTCGCTGGCGCAGCATTCGGAAACCGGCGAGCAGCCGGTTTCGAAAGTCGTGTTTTCCATCGATGGCAAGGAAATCGCCTCGGAAGGCCAGGGCAACGGTCCGGTCGATGCCACCGTCAACGCCATTGAAGCCAGGGTGGCCAGCGGCGCCGAACTGCTGCTGTTTTCGGTGAATGCGATTACCACGGGCACGCAGTCGCAAGGCGAGGTCACCATGCGCCTGTCCAAGTCAGGCCGTATCGTCAACGGCGTCGGCGCCGATCCGGATATCGTCGTGGCCTCGGCCAAGGCCTACCTGTCGGCACTGAACAAGCTACATTCGGAAGTGGAAAAACTCAATCCTCAGCTTTGATCCCGGCTTGCAGGAGGGCTTGCGCGGCGCATGCTGCGCAAGCCGGATTCATGTGGATGTCAGCGGGGGCCGAACAAGTCGTTGCGAAAGCGTATGTCCGGTGTGGTTTCCATTTTCCGCACGATGCCGCCGTGGTCGAAGCCGACGTGCATGAATGAATCCCAGACCTCATATTGGCGATAGGGATAAGACCACACTTCCAGTTGCGACAAGGGGAAATAGGCGCGATCACTTGGCGCCCCTACCGTATGCAAGACGTCTTCCTTGGTAAAGGCGCCGATTTTGATGGTGGCGAACATTTCATCGGTGAGAACTTGCTGAAAGGAAATTAACTTTCCATCCGGGCCGATCCGCGCCATATAGGTTTTTTGTCCGTAGGGGCCATGCCTATACTCCAGCAATTCCTCGTTGCCGACGCGATAGCGCTGCGTAGGACTGCCGCGGGCGGCAATCACTTGCGCTTCAGTGCTGCCGATTTCTACTGTTTGGGGAATGGCGCAAGCGCCCAGAATCAGGGGCATGGACAGCATGCTCCACAGTTTTACCAGCTTCATCGCCATTCGCTTCTCCCTTTTCGCTATTTTATTCTGTGGCGGATAAAAAATGGCCTAAGTATTTGAATGATCAGGTAAATTCCTGTATACTCGCGGCTCTGGTCGATTTGACCAGTTTTTTTCATCATTTGTTCACGGTGTAAACAGGGTTGTATCGAGGGTTGTGTCGTGATCTCGATTCCAACTCAATGCGCCGCATGTGAAAGGTAATCATGTCTGTAGAAAATATCAATAAGGCCGCAATCATTGCGGATAACGCCCGTGGTCAAAACGATACCGGTTCTCCGGAAGTGCAAGTCGCCTTGCTGACCGCCCGTATCAACGAACTCAACGGCCACTTCAAGATCCACGCCAAGGATCACCACTCCCGTCGTGGCTTGATCAAGATGGTCAATCGTCGCAAGAGCCTGCTGTCTTACCTGAAGGGCAAGGATGCCACCCGCTACCGTGCTCTGATCGAAAAACTCGGCCTGCGCAAGTAATTCATTGCGATATCCTGTACCGAACTAGTCAGTCAATGCCCGCGTCAGTTCGCTGATGTGGGCATTTGTTTTTTCTGGATTCGGCAGGAGGAGCAAATCGTAAAAGCGGAACATTTTCCGGATGGTCCGCTCGTGGTGAGGTGAACGACGGCGCCTGAAAATCCGTCGGCAAAAATAGAAAGGAAACACCGTGTTTAACAAAGTTAGCAAAACCTTCCAGTACGGCCAGCATCAAGTTACCCTGGAAACCGGCGAAATCGCCCGCCAGGCTTCCGGCGCCGTGATGGTGTCGATCGAAGATACCGTGGTGCTCGCCACCGTGGTGGCCAGGAAGGATGCCAAGCCGGGCCAGGATTTCTTTCCGTTGACCGTCGACTATGTCGAAAAATCCTATGCCGCCGGCCGCATTCCCGGTGGTTTCTTCAAGCGCGAAGGCCGCCCTTCGGAAAAGGAAACTCTGACTTCGCGTCTGATCGACCGCCCGATCCGTCCGCTGTTCCCTGAAGGCTACATGAACGAAGTCCAGGTGATCGTGCACGTATTGTCGGTCAACCCGGAAATCGACCCCGACATCGCCGCCATGATCGGCACCTCGGCCGCCCTGTGCGTCGCCGGCATCCCTTTTGACGGCCCGATTGGCGCGGCTCGCGTCGGCTATGTCGATGGCCAGTACATTCTCAACCCGACCGTGACGCAACTGGCCAAGTCGCAGATGGACCTGGTGGTCGCTGGCACCGAACAGGCTGTGCTGATGGTCGAATCCGAAGCCAAGCAACTGTCGGAAGACGTCATGCTGGGCGCGGTGGTGTTTGGCCACGAGCAGATGAAGGCCGTCATCGACGCCATCCATGAACTGGTGCGCGACGGCGGCAAGCCGGAAGTGCAATGGGCTCCGGCGCCGAAGAACGAGGCGCTGATCGCCCGCGTGACTCACTTTGCCGAAGCCAAGCTGCGCGAAGCCTACCAGACCAAGGACAAGCAGGCGCGCACCGCCAAGCTGAAGGATGTGACGACCGAAGTCAATACGGCGCTGGCTGCCGAGGCAGCCTCGATCGGCGCCGATGCGCCGAATGCCGCCGATGTCGGCAATATCCTGTTCGATCTCGAAGCGAAGATCGTGCGTTCGCAGATTCTCGAAGGCGAACCGCGCATCGACGGCCGCGACACCCGCACCGTGCGTCCGATCTCGATCCGCACCGGCGTGTTGCCGCGCACCCACGGCTCGGCATTGTTCACCCGCGGTGAAACCCAGGCACTGGTGGTTGCCACTCTCGGCACTGCGCGCGACGAGCAGAAGATCGATGCGCTGATGGGCGAGTACAGCGATCGCTTCATGATGCATTACAACATGCCGCCGTTCGCCACCGGCGAAACCGGCCGCGTCGGCACGCCGAAGCGCCGCGAAATCGGTCACGGTCGTCTGGCCAAGCGCGCGCTTGTCGCCGCTTTGCCGGCGCCGGAAGAGTTCAGCTACTCGGTGCGCCTGGTATCGGAAATTACCGAATCGAACGGTTCCTCGTCGATGGCTTCGGTGTGCGGTGGTTGCCTGGCGCTGATGGATGCCGGCGTGCCGATGACCTCGCACGTGGCCGGCATCGCCATGGGCCTGATCAAGGAAGGCAGCAAGTTTGCCGTCCTGACCGACATCCTGGGTGATGAAGATCACCTGGGNNGCATCACCAAGGAAATCATGCAGGTCGCGCTGGCACAAGCCAAGGAAGCCCGCATGCACATCCTGGGCAAGATGCAAGAAGCCTTGCCGCAAGGTAAGGGCGAGCTGTCCGATTTCGCTCCGCGCCTGATCACTGTCAAGATCAATCCGGAAAAGATTCGTGACGTGATCGGCAAGGGCGGCGCCGTGATCCGCGCGCTGACCGAGGAAACCGGCACCCAGATCGACATCAGCGACGAAGGCGTGGTTACCATCGCCTCGGTGGATGCCGCTGCCGGCCAGGAAGCCAAGCGTCGCATCGAAGAGCTGACCGCTTCGGTCGAGGTGGGCAAGACCTATGACGGCGAAGTCCTGAAGCTGCTGGATTTCGGCGCCATCGTGCAAGTGTTGCCGGGCAAGGATGGCTTGCTGCACATTAGCCAGATCGCCAACGAGCGCGTCAATGCCGTGGCTGACTACCTCAAGGAAGGCCAGAAAGTGCGCGTCAAGGTCCTCGAAACCGACGACCGCGGCCGCCTGAAACTGTCGATGAAAGCCGCTGCTGGCGAGGAAGGCTCCGGTCAGGCCGTGCCCGTTCAGCCGCAGGAATAAACAGTCGGCACGCCATGAAACGCCCGGGTGCAAGCCCGGGCGTTTTTCATTCATGCGTCCGGTGCGGATGGCATATCATCCTCGAAGTGAGGCAAGTGCCCGATACCAGCCAGCAAGGAGTTGAATTAATGAAAGCGATTGAAATCAGCCGCCCCGGCGCGCCCGAGGTTCTGCAATTGTGCGAACGGCCGCTGCCAGAAGTGAATGAGGGCGAGGTCCTGATCAAGGTGCACGCCGCCGGCATCAACCGTCCGGATGTGCTGCAGCGCATGGGACGCTATCCGGTGCCGCCAGGCGCATCCGACCTGCCTGGACTGGAAGTTGCCGGTGAAATCGTCGCCGGCGAACTGGCGGGCAGCGATTTCAAGCAGGGCGACATGGTTTGCGCGCTGGTGCAGGGCGGCGGCTATGCCGAATACTGCACCGCACCGCTGGCGCAATGCCTGCCCCTGCCGCGAGGCTTGAGCGCGCAGGAAGCCGCATCCTTGCCGGAGACTTACTTCACGGTATGGAGCAATGTATTTGATCGCGCCCACTTGTCGCCCGGAGAAACCCTGCTGGTGCAGGGGGGCACGTCCGGCATCGGCGTAACCGCGATCCAGCTGGCAAACGCCTTCGGTCATCGTGTCTTCGCCACCGCCGGCAGTGATGACAAATGCCGCGCCTGCGAAGCGCTGGGCGCTGAAAAGGGGATCAATTACCGTAGTGAAGATTTCGTTGCCGTAGTCAAGGAGGCTACCGCGGGCAAGGGCGTCGATGTCATCCTCGATATGGTCGGTGGCGACTATATCCCGCGTGAAATCGATGCGCTTGCCGATGATGGGCGTATCGTCATGATCGCCTTCCTCGGTGGATCGAAGGGAACGGTCGACCTGGGCCAGGTGTTGCGCCGACGCCTGACGTTGACCGGCTCGACATTGCGTCCGCGGCCGGTCGGCTTCAAGGCGCAAATCGCCGCCAGCCTGCGCGAGAAAGTATGGCCCTTGATTGAGGCAGGCAAGATCAGGCCGGTCATCCATCGCAGCTTTCCACTGGAGCAGGCGGCGCAGGCGCATGCATTGATGGAATCCAGCACGCATATCGGCAAGATCATTCTGACGGTTAAGTCTGATTGATTGACTCAAGCGCGGGCGGGGCGGCGAGGGCGAGGAGAGGGCCACGCCGCCTCTGCTTTTTGCTCGATGGTTTGACCGGTTTTGCTGCAGCGGGCTAAAATAGCGGGTTAATTAAAAAATGGGCTGATATGCGTCGAAAATTAGTTGCGGGCAACTGGAAAATGAATGGCAGCCTGACGGCCAATGCTTCTTTGCTTGCCGGTATCAAGGCCGGCTTGCAGCAGCCGGCATGTGACATTGCCGTCTGCGCGCCGGCTCCTTACCTGGCTCAATGCCAGGCCGAACTGGTCGGCAGCGGCATCGCCTGGGGCGCGCAGGATGTATCCGTGCATGCGTCGGGTGCTTACACGGGAGAAGTATCGGCATCGATGCTGCTGGACTTTGGCTCAACCTATGCAATCGTCGGCCATTCCGAGCGGCGCGCCTATCATGGTGAAAGCAGCGAACTGGTGGCGCAGAAGGCCTTGAGCGCCCTGGTTGCTGGCTTGACGCCGATTGTTTGCGTCGGCGAAACGCTGGCTGAGCGCGATGCGGGTAAAACTGCAGCCGTTGTTGGTGAGCAGCTTGATGCGGTTTTGCGGATGCTCGATGCGGCGCAGTTGGCCGATATCGTGCTTGCGTACGAACCGGTCTGGGCAATTGGCACCGGCAAGACGGCAACTCCCGATATGGCGCAGGAAGTGCACGCCATGCTGCGCAAGCGCTTGGCGGGAGTGGACGCCGCCGTTGCGGCAAAAGTAAGGATTTTGTATGGTGGCAGCATGAAGCCGGAGAACGCCAGGGAGTTGCTGGCGATGCCGGATATCGATGGCGGCCTGATCGGTGGCGCTGCCTTGAAGGCGGCGGATTTTCTGGCAATTATCGGCGCGGCATGATCGTAATTTTGAATCTAAAGCAACAACTTGCATTGAAAGCAAATCGATGAATATTTTGTTTACTGTAATTATTGTCACGCAGATCTTGTCTGCTCTGGCCATTATTGGCCTAGTGTTGCTGCAACACGGCAAGGGTGCCGACATGGGGGCGGCATTCGGCTCCGGTGCCTCTGGCAGTCTGTTCGGCGCCACTGGTTCCTCGAACTTTCTTTCCAAGTCGACCGGTGTGGCAGCGACGATTTTCTTTTGCGCTACCCTGGCGCTCGCTTATATGAGCAGCAAGCCGGGGGCGGTGGACGGTGGCGTGATGGAGAGCTTGCCGACCGCACCCGCTGCGGGTTCGACTGCGCCGACTCAGCCTGCCGGCAATGCTGCTCCTGCAAGCAGTCAAACTGCCCCTGCCACCACCGCGCCTGCGCCGGCTAATCAGATTCCCAAATAACTTATTCCAGAATAATTTTAATGCACAAGCTATCTATTGTTTTATAGCAATGCGCATTGAATAAAGGTAGTAAAGCAGTTAAAATAGCAGGCTAATGCCGACGTGGTGAAATTGGTAGACACGCTATCTTGAGGGGGTAGTGGCGCAAGCTGTGCGAGTTCGAGTCTCGCCGTCGGCACCAGCAAACAACAAGATCAAAAGGCCAGCAAGGAGACTTTACCTGTGCTGGCTTTTTATCGGGGGAAATTGGCGTTTGGCCCGTGGCGGTATCCGGGTTGCACGTCTTCTGGATCAAACTTTCTGCACGAAACACACCGTGAACCTCGAAAATTACTTTCCCATCCTTTTATTTATCCTGGTTGGCATTGCCGTCGGCGTCGTGCCGCAAGTGCTGGGCCGCCTGATTGCTCCGCACAGGCCGGATGCCGAAAAGCTGTCGCCGTATGAATGCGGCTTTGAAGCATTTGAAGATGCGCGCATGAAGTTCGATGTGCGCTATTACCTGATCGCGATTCTCTTCATTCTGTTTGATCTCGAAACCGCATTCTTCTTCCCTTGGGGTGTGGCCATGCGCGATCTCGGCTGGGCCGGTTTCGTGACGATGTTGGTATTCATTGCCGAATTCGTGGTTGGATTTTGGTATATCTGGAAGAAAGGCGCCCTGAACTGGGAGTAAGTCATGGCTATTGAAGGCGTATTGAACGAAGGCTTTGTCACGACCACGGCGGACAAGCTGATCAACTGGACCCGTACCGGTTCGCTGTGGCCGATGACTTTCGGTCTGGCCTGCTGTGCGGTGGAAATGATGCACGCGGGCGCCGCGCGTTACGACATGGACCGTTTCGGCGTGGTTTTCCGCCCGTCGCCGCGCCAGTCCGACGTCATGATCGTTGCTGGCACGCTGTGCAACAAGATGGCGC
>DPRS01000008.1 GCA_003537575.1 Oxalobacteraceae bacterium
GGCGCGCACCATCCGCGTGCCGGTGCACATGATCGAATCGATCAACAAGATGAACCGCATCAACCGCCAGGTGCTGATGGAAACCGGCGCCGAGGCCGACATTCCCACCCTCGCCAAGAAGATGGACATGCCGGAAGCAAAGATCCGCGAAATCATGAAGGTCGCCAAGGAACCGATTTCGATGGACATGCCGATGGGCGAGGATGGCGATTCCAGCATCGGCGACTTCATCCAGGACGACAGCACCCTGGCGCCGGCCGAGGCGGCGCTGCAGGCCTCCATGCGCGACGTCATCAAGGATGTGCTCGATACGCTGCCGCCGCGCGAAGCCAAGGTGCTGCGCATGCGCTACGGCATCGAGATGAACAGCGACCTGACGCTGGAGGAAGTGGGCAAGCATTTCGAAGTTACCCGCGAACGCATCCGCCAGATCGAACTGAAAGCGATGAACAAGCTGCGCCAGGCTTCACGCGCCGATCGCCTCAAGACCTTCCTGGAAGGTCACTAAGCCTCACGCACGACTGCGGCCCGGCTGCCTTCACGCATCCGGGCCTTTCCTTTCCTCCCGTTCACTCCCGCACCATCCGAAGCCGGCGACGGCTGCCTTGAGCACCGCCTCCACTCTGCCATTCTCGCTGTCGACCTGCACGACACGCGGCATTTCTTCCGCGGACAATGGATGATGGCCGGCCAGTTGCTGTGCCAGCACCGTTGCACCGGCATCCGACGGATCGTTTCCCTGGCTTGCACGCATGGCCAGACGCTCGCGCATGAGCGCTGCGCCGGCGCGCACATCCAGAATCAGGAATGGCACGCCCAGTTCCTGCGCCAGCAAGGCGAAGCGCCGCCGCTCTGCGCTGTCGAGAAATGCCGCATCGACGACCACCGGCCAACCGGCCGCAATGATGTCGCGCGCCAGCCCGGCCAGCCTGGCATAGGTCGCCTCGCTGGCCGCCGCAGCGTACAACGCGCTGGCGGGCGCCGCACCGGCGCGGCTGAGCGGCGCCATGCCTTGCATGCGCTTGCGCTCGACGTCGGAACGGATGCGCAGCGCCCCGCACATTTCCACCACCTGCGCGGCGACAGTCGATTTGCCGCTGCCGGAAAAACCGTGCGTGATCATCAGCGCCGCCCGCCCGGGGCGCATGCAGGCGCCAGCGTACGCCAGATAGGATTGTATGCGGCGCTGACAATCTGCCCGCTGCGGCGCATCCTCGGCCAGTTCCTGCAGGCGCAGCAGATGGACCTTGCAGCGCACCAGCGCGCGCAGGACGAGGTAATAGCGCAGCACCTCCAGGCCGGCATAATCACCGCCGGATTCCAGGTAACGGTTCAGCAGCCGCGCAGCCAGGTCGGGACGGCCGAGGACACCCAGGTCCATGACGGCGAAGGCGAGATCGTTCAGCACATCGATCCAGCGCAGGCTCTCGCTGAATTCGATGCAGTCGAAGGCCGTGGCCTGGCCATGCAGGGTAATGATATTGCCGCAATGCAGATCGCCATGGCCTTCGCGCACGTATCCGTCCTGCCTGCGCCGCGCGAATGCCGGGCCCAGTTGCGCATGTCGGCTGCGGTGCCAGTCCAGCAGCGCAGCCGCCTGCGGCCCGGCGCCGGCATCCGGCAGCAACTGCGCGAGCGTCGCCAGGATGTCGTCCGCGCATGCCAGCAACTGCGCCGCCGTCCCCCATGGCATGCCGGCAAGCGCCACCGGCGCCTCCTGGTGGAAGCCGGCCAGTCTGTCGGCCAGCTGATCGATCTCTTCCGGCCTGATGGCGCCGGCGGCGACGCGCTCGCTCCACAACGCATCCTGGTCGAATGCGCGCATCCTAAGCACATATTCGATGGCGGCACCCGGACCTGACAGCTGTGGCGTATCCGCACTGCCGGTAACTGGTTGCACATCCAGATACAGTTCGGGCGCAAGACGCCGGTTCAGGCGCAGCTCCTCCTCACAGTAGCGCCGGCGCGCAGCAAGCGTGGAAAAATCAAGAAAGTCGAAGCGCACTGCTTTCTTGATCTTGTAGGCATGTTTTCCAGCTACCAGCACCCAGGAGATGTGCGTCTCGAACAGCCGCACCGGTGCGGTCGTCTGCAATACTGAAGTCAATGCGCCGATCAGCCGCGCTTGCCGGTCCTGGGAATCGATGGGTTCGGTATGCATGCTGTCAAAGCGGCGCGCCGCTCGGGAAATTGACCCGTGGCCCGCCGCCGAAGCCGTGCGAGCCGCCTGCCAAGGCGGGAACGGAAGTTCTCCGGCTGGCCAGGCCATTCTAGCCCGGTGCGGCGTCGCGCGACAACACTTTGCCCCGCCATCGCTCGCATGGGGGCACGCTGACCAGGAGCGACAGCCCCCGCTCAACCGGTTTGTGCATGCGCAAACGGCTTGCCTTGCCTCCTGCTAGCTTGCATGAAAGCCCTTCTTTCGTTTCCATTCGCATTCCTGCTGTCTCTTACTCCAGTGCCATGAGCGACACGCCCACGCCAGCCGATGTCAGCCTGGAATCCAAGGTAGCTTTCCTGCGGCAGCCAAGCGCCTATCCGGAACTGTGCTTTCGCGTGGAAGCGCTGGAAACCCACATGTCCTGGGTATTCCTTACCGAGCGTCATGCCTGGAAACTGAAAAAGCCGGTGCATTACGATCACCTGGATTTTTCCACTCCGGATGTCCGGCGTTTCTTTTGCGAAGAGGAATTGCGCCTGAACCGGCGCCTAGCAGCTTCTACCTATCTCGGCGTGGTGCCTCTCGGCATCGATGCGAGCGGCCACCTGTGCCTGGAAGGAGGTACGGCAATCGACTGGCTGGTAAAAATGCGCCGCCTGCCGGTGCAGCACATGCTCGACTATGCGATCCGGCATGGCAGCGCGGGCACGCGCGATATCGCCGCGCTGGCGCGGCGCCTGGGCCGCTTTTATGCAGACTGCCCGCCGGTTGCGCTTGAAGCAGCCGACTATCGCCAGCGATTTCTCGACGATATCGCCCGCAATCTTGCCGAACTGCGCACGCCGGCCTTCCATTTGCCCGCGCAACGGATCGAGGCGCTGTGCCAGGCACATGGTGATTTCCTGCGCGGCCACACGGACCTGTTCGCGCAACGTCTGGCGGCCGGCAGGGTCGTTGAAGGCCATGGCGATTTACGCCCGGAACACGTTTGCTTGCGCCCCACGCTGGCCGTCATCGACTGCCTGGAATTTTCCCTCGATCTGCGCATCGTCGACGCGGTGGATGAGCTCGGTTTTCTGGCATTGGAATGCGAGCGCCTGGGTAGCTGCGAGCTGGGGCAGCTATTGCTGCGCACCTATAGCCAAAGCACGCAGGACTGGCCCGCTCCTGCCCTGCTCGGCTTTTATCAGAGTTTTCGCGCCTGCCTGCGCGCCCGGATCGCGATTCGTCACCTGAACGAAGAAAAGTTCCGTTATTCGGCAGAATGGCGTCGGCGCGCCATGGATTACCTGGATCTCGCGCAACGGCATCTGCCCTCTGGCTGAAGCTTGCGCCGCCGCCTGATGCGGCGTCCGTGACGGCATCAGAATTCCATCATATCGGTCAGCGAGCCGCCCTCATGCATGCGCCGGATGGCTTCCCCGAACAGGGCGGCGCTGCTGAGCAAGGCCACTTTTTGCCGTGCCGGACCTTCGCCCAGGCGGAAAGGCGGCACGGTATCGGTGACCGCGAGGCGCTCGACCGCATCGCCGGCAAGCAGGGTCGCGGCATCTTCCGTGAACAGGCCATGGCTGGCGGCGGCCAACACGGTAGCCGCGCCTTGCGCGCGGCAGGCGCGGGCGGTGCGCACCAAGGTATTTCCGGTGCTGATCAGGTCATCAAGAATGATGGCAACCCTGCCGCGTACCTCACCCACCAGCAGTTCGCCGCTGACCACGCCGCCGCTGCGGTGCTTTTCGGCGAAGGCGGCGCCAACCGGCTTGCCAATCTGGTGCGACAGCAGCTGGCGGAAACGTTCGGCGCGCTTGATGCCGCCGGCATCCGGCGCGACCACCACGGCATCGACGTCGCGCACGAACGGCAGGAAATAGTTGGCGAAGAGCTTGCCGGCTTCCAGGTTTTCGCTGCAGATGCGAAAGGCGTTCTGATAGGCGGCCAGGTTATGCACGTCCATGGTCAGCACCGCATCGGCGCCGACCGCCTCGAACAAGGCTGCCACGTAACGGGTGGTGACCGGATCGCGCGGCTTGGTCTTGCGGTCCTTCCTGGCATACGCCAGGTAGGGAACCACCGCCGTCACGCGCGCAGCGCTGGCATCCTTCAACGCACCGATGAAAAACAGCAGGCGGCACAGCTTGTCGTTGCCGCTCTGGCGCGAATCACCATACAGCGAATGGATGACGAACACATCCCTGCCGCGCACATTGGCGAGCGGCCGCGCCTTGTGCTCGGCATCCTCGAATTCCCTTTCCTCATGCGGACTCAGGGACAAGCCGAGATGGGCGCCGACGCGTTCGCCGAAATCCCTGCTCTCGTCCAGCGCAAACAACTGCAAGTCGCTGCCAATATCCATCATGCAAGCCGCCTTTCCATGGCATCCGGCGCCATGTGCATACTATGGCAGCCGGCACCATGAACGGCGGCGCACACTGGCGCATCCTGTGCGCTGCATCAAGCGCTGCAAAGGCAATGCATGCGCAATCGGCAGCAAGGATTGCTGCCGCTGCGAACGATGAAGCGGGGGTCTATTTTGCTATTTTTCGGCCAGCAGGCGCTGACGCTTTACCGTTTGAAACGGCCGTACCGAATTTGACTGCGTGCCGGTATTGAAGATTGCCACCGCATGGCTGAGCCGGGCTGCCTGCTCATGCAGGCTGGCTGATGCCGCCGCCGCATTCTCGACCAGGGAAGTGTTTTGCTGGGTGACCTGGTCCATGTGTGCAACAGTCTGGTTAACCTGTTGGATACCGGCAGCCTGCTCGCGGCTTGCTACCGCGATTTCCGCCACGATATCGGTGACCTGCTTGACCGATACCACGATCTCATCCATGGTTTGCTTGGCTTCGTCCACAAGCATATTGCCTGACGCCACCTTCTCTACCGAAGTCTGGATCAAGGCCTTGATTTCCCTGGCGGATGAGGCGGAGCGTTGCGCCAGTTGACGCACTTCGGCGGCCACCACGGCAAAACCGCGACCCTGATCGCCGGCACGCGCCGCTTCGACCGCGGCATTCAAGGCCAGGATATTGGTCTGGAATGCAATACCATCGATGACCGAAATGATGTCGGCCACCTTGCGGGAGGCATCGCTGATCTCGTTCATGGTGCTGCCAACCTTGAGAATCACGTCGCCACCGCGCAACGCCACCGTCGACGCTGAAATCACCAGCTGGTTGGCCTGTTGCACATTGTCGGCGTTCTGCGTGATCGTCGAAGCGAATTCCTCCATACTGGACGCAGTCTCTTCCAGGCTCGACGCCTGCAATTCGGTTCGCGCAGCCAAATCCATATTGCCTGCGGCAATTTCTCCCGTAGCCGCATTCATGGCCTCGATGTTGGCGCGCACATCACCCATCACCGCCACCAGATTCACCTTCATCTGCTGCAATCCATCCAGCAAGCGCCCCAGGTCGTCGTGGCGCGTCAATGCAATATTGCCAGTCAGGTCACAGGCAGCCAGCGCGGTGGACATTTCGACACCTTGCTGCAAGGGACGCACGAACGAAGCCTGCAGCGAGAACCAAAGATAAACTGCCAGCGCGCTGCTGGTCAGGGCCAGAAGACTGATCCAGAGAGCCACGCTTGAGCCGACCTGGTCGAGCGCAACCCATCCGACGGCGGCCAGCGCTGCGAGGCAGGCGAACTGCAAGCCGGATACGATTGACAGCCGCTTCATCAGGGAGACATCGCGCAAACCCGCCAGCCAGCCGCCCAGCCCTTTGCGAACCACACGTCCTTTCTTTACCGTCAGACGCGTACGTGGATTGCTGCGGAGTTCGGTATAGATTTTCTCGGCTTCTTCAATCTGTTGCCGGCTGGGCTTGGTACGCACCGACAGGTAGCCGACGACCTTGCCGTTTTCCCGCACTGGAGTAACGTTGGCGAATACCCAGTAATAATCGCCGTTCTTGCAGCGATTCTTGACCAGCGCATTCCATATCTCGCCGCGTTTGAGGCTTTGCCACAGGTCGGCGAAGGCTCCCGCCGGCATGTCCGGATGGCGCACGATGTTATGCGGTGCGCCCAGCAATTCCTGATCGGAAAAACCGCAGACTTCGACGAAATACGGGTTAACGTAGGTGATCTTGCCTTTCAAGTCGGTCATGGAAACGATGGGACGACCGTCTTCCAGCACATGTTCAATGTTGGTTACAGGCAAATTGGTACGCATAAGATAACTGCTTTGATGGAAATGACGAATGCCTGCCAAACAGGCATAAAGAAAAATAGGGGGAAAACAACAAGCTGTGACGTACCGAAATAAATCAATTGAATCAATTGTTTGGTACCCGCCAACAGCGAAGGTGATCAGTGGATTTTAATTGATTTCAGGAAACTTAAATTAATTCGTAATAATTTATTGGGCTTTGTTATTTTTTCTTTTTACTGCTGCAATACATGCTGTCCGCTGCTTTGTCGTCAGCAAGAAAGCTGATGTGAATGAATAAATTCCGATAAGAAAACTGTGACGACAAGCAGGAAGCAGGATTCAGCGATGCCTGGACCTGGCGTCAAGTTCGCGCCGCTTCGGCATATCGTGCCGCAATTTTTGCAGATCAGACATAGCGCGATTGGCAATCGTACGCGTGTGCAAGTTGTCCGAAGCGGTCAACTGCGCCACCATGCGGATCGCCGAATCCAGCAAACCACCATGAGAAATCCGTCGACGTTCAGTCAACTGACTGCGAGGAGGATGCTCGTTACCGGTCAATGTTTCCATTTTGAGATCAAATTAAATTGCACTCTGCAAACACAATATTCACAGAATGCAATCGGATTTTAGTATGTGCCATCGATAGCTTGTTTATTAAAGGCTGAGAAGTGGTATTAAAAAATCTCAAGAAACAGCCATTAAGCAGCAACAGGCATTTTTATACGAAAGCCACCCTTAATCCATCGTGCCGGGCCAGGACGCGTCTTTCAACCGCCAGATCATCCTCTTCAAAAGCTTCCGCACATGCCTTGTCACAAAAACGACAACCGTCGGCGATCCGATGGTCGCAATACCAGCAAGTGGAATCATGAAAACCGCTCACAGCGGAACAGGCGGGACTGTAGCGAAAATTTTGTTCGTTCATCCTTGTCTCCATGTAAATTTTTTGTATTGGAGACGCAAGGATAGTTATTCAGGAAAAGACAAATATGATTGAAATCAAAGTTACATCAGGCAAGAATAGATTTAAATACGCACTTCTTGTAGGTGAAATCGTATTACAAACAAGCAAATGGATGTAAACCGTTTGTTTTCCATTCCTTGAATAAAAGCTGCTTACGGAAATTGCTTATCCCGTCGCCAATGTTGAAGAACCGCGGTTGTTCTTCCTCGGCAGCAAGATGGCGGCTGCATTGAACCAAATTGAAGCAAAGGTTGCGATGTGGCAATTTTTTTATCTCGAACAGTTCGGACAATGAAAGCCAGCGTTTGTGCAGAAAGCCAGGCCATCGTTAGCGAAGGCAGCCAGCCTACTGCCATTCCCAGCGCCCATCCATATTGGCCAATGCCGTATAGATAAGACCCAAAGAATGTCATTGCAGCAACAATGACGACGATACGGCCGGCAAGAACAGATGAAAAACCAATAGCACCGCCGACGGGCAGTGGTGTGCCAACGCTGCGGACAGCCAGGCAGCGGCGTACCAGAAAATGTGCCTCACCAGCATGAGACCAACAAAATTGTTTATTTCTCATCTCTTTCCTTCCTTCTATTCCACGCAGGTGTTGTAATTGTGTTTTAATTGCTTGGAACACTAGATCGGGAAAAAGTTTATTTAATACCATTGAAGATACTCAACAATCTTTACTTGGGCACATGCCAGTCTTAGCGAATCAAGAGGAATGCCAGTATCGCGGCATAAACAACGCATACGGCCTGCCCGCGAAAAGAATCCAAGCTGATTGAAAGGCATGTCGTTAAATAGTGGCCTAAGAGTTGGCCTGACAACCCGTTACAGTGCTCTGCGGTAATATTTATTGCTAAAAATTAATAGTCTAGACCCGGCCGCAAAAATCTAGTTTTCCTTTTACCAATCCTGTCTCCGATACTTGCAAGCAATCGTCACTATGTTCCCCGTCGCACTCAAACCGCCCTTTTCCTGGTTTTTGCTTCTGGCCACGATCAATTTGCTTGTTATTGCGGGCGCCATTGCTATTGTCCAGATCAGGGCACGGCGGCAGCAGCGTCAGGTCGCACAGCTCAATGCCGCCATCCGTGACTATTTCCGTCGCAGCGGCGTGGAAGTCAATGTTGCCTGTGCCCGCTTGGGCAAGGACCAGAGTCTTACCGCATTTGTCGAATCCGAACCAATGAAACGGTTTCGCCTGTCTCATATCATCGAGGCGACCTTGCGTGAACAGGTCGCAAAAAATTGCGGCATCCATCTCGATAAGATCTATTGGCGTTTCCCGCTCAAGGAAATCGCATCATCCGAAGCGGCTTCGCAAAAACAGCCGGCAGCAAAGGAAGATGCCGACAGCTATATCAATGAAGGCCTGGTGTACTACCGGGATCTGCCGAAGGGCGATGTTCAGGAAGTTTCATGGGAAAAATTTGAGGAATCAACCACCTTGAATCCGGTTCCCGATTCCG
Organism: Oxalobacteraceae bacterium; assembly: GCA_003537575.1. GTDB lineage: Bacteria > Pseudomonadota > Gammaproteobacteria > Burkholderiales > Burkholderiaceae_D > Paucimonas. The sequence continues at coordinate 8,749 of DPRS01000008.1, forward strand.
AACCGGTGCCGCCGTCCAAGACTCCCTGACCGGCGCATCCTCTTACCGTTGCACCCGCTCCTTTCTTCTTTCTGCCGCCGGTTCTTGCGGCAAAAAGCTCGTTTTCCCTTGCAAAACTCCGTATGCGGTCGACATGCGGTTTGATGTGACACACGTGAAAAAGCATGTCTGCCCTGTCTATGCACATGTCGATGTTGCTGCATGAACCTTGTTGAATGACCAAAGTCAAAACCTTATCCTAATGTAGGAATTTACCCACATGGATTGCCATTGGAGCGCGCTCAAGAATGCAGGATCGCGAGAGGGATTGCAAATCGGCAAGAGAAGCTGCGTTTCCGGATATCCCCGACGACAGTCAGTCGCGCACAACTTGTCAGATTGCTGCAAAAGAATTCTGGCATACGGTTTGCACCGGAATACCTGAAGGCTTTGCCTTGGGCGAAGTCAATGCGGAAAGTAAAGATGGCAGCAGTTTCCGCCTGCTGGAGATGAACGAAACCTTCTGCCGGCAACACGGCATCGAACAGAATAGCGTCAGTTCCGATGCGCAAGTCTTATACAGCCAGCCGCCGGCATGGCTTCTGCAGTGCGCGCGGACGGCATGGTCACCCCAATCGATCAGCTTCGAATATGAAAACGCCGTCAGCGGCCGCCATTATGAACTGCTGGCATACAGCCCGGAGCCCGGCCGCTTTGCCATCCTGTCTCGCGACATCACGGCGCAAAAAAAGGATGCGCAGGTCTTGCGGGAGCGCGAACAGTATTTGCGCGAAATGCTGTCAGGCTTGCCCGGCATGGTATGGGCAGCCAGCGCGGATGGCCATATCGAATTTCTCAGTTCGCAGTGGAGCGCCTATACCGGCATCAGTCATGCCGGCACAGGCGCAGAATGGAATGTGCTGCATCCGGATGACCGCGACGCCGCCATGGACGCCTGGCGCGACGCCGTGCGGCATCAGCAGGCCTGGGGCGTGGAATGCCGCTTTCGGCGCCATGACGGCCAGTACCGCTGGTTTGCCTGGCGCGGCACGCCGCTGTGCGACGCCGGCGGCAAGGTGGCGCACTGGTTCGGCGTCTGCACCGACATCGACGAGCTCAAGCGCGCACAGGAACAGCTGGCCGAGAGCGAGCGCCGCTACTCGGCCCTGTTCAGCAATCACACCATGGCGATCGCGCATTACGCAATCCTGACCGATGCGCATGGGCAGCCGGTCGATTACATCGTCAAGCAAGTCAACCAGGCCTACGAACGCATCTCCGGCATCGACCGCTCGGCCATCGAGGGCAAGAGGATCACGCAGGTTTTTCCGCATATCCGCGAGGTCGCTTTCGATTTCATCGGCAACTTCGGCCGCATCGGCCTGGAAGGCGGCGAGATCACCATCGAAACCCCTTCGCTCCATCCCGGCAACCGCTGGGTGTCGATCTATGCCTACAGTCCCGCCCCGCGCGAATGCACCGCGATGTTTTTCGACATCACCGAGCGCAAGCGCCTGGAGCAGGCGCGCCGGGAAACCGAGCGCCGGCTGCAGCTGGCGATTTCGATCTCCCATCTTGGTTTCTGGGAATGGGAAGTCTCCAGCGGCAAGTGCTATTACTCGCCGACCTGGAAAAAACAGCTGGGCTACCAGGACAATGAAATCGCCAACGTCCGCGAGGAATGGCTACAGCGCCTGCATCCGGACGATCGTCAGCGGGTACGGGCCGACATTGCGGCCTACCTGGCGAATCCTTCCCCTGACTACAGGCTGGAGTACCGCCTGCGGCACCGCGACGGCAGCTACCGCTGGATGATCGCCAACGCCGTGCCGCTGTCCAGGCGCAGCAAGGGCGGCATCAGGCTGATCGGCACGCAACTGGACGTCACCGAGAACAAGCTCGCCGAACAGCGGGTGCGGGAAGCCGCGCAGCACGACCCGCTGACCGGATTGCCGAACCGCGCGCTGATCTTCGAATACGCCGGCCACCTGATCGCCGCGGCCAAGCGCAAGCATCAGCGCGGCGCGGTGCTGTTCATCGACCTAGACCGCTTCAAGCCCATCAACGATCTGTATGGCCATGAAATCGGCGACAAGCTGCTGCAGGAAGCCGCACGGCGCCTGAGCAACTGCGTGCGCGCCGAAGACCTGGTCGGACGCCTGGGTGGCGACGAATTCGTGGTGGTGCTGCCGCATGCCGACGAAGACAATCCCGCGGCCACGGTCGCCGAGCACGTGCTGGAGTCACTGTCGGCGCCGTACGAGATCGACGCACTGGACTTGTCGATCTCGGCTTCAGTCGGCATCAGCAATTTCCCCGAGCACGGCACCGACGTGGATACGCTCATCCGTGCGGCCGACCTGGCCATGTACCAGGCCAAGCAATGCTGCCACGGCAGCGCCCAGATATTTTCCGCAGCCATGAGCATGCGCGCCGACGCTGCCCCCTCCATCGAAGCCCGGCTGAAACGCGCGCTTGCGGGCGGCGGACTGGCGTTGCACTATCAGCCGGTCATCGACATGCAAAGCGGGTGCCTTGCCAGCGTCGAAGCCCTGCTGCGGCTGACTGACGATCATGGCGAAAATGTCGGCCCTGACCGTTTTGTGCCGGTCGCCGAATCCGCTGGCCTGATCGGTCAACTCGGAGAATGGGTGGCTGCCGAAGCCTGCCGCCAGCATGAGGACTGGCGCCGCCAGGGATTGCCGCCAGTGACGATCGCCATCAACGTTTCGCCTCTGCAATTCAGGCAGCGCGGCTTCGCCGCGAAACTGACCGACATCATCCTGGATTCGGCCGTTGATCCAGCCCGCATCGAAGTCGAGGTGACCGAAAGCACGCTGATGGACAGCATGGAAGATGCGGTGGAGATATTGAACCGCATTCGCAGCGCCGGCATCCGCATCGCCCTGGACGACTTCGGCACCGGTTATTCCAGCCTCAGCCACCTGAGCCATCTGCCGCTCGACAAGCTCAAGGTCGACCAGTCATTCGTGCGGCGCCTGGAGCACGACCGCGCCAGCCGGGCGATCACCGGCGCCATCATTACACTGGGACGCACGCTCAATCTCGAAGTGGTCGGCGAAGGCATCGAGTCGGAAGCCGCCCTGGATTACCTGCTGCAGCACGGCTGCAACCAGGCGCAAGGCTTTTACATCAGCCACCCCTTGCCGGCCGCGGCATTCGCCAGCTGGTACCGCGCCAGTTTTCCAGCCGCCGCCAGTTTCTAGCGGCAGCCCCGGCTCGCGCGTTCAGGCGGCCGCAGCGCCCCCGCCCCGCTCTCTTTCAACTGCCGCCAGATGCGCCTGCAAGGCCACCACGGCGGCGACCTTGTTGGACACGGTCGGACTGTCGTAAAACCTGGCCAGGGCATCGTGGATCACGCTGGCGCTGGCAATGGCGTCCGGCGTTTGCATTGGCAGGCGCTTGCCGGCCAGATCTGTCTCCGTATGCATGTCTATCCCCGCTTGATAGTGTTAGGCAGCGTTGGGCGCCATCGGCTTGCGCGCGTGGGCACAGTGTCAAAAATCCGCGCCATAAGAGTATTGATCTTTAGCAAATCTTATTTTCATACCGGCGCCGGCACACGCAAATTCCCCAGACGCATACAATAGCGGCTTCACACACAGAAAACCGCCCATGCACGCACCCGAGATCCGCCCCGGACAATCGATCGAATTATTAAAGGAATTGCATATCCTGACCCGCGACGGCAAGCTGAACCAGGATAGCCGGCGCAAGCTCAAGCAGGTCTACCACCTCTACCAGTTCATCGAGCCGCTGCTGAAGGAAATTCGCGCCGACCACGCCGATGTCCGCCTGGTCGACCATGGCGCCGGCAAGTCTTACCTCGGCTTCATCCTGTACGACCTGTTCTTCAAGGGCCAGCCCGACGGCGCCCGCGTCTATGGCATCGAAACCCGCCAGGAACTGGTGGAAAAATCCCGTGAGCTGGCGCAGCGGCTGGGTTTCTCGGGCATGGAATTCCTCAACCTGTCGGTGGCGGAATCGATCACCACCGACCAGTTGCCGCCCACCGTCGACATCGTCACCGCACTGCACGCCTGCAATACCGCCACCGACGACGCCATCCGCTTCGGCCTGCACAAGCAAGCCAAATTCATGGTGCTGGTGCCGTGCTGCCAGGCCGAGGTCGCCTCGGTCCTCAACCGCAACAAGGGCAAGTCGCTCGGCCGCACCGTCCTCACCGAAATCTGGCGCCATCCAATTCACACCCGCGAATTCGGCAGCCAGGTCACCAACGTGCTGCGCTGCCTGCAACTCGAAGCCCACGGCTACCAGGTCAGCGTGACCGAGCTGGTCGGCTGGGAGCACTCCATGAAGAACGAGCTGATCATCGCCCGCTACCAGAATCTGCCGCGCCGCCGTCCAAGCGAACGCCTGCAGCAGGTGCTGGAAAACCTCGGCCTGGAAGAACTGGGCGAGCGATTCTTCACGCCGCAAGACACCAGCCAGGCCCCCGCCTGATCCGCGACGCCGCTTTTGCGCGGCGCAGCATGTCGCGCCAACGGCACAAATTCCCGCCTATCCCCCCTGATCCGTGAAATCCCCCGTCGCGTTCCTGCGCCGGGGATGTTCATCCGCGCCCGGGCAGACTATGATATCGGCGAATGGGCGCGCCCGAGACACGCGCCTGACAGTGCAAGCACAATTACGATAACAAGGGAGCGCCATGCAAACGGCAGAGCACGAATTCACGCGCGGCAGCGGCAAACGCATCAAGATCGTCAGCGCGCAGGACGCGGTCCGTCTTATCCACTCCGGCAACACCATCGCTACCGGCGGCTTCGTCGGCATCGGCGTGCCGGAAGAACTGCTGATCGCTCTGGAAGATCTCTACCTGTCGAACCAGGGCGAAGACGGCCAGTCGGCCGGCCCGCGCGACCTGACGCTGGTGTACGCCGCCGGCCAGGGTGACGGCAAGGAAAAGGGCCTCAACCATCTCGGCCACGACGGCTTGCTCAGGCGCGTCATCGGCGGCCACTGGGGGCTGGCGCCGAAGATCCAGCGGCTGGCGATCGACAACAAGATCGAAGCCTACAACCTGCCGCAGGGCGTGATCTCGCATCTGTACCGCGACATCGCCGCCAAGCGCCCCGCCCACCTGACACGGGTGGGGCTGGGCACCTTTGTCGATCCGCGCCATGGCGGCGGCAAACTCAATGAAAAGACCCGCGAAGAGATCGTGCGCCTGCTGCAGATCGACGGCGAGGATAGCCTGCTGTACAAGACCTTCCCGATCGATGTCGCGCTGATCCGCGCCACCTCCGCCGACCCGGACGGCAATCTCACCATGGAGCGCGAGGCGCTGACCCTGGAAATGCTGTCGCTGGCGATGGCGGCGCACAATTCCGGCGGCATCGTCATCGCTCAGGTCGAGCGCATCGCCGAACGCGGCACGCTCAACCCGCGGCAGGTCAAGATTCCCGGCATCCTGGTCGATTGCGTGGTGGTGGCCGAGCCGCGCCATCACTGGCAAACCTACGTCGAGCCCTACAACGCCGCCTTCAGCGGCGAGTTGCGCGTGCCTTCCAACATGCTGAAGCCGATGCTGCTGTCGGAACGCAAGATCATCGCCCGCCGCGCCGCCCTCGAACTGGCCGCCAACAGCGTGGTCAACCTCGGCATCGGCATGCCGGAAGGCGTGGCTTCCATCGCCCACGAAGAGCGCGTCATCGACCTGCTCACGCTCACCACCGAACCCGGCGTCATCGGCGGCATCCCCGCTTCCGGGCTGAACTTTGGCGCCGGCGTCAACACCCAGGCGATCATCGACCAGCCCTACCAGTTCGATTTCTACGACGGCGGCGGCCTCGACATCGCCTTCCTCGGCCTGGCCGAAGCCGATGCAAAAGGCAGCGTCAACGTCAGCAAGTTCGGCAGCCGCCTGGCCGGCGCCGGCGGCTTCATCAACATCAGCCAGAATGCCAAGAAGGTGGTGTTCGTCGGCACCTTCAGCGCCGGCAAGCCTTCCATCCACGTGCGCAACGGCCAGCTCGTCATCGAAGGCCAGGATGGCCCGTGCAAGTTCGTGCAAGCGGTCGAGCACATGACCTTCAGCGGCGAACTCGCCCGCAAACTTGGCAGGAATGTGATCTACATCACCGAGCGCTGCGTCTTCGAACTGACCGCCGACGGCCTGGAACTGGTGGAGATCGCCCCCGGCCTCGACCTGCAGCGCGACATTCTCGACCACATGGCCTTTGCCCCGGCGATTTCGGCCGACCTGCGCACCATGGACCAACGGATCTTCCAGCCCGACAGCATGGGCTTGCGCGACATCATGCTGGAAGTGCCGCTGGAGCACCGCCTGCGCTTTGACCGTCCGCGCAATACGCTCTTCATCAATTTCGAAGGCTACAGCGTGCGCAATCTCGACGACGTCGAGCATATCCGCCGGCAGGTAGAGCACGTGTTGCGCGACGCCCGCCAGAAAGCCCATGCCGTGGTCAACTACGACAATTTTTCGATTGCGCCCGAAGCGGTGGATGCCTACGCCGACATGGTCAGGCACCTGACCGAAAAACTGTATTCGGCCGTCACCCGCTACTCCACCAGCAGCTTCCTGCGCGCCAAGCTCGGCCCGGACCTTGCCCAGCGCGACGTGCCGCCGCATATCCACGAAAAAGCCGGCGCGGCAAACGCCGCCTTGCCGGAAAAAACGGAAGAGGCGCAGGCATCAGCGGCATGAGGATAAACATAAAATGGAAAAATTGCCGATGCCGCTTGCCGAACTGACTTACCTGGTCGTGGAAGACAACGAATTCCAGCGCCGCTGGCTGGTCGCCATGCTGACCAACCTCGGGGCGAGCAGGATCGTCGAAGCCGCCGACGGCCTGAGCGCTCTGGCCATCCTGCAGGATCCGCAGCAGGGCATCGACATCTGCTTCATCGACTTGAATATCCCGGGCATGGATGGCATGGAACTGATCCGCCACATGGCCAGGAGCGCCAACCCGGTGTCGATCGTCCTGGCCAGCGCCCTTGACCCTGCGCTGGTGTTCTCGGTCGAATCGATGTCGCAGGCCTATGGCGTCAACCTGCTGGGCACCATCACCAAGCCGGCCACGCCGGAAGGCCTCGCAGCGCTGATTTCCCGCTTCGGAACGCAAGCGTCGCGGCGGCCGGCGCCATCGGGCGACGGAGAAGCGCCGACGCTCGAGGAAATTCTGCATGGCTTGCAGGAAGACCAGTTCGTCCCTTATTTTCAACCCAAAGTGGAACTTGCCACGGGCAAGGTCAAGGGCGTGGAAGCCTTCGCCCGCTGGGAGCATCCGCGCCGCGGCCTGATGGGGCCGGGCACTTTCATCCCGGCGCTGGAAGCCAATGGCAAGATGGACCAGCTAAGCTGGAGCATCATCAGGCAATCGGCGGCGGCCTGCCGCAATCTGCACGATGCCGGCCATCCGCTCTCCGTCTCGCTTAACATGGCATCGCAGCCGCTCGGAGAACTGGAATTCGCCGAGCATTTCGCGGCATGCATGATCGCGCATGGCATCGAACCCGGCTTTATCACGATTGAAATCACCGAATCGGCCGCCAGCACGGAAATGCCGGTTTTCCTGGAAAACCTGGCCCGGCTGCGCATGAAAGGATTCACGCTGGCAGTGGATGACTATGGCACCGGCGACGCCAGCATGCAGCACCATCTGCGCATTCCCTTCTCCGAGCTGAAAATCGACCGTTCCTTCGTGGCCGGCGCCGCGCACAACGAAGCGCTCGGCCTGGCGCTCGCTTCCAGCCTGGAACTGGCGCAAAAACTCAGGCGCGAATCGACCGCGGTCGGAGTGGAAACGCGGCAGGACTGGGATCTCCTGCACAAGCTCGGCTGCACCAATGCCCAGGGCTATTTCATCGCCAAACCGATGGCGTTCATGGCGCTTCCTGGCTGGATCGAAGAATGGTCGCAATTCTTTTGACGCGCCACGCAAGCAGCGCCTTGCTCCATAAATTCGCGCCCGGCGCGCCGACACCCCCCTTCTGACGCGCAAGCCCTGCTCCGGATCCTGCTCCCTGCTCCCTGCTCTCTGCTCCGGCCCCTGACCTTGTTCCGGCCTCTTACTCACGCCGACAATTTCTGCCGATGCCGGAATGCCAGCCATTCGCTGCTGTCACAAGCACAAGCACGGCATTGTTTATTGCCGCTTATCCAGCGTCCAGTGACTGAAGACACGCTGCAGTAAAGACATGCCGGTGAATGGCATGAATGGTGCTCATTAACCCGCATTGCCATGCACGCGGACACCTGTCATGACACACTCCAATCACTTGCTGGATTGCCTGATCATCGGCGGCGGACCTGCCGGGCTGACGGCCGCCATCTATCTCGGTCGTTATCGCCGTACCGTGCAAATGATCGATGCCGGCAATAGCCGGGCATCGCTGATTCCCTTGTCGCACAATTACCCTGGTTTTCCGGAGGGAATTAGCGGCAATGACTTATTGACACGCCTGCGAGACCAGGCCAGCCGCTATGGCGCGGCGCTTTTTTCCGGCAAGGTGGAACGCATTGTCCGGCAAGCAGACAGTACTTTCAAAGCTTACGCTGCGGACAAAACCTTCACTGCACGAACAATCTTGCTGGCAACGGGCGTAATCGATATCGAGCCGGCTTTGCCCAATTTTCAAGATGCGATCAAGCAAGGATATTTGCGCCATTGCCCGATATGCGACGGCTTTGAAATCATCGACCAGAAAGTCGCCGTCTTTGGCCAAGGGGAAACAGGCGTCAAGGAAGCCCTGTTCATTCGTCACTACACAAGCGACTTAAGCTTGATAAATCTTGGCGATGAAAAAAAATTAAATGATCAGGAACGCAAACTTTTATGTAAAGCAAACATCAAACTCATTGAACAGCCGATTGTCGAGGTGCAGACCGCCGGCAAGCGCATTACTGGATTAAAGATATCGGACGCAACAGTTCTTCACTTTGATGCCTTGTATTCCGCCTTGGGCAGCCTGGTGCTTTCCGGTCTTGCCGTGCAATTGGGTGCTCGCTGTGACGATAGCGGGAACCTGATCGTCAATTCGGCGATGCAAACTTCGATAGAAGGCTTGTTTGCTGCTGGCGACATCGTCCATGGCTTGAATCAGATATGCGTTGCAACCGGACAGGCAGCAATTGCGGCGACGGCAATTCATCATTATTTATAGCTTTATATTGGTAGTTTCATACAGCGGAGGACTTATGAATGAATCCAGAGACGCCGAAAAAAACCCCGTAGCCGGCAAGGCGAAATTGCAGTCTTCAGAACTGCCGTCTTCAGCAGGGGATTCTCCGAAAGAAATGACTCCAAAGGATATTTCGCCTAAAGATGCGGCATGGGCTGATTTATGCGAGCGGAAAACTGCCTCCGACGATCCGCAAGAACGTGAAGAAGCCTTGCTGGATGAAGCAGTCGAAGATACGTTTCCAGCAAGCGACCCTGTTGCTGAAATGCCCGCCACCCACCACAGTGCACACGACATGGCGAGCCATGACGAAGAAGAGGAATCGCTGGATCATGCGATTGAAATGACCTTCCCTGCCAGCGATCCGATTGCGATTCCAAGCAGCGAGGAATTAAGTCACGAAAGGGACTTGCGGCAAAGCAGAGTGACGCGCCCGATGGCACCATCTCGCTGAATCGGACTTTAAGCAGGCGTTCTTTTCGAAAATCGGAAATCCGTCCGCATTACCGAAGTAAAAAATGGCCAGGGTTGAATTACCCTGGCCATTTTATTCATTCAGCCCTGCTGTTTGGCTGAAAAGTCCGAACAATTTGCCGCAACAATGCGGGCAGTACGATACCGCTCACGTTTCCAGTTTCGCCTCCAGCGTAATAGGCGCATTCAGCACCTTGGAAACCGGGCATCCGGCTTTGGCTCTTTCGGCAGCAGCCAGAAAGGCTTGCTTGTCGCCCCCCGGGATTTTCGCGAGCAAATCCAGGTGGATCGCCGTAATCGAAAAACCGTCTCCGCTTTTCTCGATCGTTACGGCGGCGCTGGTACTCAGTTGTTCCGCCACCATGCCTGCTTCGCCAAGCTGCCCCGACAGCGCCATCGTAAAGCAACCGGCATGAGCTGCGGCAATCAATTCCTCCGGATTGGTGCCGGCGCCACTTTCAAACCGGCTGGAGAAACCATATTGGGTATTGCTCAGTATGCCGCTTTGGGTCGAAATATTTCCCTTCCCATCCTTCAAGCCGCCGCTCCACACCGCTGTTGCCGTACGTTTCATCGCATATTCTCCTTGATGAGCAAGATCCAGAACAACAGTGATTTTCACCCCTTCAACGCATCGTCACATCGCGTTGAATCAACGTGACTTTCTTTTTTTCCTTTTTCGCGTCGGCGCCAGCGCCTCGCTCCAGAGATCAATCATTTGCTTGCTTCCCTGCGTCATCATGCTTGCCGTTTGACGCCTCATCTCTGCAGTAGCACGACTGCGGGCAGTACCGGCAATCGCATTGGCGCCGCTCAGCCACATGCTTAAAAACGGGTTCTTTTTTATCCAGGGATTTCTCATAACAGACTCTCTTCAATGAAAAATTACCGTTAGCAACGCATAGTTTTAACGCGAATGGCGGTTAGACGCGCTTTATGCAAAACATTTCGATCATCTGGAAAGAAAAGGGCATAACGCAAGACTTTGCTTTAACCCATAGCCGCAAAGCAAATCTTTATGCTAGCCTTGCCATTTGCCAAACATTTGCTTCAGCTCTTATTTAAGCCCGGCAAGCCGAAATTTTGATCGTGACCATGTACACCCAATTCTTTCAGCTCAAGCAGGCACCGTTCTCGATCGCGCCCGATCCGCGCTATCTGTTCATGAGTGAACGACATCGCGAAGCGCTTGCCCATCTGCTATACGGTGTAGGCAGCGGTGGCGGCTTCGTGCTGTTAACCGGCGAAATTGGCGCCGGCAAAACCACGATCTGCCGCTGTTTGCTGGAACAGATTCCGGATAACTGCCAGGTCGCCTACATTTTCAATCCCAAACTGTCGGTAGATGAATTGCTGCAGACGATATGCGAGGAATTCCGCATCGCTGCCATTTCCCGCAATGACGGTAGTGCTTCTGTAAAAAATCATGTCGATGCGCTCAATGCTCATCTCTTGCAAAGCCATGCCGCCGGCAAGAACAATGTCCTGATCATCGACGAAGCCCAGAACCTGGCACCGGACGTACTGGAACAATTGCGTCTGCTGACCAATCTGGAAACCAGCGAACGCAAGCTGCTGCAGGTCATCCTGATCGGCCAGCCTGAGCTGCGTGCAATGCTGGCGCGTCCCGAACTCGAGCAACTGGCGCAGCGCGTGATCGCGCGCTACCATCTGGGCGCACTTTCGCCCCAGGAAACCGCCGGGTATATCCAGTACCGCATGTCGATTGCCGGCGCTGCGGCGGTGCAGCCATTTCCTGCGGCGCTGATGCCGCGGATTCATCGTCTCACGCGCGGCGTGCCCCGCCGCGTCAACCTGCTGTGCGACCGCGC
>DPRS01000003.1 GCA_003537575.1 Oxalobacteraceae bacterium
GCGCCCAGGGCCGATTCGCGGATGGCGCGGCGCTCGACCTGGGTCGAGCCGCAAGGCACGCAGATGATGATGCGCGGCGACGGCTTGAACAGCTTGGAATCGTGCACCATGCGGATGAACTGCTTGAGCATCTGCTCGGTGACTGTGAAGTCGGCGATCACGCCATCCTTCATCGGGCGGATCGCCTCGATATTGCCCGGCACCTTGCCGAGCATTTGCTTGGCTTCCTTGCCGACCGCCTGGATGGTTTTCTTGCCGTTCGGGCCACCTTGCTGGCGGATTGCCACCACCGAGGGCTCGTCCAGCACGATGCCCATGTTACGCACGTAGATCAGCGTATTGGCCGTACCCAGGTCGATCGCCAGGTCGTTCGAAAAGTAGCCGCGTAAAAATCCAAACATGTATTCGCCCTGTTGCGCATGCAAAATGCGCTTAACAAATAAAAAACAAATCAATAATTTTGGGGACAGAGTTAAGCGTAGCGGTACTCTGTCCTCAACCGAATATAACTGGACAGGTTTTCAAGCGCAGCGGCACTCTGTCCTCAACTGACCATAACTGGACAGATTTTCAAGCGCAGCGGCAATCTGTCCCGCTCAACCCGCCATCTGCCCGGCCTCTGCGGCGCAAGCAGCGCCAGCCAAGTAATAGCCCGACATTCTACCTTATAATCTGCCTTGGATTAGCGCGTGGAAAAACCAAAAATGTGCAGGGAATGCGCCGTTTTGGCAAGTTTTTTGCAGGATTACCACGCTTTTTGCTTTTTTAAAAATGGCCTTCCAAGGCTACACCAGGCTTACTTTATCTTCCGACCATGTCACTCGAATTCTCTGACGTAAAACGCCTCGCCAAGCTGGCGCAGCTGGAACTGACCGACGACCAGGCGCATGCCACCCTGGACAAGCTCAATGGCATCTTTTCCCTGGTTGAACAGATGAAAGCAGTCGATACCACCGGCGTCGAACCGCTCAGCCACCCGATCGCCGCCTTCCAGGCCGACCTGGCGCTGCGCCTGCGCGAGGATGCCGTCACCGAGCCTAACCGCCGCGACGATTACCAGCAGGTTGCCCCGGCCACCCAGGATGGCCTGTACCTGGTGCCCAAGGTAATCGAATAAGCCAGCCGCCACCGCCTACCGACAGAATCCCATGCATACCAAGACCATCAAACAACTCTCGGCGCTGTTGCAATCCCGCGAGATTTCAGCCAGCGAACTGGCCAGCCTGTACCTGGCGCGTATTAAACAAAGCGACCTGAACGCCTACCTGGATGTCAACGAAGAATTGACGCTGCAGCAAGCCAGGACCGCAGACGAGCGCCTGGCATCCGGCACCGCCACCGCGCTGACCGGTATCCCTATCGCTCACAAGGATATTTTCGTCACGCGCGGCTGGCGCTCGACGGCCGGCTCGAAAATGCTGGAAAACTACGTCAGCCCCTTCGACGCCACCGTGGTCGAGCGCTTCAACGTCGCCGGCACGGTCACCCTGGGCAAGCTCAACTGCGACGAATTCGCCATGGGCTCGTCGAATGAAAATTCCTACTTCGGCCTGGTGAAGAACCCCTGGGACAAGGCCGCCATTCCCGGCGGCTCCTCGGGCGGTTCGGCGGCGGCCGTTGCGGCCCGGCTGGCGCCCGGTGCCACTGCCACTGACACCGGCGGCTCGATCCGCCAACCGGCGGCGATGTGCGGCGTCACCGGCATCAAGCCAACCTATGGCCGCGTCTCGCGCTTCGGCATGATCGCCTTCGCTTCCTCGCTCGACCAGGGCGGCCCGATGGCGCAGACCGCCGAGGATTGCGGCCTGCTGCTGAACGCCATGACCGGCTTCGACGAGCGCGATTCGACCAGCATCGAGCGCCCGGCGGAAAATTTCACCCGCGACCTGGACAAGCCGCTGACGGGTCTCAGGATCGGCGTGCCGCGCGAATATTTCAGTGCCGGCCTGGCTGCCGATGTCGAGGCAGCGGTGCGGACCGCCTTGAAGGAATACGAAAAGCTGGGCGCCACCCTGGTGGATATCAGCCTGCCGAAGACCGAACTGTCGATCCCGGTCTATTACGTGATCGCCCCGGCGGAAGCATCAAGCAACCTGTCGCGTTTCGACGGCGTGCGCTACGGCCACCGCGCCAAAGACTACAAGGACCTCGCCGACATGTATTGCAAGACCCGCGCCGAAGGTTTCGGCGACGAGGTCAAGCGCCGCATCCTGGTGGGCGCCTACGTGCTGTCGCACGGCTATTACGATGCCTACTACCTGCAGGCACAAAAGATCCGCCGCCTGATCGCGCAGGATTTCCAGAATGCCTTCCAGTCCTGCGACGTCATCATGGGGCCGGTGGCGCCCACCGTCGCCTGGGACCTGGGCGCGAAAGCCGACGACCCGGTGGCCAACTACCTGGCCGATATCTTCACGCTGTCGACCAGTCTGGCCGGCTTGCCCGGCATGTCGATTCCCTGTGGTTTTGGCCAGGGCGACAAGAATGGCAAGCGCCCGGTCGGCCTGCAACTCATCGGCAATTACTTTAATGAAGCCAAACTGCTGAATGTCGCGCACCAGTACCAGCTGGCGACCGACTGGCATGCACGCAAGCCGGATGGCGTCTAAACGCCAGAGCAGACAAATCGGATACAGCGAGGAATAGATATGCAGTGGGAAGTCGTGATCGGGATGGAAACGCATGCGCAGTTGACCACCCGGAGCAAAATTTTCAGCGGCGCGCCGATCGCCTTCGGCGCTGAACCCAATACTCAGGCCTGCCCGGTGGACCTGGCCTTGCCGGGCGTGCTGCCGGTGATGAACAAGGGCGCGGTGGAGCGCGCCATCCAGTTCGGCCTGGCGGTGGGTGCCACCATCGCGCCGCAATCGGTGTTTGCGCGCAAAAACTACTTTTACCCGGACCTGCCCAAGGGCTACCAGATCAGCCAGTATGAAATCCCGGTGGTCCAGGGCGGCACCGTAGCCTTCGTGCTGGAAAAGGATGGCAAGGCGGAACTGAGGAGCGTGCAACTCACGCGCGCGCACCTCGAAGAAGACGCCGGCAAGTCGCTGCACGAGGATTACCACGGCATGACCGGCATCGATCTGAACCGCGCCGGCACGCCGCTGCTGGAAATCGTTACCGAACCGGACATGCGCAGCGCCGCCGAAGCGGTCGCCTATGCCAAGGCCCTGCATGCGCTGGTTGTATGGTTGGGTGTTTGCGACGGCAACATGCAGGAAGGCTCGTTCCGCTGCGACGCCAACGTCTCGGTGCGTCCGGTGGGCCAGAAGGAATTCGGCACGCGCTGCGAAATCAAGAACCTCAACTCCTTCCGCTTCCTGGAAGAAGCCATCAATTACGAAGTGCGGCGCCAGATCGAGCTGATCGAGGATGGCGGCCGCGTGGTGCAGGAAACCCGCCTGTACGATCCGGACAGGAAGGAAACGCGCTCCATGCGCAGCAAGGAAGATGCGCAGGATTATCGCTACTTCCCCGACCCCGACCTGCCGCCGCTGGTAATCGCCCAGGACTGGATCGAGCGCGTCAAAGCCGCCATGCCGGAACTGCCGGGCGCCATGCGCGAGCGCTTCGTCAAGGATTACGCCCTGCCCGAGTATGACGCCGCCGTGCTGACGCAATCCAAGGCCATGGCAGCATACCTCGAAGCGGTGGTGGCGAAGGCGGGCAAAGAGCAGGCCAAGCCGGCGGCCAACTGGCTGATGGGCGATGTCTCCTCCACCCTGAACCGCGAAGGCGTCGATATCGCCGACTCGCCGGTGAAGGCGGAGCAACTGGCCTTGCTGCTGCAACGCATCGCCGACGGCACCATTTCCAACAAGATTGCCAAGGAAATTTTCGCAGCGATGTGGGAAACGCCTTCGGACGATCCCGCGGCAGCCGACGCGATTATCGAAGCCAAGGGCCTGAAGCAGATTTCGGATACCGGCGCGCTGGAAAAGATCGTCGATGAAGTGCTGGCAGCCAATGCCAAGTCGGTGGAGGAATTTAGGGCGGGCAAGGAAAAGGCCTTCAATGCGCTGATCGGCCAGGCCATGAAAGCCTCGCGCGGCAAAGCCAATCCGGCGCAGCTGACGGAATTGCTGAAGAAGAAGCTGACTGCCTGATCGGCCGCTCGAACACGGCTTGATCGCCGCCTTGCGCAAACAGGGCGGCAATCCCGTACCGAAGAGGAAAGGAAGCGCGGGTTTGCCATAAAAAAAGCGGAGCGCCATGCTCCGCTTTTTTACGTCCGGATGAACTCCGCGTTTACTTCACTTCCATTCTGGCCGTCGTCGCTCCCGACAACTCCCTGAACCGCCTGACCGCCTGGTCGAACCTGGCGTTGATGCGGCCCACCTCGTCCTTGCGCTCGCCAATCAGCTTCTTGCTGTCGACGATCTCCTGATTGAGATCGTCGATCTTGCGCTGCAAATTGGCAGGTACTTTGCCCTTGGGCTGGGCAGCGGCTTCAGTGCGAGCCTGCGCCAGGTTTTTTTCCGAGATGACCATCGAAACTTCCTCGCGCTTGATCTGGTCATGCACCGGCTCCAGCGAGCGCTTGCGCGCCACCTCGATATCGGCTTCCTTGCCGTAGCGCGCCAGCAGCGCGCGGTCTTGCCGCTTTTGCTCATCCGCCGCTGCGACGGCCGCCTTGCGCTTGTCATCCTCGATCTGCTTCTGGCGTTTCTCTTCCTCGGTCAAGGGCGGCGCGATTTCGCGCGCGGTCAAGCCATTCTTGCCCAGCACCCGCACCTTGCGATCCTGGCATTCGGGAATCGGCCGGTCGGAGGTCAGGGTCTTGCCGCTGGCATCCTTGCAAATGAAAATTTCCGCCTGCGCCAGTACCGGCACGCACGCCAACACAAACAATCCAAGCAGTTTCTTGATGCCGTTTTGCATTGCACTCCCCTGTAGAATGACTAATTTTGCAACAACGCGCCCGGCCCGAGGTTAAACAATTGTTAAATTCCCGGCTCTTTATTCCACTCCGTAGCGCTGACGATACGCGGCGATCGCCTCCCTGTATTGCGCCAGTTGCGGGTCGGCGCCGGCGCCCGAGATATATTCCATCAAGTCAGCCAGGTTGCCGATCGAAACCACCGGCATGCCGTACAAGCGGCTGACATCCTGCACCGCCGAATGCGGCGACAAGGCGTCATCCTTGCCCGCGCGCTCCATGCGGTCCAGCGCGATCAGCACGGCGCAAGGCGTGGCGCCGGCGGCGCGGATCATTTCCACCGATTCGCGCACCGAGGTGCCGGCCGAAATCACGTCGTCGATAATGACCACCCGGCCCTGCAATGGCGCGCCGACGATGGTGCCGCCTTCGCCATGGTCCTTGGCTTCCTTGCGATTGAAGGCGAACGGCACGTTACGCCCCTTGGCTGCCAGGGCGACCGCCGTGGCCGAGGCCAGCGTGATTCCCTTGTAGGCGGGCCCGAACAGCATGTCGAATTCCACGCCCGAATCCAGCAAGGTCTGCGCGTAGAAATCGGCCAGTTTTCCCAGGTTGGCGCCATCGTTGAACAACCCGGCGTTGAAAAAATACGGCGACGTGCGCCCGGCCTTGGTGACGAATTCGCCAAAGCGCAGGACACCCGCGGAAACTGCAAACTCGATAAATTGCTGACGTAAATTGTTCAAAATAGCCTCGATACGCTGTGAAGTGACGAATTCTGTCGGTTTCTCCGCGCCTTTTGCGCGGCACAGCGGCATTGTAAATGGATATACCGGCTTGATGCAGTGACAAATGCAAAGGCCATGCCTACGGCAAATTGTTGGGATCGGTTATGCTGTGGCCTCTTTGTTTCGCAAGCCCGTTTTATGATGAAAATTATCTCCGCCAACCTGAACGGCATCCGTTCCGCCGCCAAAAAGGGCTTTTTCGAATGGATGGCGGCGCAGCAGGCCGATTTTGTCTGCGTACAGGAATTGAAGGCGCAAGCCGCCGACATGACCGAGGACTTCCTGACGCCGCCGGGCTACCTGGGTTATTTCCACTATGCCGAGAAAAAAGGCTATTCCGGCACCGGCGTGTATTGCCGCACGCAGCCGGATGCCGTGATCACCGGCTTCGGCAATGCCGAATTCGATGCCGAAGGACGCTACGTGCAATGCGATTTCGGCAACCTGTCGGTAGTGTCGGTGTATTGCCCGTCCGGCTCCTCCAGCCCTGAACGGCAGGAGGCAAAGTTCCGGTTCATGGAAGTCTTCCTGCCGCACCTGGCGGCATTGCGCGCCTGCGGGCGCGAAGTGGTGATTTGCGGCGACTGGAATATCGCGCACAAGGAAATCGACCTGAAGAACTGGAAAAGCAACCAGAAGAATTCCGGCTTCCTGCCGGAAGAGCGCGCCTGGCTGTCGCGCGTGTTCGACGAGGTGGGCCTGGTCGACGCCTACCGCGTCTTGCATCCGGACGCCACCGGCGACGCCTACACCTGGTGGAGCAATCGCGGCCAGGCCTGGGCCAAGAATGTCGGCTGGCGCATCGATTACCACGTGGCAACCCAAAACATCGCCGCCACCGCCCGGCAAGCCGCCATTTACAAGGCGGAACGCTTCAGCGACCATGCGCCGCTGACGCTCGATTACGATTGGCCCCTGCAAGCCTGATTCTGCGAATTCACATGCCCAAGATTACCCCCGAACAGCTGGCCGCCGAATGGCGCGCCTTGCTCCGCCGTTTCCAGGAACCGGTGCCGCAGCGCGTGCGCGCCCTGGTAGAGCGTCACAGGGATGCGCTGGCCAGCCATTTTTACGAGCAGCTCCTGCAAGACCCGGTAGCCTCCCGGATCATTTCACATGAGCAGGTGAAAGCGCGCCTGCACGATTCCATGATGCGCTGGCTCGACAGCATTTTTACCGTCGATCCGGACGCAGACCTGCAAGCGCTGATCGCCCAGCAAATCCATATCGGCGAAGTGCACGCGCGCGTTGAAGTGCCGGTGTACCTCGTGCTGCGCGGCGCGCGTCACCTCAAGAAGAAATTCCATGACCTGCTGGAAGCCGACCCGACGCTTGAAGGCCGGCAGCAGTTCGAAGCTGCGCGGCTGGTTTCCGGATTGCTCGACGTGGCCATGGAAATCCTGAGTTTTGCCTACGCAGGCTCGCATGACCGCAACAGCCGGGCGGCGGAAGCCTACCGGCTGTTTTCGGTGGTGCAAAATGTGTCCACCGAACGGGAACGCCAGCGCGCTGCCCTGCTGGATTGGGAAAACCAGCTGATGTTCGCACTTGCGGTCGGCCTCGAAGCCGACCAGTTGCCGTCTATCGGCACCGCCGAATTCGGCCTGTGGTTCCGCCACAAAGGAGCGCACGCATTTCTGGGCGCCGCCGAAACCGAATTCATCCTGCAAGCCATGGACAGGATCGACCAGGCGCTGCTGCCAGCCTTTAACCGCTCTCAGGAAAACAATGCGCAGCAGCGTGTGCAGCAACTACGCGAGTTGCGCGAGCAGACCAAGGCCATCGGCTTTCACCTCGACACGCTGTTCCAGCAAAACAGCGAACTGGAAGCCGGCCGCGATGCGCTCACGCGCCTGCTGAACCGCAAGTTTCTGCCTGTCGTGTTCACCAAGGAAGTGGATTACGCCCGCGAACGCGATGCCAGCTTTGCCGTTCTGGCCATCGACGTCGACCACTTCAAGCAAGTCAACGACAATTACGGCCACGAGGCCGGCGATATGGTATTGCAACAGGTCGCCGTCCTGATCAGCAACAACAGTCGCGGCGGCGATTATATTTTCCGTCTGGGCGGAGAGGAATTCCTGGTGTTGCTGGTCGATGTCGACAGCGCCAGGGCGCTCAAGGCCGCCGAGAAACTGCGCCGGCAAATCGCCGAGGAATGTTTCCATTTGCCGCTCGACCGTACCCTTGCAGTCACGATCAGCATCGGCGTGGCGGTTTATGATAGCCAGCCGGACTACAGGCAAATGCTGCGGCGGGCGGATGCCGCCCTGTATCGCGCCAAGAACGAAGGACGCAACCGGGTCGTGCTGGCGGACGATTAGCGGACGATTAGTGGCCGCCACTCCGGACAATTGCCGCTTCGCCCGGCTCAATCCGGGTAAGGCAGCACTTCCAGCAAAAACGGCGAATATTCACCGCGCCGCAGAACGCGCACGCAGGCATCGACCACTTCGCCATCCAGCCTGCTGCCGCGCAGGTGGATGATTTCCGCGATTGCCGCGTCGATCCCCAGCGCCGGGCGGTAAGGCCGGTCCGAAGACATCGATTCCACGATATCGGCCACCATCAGCACCCGGGCTTCCGGCAGGATCTGCTCGCCTTTGAGGCCGAACGGGTAGCCGCTGCCATCCATCGTTTCGTGGTGCTGCACCACGATATCGGCAATCGGCCACGGGAAATCGATGGTCTTCAGGATGTTGTAGGCGATCATGGGATGTTGCCTGACCAGGGCAAACTCGGCCGCATTCAATCTCTCCGGCTTGGTCAGGATTTCGGCCGGGATCTGGATCTTGCCGAGATCATGCACGATCGCCGCCAGGCTCAGGGCATGCAGGCGTCCGCTGTCGAAGTCCAGCTCCTTGCCGATCGATACTGCCAGCATGCTCACATGCTTCTGGTGGCCGGCGGTATACGGGTCGCGCTGCTCAAGCACGGCAGCCAGGGCCGCCAGCGTGTCTTCCAGCGCCTTCTCGAGCTTTCTGACTTGCGCCGCCTGCGCCTTGATGGCGGCAATCGACAGGCGGCGAAAATCATGGCCGTTGACCAGCCCCACCAGCTTACCATCCGCATTCAGCACCGGCAGGTGGGAAATCGAATGCGTCGCCATCATTTTCGCCGCGGCAGCCAGGGTCGCCGTTTCTTGCACCGTCATCACCTGGCGCGACATGCAGCGATGCACTGGTTCGTCAGGACTGACGCCACTGCGAAATGCCGAAGTCAGGTCGTGCAGGGTAAACGTGCCGACGACCTTGCCATCCGCCGCCACCAGCAAAGTGCTGTGCTGCAGCCGGTCCACCACGGCCGCGGCCTGTCCCAGCGTCGTCTCGGGCCCGATGATTTCGCCCGGCGCATGCATGATCGTGCTGACCGCGGCGGTCTCGTCGAGCCCCTCGAGTTGCGTATATATCTGCGCCATCCTTATGCTGCCTTGCACGGAGGATTGAAACTGAATCGGTTTTCGCGAAATATCCGTACGCAGGCATCGACCACCTGCGGGTCATAGCAAGCGCCTTTGCCGGATTCCAGGCTGGCGAGCGCGAAATCGAGGCTGCAGGCATGGCGGAACGGACGGTGCGACAGCATGGTTTCCATGCTGTCGGCAACTCGCAGGATGCGCGCCTCCAGCAGGATCTGTTCGCCCGCCAGGCCGGCCGGATAGCCGCCGCCATCATAATTCTCGTGGTGCTGGCGGACGATTTCCGCCAGCGGCCAGGGAAACCGGACATCCTTGAGGATCTGGTAGCCGTATTCCGCATGCATCCTGACCAGCGCGAATTCCTCTTCAGTCAGTTTGCGCGGGCGCTTCAGGATTTCCGCCGGCACCTGCACCTTGCCGATGTCATGCACCATCGCCGCCAGCTTCAAGCCTTCCAGGCGTTCGCCATCGATGCCCAGTTCGATGCCGATTCGTTCGACCAGTCCCACGATACGGCTCTGGTGGCTGGCTTCGCCCGGATCACGGTAAGCCATGGCCGTCGACAAGGCTCCGATGGCTTGTTCGAGCGTGGCGCGCAAGGCGCTATTCTGTTGCTCGATTTGCTGAACGCTCTGCTGGCGTTCGGCCTGCATCTTGAGCAAAAAACCGAGCAGGCAGGCCGATGCCAACTGCACCAGAAAGTAGCCCGGCCCTTCCTGAAGGAACAGTTTCCAACCTGTCGCGGCGGGCGGCACCAGCAGCAGGGCCAGCACTGAGCAAAGCCCTGCCGCTATTCCGGTCAAAAGAATGAGGCGGGCAAGATCCTGCTGGGCGCCATACCGCCGGCGCCACCAGGAAACCAGCAGAACGCAGGTTATCGCCGTGGCGATGATGACGAATATGCCAGCCGGCACCGCGCTGCCGCCGACAAAGACGCGGTAAGCCAGCATCGCCGCGCCGGTCGCCATGGTGATAGTGGCGCCGCCGAATACCGCGGCGGTGGCGAGTATGGCGGCGCGCTGGTCGAGCAAGGCGTTGCCGTCGACATAGACGGGGAACATCAGTGCGCCGACGCCGGCTACGATGAATAATGCGCCGCGCAGCGCATGTTGCCAGCGTGGCGGCAAGCGATGTTCCGCCAGATTGCCAACACTCAGGAACAGTGCAACGATGAGCAAGGTCAGGCCGCCTGACAAAATTGTCAGAAAATTAGCCATTTATTGAAATTTCAGCTTTTTTGTATTGTCTTGTCTTGCCCTAAGCGCATGGAAGACGGAAGAAAAATGAGCGCGGCGAGCAACTCCCGGCGTGTCATGAATTGGTAATGTAAACATAAGTATATATCGGCTCAAATAATATTCCCACATGAAATATTAACTAATAACAATAGTTTGACCGCCTAAATTTAACGGTCAACTGCTTGAACATTGTTTATAGTTTCTACAAGACATGGATACCATGTTATTTTTATTATTTCGTTTATTAATCTGACCCAGGAACTGCCGATGAAGCTAGAAACCCTTGCCGTCCACGCCGGCTATACGCCCGATCCGACCACCAAAGCCGTTGCCGTGCCGATTTACCAGACGGTGGCCTATGCCTTCGACAATGCCCAGCACGGCGCCGACCTGTTCGATCTGAAGGTGCCGGGCAATATCTACACCCGCATCATGAATCCAACCCAGGATATCCTGGAAAAACGAGTGGCGGCGCTGGAAGGCGGCATTGCCGCGCTGGCGCTGGCGTCCGGCATGGCGGCGGTGACGTATTCGATCCAGACGATTGCCGAAACCGGCGACAATATCGTCTCCGCCAGCCAGCTGTACGGCGGCACCTACAACCTGTTTGCGCACACGCTGCCGCAAATGGGCATCGAAACGCGTTTTGCCGATGCCCGTCAGCCCGAGACCTTCGCCGCCCATATTGATGCGCGCACCAAGGCGATCTTCTGCGAATCGATCGGCAACCCGCTGGGGAATGTCACCGATGTCGCCAAGCTGGCCGAGATCGCCCATGCCCATGGCATTCCGCTCATCGTCGACAATACCGTGCCCAGCCCCTACCTGTTCCGCCCCATTGAACACGGCGCCGACATCGTCGTGCATGCGCTGACCAAATACCTCGGCGGCCACGGCAACAGCATCGGCGGCGCCATCGTCGACAGCGGCAAGTTCCCCTGGGCGAAGTACAAGGAACGCTTCAAGCGCCTGAACGAACCGGATGTTTCCTACCACGGCGTGGTCTACACCGAAGCGCTGGGCGAGGCCGCCTATATCGGCCGCGCCCGCGTGGTCCCGCTGCGCAACATGGGCGCCGCCATCTCGCCCATGAACGCCTTCCTGATCCTGCAAGGCATTGAAACCCTGGCGCTGCGCATGGACCGCACCTGCGAAAATTCCCAGGCTATCGCCGAGTATCTGCAGAAGCATCCGAAAGTCGCGTGGGTGAAGTACGCCGGTCTGTCCGACCATCCGGACCATGCGCTGGTGCAGAAGTACATGGGCGGCCGCGCTTCCGGCATTCTGTCCTTCGGCGTCAAGTCGGCTGCCGGCACCGATCCGCGCGCCGCCGGCGCGCGCGTGCTGGATGGCCTGAAACTGTTTACCCGCCTGGTTAATATCGGCGACGCCAAGTCGTTGGCCACGCACCCGGCTTCGACCACGCACCGCCAGCTCAACCCGGAAGAACTGGCCAAGGCCGGCGTCTCGGAAGACATGCTGCGCCTGTCGATCGGTATCGAGCATATCGACGACCTGATCGCCGATCTCGACCAGGCGCTGGCAGCGGCATAAAGCGACGGCATAAAGCTGTGATATAAAGCGGCGGCGCAAGCCGCCATGCAAACGGCCCCGGCAGACCATACGGTTTGCCGGGGCCGTCGCGTTTGGGCCGTCGCCGGATCAGGATACCGGCGCGATGCCCTGGACGTTGCTGCGGTAAGGCGGCAGCGATTTCTGCGGCATACCCTTGCTCTTTGCGTACAGCGGCATGACTGCCGGCAGCTGCTTTTGCATCTCGGCGATGCGGTTCTGTCCGGCGGGGTGCGACGACAGCCATTGCGGCGGCGCGCCCTTGCTGGCCTTGCCCATCTTCTGCCACAGGGCGACGCCGGCGCGCGGATCGTAGCCGGCGCGCGCGGCAATATCCAGCCCCACGACGTCGGCCTCGGTCTCGTCATCGCGCGAAAACTTCAGCATGGTCAGGTTCGCCCCCAGGCCGGTGGCAGCGGTGGTCAGATTGGCATCAACGCCGAGAATCGCGGCCAGGCCGATGCCGGCCAGCTTGGCGCCGGCGTTGGCCAGGGTCGATTTGGCGGCGCGCTCGCGGCCATGCTCGCGCAATGCATGGGCGATCTCGTGACCCATGACGATGGCCGCTTCGTCATCGGTGAGCTGCAGGCCATCCAGCAAGCCGGTGTAAAAGGCGATTTTCCCGCCCGGCATGCAAAAGGCATTCACTTCCTTCGAGCCGATCAGGTTGATTTCCCATTTCCAGTCTGCCGCGCCGGGGTTCCAGCGTACGGCATGGGGAATGATCTTGCCGGCGATGGCGCGCANNGGCACCAGCTTGCGCAGCGTCGACATCTCGTCGACCTTGACGCCCTCGCCCTTTCCCTCGCCTGCCGCTTGTTGCGCCAGTGCAGGCGCCGCTGCTCCGAACAGGCACAGCAGCAGCGTGGCGGCGATGCGCTTGCGTTGTCGTTCAAACAGGATGAATTTCATCATGCCCATCACTCCTCAACTTGCGCCGGCTTCGCCATCCAGCCTGACCCGCGGCCGCAGCCAGAAATACAGGCCGATGGCCGGAACGATCGCCAGCGTGGTGATCCAGAAATACGGCGCATACCCTACTGCCTCGACGATGCGGCCGGAATAGAAACCCAGCACCTTGCCCGGCAGGGTGATCAGCGAACTGAACAGCGCATACTGGGTGGCAGTGTAACGCTGATTCACCAGCGCCGACAGATAGGCCACCGCCGTCGTGCCCAGCACGCCCTGGGCCAGATTTTCGCCGGAAATCACCAGGGTCAGCATGCCGACGTCGCCATTGGCGCCGATCAGCCAGAGGTATAGCAGATTGGACAGCGCCCCCAGCACGATGCTCACCAAAAGCGCGCGCTCCACCCCCAGGCGCACCACCGCGATGCCGCCGAGGAAGGCGCCGCCAATACCGACCCAGATGCCGTAGATCTTGGAGATGGTGGCGATCTGGGTTTTTGTAAACCCCTGGTCCAGGTAGAACGGCCCCATGATGCCGCCCACCAGGGCCTGGTCGGAAATCTTGAACAGCAGGATGAACAGCAGGATCAGCAATCCCACCCGCCCGCCGAAACGGCGGAAGAAGTCGGCGAACGGCTCGACCACGCCCTCGCGCAGGCCCTGCGCCCAAGTCTGCGCATGCACGCGCAGCACTGCCGGCTCGGGCGCCAGCAGGTTGGCAGCGATCGGAATCAGCATGAACAACGCCATCGCCCTGTACACGTTGGGCCAGATGGTATGGTCGGCCAGCACCAGCGCCACCGCGCCGCTGACGATCAGGGCGATGCGGTAACCCAGCGAGTAAGTGGCCACTAGCGCCCCTTGCGCCTCGACCGGCGCGATCTCGATGCGGTAGGCATCCACCACGATATCCAGGGTGGCGCCGGCAAAAGCCACCAGCAGGGTCAGGCCGACGAACAGCCCGAGCTGCGACGGCGTGACCGTTGCCATCGCCGCCAATCCGACCATCACTCCCGCCTGCGCCAGCAGCATCCAGCTGCGGCGCTGGCCCAGCCGCCCCAGGAATGGCAGCCGCAGGCGGTCGACCAGCGGCGCCCACAGGAATTTGAAGGAATAGGCCATGCCCGCGCTGGCGATCATGGTGATGTCCTTGAGCGTGATGCCGTTTTCCTTCAGCCAGTAGGCGAGCGTCCCGGCCACCAGCAGAAAAGGCAGGCCGGAAGCGAAGCCGAAAAAGAACAGGGTCCAGGCCGACGGCTGCAGGAAAGCATCGAAGACCCGTGGCTTGCCGCCCCTGGCCTTGCCGACCGAGGCTCCTGCGGGACTGTTCGGACGATCGGGATGCCGGGCTTGAGGATGCTGGTCGCTGCCGGGAGTCTGGCTCATGGAAGAGTCTTAATCGGTTTTTTTACGGAGGCGGAATATCGCCAGGCTGCCGCGCCAGTTTGGCAAAACATTAATAGGTTTGCCATCATGCAACGCGATAAATTCCAGCACTTCGAGCCCGACCTGGTTGGCAAGTTCCGCAAAATCGCCGATCGTGGAAAAGCGCAGGTTGGGCGTGTCATACCATTGATAGGGCAGCGATTTTGACACCGGCATGCGGCCGCGGACCAGCGACAGGCGGTGCGGCCAGTGGGCGAAATTCGGAAACGAGACAATCGCCTCGCGGCCGACGCGGGTAATTTCCTGCAGCACGCCTTCAACATCCTTCATCATCTGCAATGCCGACAGGCACAGCACCATGTCGAAGGCATTGTCTTCAAACATGGCAAGGCCCCCCTCCAGGTCTTGCTGGATCACCGAGACGCCGCGTTCGATGCACACCGGGATCTTGTCGTCGTCGATTTCGATGCCATATCCGTGGCAGCCCTTGTCGGAACGCAGGTGGTCAAGCATGACGCCGTCGCCGCAGCCCAGATCAAGCACGTGCGAGCCCGGCGCCACCCAGTGCGCGATAAAAGCCAGGTCCGGCCGCAGCCGGCGCAATTCTTCGAAATTCATGCCGCTCCTCCTCCCTGGACTTCTTGCCATATCCGCTCGTAGTACGTGCGCACGGTGCGCAGGTAGCGCGGATCTTCCAGCAGGAAGGCATCGTGCCCGTGCGGCGCATCGATTTCCGCGTATGACACCCGGCGCTTGTTGTTGACCAGCGCCTGCACCATCTCGCGGCTGCGCGCCGGCGAAAAGCGCCAGTCGGTGGTGAACGACACCAGCAGGAATTGTGCCTCGGTGGCGGCCAGGGTGCGCGTCAGGTCGCCGTCGAACTCGCGCGCCGGATCGAAGTAATCCAGCGCCTTGGTGATCAGCAGATAGGTATTGGCATCGAAGTATTCGGAAAACTTGTCGCCCTGGTAACGCAGATAGGATTCGATCTCGAAGTCGATGCCGAAGCCAAACTGGTATTTCCCCGAGCGCAGGTCGCGGCCAAATTTCTCGGCCATGTCGTCATCCGACAGGTAAGTGATGTGGCCGATCATGCGCGCCACCCGCAAGCCGCGCCTGGGCACCGCGCCGTGCGCATAGTAGTCGCCACCATGGAAGTCGGGGTCGGTCAGGATCGCCTGGCGCGCCACGTCGTTGAAGGCGATATTCTGCGCCGACAGCTTGGGGGTCGAGGCAATCACCACGCAATGGCGGATGCGCTTGGGATAGCGCAGGCTCCAGGCGACCGCCTGCATGCCGCCCAGCGAACCGCCCATGACGGCGGCGAACTGCTCGATGCCGAGCGCATCGGCCAGGCGCGCCTGGGCGTCGACCCAGTCTTCCACCGTCACCACGGGGAAGCTGGCGCCGTACGGTTTGCCGGTGGCGGAGTTGACGTGCATCGGTCCGGTCGAACCGAAGCAGGAGCCGAGGTTGTTGACGCCGATGACGAAGAACTTGTCGGTGTCGAGCGGTTTGCCCGGACCGACCATGTTGTCCCACCAGCCGATGCTTTTCTCGCCCTTGTCGTTGAGGTAATAGCCGGCCACGTGATGCGAGGCGTTCAGCGCATGGCACACCAGCACCGCATTGGAGCGGTCGGCGTTGAGCTTGCCGTAGGTTTCATACACCAGGGTGTAGTCCGCCAGGGATGCGCCGCCCTGCAGCGGCAGCGGCTCGCTGAAATGCATGGACTGCGGCGAGACGATTCCGATGGAAGTCATAAATATCAGTTGAGGACAGAGTAACTCGGCGAGGGCGCGTAGGCACAAGCTTGCACGCTTGTGCCGCTACGCCAGCAAGCCGCATGCGGCTTGAAACCCTGGCTCGCTTCAAACTCTGTCCCGCAATTAGAAAAAATAAAAAAGCCCGAGGAAACAAAAAAGCCCGAAGGCGCCATGCGCGTCGGGCTAAATTCGAACTTGTAAGTTTGTACCAAGCACGCTTTAGCCGTATTTATCATGCGCCCGCAAGCTGATATCAAATCGGCGCCATCACGTAAGAATAACCAAGTCGGCTGCCGCCGTCAAACCGAACCTGCTGCGCGTCTCCGGCAACGCACATCAGAGCGCGCCCAGCTGGGCGACGGCTTCCGTGATCGCCACCGGATCGGTGGTGCGCAGAATGCGGCGGGTTTGCGTGGCGAGAACGGTCAGGTCGCTGTTGAGGATTTCATTCTTCACCGGCAGCAGCTGGGTCGGGTGCATCGAGAATTCGCGCAAGCCCATGCCGAGCAGGAGGCGCGTCAGCTTGATGTCGCCAGCCATCTCACCGCACACCGACACCGGAATGCCCTCGCGCACGCCAGCGGCGATGATGGAAGACAGCAGGTACAGCACCGCCGGATGCAAGGGGTTGTACAGGTGCGCGACTTCGTGGTCGACGCGGTCGATCGCCAGGGTGTACTGGATCAGATCGTTGGTGCCGATCGAGAGGAAATCCATGCGCTTGATGAACATCGGCAGCGCCAGCGCGGCGGCCGGAATCTCGATCATCGCGCCGATCTTGATGTCCGGATCGAATTTCTTGCCGGCGTCGCGCAACTGCTGCTTGGCTTGCTCGACCATGGCCAGCGTCTGCTCGATTTCAAAGGCAT
Organism: Oxalobacteraceae bacterium; assembly: GCA_003537575.1. Taxonomy (GTDB): domain Bacteria; phylum Pseudomonadota; class Gammaproteobacteria; order Burkholderiales; family Burkholderiaceae_D; genus Paucimonas. Next base: position 16,829 of record DPRS01000003.1, read on the forward strand.
GCGCCAGCATCGGCACCAGGATCTTGACCGGGCCATGGGCCGAGGCGCGCAAAATGGCGCGCAGCTGCATCAGGAAAATCTGCGGTTCGGCCAGGCAATAGCGGATCGCGCGCAAGCCCAGGGCAGGATTGAGCGCGGTCTGCTCGGCAGCATCCAGCGGCTTGTCGGCGCCGATGTCGAGCGTGCGGATAGTCACCGGCCGCCCCTTCATCATCGCCACCGCCTTGCGATACGATTCATACTGCTCATCCTCGCCCGGCAGCTTGGTGACGAAGTCGCCACGCCCCATGAACAGAAACTCGGAGCGGAACAGGCCGATTCCCGATGCGCCGGCTTCCATGGCGGCGGCGCAATCGTCCGGCAATTCAATGTTGGCCAGCAGGGTGATCTCGGTGCCGTCCCTGGTGATGGCCGGGGTTTTTTTCAGTTTTGAGAGCTTCTTGCGGTCGCGCAGCAGCTTGGTCTGGCGTTCGCGGTACTGCTCCAGCACCACCTGCGGCGGATCGACGATCACCACGCCGGCGTCGCCATCGACGATCACCCAGTCATCCTGGGCGATCAGGGCCGAGGCATTGAACATACCTACTGCCGCCGGAATGTCGAGACTCCTGGCGACGATGGCGGTGTGCGAATTCTGGCCGCCGACATCGGTGACGAAACCGGCGAAGGCGCCGTTCTTGAACTGCAGCATGTCTGCCGGCGAAATATCGTGCGCCACCACGATCATCTTCGCCGCCGGTTCGTCGGCCGGAGGCTTGGGGAAATCGACCGCGGTGCCGGTCAGGACTTTCAGCACGCGCTCGCCGACTTGCTGAATGTCGGCCTTGCGTTCACGCAGGTAAGCGTCACCGATCTCGTCGAACTGCGCCGACAATTCGTCGATCTGGGTCACCAGCGCCCACTCGGCATTGTAGTGGCGGCTGCGGATGATGCTCAGCGGCTCTTCGGCGATCATCGGGTCCGACAGGATCAGCGCATGCACGTCCAGGAAGGCACCGAGTTCGGCGGGCGAATCCTTGGGCAGCTCGTTCCAGATCGTCTGCAGCTCCTTTTGCACCGTGGCCAGCGCATCTTGCAGGCGCCTGACTTCCGCTTCCACCTGCTCTTCGGCGATGAGGTAATGCTTGACATCGAGCGCAGCCGGCGCAAGTAGATGCGCGCGGCCGATCGCGATGCCGCGCGAAACCGGAATGCCGTGAAGGGTGAAGGATGCCATGCTCTATCTAATCAGTTGGAGACTGGATTATTCATTTTCGCCAAACTTGTCGTTGATCAGCGCCACCAGGGCATCGAAACAGGCTTGCTCGTCGGGTCCGTCGGTTTCCAGGGCCACCGTCGCTCCCTTGCCTGCCGCCAGCATCATCACTCCCATGATGGACTTGGCATTGACGCGCCGGGCGTTGCGGGTCATCCAGACATCGCACTTGTATTTCGCCGCCAGCTGGGTCAGCTTGGCCGAGGCACGGGCGTGCAGGCCAAGCTTGTTGATGATCTCGATTTCTTTTTGAATCATGTCGTCATTTTTTAATTAAACAGCCCTTTGCCGCACTATTCAGCTTGGCGCCAACCGTACCCGGTTATCCACCCGTACCGCGCCGCCCTGCCCCCCGGCCAATGCCATTTCGACCACCACATCCAGCGTATCGTTACGATAGGTAATCGCCCTCAGCAGCATCGGCAGGCTGATGCCTGCGATGACTTCGACCAAGCCGGGATGGCATAGCGGCAGTGTACAGTTCGAAGGTGTCCCGCCCATGACATCGGTAATCACCAGTACGCCGCTGCCGTCGTTGAGGCGTGCAATTGCCTCCGCGGCGATGCCCCGGACTTCGGCCGTGTCCTGGTCCGCCTGCACGTCGATCGCTTCGAGCCGCTCCGGCCGGGCGCGAAACACGTGCGTAGCCGCTGCGATGAATGCCTCGCCCAGCGGCGCATGCGTCAAAAGAAGAATGCCTACCATCTTGTCCGTTTCCCGCCCGGCGCCGCGCTGCATCAGTTGCGCTGCTTTTCCAGCGCATCGATGAACATACCGCCCACCTTGAAACCCGTCTGCTGGCGGATTTCCTGAAAACAGGTCGGGCTGGTCACGTTCACTTCAGTCAGATAATCGCCGATCACATCCAATCCTACCAGCAACAAGCCTCGTTGGGAAAGCACCGGCGCCAGTGTCTGCGCAATCTCCAGGTCGCGCGCCGACAACGGTTGCGCCACCCCGGTGCCGCCGGCGGCCAGGTTGCCGCGCACTTCGCCGGCTTGCGGGATGCGCGCCAGGCAGTACGGCACCACTTCGCCGCCGATCAGCAGAATGCGCTTGTCGCCCTTGGCGATCTCGGGAATGTAGCGCTGCGCCATGATGGTGACGCTGCCATGATGGGTCAATGTTTCGAGAATGGCGCCCAGATTCAGGCCGTCATCGCGCACGCGAAACACGCCGGTGCCGCCCATGCCGTCGAGCGGCTTCAGGATGATGTCCTGATGCTCGGCATGGAAGGCGCGCAGGCGCGCCATGTCGGCGCTAACCAGCGTAGGGGCGAGAAATTGCGGAAACTGCGCAATCGCCAGCTTTTCATTGTGATCGCGCACCGCGCCCGGGCGATTGACGATGCGAGCGCCCTGCTGTTCCGCCAGCTCGAGAAGATACGTGGCGTACACGTATTCCATGTCGAACGGCGGGTCCTTGCGCAGCACCACCACGTCGAAAGCGGAAAGCGGCTGCGCAACTTTCGCTTCGGCGCGATACCAGTTTCCGGCGGCGCCAGTGAGAATGATGCGAGAGGCACTGGCCTGCACCTGGCCCTGTTCGAGCGCCATGTCGGTCTGCTCGAAAGCATAGATTTCATGCCCGCGCGCGGCCGCCTCGATGATCATCGCATAGGTGGAATCCTTGTAGGTCTTGAAGGTCGACAAGTGGTCGGCGAGGAAGGCGATTTTCATATTTTCTATAGTGTTGGGGACAGAGTACCGCTGCGCTTAACAACCCCTATTCAGTTATATATGGTTGGGGACAGAGTACCGCTGCGCTTAACAACTCCTATTCAGTTATATATGGTTGGGGACAGAGTACCGCTGCGCTTAACTCTGTCCCCAAATATTCAATATATTTCCGGGTTCGGATCGGTCTTTTCCATTTCCAGCGACGCTGCCAGCAGGGCCAGGCGCGCCACCACGCCGTACATGTAGAAACGGTTGGGCGCGGTGGTGCCGGGCTTGGCTTTCAGGTCGGGCAAGGCATGCTGCTGGGCGAAGGCTAGCGGCACGAAATGCGCGCCGGGCGCGTTGAGATTTTCATCGACGCCGCGTTCGGCATGCACACGGTAGAAACCCCCAACCACGTAGCGGTCGATCATGTAGACCACCGGCTCGGCGACCGCATCGTTGATGTGCTCGAAAGTATGTACGCCTTCCTGGATGATGACGTCGCTGACTTGCAGGCCTTCCTTGACCACCGCCATCTTGTTGCGCTGCTTGCGGTTCAGGTCCTTGACTTCGGAAGCGTCGCGCACGGTCATGATGCCCATGCCGTAGGTGCCGGCATCGGCCTTGACGATCACGAACGGCGTTTCCTTGATGCCGTATTCCTTGTATTTCTTGCGGATCTTGGCCAGCACGCTGTCGACGCTGGTGGCCAGGCAGTCCTCGCCGGTGCGCTCGTGGAAATTGATCTGGCCGCACCTGGCGAAATAGGGATTCAGCATCCACTGGTCGACATCGATCAGCTTGGCGAATTTTTTCACCACTTCATCGTAGGCGGAAAAGTGATTGCTCTTCCTCCGCACCGCCCAGCCGGCGTGCAGCGGCGGCAGCAGGTTTTGCTCCTGCAGGTTTTCCAGGATCGGCGGAATGCCGGAAGACAGGTCATTGTTCAGCAAGACCGTGCAGGGATCGAAATTCTTCAAGCCGACGCGGCGGCCATTCTGGATACGCTCGAGCGGCTCCATGGTCAGGGTAGTGCCATCCGGCAGTTCGATCGGCGTCGGCGCCGTCACATCCGGCGACAGCGACCCCAGACGCACGTTAAGGCCGGTCTGGCGGAAGATTTGCATCAGCCGGGCGACGTTTTGCAGGTAAAACGTATTGCGGGTATGGTTTTCCGGGATCAGCAGCAAATTCTTAGCATCCGGGCAATATTTCTCAATCGCTGCCATGGCTGCCTGCACTGCCAGCGGCAACATTTCCGGCGACAGATTGTTAAAGCCGCCAGGAAACAGATTGGTATCGACTGGCGCCAGCTTGTAGCCGGCGTTACGCAAATCCACCGAGCAATAAAACGGCGGCGTGTGCTCTTGCCATTCGAGCCGGAACCAGCGCTCAATGGCCGGGGTGGCTTTCAGGATTTTCTTTTCGAGGTCGAGCAGCGGCCCATTCAAGGCCGTGACCAGATGCGGAACCATATACACCCTTTAACAAACAATTGAGTCTCGTTGCGGATTTTAGCGGTAATCGACGCTTTACGTGCGCAAGATACACAAACGGCAACAAACGAATCAGAAGGCCTGCGCATGGCCTTCGAGCTTGTCTAGATAGGGACGAATTGCGGAATTTAAAGACGGGATAAAAAAAAGCGCCTCATGACGAGGCGCTTGTAAATACCCGATGCGGGCCGGAGAAGTTTTATTGCCAGCTTGTCACTTTTTAATCAATAGTGATACGCCTTTTCGCCATGACTGGAGATATCCAGGCCTTCGCGTTCCTGCTCTTCCGCCACGCGTAAGCCGATGACCAGGTCGACCAGCTTGTAGGCGATGAAGGAAACGACGCCGGACAGGATGATCGTCACCAGCACGCCCTGGGTCTGGATCCAGACCTGGCTGGCGATCGAGTACTCCGGGGCGACCGCGTTGGCGACATAATCGTAGATACCGGAACCACCGAGGGAGGGCGAAGCGAACACGCCGGTCAGGATCGCGCCGAGAATGCCGCCGACGCCATGCACGCCGAATACGTCGAGCGAATCGTCGGCGCCCAGCATGCGCTTCAAGCCGTTCACGCCCCACAGACAGACGATGCCAGACAGCAATCCGATCACCAGGGCGCCCATCACGCCGACGAAACCGGCTGCCGGGGTGATGGCCACCAGGCCGGCCACGGCGCCGGAAGCTGCGCCCAGCATCGAGGGCTTGCCTTTGACCACCCATTCGCCGAAAGTCCAGGTCACGACGGCCGCGGCAGTCGCCAGCAGGGTATTGACGATCGCCAGGGCGGTCAGGCCGTTGGCTTCCAGACCGGAACCGGCGTTAAAGCCGAACCAGCCCACCCACAGCAGCGAAGCGCCGATCATGGTCATGGTCAGCGAATGCGGCGCCATCGATTCCCGGCCGTAGCCGATACGCTTGCCAATGACGTAGGCACCCACCAGACCGGCAATGGCGGCATTGATGTGCACCACGGTGCCGCCGGCAAAGTCGAGCGCCCCTTTCTGGAACAGCCAGCCGGCGGTGGCAGTCGCCGCTTCCGCAGCCGCTGCGTCGGTGTAGGCATCCGGGCCGGCCCAGAACCAGACCATGTGCGCCATCGGCAGGTAGGCGAAAGTGAACCACAGTACGATGAAGGCCAGCAGGGCGGAGAACTTGATGCGCTCGGCAAAGGCGCCGATGATCAGGCCGCAGGTGATAGCCGCAAACGTCGCCTGGAAGGCAACGAAGGTGAACTCGGGAATCACTACGCCCTTGCTGAAGGTCGCCGCCATGGTCTCAATCGTAATACCGCTCAGGAACAGACGATCGAAGGAGCCGATGAAGCTGCCGCCCGTGGTGAATGCCAGCGAGTAGCCGTAGATGCACCACAGCACGACCACCAGTGAAAACACCATGAAAACCTGCATCAGCACCGACAGCATGTTCTTCGAACGGACCAGTCCGCCGTAGAACAGGGCCAGGCCGGGAATCGACATCATGATCACCAGGATAGTTGCGGTCGACATCCAGGCGACATCGCCCTTGTTGGCGGTCGGCGCGGCCGGGGCGGCCGCCGGTTCAGCCGCTGCCGCAGCAACAGCCGGGGCTGTTGTCGGAGCAGTCGCGGCAGCCGCCGCTTCTGCAGGCGCGGGAGTTGCCGTTGCCGCCTCAGTTACGGCCGGCGCCGCCACGGCAGCCGGAGCCGCCGCATCGTCCGCAGCCATGGCCGCCGGCGCCAGGCCGACTGCAGCCAGCAGTGCGGCTGCCGCCAGGAAACGTGCAAAGAAAGTTTTCATCATTGTCTCCTTAGAGGGCTTCTTTACCGGTTTCGCCGGTACGAATACGCACGACTTGCTGCAGATCATAGACGAAAATCTTGCCGTCGCCGATCTTGCCGGTGCGCGCCGAGGTTTCGATCGCCTCGATGGCACGCTCGACGATGTCGTCATCGACCGCCGCCTCGATTTTGGTCTTCGGCAGGAAATCGACCACATACTCGGCGCCGCGATACAGCTCGGTATGCCCCTTCTGGCGGCCGAAGCCCTTGACCTCGGTGACGGTAATGCCTTGCACCCCGATGGCGGACAAGGCTTCCCGCACTTCATCAAGCTTGAAGGGTTTGATGATGGCAGTAATCAGTTTCATGGGAACCTCTTGCGGATGGATTAGAAGGTTTTTGAAATCGAAAAAACGACCGTGTCCTTGCTGACGTCTTTCGACTTGGTGCCGGCGGCATTCGCAAAGGTATAACTGGTCTTGCTGGCATTGTTGCCGACATATGCCAGGCCGAGCGTGGCGAAGCCGAAGTCGCGCGACACGCCGATCTTGTAGTCGGTATAGTCGAAGGCGCCGGCATTCTCGAACTTCTGCCGGCCGACGTGCAGGCCGAGCGTGGTCTTGTCGGCGATTTCAAAGTTCGCGTTCACATCCAGGTAATAAGAGCCGTCGGCGTTGGTGAAGCCGAAGTATTCGTCGCTGACTGCATGGCTGTACTTGGCCGAGAACCACTTATAGGATGCGCCGACATACAGCTCGAGCGCATCCGCCTTCACGCCGGCGATCCTCGCCCCCGGATAGTAATATTTCAACAGGCCGACATCGGCGGTCAGGCCTGCCACAGGTTCAAACTTGTAGCCGCCATAAAAATCCATCTCAAGGCTGGCGCCATTCGGGTACTGGTTGCCGCTGACATTGGAGTTCCAGTTGCCGACGTAGAAACCGCTGGAATGCGCATAATCAAAGCCGCCCTGCACTGTCGGCTCGCGGAAAGTTTGAGAGATGCCACGGAAACGGTAATCCGAAGCGACCGTCAGGTTGCCGGTAAAGGTATGGGGCGATACCGGCTCGGCGGCAAAAGCCGGGGCAGTGAAGCCGGCAAAGACGGCAGCGGCGAGCATGAGTTTTTTCATGATTATCTTCCCTGTGAGTGTTAAGGTAAAAAACGCTTGATGATGTAAGCTTTACCCTGATTAGCAGGAGCCGTGCCAACCTATTTCCGTGCAAATGAATTACTGATTTGCTAAATTGAATTACTTAACTGCAAAAACATGCGTCAAGCGCGAGTAGAATTGCACCGTTACGGGGCAACCCATTGGAACCGCATCAAAATAGTGCTTTTTAAAGCCCACGAAAGGATCATCATGAACAAGCCTAATTTCCTCGACGACTTGCAAGCCAAGATTCAGCAAGCGATTGATCATTCTCCGGTTAAAGATGTAGAAAAGAATGTCAAGGCCATGCTTAGTCAAGGTTTTTCGCGCCTTGATCTTGTGACCCGGGAAGAATTCGACATCCACGTCCAGGTACTGGCGAAAACCCGCGCCAAGCTGGAAGAACTGGAAGTGCGCGTAGCTGAACTGGAAGAGCAGCTCAAGAATAAATAAGCCAAGCGCTTTCCTTGAATCGCCGTCCGCATCAGGCGGAAGGCGAACTGGAACTGCCAAGCTGGAACTGCATTTCCTGCATCCGGCTGACCAGCCGGAGGCCGCAGGAGTCTGTGTCGGCGGCATCACTGTCGCCTTTACGGACCAACTAGGCAGAGACCGGGGTGTCATGATTGCCATCATCAAGGCAGTCATTGCTCGCCTTGAGCAGCACAAACACCACAAACCTCCATTAGCCTGAACTGATGGAATGGCAGCACCCAGTAATGCTGCTTGCACCTCCCTATTATGCGAACCGAGTCGATCCTGTTTATCGCAGGGACGTTTGTTGAAGAACACGTGGCCCAGGGAGTTTTCCCCCATATGAATTTGCGGTTGAGGTATCTCAACCGCTTCTGGGTATCGCCGCCTAGAGTGCGAACATGGATTGAACAATGCGCTTGTATCGCTGCTGACTGTAGAGACATTGATTCGCCCCAGGCCATACCAGTATTCCTTTGCGGTTTCATATTGCATCGCTCGCATCTGCGCAAATCAAGGCATTTTGCAGTGAGCGCCAAGATGATGTCGTCGGCATGCATGGTGAAGCAGGAAACGTTTTTGAGCGCATGATCGAGTAGCAATTTGTGAGTTTTTCACAGATATTGGCTCACCGCGCTGTACAAGGATAGACGCATTCAAGGAACACCCATCTCCGCCAAGCATGATATCGCCAGCACGCCTGGCAATGCAGCGGGAATGAGCCTGACCGCCATTTAACTCCCTCTGTTTCGAGTTACCGATCTACCGGTGGCAACTGATGTCTTTGCCACTAACGGCGTACAGGGCCGCAATTGTTCTCGCGTCTGTTCACCAGCCTGCGAGGAAATGCTTTTTCGAGTTAGCGTGCCTCAACAGGTTATCCATTGATCGAGAAACTGGCTGCAACTTCACCGCGTGCGGCGAAGACGCTAATGGAGAATACAAAACATAAACAAACAGCATGTGATAGCGGTGGCATCCAATTTACGGCATCTCCCATAGTAGAGAACCGAGGTCGGCGATGCGCATCACCCTTGGGGAAGGCACAGGCTGACAAGAGCCGCAACAAGGCCATGAAAAACAGCAGGGGGCTACTTTATCTTCCTTTAAAGGTGCACCATGACTTTACGTTTTAATAGAAAGATCACATTGCCAAGAGCTATGCTGGCGGCAGTGATCGTTTCAGTCCTTTCCATGTCAGGACCGGCATCTGCCCAGGTTACGGAAACAACGACAACCACTCCAGGAACTACTGCCACATCTCCGGAAACTACCGTCACATCGCCGGAAACTACTGCTACTACCCCGGAGACTACTGCAACATCTCCGGAGACTACCGCCACATCCCCGGAAACCACCGCTACATCCCCGGAAACCACCGCTACATCCCCGGAAACCACCGCTACATCTCCGGAAACCACCGCCACATCTCCGGAAACCACCGCTACATCTCCGGAAACCACCGCTACATCCCCGGAAACCACCGCTACATCTCCGGAAACCACCGCTACATCTCCGGAAACTACTGTTACATTCCCGGAGACCACCGCCACTACTACGGACACTTCTGCCACTACTACGGAAACCTCCGCCACTACTACGCACACCACTACTCCTACAACGTTGCCCCCAAAGACAGTATCGTTCCTGCGCTTGATGGCGACGCCGGCTCAGGGTGAGGCCGGCAAAAATGTCAGCTTTGAGGTTCAGGCTACTTATGCTCCATTAGATAAGCAACTTCAGACGCCTCCCATGGCACCTCCCTCTGGCAATGTCTCAATACGGTTCCAGGGAAAAAACTGTACTGCGTCGTTAAGTACTGCGCAGGGAACGCCTCCAGATCAACGGATCTCGTCAGGCACTTGCGTGATTCAGAACGTATCAGCGGGCCAAAGCAACGCCACTGCCGATTACCAAGGTGACCAGAATTACGGGCCTGGCACAATCAGCCTGTCATACACTGTCGCCCCGGCCACTCAACAAGGCGGCGCGCCAAATCCGAACGCTCCCGCCATGCCGGTTATCAGCCTGGAGCCAAGTTCCGACACAGGGTTCAGCAATTCCGATGCGAAGACCAACGATGACACACCAACCTTGCGTGTGATTCTCACCGACGGCGGACCTAATGCGCACAAGCTCGACGACGTCGTAAAAATATATCTGAGTAATGGAAGTGAAGTCGCAAGCGTGCCCTTGACTCCGAGCAATACTACCAGCACAGCGCTTCTTGTAACGACCAGCCCCCTAGGCGCTGACGGCCCCAAGATCTTGACGGCCAAGGTAGTACGTGGCGCGGTAATGTCTCCTGCATCCCCGCCATTGTCGCTCGCACTCGACAGAACGGCTCCAGCGCTGACATCCGCCTCCATCAACGGCGCAATTGTCAGAGTGAATTACGCTGAGACAGGAAGCGGAATTGATGACAGCACCACGATCCCGTCAGCCCTGTTCACGCTGATCACGGGCGTCAGGACGGCCAATACTCCGGTGCGCAGCGCGGTGAATAAAGCCAACAATACCGTGACCCTTGAACTCGCCACACCAGTGATCACCCAGGAGCCAGTCAGGCTCAATTACGACAGCGATCCAAAGGGCGTGCGCGACATCGCGGGTAACTTGGCAACCTCCGTCACCACCCTCCAAATGACCAACTTGACGCCCAAGCCAGAAGACCCCAAACCTCAGCCTCAGACGGGATCGGGATCGGGATCGGGATCGGGTCCGTCCGTAACGCAGCCCCCGCCGCAAAAGGTGGCGCCGCCGCCAAACAGCAACGTGATCGTCACCAATATCACGCCGTCGCAGCCTGCAATCATCAACACGAGCGCCGCCCGGTTCAATTCGCCTGCCGGCATCGCACGCGACAAGCAGGGCAATCTTTATGTCACTGACCAGAAGAATTACACGGTCCGCAAGATTGCCGTGAGCGGCGCAGTGACGACGGTGGCCGGCAAGGCAGGGGAAAGCGCGCACATGGATGGCCCCGTTGGAACGTCACGATTCCTCGCACCCGGCGCCATCGCAGTGGACCAGGCAGGCAACTTGTATGTTGTGGATAACCGCGACCTCAGGAAAATCGGCACTGACGGGAATGTCACCACAATGGTGACAACGCCAGGGGATCCGGCATTACGCGGGCCGAACACTTTCGGTCTGCCCGCTGGTCTTGCGACAGACAAGGCGGGCAACATCTTCATCGCCGATTATCTCGTCGGAGTAATCTGGAAGGTAACCCCGGAGGGAAAAGTGGCGCGGTTCGTCACGATTGGGCAGGGTATTGCCAATCTTGCCGGCGCCGGGCCCTCCGGCATAGCGATTGATGCGGCGGACAATTTGTATGTGTCCGACCTGCCTTACAGCCTCAATGCCGGCGGTTTCAGCTCGATCCACAAGGTGGCGCCCGACAGCAAAGTAACCCTGCTGCATGGTCCCGGACTTGGCCTGGTCAATGCGCGGGGCATCGGCATCGATGCCAAGGGTGATCTCTTCATCAACGAGAATCTCCTCATCGTCAAGATCGCAGTACAAGGTAACACGATGACGGCGTATCAATTACCATCCAGCCCGGGAGGAGGCTCCGTGTCCGCAGCCAGTGTCGCATTGAATCCGGAATCAAGCGCAGTCTATTTTACCGATGCGGCCAAACATACTGTTAACCGCCTTGATCCGGATGGCAAAATTACCATCATTGCCGGGCGCGTCGGAGAGGTTGGTGCAGTTGACATAGAAAAGTGATCTTGAGCCGGCCCGGACTCCGAACGCAAGGAACACTGGCCGGCCCCGGGTAAATGAGCGCAATAATCTGTCAGTCATGACGGGCCCACAGCGAGTGGGCCCGTTAATATGCAACCCGCAAAAAGCAACGAAATTCGAGCTCATTTCCAAAGACTTTCCTCGTATATCTCAATACGCTCTCGATATGGAGATGAAGTTTTTCACTTAAGCAACTAGGAATTGCGACTTCATTACTGCACTTCATGGCTGCGCATATCAAAGCCGACATCTCGCTTTACTTTTTATTAACTAGCAGCAAAAAAACCACAAAATAGTCGTAGCTTGGACGAGACTGATTTGCGGCAAAGTCTGTTCAGGCACAGGAAGGTAAGCTTGCCTCATTTCAATTAAATACTAGAAAGGCAATAGATGAGCCTGGCTGTCCTGAAAAGTCGCGCGCTGACCGGCATGCAGGCGCAGGAAGTCACGGTGGAAGTGCATCTCGCCAATGGTCTGCCATCGTTCACCATCGTCGGCTTGCCGGATACCGAGGTCAAGGAAGCGCGCGACCGCGTGCGCGCCGCCCTGCAGAATGCCGGCTTTGACTTCCCGGCGCGCCGCATCACCGTCAACCTTGCGCCGGCCGACTTGCCGAAGGAATCCGGGCGTTTCGATTTGCCGATCGCCCTGGGCATCCTAGCGGCTTCCGGCCAGATACCCTCGCACGAACTCGACCGCTATGAATTTGCCGGCGAGCTGTCCCTGTCCGGCGAATTGCGGCCGGTGCGCGGCGCCCTGGCGATGACCTATGCCATGTGCAACAGCAGTGCTCCAGGTCACCGGCGCGCCTTCATCCTGCCGCAGGCCAATGCCGAAGAAGCCGCGCTGGTCATGGATGCCGCCATCCTGCCGGCCGCCTCATTGCCGCAGGTGTGCGCCCACTTCGCAGCAACGGGTGGCGAAAACAGGCTGGCACGCCACCAGGCGGCGCCGGCCGCAGCATCCGCGCCGCGCTATCCGGACTTCGCCGAGGTCAAGGGGCAGCAGCATGCCAAGCGGGCCCTGGAAGTGGCGGCCGCAGGCGGCCACAGCATCATGATGGTCGGTCCTCCCGGCACCGGCAAGTCGATGCTGGCGGCGCGCCTGCCCGGCATCCTGCCGCCGATGTCGGAGCAGGAAGCACTGGAATCGGCTGCGGTGCAATCGCTGACCGGCGGCTTCGCCGCAGCGCGCTGGAAATCCCGTCCTTATCGCGCGCCGCACCATACCGCTTCGGCCGTGGCCCTGGTTGGCGGCGGCGGCAATCCGCGTCCCGGCGAAATTTCGCTGGCCCATCGCGGCGTGCTGTTTCTCGATGAATTGCCGGAATTCGACCGCCGCGTGCTGGAAGTCTTGCGCGAACCGCTGGAATCGGGCCAGATCACGATTTCGCGGGCGGCGCGCCAAGCTGATTTCCCCGCACGGTTCCAATTGGTGGCGGCGATGAATCCCTGCCCCTGCGGCTATCTCGGTCACGCCGACAAACAATGCCGCTGCTCGCCGGACATGGTGGCGCGTTACCAGGCGCGCATCTCCGGCCCCCTGCTCGACCGTATCGACCTGCAGATCCAGGTTGCCTCCCTGCCGCGCGAAGATTTGCTGCGCCAAGCCGACGGCGAAACTTCGGCGGTGATCGGCGCGCGCACCGCACAAGCCTTCGCCCGCCAGCAGGCGCGCCAGGGCAAGGCCAACCATGCCTTGTCTCCCGCCGAAATCGACGCCTGGTGCCGCCTCGACCAGGACGCCGAGCAATTGCTGCGTCAGGCCATGGCACGCCTGAACTGGTCGGCGCGCGCCTGTCACCGGGTGCTGAAAGTGGCACGCACGATCGCCGACCTGGCTGCGGCAGAAACCATCGCCAGTGCGCATGTGGCTGAAGCAATACAGTATCGGCGGGCATTGCTGGCACAGTAAACTGTCCCCGGGCCATGACGCCCGTCACGGCGCCACTTGCGAAACACGCGGGAGAAAACGCAAATTTACGATACCATCGCATCCATGCAAAAAACCTTACGTTTCCTGAGCCTATTGTGCTGCGCCCTGATGCTGGCTGCCTGCAGTCCGAAATTCGACTGGCGCATGGTACGGGGCGATCCCGTGCCATTTGAAGTGCTGTTGCCGGCCAAGCCGGCCAGCATGGCGCGGCCGGTCGATCTCGGCGCGGCCAGGGTGGAAATGACGATGACCGCGGCCGAAGTCGATGGCGTCACTTTCGCCGTCGGCGCCGCCACCCTGCCGGACGCCGCCGGCGCCCCTGCCGCGCTGGCCGCCATGAAGGACGGGCTGGTGCGCAACATCAACGGCAGCATCAAGCGCGAAGCTGGCGACGCCAGCCAGGCCGGCCAAGCGGGCGCAGCGCCGCTCGAGATCGAAGCCGCCGGCACGCCCGCGCCGAACGGGCCCGAACTGCTCCTGCTGGCGCGCTTCTTCGCCAGGGATGCGCGGGTCTACCAGGTACTGGTGCTCGGTCCACCGCAAAAAGTCGTGCGGACGGAAGCCGACACTTTTTTCTCTTCCTTCAAACCGGGTTAAACACAGGCCGGGTGAACGTCCCTGTCCTCAATCTCGCAACCCAGCGCATGGAGCCGACAACATGTTAATCACTTTCAAATCCAAGGCCGCAGCCGACATCCTGATGTACGAAGTGCATGCCAAGCGCTTGCTCGACCTGTTGGGCAAGGATGTCAAGCGCGGCATCATCACTGCCGCCGAAACCGGCGACGCGATCCAGAAGCTGGAAGCGGAGATCGAGACCGAGCGCAGGCGCGAACTCGAAGCCGAAGAGAGCGCCCGGCGCGAAGCTCAGGCACAGGGGCAGGACAAAGACGCGATCGAGGCCGAGCGCGAACTGCACGCCGCCAAGGCGGTCAGCTTCAGCGCGCGCGCCTATCCACTCCTGGAAATGCTGCGCGCCGCCCATGCCGAAGGGCGCGACGTCGTCTGGGGAGTGTGAGCAAGTTGGCAAAACCGCGGCTGAAACCCGACTCGCTGGCCCTGAGTCTGTACGGCGCGGCGCAGGCCGTCGCCCTGGTGCAGGGCGGCACCGCGCTTCCCCCTGCCCTGGCAAAGACGGCGCAAGCACTGGAACTGTCGGATGCCGCGCGTGGCGCGCAGCAAGACATCGCCTACCGCAGCATGCGCCAGTGGGGCCGCGCTAACGCCTTACTGGCGCGGCTGGCCGCGCGGCCGCCGCAGGCGCCGCTGCTGGCCAGTCTGCTCGGCTGCAGCCTGGCGCTGCTGTGCCAGGACGATGACGGCGCCGGCACGCGTCCCTACACTGATTTCACGCTGGTCGACCAGGCGGTCGCCGCCGCCGCGGCCGACCCCAGGCTGGCCCACGCCAAGGGCATGGTCAATGCCATCCTGCGGCGCTTCTTGCGCGAACGCGCCGTCCTGCTCGCAGAAGTCCTGCGCGATCCGGTGGCGGTCTGGAATTATCCGGCCTGGTGGATCGAGAAAACCCGCGTGGACTATCCCGCATCCTGGCAAGCCATCCTGGCAGCAGGCAATGCGTCGCCGCCGCTGACCTTGCGCGTCAACCGCCGGCGCGCCGCGGTGGCCGCTTACCTGCGGCAGCTGGAAGCGCACGGCATCGCGGCACGGCAGATCGGCGCGGATGCGGTAAGGCTGGAGCAACCGATGCCGGTGCACGCGATTCCCGGCTTCGATCAGGGACTGGTATCGGTGCAGGATGCCGGCGCTCAGCTGGCGGCGCCCCTGCTCGACACGCAAGACGGCATGCGGGTGCTGGATGCGTGCGCCGCGCCCGGTGGCAAGGCTTGCCATTTGCTGGAATGCGCCGACATCGACTTGCTGGCGCTGGACAGCGATGCCGAACGGCTTGAACGGATCGATCAAAACCTGCAAAGATTGCAACTTTCCGCTCGCCTGCGGCAAGCCGATGCCAGCCGTGACGACTGGTGGGATGGACAGCCGTTCGATCGCATCCTGGCCGACGTGCCATGCACCGCCTCGGGAGTGGTGCGACGCCATCCCGACATCCGCTGGCTGCGGCGCCCGGAAGATGCTGCTCGGCTCGCAACACTTTCTGCTCTAATTCTAGGCAATCTTTGGCGGATGCTCAAACCGGATGGTAAATTGCTGCTTGTGACATGTTCGCTTTGGCCCGAGGAATCGGAGCAGCAGGCACAAGCGTTCACCACCCGGCATCAGGCGATCCGGCTTGCCGCGCCCGGCCAGCTGTTGCCCGGTGCCGACGGCGAGGTGGACCACGACGGCCTGTTTTATGCCCTGTTCCAGAAGCCATCCGCATGAAGCAGCGATCGACCATTTGATCACTTCCTGATATTTTTTTGACAATTTCCTGTTCAAGCCAGTGACGCGCCGCCTGCTCCAGATTGCCATACGATTTTTCCTGACAGCCTTCCTGGCGGGCGGGCTGCTGGCTGCGCCAGCACTGCATGCGGCTGAAGTGCGTATCGAGCAGGCGCAACTGGAAGCCACGGATGACGGCTACCGGCTGGTATCGGCCTTCAGCTTCGAGCTCAAGCGGGTGCTGGAAGACGCTCTCAACCGTGGGGTGCCGCTGTACTTCACCACCGATGTCGAACTGAACCGGCCACGCTGGTACTGGTTCGACGAAAACACCGTGCGCACCTCGCACACCATCCGGATTTCCTATAATGTCCTGACGCGGCAGTATTTCGCCGCGGCGGCGGGCAGCCTGCGGCAGAGCTTTTCCTCGCTGGAGGATGCGCTGTCGCTGGTGCGCCGTCCGCCGCGCTGGCTGGTGGCGGACAAGGACGCCCTGAAGCCGGGCGCCACCTACCAGGTGTCGCTGCGCATGCGGCTCGACGTCACCCAGCTGCCCAAGCCCTTCCAGGTCAACGCGATGAACGATAGCGACTGGCGTCTGTCGTCGGACTGGAAATCCTTCACCTACAAGGCTGAGTAATTGACCAGGCTATTCCGGTATTTCCTGATCGTCGGCGCCGGCGTCGTCAGCATCCTGCTGTTCCTGCTGGCGTCCGCCTCTGAAAATTCGGCGGTATTCGACCAGCACTATCCCTGGCTATTGTCGCTGAACGCCGTGGTGGCGGCGGCGCTGCTGGTGCTGGTGCTGTTGTTGCTCACGCGCCTGTACCGGCGCTACCGGCGCGGCCTGTTCGGCTCCAGGCTGATGACGCGGCTAGTCTTGCTGTTTGCCGTGGTCGGCATCCTGCCGGGCCTGATGATTTACCTGGTGTCGGTGCAATTCGTCTCGCGTTCGATCGAATCCTGGTTCGATGTCCGCGTCGAGGCCGCGCTCGAATCCGGCCTCAATCTCGGCCGCACCGCGCTGGACTCGCAACTGTCAGACCTGGAAGCCAAGGCGCGCAGCATCGCGCTGGAAATCGCCGACCTCTCCGACACCACCCAGGCTACCCAGCTGTCGCGCCTGCGCGGCCAGAACAACCTGGAGGAAGCCACCATCGTCAGCGGCTCCAGCCGCATCATCGCCACCGACAGCGATGCCGGCAACCTGGTGCCCAACCTGCCGACCCAGGCCATGCTGCGCCAAGCGCGCCTGACGCGCGGCTTTTCCATCATCGAAAGCGATGCCGACATCGCCGACGACGAAACCGGCATCGGCGCCGCCACCTCGGCCGCCAAAGGCATGTCAAGTCTGGACGCGGCGATGCGGCTGCGCATGCGCGTGGTGGTGGCGATTCCGGCATCGCTGCATTCTTCCTCGCTCAGAAGCGAGGCGCGCTTCCTGCAGCTGATCCAGCCGGTGCCGACCTCGCTGGCGGCCAATGCCGAATCGCTGCGCGCCGCCTACAGCGAATACCAGGAAAGGTCGCTGTCGCGCAGCGGCTTGCGCAAGATTTACCTGGTGACCCTGACCCTGACCCTGCTGCTGACCATCTTCGGCGCGGTCGCCAGCGCCTTCCTGATCGCCGGCGACCTGGCGCAACCGCTGCTGCTGCTGGCCGAGGGTACCAAGGCGGTGGCCGAAGGCGACCTGTCGCCGCGCCCCATCGTCGCCAGCAAGGATGAGCTCGGCACCCTGACCAAGTCGTTCAACCTGATGACGCGGCAACTGTCTGAAGCGCGCGCCGCCGTCGAGAAAAACCGCAACGCCCTGGAAAATGCCAAGGCTTACCTGGAATCGGTGCTGGCCAACATGTCGGCCGGGGTGATGGTGCTCGACCGCGAATTCAATCTGTTGACCTGCAACGATTCGGTCGGCCCTATCCTGCAGCAGGATATCAGCCAGGCCATCGGCCAGCCGCTGACGGCGATTCCCGGCCTGGCGCCGTTTGCCGAAGCCGTGACCAAGGCTTTTTCCGAACACAGCGCGCAAGCCGCCGGCGGCGACAAAGCCGCCAGCCGGCACTGGCAAAAGCAGATCGAGATCCCGCGCACTGCCAGCGCCGATGGCGGTAACCGGCAAGATGGCGGCGAAAGCGATGATGGCATTACGTTGCTGGCGCGCGGCTCGCGCCTGCCGGTGGCCGCCGGCACCGGCTACGTGATCGTGTTCGATAATATTTCGGATGTCATATCGGCCCAGCGCTCGCTGGCCTGGGGCGAAGTGGCGCGGAGACTGGCGCATGAGATCAAGAATCCGCTGACGCCGATCCAGCTCTCGGCCGAACGCCTGCAGATGAAACTGGCCGACAAGCTTGTCGAAAGCGACGCCGGCATCCTCAAGCGCGCCACCTCCACCATTGTCAATCAGGTCGCGGCCATGAAAAAAATGGTCAACGATTTCCGCGATTTCGCCAGGACGCCGCCGGCCGTGCTGGCGCCGCTCGACCTGAACGCCTTGATCACGGAAATCCTGCACTTGTATATCGCCGGCGATGAACGCGATATCATTCACTTGCATTTGGCACCGCATTTGCCACAGGTCATGGGCGATGCGACGCAATTGCGCCAAATTATTCACAACTTGCTGCAAAATGCTCAAGATGCCGTTACCGACATCGCCAGGGAAGATTTCAGTCCTCGCATTGACGTCAGCACGGAAGCGATCCACTATCCAGGTTCGGACGGGCGCGAGCGTAGCGCGGTACGTTTGACGATCGCCGATAATGGCCCCGGCTTTTCAAGCAAAATTCTGGCACGCGCATTCGAACCCTATGTCACATCCAAGGCGCGCGGCACCGGCCTCGGCTTGGCAATGGTGAAAAAAATCATCGATGAGCATGGCGGTCGCGTTGATATACAGAATCGAGTTGATGGAAATGGTGCCAAAGTATTAATATTGCTGTTAAAGTTAGCCCCAAATCCATAAATACCTTTCAATTATTGCTTATATGCAATAATTAATCGTAATAACGGGCTGTAAAGATCAGAAAGAGTGGCAAATGGCGAATATCTTGGTAGTCGATGATGAAATGGGAATTCGGGAATTACTTTCGGAAATCCTGAGCGATGAAGGTCACGTAGTGGAAACTGCGGAAAATGCCCAGCAGGCGCGTGAAATGCGTATCGCTGGTTTGCCCGATCTGGTCCTGCTCGATATCTGGATGCCGGATACCGATGGCGTCACGCTGCTAAAGGAATGGCAGCGCGATGGCTTGCTGACTATGCCGGTCATCATGATGTCCGGTCATGCCACTATCGATACCGCGGTGGAAGCAACCCGCATTGGTGCGCTGAATTTTCTGGAAAAACCCATCGCCCTGCAAAAATTGCTCAAGGCGGTGCAGCAAGGCTTGTCGCGCGGACAGGAAACTACGCGCCCGTCGGCAGCAAGCTATTACACCCGCCCGGCCTCTCCGCACGAAGCCGCCGCAACGCCGCCTAGCGCCGCAGCGCCAATGGCCGGCGCGGCAGCACCGGCAATGGCGCCGGCTGCAGCACAAGCGCAACCCGAAACCCAGCGCTTCAACCTGTCGTTCGATCTGCCGCTGCGGGAAGCGCGCGATGCCTTCGAGCGCGCCTATTTCGAGCACCACCTGGCACGGGAAGGCGGCAGCATGACACGGGTCGCGGAAAAGACCGGCCTGGAACGCACCCACCTCTATCGCAAGCTGAAGCAATTGGGCGTCGAACCCAGCAAGCTGGGTAGGAAAAACCTCTGAGCTATCGGTTTCCAGGGTAAGGGCAGCATGGGCTTGCCGGAGCAAACAGCATGACCGGCATTCCAGCCACCCTGGTGACCGGCGTCAGCGCTGCCCATCGTGAAGCCGCGATTGCAGGCGTGCTGGACAGTAAGCTGCGTACTGCCCTGATCCTGGAAGGCTTGCCCGACGGCGCGCCACCCTTTGACGAGCTATTGCCCTCCTGGCTGACGATCGTTCGGATTGCTCCCGGCTGCATCTGTTGCAGCGGCAATCTGACCATGAAAGTCATGCTGAACAGGATTCTGCGCCAGCATCCCGAAAGAATTTACATCGGCTTGGCGAACAGTACCCATTTGCCACGCATCCGCCAGTTCCTGCAACAGGAACCATATGACAAACGGCTGAGTCTCACCGAGGAATTGACCGCTGATAGCGGCAGCAATGGATAGCCTCGACAATGTCAGAGGGCATTCAGGTTTCTTCAGCGGCACCGCTGCACTGGCAACTGGTTACAACTGGTAACCGTTTCACTCATCCCTCACCTTGAAAAGCACGCATCCGATCGCCATATCCACAGTAACTGCATAGATGCCTTTCAACAGCAATGCTTCGGCAAGGAATGCAACATGAACCTTATCTACAATAGCGATCAGTACAGTGTGGTGGAATTTTTCGCGGATGGCGAGCGTGAATCCATGCGCTTTGGCGGCTATGAAATCATGGACAAGTCGGGTAAGCGCGAGATTTTTATCGGCGGAGCCCTGGCTGAAGCTTTCCGCAAGGATGTGGAAGACCTGATCGCCACCGAACCCACCGTGGAAGACATCGATACTTTCCTTGGAAAGTACGATGCCATCATGAGCCAGCCTGTCGTATTACACTAGGTACTTGATATCTTCCGGCAATTGCCGCATGCATGCCGCGAGGCTGCATGCGGCAATTTTTTTAATAATCAATAACTTCCAATTGCCAACATTGCCTGGAAAAATTTCACAAGGTCTTACATCAAACCTGCAACATTTAAGATACAAGAATTTTCTGTTTTTTGCGCCGCAACAAACTTATCCCTACCTGGCTCATTAACCTGTCTGGTGTGCGCGGCATGCCTCGAGGCGAAGTCATTCGACTACCCGCTTGAATGGCGACCCGCATACTGAATCGCCATGGGAGGTGTTGTGCTGGATGTTTCAAAAACCGTGCGGCAGGACCAGACCGTATTGATCCTTCGTCCGGCCAGGCGCACGGAATTGTATTGCCCCTATTCGGCAATGCTGCAAAAACAAGGCATGCATCTGATCGAGCATCCCGGCTCGGATTCGCCTTACCTGGCAATCGAAGCAGGTTGCCGCGTCGGCTTGCTGATGCTGACCCAGGCAGAGGACGTCGACCACCTGGAAAGCTGCGAACCGCTGCTCAACCGCGTCAGCATTTCATGGATCGGCCTGATCGCTCCCGAACTGGTGTCCGACGTGCGGGTGCGCGAATGCATTGGCGCCTATCTGTTCAACTTCCTGATTCTGCCCGCCCATCCCGACCATACCATGCTGATGCTGCGCCACGCCTGGGGAATGGCTTATGTGCGCGAGTCCTGCAACGCCCCGGCGCGCGAACGCATGGCGATGGATGCCGATCTGATGATGGTGGGTAAAAGCGAAGCCATGCTGAGGCTGTATTCGCAAATCCGCAAGGTCGCGCGCACCGATGCTTCCGTGCTGATCACCGGACCATCCGGCACCGGCAAGGAACTCGCCGCCATGTCGGTGCACCGCCAATCGCCGCGCCGGCATGCGCCTTTCATTGCAGTCAATTGCGGCGCAATTTCACCGCAACTGCTGCAGTCCGAATTGTTCGGCCATGAAAAGGGAGCGTTCACCGGCGCCCATCAACGCAAGATCGGCCGCATCGAGTCAGCCAGGGGCGGCACACTGTTTCTGGATGAAATTGGCGACATGCCGCTCGACATGCAAGTCAATCTATTGCGCTTTCTGCAGGAAAAACGGATCGTGCGTGTGGGCGGCATCGAAGCCATCGGCATCGACGTGCGCGTCATCGCTGCCACCCACGTCAATCTCGCCGAAGCAGTGGCGCAGGGACGCTTTCGCGAAGATCTGTACTACCGCATCAATGTGGTTTGTATTACCACGCCACGACTGGCCGAACGCGATGCCGACATCGATGACTTGGCGCAACATTATTTCGCCAAATTTTCCGGCACGCATAACCGGACCGTGCGCGGGTTTTCCCGCACCGCCATAGCGGCCATGCGCAACCACTCCTGGCCGGGCAATGTGCGCGAACTCATCAACCGGGTGCAGCGTGCAACGGTGATGGCGGAGGGGCGCTTTATCCAGCCGGAAGATCTCGGCTTCATGGATATGCCGCGGCACGAAAGCATCCTGTCGCTGGAAGCGGCACGCGCCACCACGGACTGCGTCATGATCCATCGTGCCCTGACACAGGCCCGCAACCAGATTTCGCAGGCAGCCAGCCTCCTCGGCGTGTCCCGCATGACCCTGTACCGCCTGATCGAAAAATACAATATCCGCGCACGCCCGATCGCGACATCGAGCGCACCGTTCCTCGACAGGGCGAAATAGCTGGCAAGTCCAGGACCGGCTGCCTGACGGACCGGCTAATGCGGTTTCGTCAGGTCTGAGAACGTCGACCTAAATCAAGTCAAGCGATGGAAGCCAAGTGATTCGGAACAAGCGGACTAATTCGAGATCGGCAGCTTCACGCTCAGGGTGAGGTCGGGCGTATCGCGTGTCAGTCCGGCGCCGACCGATACCGACAGGGTTTTCTTTTCATCGAGACGATAGGAATAGCCAAGCAGCAGCGTGCCCAGCTGGGTACGCACCGAACCGGGCACCAGCTGGCCGTTTTGCTTGGTGCGACCGAGAGAATTATGATCGTAGCCGATGCTGAACGTGGTTTTGTCATTCAGCGCCAGCCCCATGCCGAAGTTAAAGCCGAAAATTCCGCCAGGCGCGACGCTGCCAAGGGATTCGCGATCGCCATTCAGCACGGTACGGCTGACATTGCTGCGCTTGAAATTGTGCAGATAGGTCACGCTGCCGAAAAACACTGCCGGATCGCTGGGGAAGAGCCACGTCAGTCCGCCCTGCAGCGAATAAAACCCGGAACCGGTGGGCAACTCGAGCGGCAGGCCAGTGCCCGTGGTATTGCCGACGCAGCGCTGGTTGCAATCGGTGACCACCTCGAACGGATCGCGCCCGGTGCGCGACTTGAAGCGCAAAGTGCCGATGTAATACGGCTTGTCGTTGCCGCCGTCGTTCAGCTGATAGCGCGCTCCCACTTCGATATCGCCGATCCGGTTGCCGCTGGCATCGAAGGTGCGGTCGGCGGCGCTGCCGGTGGCAACCTCCCTGCTCACGGTGGAATCCGAACGGTACACGTAAGGTATCCGCACTTCCATTTCGAGACGGTTGGTCACGCCGAAACGCGCCGCCAGCGCGGCGGTAAAGGTATTGCGTTTGACCTCGCGCACATCGATCAGGCCGATCAGCAGCGCCGGGATGATGGTGTAACCGATCAGCGCTACCCGGTTGGCCGATGAGTAGCTGTACTGCAGAGAAGGTTCGAGGACGTATTTCCCGGGCTGGGTCAGCACTCCTGGCTGTTCGAAAATTTGCGCCACTTCCGGCGGCCGGTTCTCCTGCTGTTGGCCTTGACCGGAGGCTCCCTGAGCCTGCCGGCCTTGCGCAGGCTGCGCCGCCTGTGCGGTTTGCGCCGCACGTGGAGCAGGCGCCGCTTGCGTCGCCTGCCGCGCCTGCGCCTGCGGCTGCGGCTGCGGCTGCGATTGCGGCGCAGCGCCATCCGTCCCGCGTGCGCGCTGCGCATTCAGCGTTTCAACGCCCACCGCGCGGCGCAATTGCGCGAGACTGGCTTCCTGCTCCGCAATGGCTCGCTTCAGGGCTTCGATCTGCTCGGCCTGTTCGGTCAACCGATGCTGTAATGCCTGCCGATCAGGCGTATCGCCCTGCATGCCGTCAGCCCGCGCCATCCCGTGGGCCAGTACCAGCAGCGAACAGCAAAGCGCTCCGGCCTTGCGCAATTTACCGGGCCTCATTGTACCGAGCCTCATTGCAGTGTCTTCTGCCACCGTGCGGCAGAAGACAAGCCGGCAACCGCGCCAGCATGGATCGGGCAATTCGCTTTCTGAACGGTGAGTCGGTGTCGGTGCGGGGCTGAATGGACATTCATCATGAGGAAGCAAATGGCGATTGTGGAATGCTCCATTTTTCGTTAAGCATGATCTGGCCATTTTGATTCCGCGCAATTACCTCAACAACGCGTCAAAATTGCTGCAGCTACCGGCACAGCAATCCATCGCTTCATACGCCGAAGCGACATGCATAAGCGTTCGCGGGCGTATTGCCGGAACAGCGCTGTAACACAAAATTGACAGTGCCGATTTTTACGCAAGAGCGTGAAAGAGTTTTTCCATCCGCTTGAATTGATTGAAGATTTCAAGTCATCGACTGCCTGGTGGAATGGCAAGCGACAGGGTCTTGTCTGAGGTCGTATCACATGCGTTACACATCGCAGTCGAGCCTGCTCCCACAGGCCCTCGCCTGCACCGGATTTCCCCCTCTCCGCGATCTACAAAATCCGGTTTATCAATGACTTACCCTCACACTTAAAACTCTGGCATCACATTTGCTGTGCAGCGTGCGGATTGGCTCGGTTTGCCAAGCCCTGTCGGATATTGATCAACCTTCGATATTTTTGCAAAGGCACAATCATGAAAAAAACTCTCCTGGCATCCTCAATCGCGCTGGCATTCGGACTCAGCGGAATCGCCATGGCGCAGGAAACGCCGGTCGGCGATACGCAGACCGGCCCCGGTGCCCTGGCCGCCAATAAATCGATTGCAGCAAACGTGGAGGACTCGTTCCAAAACAATTCGACGCACACCAAGACCAACACCAACACGGAGACCAATACCGCCACCAACACCGACAATTCGGTCCAGGCAAAAATTGACACCGAGACCAATACGCTGACGGATAATTCGGCACGTACCAAGACCAATACTGAAACCAACACCAATACTGAGACCAATACGCTGACCGATAATTCGGCACGCACCAAGACCAATACCAATACCGAAACCAACACCGCCACCAACACGGAGACCAACACTGACAACTCGGTCCGCACCAAGACGGCGACCAAAACCAACACCAAGACCGTCACTGGCACTGGCACCGCCAACGGCGTTGGCTCGGCAGCCGCTGGCATTGGCGACGCCACCTCGCACATCAGTGATTCCTTTAATACCAGCAACGCAACCGCCACCAGCAATCTGACCGGCGCCGTTACGGGCGTGACGGTGACTGGCCTCGGCAATACCGCCAGCAACGCCGGCTCGGCCAACGGCGCAGCAGGCGGCGCAGGTGGTGATAGCCTGGCAGGCCCAGCCGCTGGCGGAGACGGCGGCTGGGGCGGCGACGGCGGCGCCGGCGGCACGGGCGGCACGGNNACCGGCGGCGCGGCCACCGCGTCGAACACCCAGACCGGAGGCGCGGCAACTGCGGCGAATACCTCCGCCGGCGGCGCGGCCACCTCGACCGGCACCGGGACCGGCGGCACGGCAACGGCCTCCGACACCTCCACTGGCGGCCCGGCCACCTCTACGCAGACTGCCACCAACACGGCAACCGGCGGAACTGCCACCGCTACTGACGATGCCACCGACACCAACAAGGCTGTTGCCAATACCGGTGCCGGCGATGCCTACAACCAAGCGCAGAACGCCGGTGGCAAGGCAAATGGCACGGCCAAGGCTGCGGGCGGCGCAGGCACCGGCGGGTCGATTGCGGCCGGCGGATCTGCTGACACTGGCGACGCTGACGCTACCGGAGGCAGCAACACGGCAAACGCCAAGGCTGCGGGCGGTGACGGCCTCGGCGCCGGCGGTTACGGCGGTTCGGCCAGCGCCGATAGCGGCACCGGCGGCGATGCCGGCGACACCACCTCGGGCAGCATTGGACAGAAGGCCAGCACGACGGCAAGCGCCAGTGACGCCACGGGCGGCGCCGGCGGTTCCGGCGGCTCCGGCGGTGACGGTGCGCATGGCGGCTCGGCCAGCGCTGACAGCGGCGCCGGCGGTGCGGGCGGTGCCGGCGGCAACGGCGGTGCAATCAAGGTCGGTGCCGGCACCTTCAATATGTCCAACACGATGTCGCAAGTGGGCCAGTCGGCAGCCGGCGTGATGGTGATCAGCCAGAACTCGGGCGTCGCCTCGCTGGTGCAGCAAAGCGTCAACGTCCAGGCCAACCTGGCGGTGGGTGGTCGCTAAGGCGACAGGAGGGCCGCGCCGTTTATCCGGACGGCCCTTTTTTACACCCGGCGACGGCATGCCGTCGCCGGCCTGACCATCTCGAGCCAGCCCGACAATGTCCGGGCTGTCAGTATGCAAGGAGAAGTCGATGCCATCCGTGAAACCTGAGGTCTGGACGCTGTTGGGTCTGGGATTGCTGTTGCCGGCCCTTGCACAGGCGGCAGATGCCCTTTCCCCGCCGGCGCCAAAGGAAGAGATCAACGTGACGCAGCTGAGCGAAATCGCCGCCCCGGAGCAGGCCAGAGTATTGCCGCCAGGCGCCGCCATCGCGGAAACAGCAGAGGCGGAGGACACGGCAGCGCCGGCGGAGACGAATGCGCAGCACGCGCAAACCGAGCCGCTCGCCGGGATGGGGTCGAGCATCGCCATCGATTCGCTGGACCAGTATCGCGGCGGCACATCAGTCAATTCGATCAGAAGCGAAGCAGTCTCCAACGGCTTGCTGCAGGATGCCACCGCCACCAATGTTGCAACCGGCACCAACTCCATCGCCGATGGCGCCTTCTCCAATGCCGTCGGTTTGCCTATCGTCATTCAGAATTCAGGAGCGAATGTGCTGATCCAGAATTCGACCATCGTCAACGTGCAATTCCGATAAACCATGAAAAGACTTGCAATATCTATTTGCTGCATGCTGGCGACCGGTCTGGCCGACGCCGCCAAGGTGCAATTTGCCGGCATCGGCGGCGGTTTTTCGGTTCCGGTAGTCACCATGAAGGAAACGCGCTTTCATTCGACCCTGCGCCAGCAATACGATTTCAGTTGCGGCTCGGCCGCGGTGGCGACCTTGCTGACGCACCAGTACGGCGTGCCCGTCAATGAGGCGACCGTATTTCAGGCAATGTACGAACGCGGCGATCAGGTGAAAATCCGGCGCGAAGGGTTTTCCCTGCTGGACATCAAGCGTTTTCTGGCAGCCCATGGCTTTGCCGCGGATGGCTTTGCGCAGCCGCTGGACAAGCTGGCCGAAGCCGGCTTGCCTGCCATCGTGCTGATCAACGACAAGGGCTATCATCACTTTGTCGTCGTCAAGGGCATGCGCGATGGCCGGGTACTGATCGGCGATCCGGCTACCGGCACCCGCGCAGTTGACCGTACCAGCTTCGAAGCCAACTGGGTCAACCGGATATTGTTCGTGATTCACAATCGCAAGGAACTGGCGCGTTTCAATCAGGATGCCGACTGGAGCGCCGCCCCGCGCGCGCCCCTGGCGGCAAGCGTGCCGCGCGACGGACTGGGAGGGATTACGCTGCCAAAATTCGGCGCCAACGATTTCTAGCACGATGCTTTCAGCGTTCAAACCACGCGCGTATTTCAGTCCGCGCGGCAGCCGCAGCAAGGGAGTTCTTCATGTCTACATTCAGGAGAAAATGGATTGCGTTCAGTCTATTATCAGGCTGCGCGATAGCTGTCTCCGGCCTTGCCAGCGCAGTCGAAGCCGGCGCCCGGCCTGACTTGCCGGCCCAGGGCTATCCGGCCGCACAGGCGCAGAGGCAGGAATCCCCGGCCGTCTTTCAAAACTGGATCGCGGTCGACAGCACGGTTCTCGATGAAATGCGCGGCGGCTTCGATATCGCGCCTGGCCTGAAAGTTTCTTTTGGCATTGAACGCATGGTCAATCTGAATGGCGTATTGCAGACGGCGACCAGAATCGAGGTGCCGGATGCCGGCAAGCTCCTCCAGGCCCAGCAATCGTCTGCAATGGCGCCGCTGTCCGGCGCGTCCAATCCGGCATCCAGCCCGGCAACCTTGCCGGGATCGTCCGCTTCGTCAGGCAATGTCGTATCGAGTGACGCGGGTGGCGCTATCACCTTGCCGCTTGCCACAAATCTCGGCAATGGCGCCGCGGCCCTGATCCAGAATGGACTGGGCAACACATTTGCCCAAAGCGCCCTGTCGCCGGAGACCGCCGCCACCATTATCCAGAACAGCGCGAACAACCAGACCATCCAGAGCCTTACTGTTATCAACGCCGCTACCAACAGCCTGGAACTGTTGAAAGGCGCAAACTTGCAATCCACCCTGCTGGATGCCCTGACGCAGTCCACCGGGGCGCGTTAGGAGCAGTTATGCCGTGATGGAAGGCCCCTTTTCCATGGTCCGCGGCAGCTGCCGCGAGCACGGCGCAGCATGTGCCAAACGGCTGCTTTCGTGCTAGTGTATGGAATCATTTTCGTACAAGCACCGCAACCATGTGTCAGCTTCTGGGGATGAATTGCAATGTCCCGACCGATATCGTCTTCAGCTTCACCGGATTTGCCACGCGCGGCGGCCGCACCGATGCCCATAAGGATG
Source organism: Oxalobacteraceae bacterium (assembly GCA_003537575.1). Classification (GTDB taxonomy): domain Bacteria; phylum Pseudomonadota; class Gammaproteobacteria; order Burkholderiales; family Burkholderiaceae_D; genus Paucimonas. Next base: position 45,060 of record DPRS01000003.1, read on the forward strand.
GCTGGGGCATCGCCTTTTTCGAAGGCGCCGGCGTGCGCCACTTCGTCGACTACGAAGCAGCTATCGCCTCGCCTATCGCCGAACTGATCAAGCGCTATCCGATCAAGTCCAAGAACGTCATTGCGCACATCCGCAAGGCAACTCATGGCCAGGTTGCCCTGGAAAACTGCCATCCTTTCGTGCGTGAATTGTGGGGACGCTACTGGGTCTTCGCCCACAACGGCGACTTGAAGGATTTCACGCCGACGCTCGATGGCGCCTTTCGCCCGGTCGGCAATACCGACAGCGAATGGGCCTTCTGCTACATCCTGCAGCAATTGCGCCGCCGCTTCGGCGATGCCGCGCCGCCGCTGGCATCCATTGACGCGGCACTGCGCGAATTGACTGGCGAGATCGCCGGCTACGGCACTTTCAACATGATGCTGTCGAACGGCAGCGCCCTGTTCGCGCATTGCTCGACCAGGCTGTTTTTCATCGTCCGGCAGTACCCGTTTTCCGAAGCGCGCCTGTCCGATGAGGATATGCGCGTCGATTTTTCCCAGGTCACGACACCCAACGACCGGGTGGCCATCATCGTGACCGAACCGCTGACCGCCAACGAGAGCTGGACAGCATTCCAGCCGGGCGAAATGAAACTGTTCGTCGACGGCCAGCCGATCACCCTATGAACGCATCGCGCCAACCATTATCGCAAGGAGATGAAATGAGCAATGAGCAACTGAAAACCACCCTGAAGAATCTGCAGCGCCATCTTGAGACGGCCGGGTCGAGCGTCGATGACGAGACGAAGAACCTGCTGAAATCACTCGACAGCGACATCCACGAGTTGTTACAGCAGGAAAAGACCGCCGCCGAAGATCGCTCCGACGAAGATCGCGCCAGCCTGGCGGAACGGGCGCAGGAACTGTCTGCCCGTTTTGCCGCGCAGCACCCGCAACTGGAAGGGGTGCTGCGTCAGTTGGGCATTACCCTGGAAGGCATGGGTATCTGATTACAGGTTAGGCGCCAGCCAGCGCTCGATGTCTTCCTTCGGCACGCCACGGCGCGCCGCCATGTCTTCGGCCTGATCGTTGCCGATCTTGCCGACGGTGAAATACTTCGAGCCTGGATGGGCCAGGTAAAAGCCCGACACTGACGCCCCCGGGAACATCGCAAACGATTCCGTCACGCGCATGCCGATTTCCTCACACTGCAGGGTTTTGAACATCTCCGCCTTGACGGTATGCTCGGGGCAAGCCGGGTAGCCCGGTGCCGGCCGGATGCCGCGGTAGGCTTCCTTGATCAAGGCATCGTTGCCCAGGCTCTCGTCGGCAGCATAGCCCCAGAATTCCTTGCGCACGCGTTCGTGCAAATGTTCGGCAAACGCTTCGGCAAGGCGATCCGCCAGCGATTTCAGCATGATCGAGGAATAATCGTCGTGCGCTTCCTCGAAACGCTTCTCGTGCTTCTCGATGCCGATGCCCGCAGTCACCGCGAACATGCCGATGTAATCGGCAATGCCGGATGACTTCGTCGCAATGAAATCGGCCATGCACTGGTTTGGCCGCGCCACGCCGTCGATCACCGGTTTTTCAGTCTGCTGGCGCGCGCCATACCAGGTCAACGCCACTTCGCTGCGCGTCTCGTCGGTGTAGATCTCGATATCGTCGTCGTTGATGCTATTGGCCGGCAACATGGCGATCACGCCATTGGCGGTCAGCCAGCGGCCCTCGACCAGTTTCTTCAGCAGCGCCTGGCCTTCCTCAAACACCTTGCTTGCCGCCTCGCCCACCACCTCATCCTTCAGGATGGCAGGATAGGGGCCGGCCAGGTCCCAGGTCTGGAAGAACGGCCCCCAGTCGATATAGCGCGCCAGCGATGCCAGGTCGTAATTGGCGAACACGCGGCGACCGATGAACTTCGGCTTGACTGGCGCGCAGTCGCCGGTAAATGCCAGCTTCGCCTTGTTGGCGCGCGCCTGTTCCAGGGTCAGCAGCGGCACGGTCTTCTTGTTGGCATGCTGCACGCGGATGCGCTCGTAGTCGGCGGCGATCTCCGCCAGGTACTGCGCACGCTGTTCGTCGTCGCCCAGCAACGACTGCGCCACCGGCACCGTGCGCGAGGCGTCCGGCACGTACACCACCGGCCCTTCGTAATTCGGCGCGATCTTGACCGCGGTATGCGCGCGCGAAGTCGTCGCGCCGCCCACCAGCAGCGGCATCTTGCGTTCGCGGAAGTAGGGGTCGCGCTGCATCTCTTTCGCGACGTAGGCCATTTCTTCGAGGGACGGCGTGATCAGGCCGGACAGGCCGATGATATCGGCGTTTTCTTCCTTGGCCCTGGCGAAGATGTCGGCGCAGGGCACCATCACGCCCATGTTGATCACTTCGAAGTTATTGCACTGCAAGACCACCGTGACGATGTTCTTGCCGATGTCGTGGACGTCGCCCTTGACGGTGGCAATGACGATCTTGCCGCGCGCCTTGCTGACCACGCCGGTGCGCTCCTGTTCCAGGCGCTTTTCTTCCTCGATGAAGGGGATCAGGTGCGCCACTGCCTGCTTCATCACGCGCGCCGACTTGACCACCTGCGGCAGGAACATTTTCCCTGAGCCGAACAGGTCACCGACCGTGTTCATGCCTTCCATCAGCGGGCCTTCGATCACCTCGATC
>DPRS01000051.1 GCA_003537575.1 Oxalobacteraceae bacterium
AGTCGCCGCCGGTGCCGACGGTGTCAGGCAACAGCATGCGGTTCAACCACGAGTGAATCACGCCGTCGCCCGGGCGCAGCGCGATGCCGCCACGGTTGCTGATGAAGTTCGGCAGGGTCTGGTGGGTCTTGACGTCCACCGGCTTCGGATAAGCGGCGGTGTGGCAGAACGATTGCATGACGAGGTCGGCCGAGAAGCCCAGGCAAGCCAGGTCTTTCAGTTCGTCGCGGGTCATCGGGCCGGTGGTGTCTTGCGAGCCGACCGAAGTCATCTTCGGTTCGCAGTAGGTGCCCGGGCGAACGCCCTGGCCTTCCGGCAGACCGCAGGCGCGGCCAACCATCTTCTGGGCCAGCGAGAAGCCCTTGCCGCTGTTGGCCGGCTGCGTCGGCAGGCGGAACAGGGTCGACGGCGCCAAGCCCAGGGCTTCGCGCGCCTTGGCGGTCAGGCCACGGCCGATGATCAGGGGGATACGGCCGCCGGCACGCACTTCGTCAAACAGCACGTCGGACTTGACCTGGAATTCGGAAATCACTTCACCGTTCTTCAGGGCCTTGCCTTCGTACGGACGCAGTTCAACCACGTCGCCCATTTCCATCTTCGACACGTCGAGTTCGATCGGCAGTGCGCCGGCGTCTTCCATCGTGTTGTAGAAAATCGGGGCGATCTTGCCGCCAAGGCAGACGCCACCGAAACGCTTGTTCGGCACGAACGGAATGTCTTCACCGGTGAACCACAGCACCGAGTTGGTAGCCGATTTGCGCGAGGAGCCGGTGCCGACCACGTCGCCCACGTAGGCGACCAGGTTGCCCTTTTCCTTCAGCGATTCGATGAACTTGACCGGGCCGCGCTTGCCGTCTTCTTCCGGGGTGATGCCGGGACGGGCGTTCTTAAGCATGGCCAGCGCGTGCAGCGGGATGTCCGGGCGGGTGGTGGCGTCGGGAGCCGGCGACAGGTCGTCGGTGTTGGTTTCGCCGGAAACCTTGAAGACGGTGATGGTCAGGCTTTGCGGCACTTCCGGACGGCTGGTGAACCATTCAGCGTCGGCCCAGCTTTGCAGCACGGCCTTGGCGTTGGCGTTGCCCTTGTCGGCCAGTTCCTTGACGTCGTGGAACTGGTCGAACATCAGCAGGGTTTTCTTCAGCGCGTCGGCGGCCACGGCCCCCACTTCGGCGTCGGCCAGCAGCGAGATCAGCGGCTCGATGTTGTAACCGCCCAGCATGGTGCCGAGCAGTTCGGTGGCGCGGGCGCGCGAGATCAGCGCGCAGGCGGTCTCGCCCTTGGCGACAGCGGCCAGGAAGCCAGCCTTCACGCGGGCGGCTTCGTCCACACCGGCGGGCACGCGGTGGGTGATCAGGTCGAGCAGGGTCTGCTCTTCGCCAGCAGGCGGATTCGTCAGCAGTTCCACCAGCTCGGCGGTCTGCTGGGCAGTCAGCGGCAGGGGAGGAATTCCGAGCGCGGCGCGTGCGGCCACGTGAGCACGATAGTTTTCAAGCATGGTGGACTTTCTGATATGGCGTTTTTTGGGGGCTATTTTGGGGCATGCCGAGACTATTCTCGGACTATGCCTGGATCGTGATTCTATTCTTAATGGCTTGCAACGTCAAATGTCTTATGTCTTATATAAGAGTGAAAAGAAAACATGGGGGGTGGTTGTAATGGCAATCGTACTTTTTGTGCGAAATCCGGTGGTTTAGCTGGGAGCATTGTTGCTTTTGCCCGGGGCTTTCACGGAATCCGCAGGAAGTTCAGTTGAGTGAATGACTGCTTCCAAAGCGGACGCTCAACACGCTGAACGATCTTTGCGCAGCGCGTGTTGCATTAGCCTCCTTCAGCAAGCGCATGGAGAACGCGCTGCGCTTCCGCAGCATTGAAATCAGGCTGCCCTTGCAACTGTTTGTATATTCCGTATTTGTACGCAAGATCCACAACTTTGAAGCGAGCCTCCGCAGAAGGAGTCAGATAGCGCGGCAAGACGTCCTCCTGTAATTTAATCCCGGCGTGTGCAACTCGATGGAGTCTCAATAAAAAACCGACCAGGCTATCTTTAGCCCATCCTTCGTAAAACCATCCAACTTGGTTGGGATATTCAGCCATGTTCCAAGGATTCAGCGATTTGTCCACAAAGTTGGAAAATACACACACATCATTTACGACAATAAAATCTGCTTGATCTAATGGCTCAACACCACGGCTTGAGTAAAATTCTAGTATTTCGAAACCAGTTTCAATCGGCGAAGCTTTACATTGCATCGAAAAAACGCCGAATGGCACTCGTTTCGCCCACTCGCACAAGGGTGAAGAGTCATGAAGAAGTGATGTAGTTCTTCGTCGTAGCTTCTTGACAGTCAATCCTTGCTCAAGAGCACGATAAAGTTCAGTTTTATCCGCGATGTTAGGCTTAACTTCAACGACGGAGTCAACACCTTCTGCGAGCAACAAGCTAAATTTCTCTCGAACACTAACCGTGTGGGGGTGATTAGGCGCACATATTATGCAGTCTATAGATGCGGCAATGCTTCCAAACGAATCCCGCACCTTACCTTTGGCTATCCGATGCGGAAAAGGGAAGTATCGCGCTAAGAATGTCTGCACAGCGTTTTCCCGAAACTCCGCGATTTCTTGTGATGTTCCCCGTCCTTGAATAGAAGCTTTACGAAATTCGCTTGATAGCTGCAACGCATCTTCGCGCAGCAAGTCATATAAATCATTCATAAACAGTCAACTTCATAATTAAGCTCTGAATTACTCCGAGCCCCAATGCTGCTTCGACTTACCCATATACAAATTGTTAGACAACACCGATAGTAGCATTGAGGCGCAAGTCAGTGAAAAGCGGGCGTAGCCCGCAATGTAGTCATCTCTAAGCTTAATCAGCCTTCAATGCTTCCTTTATCTGCTCAGCAACCTGGCTACGGCGAAAGTCTCGCCTAGCATAATTCAATTGCGCCTTCAGACCAGGTGAATGCTGGTCGTCCCTACCAAGCTTTTCCGACATTAGAAACGAACGTATCTCTTGAGTTTTTCGGAATCCGGGCTCATCAAACAAGGAGTCTTCAGCGCCCTGTCGGAAATAATCGTCGATCAAGTCGATGGAGGTTGTGCCGATTTCCTGCAGCAATCCAGATTTATCCAGCTTGGCAATGACCCGTGAAATCTCCTCACTGTCATGTGCCATGTCCTGCATTAGCAGGAAGTTGCGTAGCAGATCAATCGCAACCATATAAAATAAGAAACGGGTCAATGCGCGCGACTGCTTCTCTGAGGCACGTCCGAAATTGTATCTATCGGCCAACCGCTGCAACAGATATGCGGCATACATTGCCTCAACACCGAACCCTGGAGAATTACTGACCTTCTTGAACCAAACCCCGCCCGGAGCAAACGGTGAATTGCTTCCAAGAGCAGCACCGGGCTCAGCTAGCCAACCTGCCACATAGATCTTCAATAAATCAAATGCATAGGCGGAAGCCTCATACTGTGGCTGTGCCAGCGGATTCTGTTTTTGCCAAGCCTTACGCGCATCCCAAGCGCCGCGCTGGATTTCGAGGAATACTCCATATTGCGCATTGAATATGGAAGCCCAACTGCGGAAACTCGCCTCAAGCGAAATGAAATCCTTGTCGCTCACCACATTCTGCGAGTTGGTGTAGCGCGTGGTTTCTGTGAGTAGCTCCTCACCCTCATTGCCAACCACGACGATCTTAGTCACGACCACAGCATCGTCTAGACGCTTTAGCCATTGCTGGTGAACCGGACTACCATTGCCCTTGCCGCCGGAATTGAGCTTTTGCTGGAGAACCAGATGGATCGAGCGCGTTGTCTGGCAACCATTGACCACATAGGGATTGGATAGAACAATCCTGCCATCCACTCCCTGCTCCACGGCTTCGGCCACAATGGTGATGCCGTTGTTGTAAAGACCAAAGCGCTCAGGGTAATGCTCAATAGTATGCTCGATTCCCTTGTTGACCTTGCGCCGATGACCCAGGAACTTGCGCACGTTCTTGTCGTACAGCGTATCCAGATCACTGGTCTGTTTCTTGTAGGCCTGCATGAAGGCGAAAATATCTGCCAACTTCGTTGCGCCCACATAAAGGATGTCGCCTGAACTAGCGATAGTGGTTTGCAGCGGCACCTTCAACCGGTTGCCACCACCGGCATCTCCCTCGGACCTTTTGTTGTAGATTGTCTCGATAGAAACATCTGCCACATGGAAAGCTGCACCGAACTTTTTCTGACCGACCGCCCTGATTGCCTCCAAATTATCGTATTCGGTGTGACTTAATCGATGATTAGTTGCTACTACATATTCCAACCTATCCTTTTCTCCCGCTTGCGACAGGAACTGCCGGATACGTTTGACCACGTCACCGGACAAAGAGGAAAGGTTATCGCGCTGCCCTTCCAACGTGGCAAATACTTTCTCGGCCTCGGCGTACAACGTGTCCACCCCCGTGAATGCACTACCGTACTTGCTCTGAACCAGCATCCATGTATCACCCTCGGAACCTTCCTCGGCTTCGTGCGGGATGAACACAGCTGCATCTATACCGCCATCACCAGAGCCATCGCAGTAAATGATCTCTGCTATATCGTCATCCAACTCAAGCCAATCCCTCAGGATTTTTTGGACAAAGCGATGACCTTTCCTAGTGCTTGAAGGCGCGCCGGATTCAATTTCGTCCAGCCATTGTGCCTCGAAATCTTTCAGTGAAATCATTCATATCCCCTATTTGGATATTCCAGTAAATTAACCAAACCTTTAATGAAAATCAGACTGTTTCTGTCGTCGAAATCTTCTGTTTTCTCCGTCATAGAGTGCCCTAACTATGTCATCAGAAGGCCTAGGTTCTGATCTGATAAGCACGCCTACTGAACTTCTGTAATCCGCATAGTCAGCAACACTCCAATATGCCGTGAACGTATAAAGTTATAACTATTCGAGAATAACGCCATATTGCCTGCTCCTATAATACAAACCCAAGCCTCCAAGCTACTGGATCAGTTAAGACGTTATATTCATGGCAATCTTTATAGTCTACGGCGGAATGAGCTTATGTCTATTGAGCAAGATGGTATATCCGCTTTCTTGGCTTACGCCATCCCATGAATATGGGAGACGAGGAAGAATCCAATAATTTCTTTAGAGCTGCGAATCGACTCGGCCGGCTGAAATCAAGGACGTAAGCAGATCTTCCAGACAAGCATGATTGGTAGCGCCCTCCGCATAAAGTTCGCAGAGCGCAGAAGTCAGCCCCGCCAGACTTTATCGTTGGACGCCACCGTCGCCATCATTGAGATGGCAAGCCGCCCAATGCCCCGGCGCCACTTCCCGCAATTCCGGCGCCTCCGTCCGGCAGCGCGCCATCGCATGCGGGCAGCGCGGATGAAAGCTGCAGCCTCCAGGCGGCGCCAGCGCAGACGGCACCTCACCGGCAATCGGAATATGCCGCTTCGCCGTCACATCCAGCGTCGGCATCGACGCCAGCAGCGTCACGGTGTAAGGGTGATTCGCCCGCGCGAACAGCTCTTCCGTCGGCGCGACCTCCACGATCCGCCCCAGATACAAAACGGCGACACGGTCGGCGACATGCCGCACCACGCCGAGGTCGTGGCTGATGAACAGGTAGCTCAAACCCAGCTCCGCACGCAGCTGCATGAAAAGATTGAGCACCTGTGCCTGGATCGACACGTCGAGCGCGGCCACTGCCTCGTCGCATACCAGGAATTGCGGCCGCACCGCCAGCGCGCGGGCAATGCCGATGCGCGCCCGCTGGCCGCCGGAAAACTGGTGCGGATAGCGTTGCAGCATCGCGGCATCCAGCCCGACCCGCTGCAGCATGGCGGCGGCATACTCGTTCTTTTCCCTTGACGACACCAGTCCGTGCGCCACCGGCGCCTCGCCGACGATGTCGGCAACCCGCATGCGAGGATTGAGCGAGGCATACGGATCCTGGAAGATCAATTGCGCGGCCAGTTGCTTCGCGTGCCGGGCCTTGGCGTCCAGCGCCGCGACATCCTGCCCGCGCCACAAGAGCGCGCCGGCGCTCGGCTTGAGCAATCCCGTGGCAATGCGGCCGAGGGTCGATTTGCCGCTGCCGGATTCGCCGACCAGCCCGACGACTTCCCCCTCGCCGACCGCCAGCGTGACACGCTCGAGCGCATGCACCACCGGCCGGCTGCCGGCGCCGGAGAACAGCCCGGCGATGCGCGCAGCCGCATCGACCGGCCGCGCATAGGCCTTGCTGACGGCATCGAATGCCAGGATCGGCGCCTGTTGCCCGTTCATGCGCCCTCCTCCATCACCGGGTGAAAGCAGCGCACCTGCCGGCCATCGCGCATTTCCAGCGGCGGCACATTGCGGCACACTTCGGTGGCGCGGGCGCAGCGGTTGCGGAAGCTGCAGCCGTCCGGCAGCGCGGACAACGCCGGCACCATGCCCGGAATCTGCGGCAGCGGCTGGCCGCGCGGCGCATTTGATGTATGCGACGGCACCGAGGCAATCAGTCCATGCGTATAGGGATGGCGCGGCTGCCGCAATACCCGCTCGACCGTGCCGCTTTCGACAATGCGGCCGGCATACATGACCGCGACCGTATCGGCGAAGCCGGCAACCACCGACAAGTCATGGGTGATCCAGACCAGCGCCGTGCCCGCCTCGCGGCACAGCGCCTGCATCTGGGCGAGGATCTGGCTCTGGATGGTGACGTCGAGCGCAGTGGTGGGTTCGTCGCAGATAATCAGGTCCGGCCGGTTGAGCATGGCAATGGCAATCGCCACGCGCTGCCGCATGCCGCCGGAAAACTGGTGCGGGTAGGCCAGCAGGCGCTCGTCGGGCGAGGCGATGCCGACTTGCGCCAGCGCTTCGCGCGCCATGTCTCGCGCGGCGCGCCTGCCCACCGAGCGATGCGCGGTGATGGCTTCGATCATTTGCGTATCGATGCGCAGCACCGGGTTGAGGCTGGTGGCGGGATCCTGGAAGATCATGGCGATGCGGTCGCCGCGCAGGGCGCGCATGCCGCGCTCGTCCAGGGAAAGTAAGTCGCGTCCCTGGAACAGGATGCGGCCGGCGCTGATGCGGCCCGGCGCATCGACCATGCCCATGATTGACCAGGCAGTCATCGACTTGCCGGAGCCGGATTCGCCGACCAGCCCCATGATCTGGCCGCGCCCGACTTCGAACGAGACGTCATCCACCGGCTTCACAGTGCCGCCGGCGACGGGGATTTCGGTCGTCAGGCCGCTGACGGCAAGGGTCGGCACATCCGCTGACGGCGTCATGGCACACGTGCCTCCAGGCGGGGGTTGAGCACATCGCGCAGGCGATCCGCCACCAGGGTGATCGATGCCACCAGCAACAGCAGGGCAATGCCCGGGAACAGGCTGATCCAGTATTTACCGGACAGCATGTACTCGAAGCCGTTCGCGATCAGTAAACCCAGCGACGGTTCCGTGACCGGCAGGCCGAGGCCGAGGAAGGACAGCGTCGCCTCCAGCGAAATCGCCGCAGCCACCTGTAGCGCCGCCACCACCACCAGCGGCGGCAGGCAGTTCGGCAGCAGGTGCCGCAACATGATGCGCGTGCCGGACAAGCCCAGGCAGGTCGCCGCCTCGATGTATTCCTTGCGGCGCTCAACCAGCGCGGCGCTGCGCGCGGTGCGGGCGTAATACGCCCATTGCGCCGCCGCCAGCGCGGCGATGATCTTGCCGAGGCCCGGGCCGCTTAAGGCCAGCAGCACCAGGGCAATCAGGATCGACGGGAAGGATAGCTGGATATCCACCACGCGCATGAGCACGGCATCGATGCGCCCGCCGCGGTAACCGGCCAGCAGGCCAAGCACAAGGCCGGCGGCCAGCGCGATGGCGGTGCTGGCCGCGCCCACGATCACGGAAATGCGCAGTCCGTACAGCATGGCCGACAGCATGTCGCGCCCCTGGGCATCCGAGCCGAGCAGGAAGGTCAGGCGGGAATCCTTCGACACCGCGCCCGGCGCCAGGCGCGCATCCAGCAGATCGAGCCGCGCCAGGTCATAGGGATTCTGCGGCGCCAGCAGCGGCGCGAACAGCGCCGCCAGCAAAAGGAGCAAGAGCAGCGCGAACCCGGCCGTGGCGACGCGCGCGCGGAAAAATTCCCGCATGAATTGCCGTGCCGGCGATGGCGCCAGTGTCTGCTGCGTTGTTTGCTGATTTCTCTGCTGCGTGGTCACGGCCATCGCTACGCGCCCTCCCCGCTTAAGCGCACGCGCGGGTCCAGCGCCGAATACGCCAGGTCCGCCACCAGGTTGATCGCGACGAACAGCGCCGCCACCAGCATCATGTAGGCCACGATCACTGGCCTATCCAGCACGCGGATGGAATCGATGATGAGCTTGCCCATGCCCGGCCAGGCAAATACGGTTTCCGTCACGATCGAGAAAGCGATGACGGCGCCGAACTGCAGCGCCACGACTGTCACGATCGGTACCAGGATATTCTTGAGCACGTGCACGCCGACGATGCGCCCGGACGACAAGCCCTTGGCGCGCGCGAACCGGACGTAATCCTGCTGCATCGCATCCAGCGTGCCGGCGCGCGCCAGGCGGATCACCAGCGCGACATTCACCAGTGCCAGGTTCAGCGCCGGCAGCAGCAAGTGGCGCAAGCCTTCGAGGCTCAGGAAGCTGACCGGCACGCCCAGCAGGACGGTGGTTGGCCCGCGTCCGCCGGCAGGCAGCCAACCCAGCTGCACCGCAAACAGCATGATCAGCATCAGCCCCACCCAGAAGGTCGGCAAGGAGATGCCGAGGATGGATGCCGCCATGATGGTCTTACCGACGATGCCGTCCGGCCGCAGCCCGGCCCATAATCCGAGCGGGATGCCGAACACAATGGCGATGAGCATGGCGGCAAAAGCCAGTTCCAGCGTCGCCGGCAAGCGTTCGAGGATGAGGCCCAGGGCCGGCGTCGCATAAATGTAGGACGTGCCGATGTCGCCCTGCACGGCATTGCTCAGAAACAGCAGGTATTGCCGCCACAGCGGCTGATCGAGCCCGAAGGCGGCGATGACCCTCGCGCGCTCAGCTGGGCCGGCGTCGGGGCTGATCAGCACGTCGACGGGATTGCCGATCGCATGCACGCCGGCAAACACCAGCAGCGACATCGCCAGCAGGACGACGGCGCTTTGCAGCAGGCGGCGCAACAGGAAGGCGGGCATGGCTTATCGCTCCGCCCTATTGCGGATGAAAAAGGTGAGCAAAGGTAAATTCATCGGTTCGCGCAGTGTACTGCAAACCCTTGCGCATTGCCCATGTCGCCACCTGGTGATGCAGCGGCACGATGGCATATTCGCCCAGCGCCAGCGCCGCCGCCTGGCGCGCTGCATTTTCGCGCTCTGCCGGCGCGACCGAGGACAAGGCGCTTTGCACCAGCGCATCGACCTTGGCGTTACTGTACTTGCCCCAGTTCCAGCTGCCCCAGCCGGTCTGCGGATTCGGCGTGCCGACCACCGTGCGCAGGGCAAAGTCGCCGGCCAGAGAGCCCCAGCCCAGCATCGCCGCGCTGAACTCGCCCTTGCGCGCCCTGCCGAAATAAATCGACAGCGGCATGGTCTGCACCTGCGCGCGGATACCGACGCGGTTCAGGAATTGCGCCGTCGTCTGCACCACGGCGGCATCGTTGATGTAGCGGTCGTTGGTGCCGTGCAGGGTCAGGGTAAAACCATCTGGGTAGCCGGCCTCGGCCAGCAGCTTGCGGGCGCCGTCCGGGTCGTATTTTTCCACCGGCAGCTCCTGATTGTGGCCGAAGATGCCCGGCGCCACCAGGTTCGACGCCGGCATCGCTAGGCCTTCCATGGTGCGGCTGGTCAGCGCTTCGCGGTCGATGGCCATGGAAATCGCCCGCCGCACGCGCACGTCGCGCAGCGGGTTTTCCGGCAGCGGCTTGCCGGCCTTGTCGGTAACGAAGGGCGATGGCCGCGCCGACTGATCGAGATGCCAGAACAGGGTTCGCCAGGAGACTTTCTGCGCCAGGCGGAAATCCGGGTCGGATTTGATCCGCTCGATATGCGCGGCAGGTACGCCTTCGATAGCATCGACGTCGCCCGCCAGCAAGGCAGCCAGGCGCGGCGCATTGCTGGTCAGGATGCGCAGCGTCACCTTGTCCCAGGCCGGCCTGTCGCCCCAGTAGTGGTCATTGCGGATCAGTTCGATACGGTCGCCGCGGGCAAAGCGCACCAGCCTGAACGGTCCGCTGCCGATGGCCGCCTTGCCGCTGTTGAAATCTGCAGTGCTGGCATGCTGCGCCGCCTTCTTCGAGACGATGAAGATCGAGCTGAGGTCGAGCGGCAGCGGCCCGTAAGGCGCAGCCGTCTTCAGGCGTACGGTATGGGGATCGGGCGCTTCCTTGGCAACGATCTGCCGGGTATAGCTGGTGAATGGTCCCGGACTGCCGACCAGCGCGGCCGGCCGGTCCAGCGAAAACAGCACATCCTCGGCGCTCAGTTCGCTGCCGTCATGGAACTTCACGCCGGGCCGCAGCTTGAATTCCCAGGTGAGCTCATCCAGCGTGCGCCACGAAGCCGCCAGGCCCGGCACCAGCTTGCCATCCGGGTCGACTGCCACCAGGGTGTCGAACAGATGGGTGGACAAGGCGATATTCGGCGCGATATTCAGGTAATGCGGGTCGAGCGAAGAGACGTCGGCGGCCAGGCCGATGCGCAGTTCTGCCGCGCGCGCCGGCAAGGCATGCGCCAGACAGGCGAGTGCCAGCAATGCGGCCAGCGCCGCGATAATCCCGCGTTTTCCGTGCATGCCGCGCATAAGGGCTTCTTTCTGTTCTGAATGGATCAGGCTCCAGTTACTGTAAGTGGTTCTGGCAGGCCACAGTATATAAATATTTGAAAATATTCGTTCCAGATAGCGCTGCCGCATCCTAATCTTGAAATTCATCAGATGCTCATGTTTCTGCATCGCGCAGCGCGCGGCATGCAATGATTTGTTTCTGGAAGGATAAGCGATGTCGTTCGGCTTCGAACCGCAATTTCATAAACGTGTGACGCGCCACAAGGGCGCGCGCGCATGGATGCCCCTGCCCCAGCCGAGGACGCTGATGCCGGTGAAATCCGTCTTTTACCGCCAATGGCAGATCGAGGAAAGGCTGAAATTGCAGGCGGCGGGAGAAACGGTCTTGCCGGGAGATGATCGGCGCGCCGAATCCGCTCCTGCCGCCGTCACCCGGGATGGCCGCGAGCCCGCTTAATCCCACTCATCTTGCGACGCGCCAGCCATCCTGGCCAGAGCTCGCTCCGCATCAACATCACGAAAATCCAATTCTTGGGCGGTGAACAGCTATTGCCATCACCGCAGGGGACGCGTGTGCTGTCGTTTCTAAAGCCTGACCGGATTCACCAGAGCGGCACGCAGGAAAAGACAACGGCGCCAACAACGTTTTCCGCATATGCAATGGTGAAATGATTCGTTCTCAGTCAGAGAAGCGCTCGATACCATCGCTTCCTCTGATCGTTCATAACCTGTCATGGCAGGTCACTATTAATTATGGAAACAAAAATCCAGACCGTCGACGTGCTCGTGATCGGCGGCGGCACCGCCGGCCCGATGGCGGCTGCCAAGGCCAAGGAAGCCAATCCGCAGCTGCAGGTGCTGCTGCTGGAAAAGGCCCATGTCAAGCGCAGCGGCGCCATCTCGATGGGCATGGATGGCCTGAACAATGCCGTCGTGCCCGGCTTCGCCACGCCGGAACAGTATGTCAAGGAAATCACGATCGCCAACGACGGCATCGTCAACCAGAAGACCCTGATGGCCTATGCGCAAAACAGCTTCCCGATGATCGAGGAGCTGGACCGCTGGGGCGTGAAGTTCGAAAAGGACGAGAACGGCGACTACGCGATGCGCAAGGTGCATCACATGGGCACCTATGTCCTGCCGATGCCGGAGGGGCACGACATCAAGAAGGTGCTGTACCGGCGCCTGAAACGCCTGCGCGTGGCGATCACCAACCGCCTGGTGGCGACGCGCCTGCTGACCGCTGACGACGGCAGCATCGCCGGCGCCATGGCGTTCGACTGCCGCAGCGGCGACTTTCATGTGATCCGCGCGAAGACCGTGGTGCTCGCGACCGGCGCCGCCGGACGTCTCGGCCTGCCCGCCTCCGGCTACCTGTTCGGCACCTATGAAAATCCGACCAATGCAGGCGACGGCTACAGCATGGCTTACCATGCCGGCGCCGAGCTGTCCGGGCTCGAATGCTTCCAGATCAACCCGCTGATCAAGGATTACAACGGCCCTGCCTGCGCCTATGTGACCGGCCCGTTCGGCGGCTTCACCACCAACAACCGCGGCGAGCGCTTCATCGAAAGCGATTACTGGAGCGGCCAGATGATGCAGGAGTTCTATAACGAACTCGAGAGCGGCAATGGCCCGGTATTCCTGAAGCTGAATCACCTGGCGAAAGAAACCATCGGCACCATCGAAAACATCCTGCACACCAATGAACGGCCCAGCCGCGGCCGCTTCCACGAGGGGCGCGGCACCGATTACCGCGAGCAGATGGTGGAAATGCACATTTCGGAAATCGGCTTCTGCAGCGGCCACTCCGCCTCCGGCGTATGGGTCAACGAACATGCCGAGACCACCGTGCCCGGCATGTATGCCGCCGGCGACCTGGCTTGCGTGCCGCACAACTACATGCTCGGGGCGTTCGTTTACGGCAAGCTTGCCGGCGAAAGCGCGGCGCGCTATTGCGCCGACAAGCCGCTGGCCGGCATCGACCAGGATCAGGTCGAACGGGAACGCCAGCGCGTGTGGGCGCCGCTGTCGCGCCAGGATGGCTTGCCTCCCAACCAGGTGGAATACAAGCTGCGTCGCATGGTCAACGATTACCTGCAACCGCCGAAGGTGACGCGCAAGATGGAAATCGGCCTGGCGCGCTTCGAGACAATCCGCGCAGACCTCGAGCGCCTGCAGGCCAACAACCCGCACGAACTGATGCGCGCCCTGGAAGTGCATGCCATCCGCGATTGCGCCGAAATGGCCGCGCGCGCCTCGCTGTTCCGCGCCGAAAGCCGCTGGGGCCTGTATCACAACCGCGTCGACCATCCCGAAACCAATGACCACGACTGGTTCGCCCACGTGCAAGTGAAGAAGGCAAAGGAACAAATGACCTGCTTCAAGCGCGCCATCGAACCCTACATCGTCGCCCTCGACGAACACGAAAAAACGGCTTACCACCGGCTGCGCATCAAGCATGACGCCAAGCCGCAAGCCGGCAACATCGCGCAAGCCGCCGCCTGAAGGAGCCACCATGCCAACCGCCATCAATATCACCAGCGTACCGGTCAGGATCGATGAAGAGAAATGCATCGCCCACAAAGGCTGCACCGTCTGCGTCGATGTCTGCCCGCTCGACGTCCTGGCCATCGACCTTGTCAAGGGCAAGGCTTACATGAAATTCGATGAATGCTGGTACTGCATGCCCTGCGAAAAGGATTGCCCGACCGGCGCCGTTCACGTCGATATCCCTTACCTGCTGCGCTAGCAGCACCCTGAAACAGAAGCAATCCGACAATAACCAAACTGGGAGTATAAGAATGCAACTACACAAGAAACTGCTGGGCCTGGCCCTGGCGCTGACCTTCGGCAGCGCCAATGCGGAAACCATTCGCATCGCCATCGGCACACAGGACACTACCATCAATTGCGCCACCGGCGGCCTGCTGATCCGCGAGCTCAAGCTGCTGGAAAAATACCTGCCGCGCGACGGCAAGTACAAGGATGCGCAATACGACATCCAGTGGAAGAATTTCACCTCCGGCGCGCCGCTGACCAATGAAATGGTCGCCGGCAAGCTCGACTTCGGCTCGATGGCCGATTTCCCCGGTTCATTCAATGGCGCCGCCTTCCAGAAGGCCGGCAAGCAAAGTCTCTTCATCAACGTGCTTTCCGGCAGTACGCTGGGCAGCGGCAACGGCATCGTCGTGCCGAAATCCTCGCCGGTGCAGTCGCTCGCCGAACTGAAGGGCAAGACCATTTCCGTGCCGTTCGCCTCCACCGCGCATGGCATGCTGCTGCGCGCCGTCAAGGCCCAGGGCTGGGACCCGGAAAAGGACGTCAACATCACCACCCAGTCGCCGGAAGTCGCCGGCTCGGCCCTGCAGAGCAACAAGGTCGAAGCGCACGCGGACTTCGTGCCCTTTGCCGAACTGTTTCCGCACCGCGGCTTCGCCCGCAAGATCTTCGACGGTTCGCAAGCCAATGCGCCGACTTTCCACGGCAGCCTGGTCGATGGCGAATACGCCAAAAAATACCCGGAAATCGTGGTCGCCTACCTGCGCGCCGCGATCGAAGCCGATCGCCTGATCGCCGCCGAGCCGGAAAAATACAGCGAGCTGATCGCCAGGGTGACCGGCATCGAAGCCGAGGTCAATTACCTGTTCCATGGCCCGCTCGGCCTGCAGACACGCGACCTGAGCTGGAAGCCGGAATACCGCCAGGCGGTGAAGACTTCGGTGGAAACGCTGCGCCTGCTCAAGCGTACCGAAAAGGATATCGACGTCGATGCCTTCATCGATGACCACTACATTCGCGCCGCCTTCAAGCAAGCCGGTCTGAACTATGACGCCCAGCTGAAGAACTACGCCAAGCTGCCGCTGAAAGCCAAGGATGCCGCTACCGGCAAGCCAATCACCGTCACCACGCGCGTAGCGCAGATCTGGGTAGAGGGCGAGCCGCTGGTGCGCCACTATGCAAACGCGGAAACCGCATTTGCCGAAGCGCGCAAGCTGGAAAAGGCCGGCAAGAAGATCCGTACCGTGTATGCCCACGATCGCAA
Organism: Oxalobacteraceae bacterium; assembly: GCA_003537575.1. Taxonomy (GTDB): domain Bacteria; phylum Pseudomonadota; class Gammaproteobacteria; order Burkholderiales; family Burkholderiaceae_D; genus Paucimonas. The sequence goes on from DPRS01000051.1 coordinate 14,824, forward strand.
TACCGGCCTGAAGCTGCTGGCAGCCGATGCCTGGTTCGTTGCCCACGGCAAGAATGAAATCAGCGCTTTCCTGCTGAAGGAATCCGCCGAAGCCTGGGCGGCAAAGAACAAGGGCAAGGTGCTGAATTTCGATGCGGCCAAGGCCGGCATCGCCGGCTGAGCGATGCGCATCCAAGTGGAGTCCTGACATGAGCAGCACCGGTTTCTCGTTGCCGGCAACGGCAAACCTGCGACGCCTTGGCCGCCCGCTGCTGCGGGTGATTTCCCTTGCCGCCTGCATCCTGGCGTGGCAATGGGCCGCTTCGCGGCACATCGACCTGGGCCTGGTGACATTCCAGAATGTTCCCTCGCCCTGGGATGTATGGCAGGCGGCTGTCGAGCTGATCCAGTCGCCGAAACTGGCGCAGCATCTTACCGCCAGCGTCTACCGGGTATTTGCCGGTTTTGCCGGCGCCGCCCTGGCCGGCATCCTGCTGGGCCTGGTGATCGGCCGCTCGCGCTGGCTGGAAGACGTGCTACTGCCGCCGCTGGAAGTGCTGCGGCCGATCCCCGCGGTGGCGTGGATTCCGCTTGCCATCCTGATGTTTCCTTCATCGGAAATGTCGATGGTGTACATCACCTTCATCGGCGCGCTGTTTCCGATCCTGCTCAATACCATCCACGGCGTGGAAGGGGTCGATGCGCGCCTGATCGCCTCGGCCAGGAGCCTGGGCGGCACCCGTCGCGCCGTCTTTGCCGAAGTGATCCTGCCGGCGGCCGCGCCCAGCATCGTCACCGGCCTGTCGATCGGCATGGGCACGGCCTGGTTCTGCCTGGTGACGGCGGAAATGATCTCGGGCCAGTTCGGCATCGGCTACTACACCTGGGCCTCGTACACCATCCAGAACTATGCCGAAATCGTGGTCGGCATGCTGTTCATCGGCGTCATCGGCATGGGCAGCAGCGTGCTGGTCAAAAGGATCGGCAATGCGCTGATGCCATGGCATCTGTTACAAAGGAAAAAAGCATGAACGAGAGCGCGCATCACGGCAGGATCGATATCGACAGCCTGCGCATCCGGCTGGGAACAGGCAGCCAGGCATTCGACACCCTGCAGGACGTATCGATCTCGGCCGCACCGGGCGAATTCATTTGCATCCTGGGACCTTCCGGCTGCGGCAAGTCTACCCTGCTGGGCGCGCTGGCCGGCCACCTGCGTCCGAGCCAGGGCACCATCCGCGTCGATGGCCAGCCGGTCAGCGGGCCGCACCCCGAGCGCGGCCTGGTGTTTCAGCATCACACCCTCTTCCCCTGGAAGAAGGTGGTGGAAAACGTCGCCTTCGGCCTGAAGATGAAAGGCATCCCGCGTCGTCAGCGGCTCCAGCAAGCGCGCGAACTCCTGAAGCTGGTCGGACTGGAAGGCTTCGAAAACGTCTATCCGGCGCAACTTTCCGGCGGCATGCAGCAGCGCGTGGAAATCGCCCGCGTGCTCATCAACCATCCGCGAGTCATGCTGATGGACGAACCCTTCGCCGCGCTCGATGCGCAAACCCGCCTGAAGATGCAGGAACTGCTGCTGGAAGTGTGGGCACGCGTCAGGACGACCATCATCTTCATTACCCACGATATCGACGAGGCGCTGTTTCTGGCCGACCGTATCCTGGTGATGAGCCCGCGCCCGGGCCGCATCATCGACGAGATCCCGCTCGAATTCGCCCGTCCTCGCAACGCGGACCTGCTGACTTCGAGCCAGTTTACCCAATTGAAACGGCATTGCATGGCATTGCTGCATCCCGAAGCGAAAGCGGTTCCGCTGGAACGCCTGAGCCCGCTTGGAGCAACGCCGAAAAGCCAGCTGCAATATGCCATTTGAGGAAATTTGAGGAAAAAAGAGTGACTCAGGTATTCAACGACGACCCCGAAATCCGGGCAATCCAGGAACGGCTGCAATCGCCGGATGGCGAAGTGCGCCGCATTGCCATCCTGGACCTCGCCGACATCGCGGGCGACGAACACGCCCCGCTGCTTGTCGCCGCCTTGCGCGACCCTCACGCTGCGGTGCGCGCCGAAGCCGCACGCTCGCTGGAAGCCTTCGAAAGCGAAACTAGCGTCGTCGGCCTGCTTGCGCGATTGGATGATGCCGACACCGAGGTACGCGAGGCGGCGGCGCACAGTCTGAGCGAATTGAAAGATCCCGCATCGGCAACCCTGCTGCTGCCGCGGGCGAACGACGCCGATTCCTTCGTGCAGACGGCCATCCTGCGCGCCTTGCGCGAGCTGCGCGTGGCGGCAAGCTATGAACCGGCGCTGGCGGCTTTGCGCAACGCCGATCCCGTGGTCCGCCGCGAAGCGATATCCGTGCTTGGCTATCTCAAGCGGCCGGAAGCGCTGGCGCCACTCACCGAGATCGCCGCCAACGACACGGATGCGGACGTGCGCCGCATCGCCACCGGCGCACTAGGCTATGCCACGGATGCGTCGGCACTGCCGGCGTTGCTATCGGCGCTGCGCGACCCCGTCTGGCAAGTGCGCGAGGAAGCGGCGACCACCTTGGGCAAGCTGGGTTTTGCCGAGGCCGCGGGCAGACTGATCGAAGCGCTGCAGGACAATTACTGGCAGACGCGCCTGCGCGCGGCACGCAGTCTCGGCCGGCTGCGCAGCAGGCAAGCCGTTCCTGCGCTGATCCAGACTTTGCAGCATGAACACAGCAATCTGCGCAAGGAAGCCGCACTGGCGCTGGGAGAAATCAGGGTTGCAGCGGCGTTACCGGCGCTGGAAGGCTTGCAGGCCGATCCCGACCCGGAAGTGCGTAAAGCGGTGCGCCTGGCGGTCCAGCAGATTCAGGCGGCATCCAGCGTGGAGCAGGCGTAATGCCCTATCCGCAGACATTGCACAGTGATACCGCTACCGGAATACTGGAAATCGTCTGGGATGATACGCACCGCCAGCGGCTCGATATCGCGCTGCTGCGGCGCCAGTGCCCCTGCGCCGATTGCAAAAGCTTGCGACGGCAAGAGATCAATGTCGCCGCGCCCTGGAGGCCATCCGGGATCGCGGAAATCCGTCCGGTTGGCGCCTACGCCGCACAAATCATTTTCAGCGACGGCCACGATCGTGGCATTTTTCCCTGGATATATTTAAGGAGCCTGAAGCAAGATCCTTAATAACAAGTTGAGTGAGCTAGTTGATCAGGAACTCAACCGCGCCAAAACAAAGGCAAAAGAATCACGCCCCAAGTTACCGCAGCCAGCGACATGGCAAGAAATACCGCGGCACTGCCAAGGTCCTTGGCATTTTTTGACAAGGGATGCCGCTCCAGAGAAACGCGGTCGACGATCGCCTCGATCGAGGAATTCATCAATTCGATGATCAATACCAGCACCAGCACGCTGATCAGGAGAAGCTTTTCCACGGCAGAAACAGGCACCACCAATGCAATGATGATGCCAGGAATTGCCAGCATTAATTCCTGGCGAAAAGCATGCTCGTGCTTCCAGGCTGTCTTGAAGCCGGCGATGGAATATAAAAAGGCAGAAAAAATGCGTTTCAGGCCGCTTTTGCTTTTGAATTCGCTAAACAGTGGTTCTTGATTGGACATGGAAAAGTTTTGCCGCCAGCTGACAGAGCCAGGATTTTAACAGGCCATCTTCATGAAATTTCCTGGTGAGGTCTTTTTGATTTTTTCACATTATGGTATAAAGTATTATTGCAACAAATTTTCACCTTATGAAACACGATCCCACGAGCGATTCGGAAAAGACCTCGATCCAGGTGATCGAGCGCATGGTGACCCTGCTGGATGCTTTGGCCGAGCACCCGGACCCAGTCAGCCTGAAAGAGTTGGCCGCCGCCACCGGGCTGCATCCGTCCACCGCGCACCGCATCCTCAATGACCTGGTCATGAAGCGTTTTGTCGATCGCTCCGACCCAGGCTCGTATCGCCTCGGCATGCGCCTGCTGGAACTGGGCAATATCGTCAAGAGCCGCATCAACGTGCGCGAAGCGGCGCTCGAATTCATGCGCAATCTGCACCGCAAGACCCATCAAACCATCAACCTGTCGGTGCGCCAGGGTGATGAAATCGTGTATGTCGATCGCTCCTATTCCGAACGTTCCGGCATGCAAGTGGTGCGCGCCATCGGCGGTCGCGCGCCCCTGCATCTGACTTCGACCGGCAAGCTGTTCCTGTCACTGGACGATCCCAAGGCCGTACGCGCCTATGCCACCCGGACGGGCCTTTCCGGCCACAACAAGAATTCCATTACCGATCTTGGCAAGCTGGAACGCGAACTGAGCCTGGTGCGCGCGCTCGGTTACGCCCGCGACAATGAAGAGCTGGAGCTGGGAGTGAAATGCATGGCCGCCGGTATCCGCGACGATTCCGGCCGCCTGATCGCCGGTTTGTCGATTTCCGCGCCGGCTGACCGCCTGCAAGAGGAATGGCTGGAAGACTTGATGAGTACCGCCACGCAGATTTCTGCCGTGCTCGGCTATGTGCCTCAAACAGCAGGAATTACCTGAGATAAGTACCGCGCCAAAAAAAGCGTCTTGCTTGAATATATAAAAAAGGCGAACCTGCGGGCTCGCCTTTTTTATTGCGGCAAAATAAGCTCGTCAACCCTTGTCATCGGCAACAACCGAATTGGATGCGGCATGCGGCTTGAGAGTCTCGATCCATTTGCGGATGCGACTGGCATCGGCAAGACGTGAATATTTACCTTTAGAATCAAGAAAAACCATGACGATCGAACGTCCTTCGATCATCGTCTGCATTACCAGGCAACGTCCTGCCTCGGCGATATAACCGGTTTTTTGCAAGCCGATTTCCCAGGCAGGATTATTCACAAGACGGTTGGTGTTGCGGTACTGCAGCGACCTGCCGCCGGCATCGACGACAGATTCAGGAGCGGTCGAATACTGCCCGAGGATCGCATGCTTTTGCACCTCAGCCACCAGCTTGATCAGGTCGCGCGCGCTGGCGACATTACCGCTGGAGAGGCCGTTGGAATCGACATAATGCGTGTCGTGCATACCTAACACCTTGGCCTTGGCATTCATTGCGGCCACAAAAGCCGGCAAACCGCCAGGATAATTGCGCCCCAAGGCCGATGCCGCGCGATTTTCCGAACTCATCAATGCCAGGTGCAGCAAGCTCGCGCGCGATAATTTGGTGCCAACCGCGAGACGGGAACCGCTATTCTTCAAACGGTCGATGTCGTCAGAAGTAATTTCCAGGATTTCATTCTTATCCTGCTTCGCCTCGACCACGATCAAGCCTGTCATCAGCTTGGTGATCGACGCGATCGGCAGGGAAATATTGGAATTCTTTTCAAACAACACTTCGGAGCTGGACTGATCGAGCACCAGTGCCACATTCGATTTCAAATCGAGTGGATCGGGCGTCCGGTGCAAGCCAGCCAGCTCGGCGGCCGTATGTACTGGTGCTGACGAGGGCATGACCCGACGTGCCGCCACCTGGTGATAACTTACCTTGCGCTTGCCATTGACGATGCTGACGCGCTTGACGATTTTATCCCTTGAATTTTGCGTCACCACCGTCGTCCGCTTGCCCCTGGACTTGGCAGACACTGCCTTGCGCTTGCCGACAGGCTGCGCGGCAGTTTTCTTAATGACGACTTTTTTGGAAGCCGTTCGGGAAGTACTGCCAGTAGTATTTTTGGTGGCAGCCGTCGATATCGCTGTCGTGCACAAAAAGCACAATAAAAACAGTATTCCCAGCGCAGACTTTTTCATTCGGCCGCTCCCCTTGACCCTTGCAGATATCCAATACAGTTGCAGTCTAACAAAATAATGAAAAACTGCAAGAGAATGAAGGGTTTAGCTTCCTTAATTAAACAATATTCTAATTAGCAATATTTCCTTTTTGGCAAAAGTTTTTGAGGGGCTTTTTTTGAGGGGGGGAAATTATTATTCTGGAAGCTATCAAGCTGCAAACGCTTAATGAACATATGAGTTTCAGTTGATATAAGTCATGAATTTGTTAATTTCCCAACAATAAATGTTTAAAACGCAAGATCATAGCGTTGCTTTCCCAAACAAATTATTGTGCAGCGCAATAAAAAGTACTTGACATGGTGAAATTAACCCTTAGAATAGACTTTGTTGCGGCGCACAATTCGTGTTTGCCACCAGTTCTCCTTAATTAACTTACTGAAGGAATTGCCATGTCTAACCTGTTCCCGAACCAAGAACACTTCGCTGCCGCTACCAAAGCCAATTTCGAAGCGCAAATCGCCCTCATCACTTCCCTGACCAACAAGGCTTTTGAAAGCGTTGAAAAGCTGGTCGATCTGAACTTGAATGCTGTCAAATCTTCCCTGGAAGATTCGAATTCGGCTGCCAAACAGCTGCTGGCCGCCAAAGATCCGCAGGAACTGTCCACCCTGCTGGCTGCGCAAGCCCAGCCGAATGCTGAAAAAGCACTGGCTTACGGCCGTCATGTCGCCAATATCGCGTCTACTGCCCAGGCTGAATTCACCAAGGCTGCTGAAGAGCAAGTTGCCGAAGCCAACCGCAAAGTCCTGGCCATGATCGAAGAAGCCAGCAAGAATGCGCCGGCCGGTTCGGAAAACGTGATTGCTCTGGTCAAGTCGGCTTTTGGCACTGCCAACGCCAGCTATGAGCAACTGGCCAATACCACCAAGCAAGCTGTCGAAGTCATGGAAAACAACCTGAACACGGCTGTGACCCAGTTCTCGCAAGCTGCCAAGACGGCCAAAGCCAAGAAATAATTCACGCCGGCGACGCTGGCTTCAGATTCCCGCAAGGGTCTGAAAGACAACGGGCCTGCCAGGCAATGCATGCAGAATGCATTGCCTGGCAGGCCCGATTTTTTTGCTATCAAGCAGCCAGAAAAATTCCAGACGCCTCGCATGTCTCCGCTGTCCTGTCGCCCTTCTATGGCGTCCTTCTATGGCGTCCTTCTATGTAGTCCTTCTTGTTTCAGCTTCGCCGGTATTCCGCGCCCAGCCGGTCGAGTTCGGCCAGCATGAAAGAAAATGCTGCCGCAGTTTGCTCAGGTTCCCCTTTGACACCCAGTTCGATAAACCCGCGGTTCTGGCCGTTGGCCACGCTCGGCAAACTGAAGACCTTCACCGGAGAAAACTGTACTTCGATCGTTTCCATCAGCGGCGTCAGTGTCGATTCCATCATTTCAAACACCAGCACCGAACTCTCTTGCCAGGGAAGCTGATGAAACAGGGAAGAGTAATGGGTATCCAGCACCCATTCGATCATCGGCCATGCCATCACCGGGAAGCCGGGGACGAAATAATACGCGCCCGAACCTGCCCCCTGCACTGAAAAACCCGGGATCTTGTTGAAGGGATTGGGGATGATTTGCGCACCCTGCGGAAACTCGCCCATCTTCAGGCGCTGCAAGTTATCCGGCGCTTGCAGATCCAGCACGGCGCCGGCTGCGCGCGCCATGTCGGTCATGCGCTCCTGGATCAATTCCCTCGCTTGCGGATGCAAGACCAGCGGCACGTTCAGCGCCGCCGCCGCGCACTGGCGGGTATGGTCGTCCGGCGTGGCGCCGATGCCACCGCAGGAGAACACGATGTCGCCGCTGGCGAGCGTGCGGCGCAGGGTCGCGGTAATGCGCGCCGGATCGTCGCCCAGATATTCCGCCCAGCCCAGCTGCAGGCCGCGTTCGCCGAGCAATTTCACGACCTTGGCAAAGTGCTGGTCAAGCCGTCTGCCTGAAAGTATTTCGTCGCCGATGATGATGAGTCCAAAAGCCATGCGTCGCATCCATCCGAAAAGTTAATTGATATCCTTGAATTGCACCGTCGTCGCTGCCGGCATGGCCGAGACAGCGCGCATTTCGGCCAGCGCCGCAAGGCAGAAATGCGCAAACCACAGACCGGTGAAAACAAACACCAGTACATACAGCCAGATCGATACGGCAGCGAACAAGGGGAAAAAGACAATGGACAGGGCCGCGCCGAGTACGCCGCCCAGCCACAGCAGCATGGGCGCCGCGCCAAGGGCGCCAGTGATGGTGCCGATCAGCAGCAATGCGCCCCGGTGGCGCTTTTGCAGCGCGCGAAATTCTTCCCGGTCGGCGTGCTCGGCCAGCGCGTCATACGTCAGCACTTTGTAAGTCAGCCAGCCCCACAGCAGCGCCTGCACAATCAGCCCCAGCGGCGGCAGAAACAGCAAGGGCAGGCTGGCGATCCATAGCAAGGCAAACAGAATGAAGGTATAGAAAGACAACCACAAGCTGCCCCAGATGCTGCCGCCGGCGCGCCGCTCGAGTTGCGGATAATGGCGGCTGGCCACATGGCGAATGATCGCCGGCATGGCGAACAAGGCGATGAAGGCCAGCGCCGTCAGGATCATCAGCGGCAGCAAGACCCACATCGCCACCAGCGGCGCCACCACATAACTGGCGAAGCCGGCGCCGAAGGTTTCCAGCCAGCCGCTGACCTGGCGGAACATGTCATGCCCGGCAAAGTAGGCATGCACCCAGTCGATCATGGGTTGCAGGTTAAAGTACAGTATCACGCCCCAGATCGCCACCGATAGAAAGAAAGGAGCAATGGTCAGCAGCAACATGCGCATGTGCAGCTGCGACATCAATGCCTTGCCGAAGGAACCGAGTATCGGCCGGATCATCGCGCTGCTTCCATTTCAATTTCCATCATCTCTGTATTATTCGCTACAATCCTGCCAGTCTACCCTGCTTTTGCAATCAAAAAAAACCTTCAAGGAAACTCCATGTCCACCATCATGACCTCCACCGGCCTGCAGTACGAAGATATCACCGTCGGCAACGGCGCGGAAGCGACCGCCGGCGCCCACGTGACCGTGCACTACACTGGCTGGCTGCAAAATGCCGACGGCAGCGCCGGCAGCAAGTTCGATTCCAGCAAGGATCGCAACGATCCTTTCCAGTTTCCGCTGGGCGCCGGCCATGTAATCAAGGGCTGGGACCAGGGCGTGCAGGGCATGAAAGTCGGCGGCGTGCGCAAGCTGATCATCCCCGCTGCGCTCGGTTATGGCGCACGCGGCGCCGGCGGCGTGATTCCGCCGAATGCGACGCTGATTTTCGAAGTCGAACTGCTGGCGGTATGAGCGACATGAGCCTGCAAGCCCGCTTTGAAGAGGCGGTGACCGCCTCCAAAAACCTGTCCGAGCGCCCGGACAACATGACGCTGCTGAAGCTCTACGCCCTGTACAAGCAGGCCAGCAGCGGCGACGCCACGGGCGAGCGCCCCGGTATGAGCGATTTCGTCGCTCGCGCCAAATGGGATGCATGGGCAAGCCTGAAAGGCACGGCCGCCGACTCCGCCATGCAGCAGTACATCGATCTGTTCGAGGAATTAAAGGGCTGAAATCCGCCCTGCCTTGCCATAGAAAAGCCGCGCATTTCGCGCGGCTTTTTTGTTCCTGTGCTGTCGACCCGGCCTATTGCAGGATTTGCGGGTTCAGCAGGTTGGGCGGAATCTGCCCGCTGAGCGCGACAATCAGGTTGTCCGCGGCGCAAGCGGCCATGGCGTGCCGCGTTGGCACCGAAGCGCTGCCGATATGTGGCGTCAGCACGGCATTGTCGAGCTGGAGGAAATCCGGATGAAATGCCGGTTCGTTCTCGAACACATCCAGGCCGGCGGCGGCAAGGCGCCGCTGGCGCAGCGCCGCTATCAGCGCGGCGTCATCGACGATACCGCCGCGGGCGATATTGACCAGGGTGGCGGTCGGCTTCATCAGCGCCAACTCGGCGGCGCCGATGGCATGGTGGGTCGCCGCCGAATACGGCAGCACCAGGATTAGATGGTCGGCGCGCCGCAGCAATTCCTCCTTGCCGACGTATTGCGCCTGGCTGGCAGCTGCTTCCAGCGCCACCGGCAAGCGCGTGCGGTTATGGTAGAGCACCTGCATGTCGAATCCTCGCGAACGGCGCGCGATTGCCTGGCCGATGCGCCCCATGCCGAGGATACCGAGCGTGGCGCCATGCAAATCCGCGCCAAGGAAAGTGTCATAGCGCCAGCGCTGCCACTTTCCGGCGCGCAGCCAGCGTTCCGACTCGCCTACCCGGCGCGCAGCCGCCATCAAAAGGGCCCAGGCGAAATCCGCGGTGGTTTCATTCAGGACATCCGGCGTATTGGTGACCATGATGCCGGCGCGCGTGGCTGCTTCAAGGTCGATATTGTTGAAGCCGACCGCCATATTGGCGATCACTTTCAACTGCGGGCAAGCCGCAATCAATTCGGCGCTAATACGCTCGTTTGCACTCGAGAACAAACCTTGCTTGTTATGCAAGCGCCTGGCCATTTCTTCGGCTGACCAGGGCTCGTCGTTCTGGTTGGCTTCCACCTCAAAATGCTGGGACAGCCGCTCCAGCACCTCGGGAAAGACCGCACGCGCAATCAGGATTTTCGCTTTCATGGAGTTTTATCCCAATAAAAAAGCAGCCGCAATTATTCTCCATTTCTTGCAGTTTGCAGGCCGTTGAAGGGAATTTAGATACATTTTATATGCATTTTTATGGCAAATTACAGGGCTTTCCAGAGTCCTTCCACAGCACCGCGCGCATTTGCTTATGCGTAATTTGTATAACCGCTGTTTGTGGGAAGATATAAAATGCCTTAAAATACAAGGCTTTGCAAATGATTGTCGGAATATAACTGTTTTTTCCAAAGCAGCATCCGCCTTCAGCTGATTTCATTCCCGATTAAGTAGATAGTAGATAGGACTGTTATGACCCACGTTGTGACCGAATCCTGCATCCGTTGTCGCTATACCGACTGCGTCGATGTATGTCCGGTGGACTGCTTCCGCGCAGGTCCGAATTTCCTCGCCATCGATCCAGACGAGTGCATCGATTGTGCTGTGTGCGTAGCCGAATGCCCGGTCAATGCCATTTTTGCCGAAGAAGACGTTCCTGCGGACCAGCAGCAATTTATCAAGCTGAACGTCGAACTGGCCCGCAAGTGGCCCTCCATTACCAAGACCACGTCGCCGTTGCCGGAGGCCGAGGAATGGAAAGATGCCACGGACAAGCTGAAATATCTCGAACGCTGATGCCTTGCCGGTCGTGCTTGGCGCCCGCGCGCTCGCACAGTCCGGCATGCAACAAACCTTGCATGCAACACACGGAGCCGGCGGCTCATCCCTGCCCCCGGCTTTTTATTCTTTCAATGTAACAGGAATTTGACAGTCGTATGGAAACCAGCGCCGGCCTCGAAGCCTCGAATCTCGCCCCCAACACCACTCCCGGATCGACCAAGGCGCCGATCGAAACCGATGCCGTGATCATTGGCGCCGGACCCGTCGGCCTGTTCCAGGTGTTCGAACTTGGCCTGCTGGAAATCAAGGCGCATGTGATCGATTCGCTGCCGGTCGTCGGCGGCCAGTGCGTGGAACTGTATCCGGACAAGCCGATTTACGATATCCCGGCCGTGCCTGTCTGCACCGGCCAGGAATTGACCGACAACCTGCTGAAGCAGATCGAGCCCTTCGAGCCGACTTTCCACCTGAACCAGGAAGTCACTGTCGTTGAAAAGCGCGAAGACGGCCGCTTCAATGTCGAAACGTCGATCGGCACCCGCTTCATCACCAAGACCATCTTCATCGCCGCCGGCGTCGGCTCGTTCCAGCCGCGCACCCTCAAGGTCGATGGCATCGAACAGTTCGAAGGCAAGCAGGTGTTTTACCGCGTCAAGGATCCGAGCCGCTTCCATGGCAAGAATCTGGTGATTTGCGGCGGCGGCGACTCCGCCCTGGACTGGGCCCTGAATTTCGTCGGCAAGGCTGAATCCGTGATCCTCCTGCATCGCCGCGAGGAATTTCGCGCCGCGCCCGCTTCGGTGGCCAAGATGAAGGAATTGTGCGACGAATTCGAGATGCAACTCCTGGTCGGCCAGGTCACCGGCATCGAATCGAAGGATGAACAGCTCACCGAGATCAAGGTGACTGGCGCCGATGGCGTGACGCGCCGGCTGCCGCTCGATTATCTGCTGGTGTTCTTCGGCCTGTCACCGAAGCTGGGCCCGATCGCCGAGTGGGGCCTGGATATCGAGCGCAAGCAGCTGAAGGTGATGGATACCGAGAAGTTCGAAACCAATGTGCCGGGCATTTTCGCGGTAGGCGACATCAATACCTATCCGGGCAAGAAAAAGCTGATCCTGTCCGGCTTCCATGAAGCAGCCCTGGCAGCCTTTGGCGCAGCACCCTACATCTTCCCGGAAAAGAAGATCCACATGCAGTACACCACGACTTCGCCCAAGCTGCACAAGATTCTGGGCGTGGAAACTCCGGTATTCGATTAAACGCCTCATCCGGCGTCAAATCGCCAAAGCCCCCTGGCTGGAATAGCCTGGGGGCTTTTTTATTGCATGGATTCTTTGCATGGGCTATTGCCCAATTACACTTGGCATAGCTTATGCTGCATTGCTACATGACAGATGTAAATGCTCACAGCTTTGGTCAAGGACACTTTTCTCCTTCGGAGGGGAAACCCGCACAGGGTCAGTAAATTTCCCTGACACAGCTGTATGACAGTTTGATGGCGATTTCATGGCATTGTCATGAAAAACCACGGCATGCCCACTTTTGGAAACCTTGAAGAATTAACAACAAGTCTTTGATTTTATTGGCAATATTCTTCTTATGCTTGAAATAAAGCGACACTTTGATGAAGAAAATGCGCAGTAAATGTCTGACCAAATCCAACAATTTATGGTATGTTGCTGAGCACCAATACAGAAATTAAGAAGCTCTTGTAGGTAAATTTTCACTTGCGAGTCGCTCTGCTGTCTGTGAAATTGCTGATACTGAGGAAGATTTTTCCTACACGTTGAAGCAAAATGGTTTATGATGCGTTGCAGCAATAAGACAGAATAATTATTGTTCGGTACTTTCCAACGAGGCGATCATGCTCTACCAATTTCATGAATTAAATCGCAATTTCATTAATCCATTGATTCAGTGGGCAGAAGCTTCCGCCAAGCTATTTACCAATCCGATATCACCTCTTGCTCACGCGCCATTCGCGCAGCGTATCGCCGCAGGTTACGAATTGATGTATCGCTTGGGCAAGTCTTATGAAAAGCCTACGTTCGGAATTGAAAAAGTTACCGTTAATGGCAACGATGTCAACATTCTGGAAAGAATTGCAGAAAAGAAATCCTTCTGCCACCTGATTCATTTCAAGAAGGATTTGAGCGATGCCGAAACCGCAAAGCTTAATCAACCCAAGGTCCTGATCGTCGCACCGCTATCCGGTCATCATGCCACCTTGCTGCGCGATACCGTGCGCAGCATGCTGGAGAACCATGACGTCTACATCACCGACTGGCTCGATGCGCGCATGGTGCCTTATGCGGATGGCCCCTTCCATTTGCACGATTACGTCTATTACGTGCAGGATTTCATCCGTCTGCTGGGGCCGGATCTGCACCTGATGGCGGTATGCCAGCCGACCGTGCCGGTGCTGGCGGCCGTTGCGCTGATGGCCAGCGAAAACGATCCGAAGCTGCCCAAGTCGATGACCCTGATGGGCGGCCCGATCGACCCGCGCAAGTCGCCGACCGAGGTCAACGACCTGGCGACCAACAAGCCCTTCGCCTGGTTCGAAAACACCGTGATCTATGCCGTGCCGCCGAATTATCCCGGCCATGGCCGCAAGGTCTATCCGGGCTTCCTGCAGCACGCCGGCTTCGTGGCGATGAATCCGAGCCGCCATGCGCAAAGCCACTGGGATTTCTACATGCATCTGCGCCAGGGCGACAATGACTCGGCCGAAGCGCACCGCAAGTTCTACGACGAATACAATGCCGTGCTGGACATGCCGGCCGAGTATTATCTGGAAACCATCAAGACCGTTTTCCAGGAATTCCGGCTGCCCACGGGCACCTGGGAAATCGGCGGCAAACTGGTGCGCCCGCAGGATATCAAGACCGTCGCCCTGTTCACCGTCGAAGGCGAACTGGATGACATTTCCGGCCCTGGCCAGACTCAGGCAGCGCACGAAATGTGCTCCGGCATCCCGAAAAACCTGCAGCAGGATTATGTCGCGCCGAAATGCGGCCACTACGGCATTTTTTCCGGCCGCCGCTGGCGTGAAACCATTTGCCCGATGGTGGGCGAATTCATCAAGAAATATTCCTGATCCGTTTCACCCTCATGCGCCAGGCCGTCCCGCTTCCGGGACGGCTTTTTTATTGGCCGCCTTGACGCCATCGGCCTGCGTCGACGACATCCCGCTCGATTGTGCCAAACGCGCCAACGTCGGATAATGCTGTTTTTACCGATGAAGAATACCGTGTCCGCCCCCGCCCCGCTTGCCGATCGAATCGAAGACCTGTTGCCGCAGACTCAATGCACCAAATGCGGCTATCCGGCATGCCGGCCCTATGCTGAAGCCATCGCCAGCGGCGAAGCATCCCATAACCAGTGCCCGCCCGGCGGCGCCGAAGGTGTCGCCCGGCTGGCAACCCTGCTCGGCAAGCCCGTCATCCCCCTGAACCTCGTTCACGGCCAGGAACGGCCGCGCCCGGTGGCGGTCATCGACGAGACGCTCTGCATCGGCTGCACCTTGTGCATCCAGGCCTGCCCGGTGGACGCCATCATCGGCGCCGGCAAGCAGATGCATACCGTGGTGCAGGAGCTGTGCACCGGCTGCGACCTGTGCGTGGCGCCCTGCCCGGTCGATTGCATCGCCATGGTCGATGTCACGGGCGAGCGCACCGGCTGGGATGCCTGGTCGCAGCAGCAGGCCGACGACGCGCGCCGCCGCCACGATTTCCATGTCATGCGACTGCGCCGCGACAAGGAGGAAAACGACGCCAGGCTGGCAGCCAAGGCGGCCGCCAAGCTGCAGACGCTGGAAACTGAAGCCACCGCCAGCCCGGAACAGCAAGCCGAACAGGCGCGCAAGAAAGCCATCGTGCAAGCCGCGATCGAGCGCGCGCGGCTGAAGAAGGAGCAGATGGCCGCGGCAGCATCGGCAACTGCGGCAGCACCGGAGAAGAGCCATGAATGATCAGAAGCGCCGGCAGATATTCGAGCGCCTGCGCGCCGCCAATCCGCACCCGACCACCGAGCTGGCCTATACCACGCCGTTCGAATTGCTGATCGCGGTGATCCTGTCGGCGCAAGCCACCGACGTCTCGGTCAACAAGGCCACGCGCGTACTGTACCCGGTTGCCAATACGCCGCAGGCGATCCTGGCGCTGGGAGTCGAAGGCCTGATGTCGTACATCAATACCATCAATCTGTATCGCAACAAGGCCAAGTACGTCATCGAAACCTGCCGCATCCTGCTCGAGCAACACGGCGGCCAGGTGCCGCGCACGCGGGAAGCCTTGCAAGCCCTGCCTGGCGTCGGCCGCAAGACCGCCAACGTGGTGTTGAACACAGCCTTCGGCGAAGCGGTCATGGCGGTGGATACGCATATCTTCCGGGTTTCCAATCGCACCGGTGTCGCGCCCGGCAAGAATGTCGACGAAGTCGAGCGGGGGTTAATGAAGAAAGTGCCGCATGAATTCATTCATGACGCCCATCACTGGCTGATCCTGCACGGCCGCTATACCTGCGTGGCGCGCAAGCCGCTGTGCTGGAACTGCGCCATCGCCGATCTGTGCGAATTCCCCGACAAGACGCCGCTGCCGGCAAAAGGAGTCTGATCATGTTCAATCCCTCGCAACAGGATGTCCGTCGCTTCTTCTGCGACGCCTACCGCAAGCACCGCAACAATGAAATCCTGACGCCGCTGGAAGCGATTGCGCGCGACTGGATCATGCAGCACCCGGAATATGCCGGCGACCTGGAAGACGTCGATGCCGCGCTGGCGGCGGATTATCCGGTGGAACATGGCCATTCCAACCCCTTTCTGCACCTGTCGATGCACCTGTCGATCGCCGAACAGGTGTCGATCGACCAGCCGCCCGGCATCCGCGCCGGATTTCAGATGCTCGCGCACAAGCTGCAATCCGAGCATGAGGCGCATCACCAGATCATGGAGTGCCTGGGCGAGATGATCTGGAATTCGCAGCGCAACGGCACGCCGCCGGATGGCGCTGCCTATATCGAGTGCGTGCAGCGGCGCAGCCGCTGAAGAATATCTGCGCAGAGCCGGGCTCAGGCCACTCAGGCCAAATTCGCTGCGGTCAAAATAAAAAAGCCACGGCATGCGTGGCTTTCCTGTCGCTGCAGTTCAGGCTTATTTTCGCACCACCAGCGAACCAGGCAGGCTGCTCAGGTAAGCGGCGATGTTCTGCACATCCTGCTTGCTCAACTGCTTGACCTGGCCTTCCATGATCGCATTGCTGCGGCTATTCGGGCCTTTTGCGCCGCGCTGGTAAGCGATCAATGCGTGTTCCAGGTAATCCTTGTGCTGGCCAGCCAGCTTCGGATAGGAAGGGTCGATCGGCGTGTTGTAGTCCTGGCCGTGGCAGGTGAAGCAATTGTATTTTTGTGCGGCAGCCTTGCCAGCCTCGATATCGCCGGCGGCTTGCGCGCCCAGGGAAATTACGGAAGCGAATACCAGGATCGCGGCCTTGAATGTGTTGTTCATCTTGCGCTCCCCTTATTTCTGTTGCGAGTAATAGGCTGCAACATCGGCGATGTCCTGTTCGGACAGGCTGGCGGCGATGCCGCGCATGGTCGGATGCTTGCGGTCGCCTTTTTTATACGCTTGCAGCGCATTTTCAATGTATTTGGCGGACTGGCCACCGATCATAGGCACTTGATAGAGTTCCGGGAAGGTGGCTTTATATCCCGGGATGCCGTGGCAGCCGATGCACATCTCAACCTTGGTTTTGGCATTGGTGGCATTGCCAACCACTTCCGCCGCGGCGGACAAATTGGCTACGCCCGCAAGCGCGAGCAACACTAATATTTTTTTCATGATTATCAGGTGATTAGTTAAGCGAAGCCAAGGAATGCCGACGGTCTCCCAATATTGCCATGTCGACATCAAAGCGAATCGATTCTACCCGAACTCCCATCGCCAGTCCATGCAGGCAAACAACACTGCCACTGGCGACGCAAAGTCCATCAAAATCCACTTCCAGAACGTCCATGAGGCTCGTCAGAAGGCACAGCGCCAGGCGTGACGGACGGCTTCGGGGCGGCCGTCACGCCGGTCTCCCTTCCTTGCGGGAACAGGAAGGCGCGCGGCGACCTGGCGAAACGCCGCAGCACTGCGCCGAACACCAGGCGGCGCATGCGGTCCGGCACTTCGCGCGCGCGCAAGGCGAGCGCCAGGGCGCAACCGAACGCTACCCCGACATTCAGAAAGCCGATAGCGGCAATGCCGAGCATGGCCAGCCAGAATTCGGACGATGCCAGGCTGGACCAGCCCAGGCTGGTGGCAGCAGCCACCAGGGTGCCGGCGGACAGCGTCACATGCCGCACTTCCAGTCCCAGGCCGAAAAACTGCATGACGACCGGCCCCATTCCCAGCAACAGAGCGAGCGTCAGGATACCGGCAAGGCCCGGCACATGACGCTCTACCCGCCGGGCCAGCCGTTCAGCGCGCGCGGCGCCCAACGCATGCACCAGGCGGCGGTGATGCGCCAGCGCGGCGCGCATCTGGCGCAAGGCGAACCAGTTGTCAGCAAAGCTGGCGACCATGCTGGAAAGCCAGAGCAATACGCCGGTCAGGGCCGCGTACAGCGGCGTCATGCCGAACAGCGACAGGGATTCCAGGCTGGCCTGGGCAGCGCCCGGCGCCTGCACCGGCGCACCGGTGAGCAGAAACATCGCCCCTGCCAGCACGGCCATCGCGGGAATGGCAGTAAAGAGATTGCCGAACACCGAGGCGGCCTGCGCGCGCAGCAGCCATGCGGATTCGCGCAGCAAGCCGCGCAAGCCCTCGCGCGACTCCAGGTCGCCCATGCGCGCGGCCAGCGCCGGCGCCGTGACGGCCGGCTGCCTGGCGGCCAGCACGCCGCCCAGCGCGACAATCAGGAGGAAGCTGAGGGTATATACCAGCGTAGCGGACAAGCCGGCGGAAAAGCGCGCCTCGCCGGCGGCCACGGCGAACTGTCCCAGCACGCAGAACGCTGCCACGATGCCGCCCGTGCAGGCGGCTTTGAGCACGGTGCGGTATTCAGCCCGGTTACGGACGAGGTAAGGCTCGCCCTGGCTGGCATTGCGCTCGACCATCTTGCGCGCCAGCAGCGAGAAGCTGCGCTGCACCAGCGCCGGCACCGAGCCCTTTGCATGCTGGGCGCGGATCAGGTCGGCCAGCAAAGCCTGCACCTGCCCCGCCCCCTGCGGCGTGAGCAGGGTCGCCGTGCGCAGATCGATCAGGCGGCCGATGCGCACCAGCTGGGCGCGCATGCGCTCGACATGGTAGACCAGGCCGATCGAGACGCCATGTTCATCCAGGTCGGCATAGATGCGGTCAGTCTGCGCCTGACAGACGGCCACCAGCATCTTTACGCTGCGCAATGCTGCAGGGTCATGCTGGCGGGCCAGGCAGAACTTTTCCAGTTCGCGCCGCAGCGCCATGAAAGGCGTCGCCTGCAAGGGCAGCCGGGCATCCAGTCGCTGGCGAAAGGCCGGACTGACGCCGACGGCGACGATCATGGCGGCCAGGTAAGTCAGCGCTTCGTCGATCTGCTTGATATAGGCGTGCACGATCCCTTCATCGGTGCACAGCCTGGCCAGGCGACCCAGCGTGACATGGCCCAGCCCCAGCAGCCAGTCGGCGTCGGCGGGATCGGGAAACAGCGCGGCGAACAGGGCCGACAGATCGTGCTGCGCCGGCGGACGCGGCAGAATGAATTTGACGATGCGCTCGCCCAGCTCGCTGAAGAAGGCCGGCTCGCGCGGCAAGCCGGTGGCGCTGAACAGTTCCGGTCCGGCTGCCTCGCGCAGGGTTTTCTGCAAGGTGGTCTGCACCAGGCGGCGCACGTCGCGGTGGGCGTCGAGCCAGTCCAGCAGGAGCAGCAGGCGCTCCCGGCGCGGGTCGCCGCCGGCAGCCGCGCCGGGCATGCCGATCCGCGGTACATGACGCAGCCAGGCGGCGACATCGATCATCCAATCGGCGCGTTCGTTCCAGCTGGCGAAAGGATTGGCTTGCCGCAACAGAGATTCGGCCTGGCGTTCGTACTGCATATGACGGTCGCGGCGGTGCTGGGGACCTCCGCACAGGCGACGGCACATCACCCACATGCGCAGGAAAAGGATTTTCATGCAGCTTTTCCCTTTTGTAAATTTTGTAGATTCATGAAATAGCAAGAATTCTGGATTTCCGGTTCTCGCTTATACTTAAAAAATGCCGAGACGGATTAGACGCTTCTTAATTTTCCGCTTGATGACACGTTTATTTCTTTAAAACACGATTTATGCGACAGGAAACACGGTTCGAAGGTTCCCCAAATTATGTGGCAACCGAGGATTTAAAGCTGGCGGTGAATGCGGCGCTGACCCTGCAGCGCCCGCTGCTGATCAAGGGCGAACCGGGCACCGGCAAGACCATGCTGGCAGAGGAAGTCGCGGCGGCGCTGGACATGCCGCTTTTGCAATGGCACGTCAAATCCACCACCAAGGCGCAGCAGGGCCTGTATGAATACGATGCGGTGTCGCGCCTGCGCGATTCGCAGCTGGCGGATATTGAAGGTTCGGAGCGCGTCAAGGATATCCATAACTACATCGTCAAGGGCGTGCTGTGGCAGGCGTTCACCGCGCCGCAGCCGGTGGTGCTGCTGATCGACGAGATCGACAAGGCGGATATCGAATTTCCCAACGACCTGCTGCGCGAACTCGACCGCATGGAATTCTATGTGTACGAGACGCGCGAGATGGTGGTGGCAAAGCACCGCCCGCTGGTGATCATCACCTCGAACAATGAAAAGGAATTGCCGGACGCCTTTTTGCGCCGCTGCTTCTTCCACTACATCAAGTTCCCCGACAAGGAGACGATGCAGGATATCGTGAACGTCCACTTCCCGCGCCTGAAAAAGGATTTGCTGGCGCAAGCGCTGCAAACCTTCTATGAGGTGCGCGAAGTGCCGGGCCTGAAAAAGAAGCCGTCGACGTCCGAATTCCTCGACTGGCTGAAACTCCTGCTGGCCGAGGACATCCCCGCCGAAGCCTTGCGCAGCCAGGATAACAAGGCCATCGTGCCGCCCCTGCATGGCGCCCTGCTGAAGAACGAACAGGACGTGCACCTGTTCGAACGCCTGCTGTTCATGGCGCGCAATAACCGTTAACTGACCGCTAGGCGGCGCGCACGTGCCGCACGCGAGGAAAACGCCGTGCTCATCGAATTCTTTTTCACGCTGAAAGACGCGAAGATTCCCGTCTCGATCAAGGAATACCTGCTGTTGCTGGAAGCCTTGCAGAAGGGCGTGATCTCGCCTTCGCTGGACGACTTTTACTACCTAGCGCGCACCACCCTGGTCAAGGACGAGGCGCACTACGACAAGTTCGACCAGGCCTTCGGGCTGTATTTCAAGGGGGTCGACACGGTATTTGCCGCCGACAGCCAGATCCCGCTGGACTGGCTGGTGCAGCGCATGAAGCGCGAGCTGACGCCGGAAGACATCGCCCGCCTGGAAAAATTCGGTTACGACAAGCTGATGGACCGCCTGCAGGAATTACTGCGGGAGCAAAAGGAACGTCATGAATGCGGCGACAAGTGGATCGGCACCGGCGGCACCTCGCCGTTCGGCCACGGCGGCACCAACCCGGAAGGCATCCGCATCGGCGGCGAATCGCGCAACCGCAGCGCGGTCAAGGTATGGGATGCGCGCGCCTATCGCGATTACGACAGCGAGCGCGAGCTGGGCACGCGCAACCTCAAGGTGGCGCTGCGGCGCCTGCGCCGCTTTGCCCGCGAAGGCGCGCAGGAAGAGCTGGCGCTGGACGATACCATCCGCGCCACCGCCAACAACGCCGGTTATCTGGATATCCGCATGCAGCCGGAGCGCCGGAACAACGTCAAGGTGCTGATGCTGCTGGATGTCGGCGGCAGCATGGACGACCATATCGCCCGCACCGAGGAATTGTTTTCCGCCGCCAGCTCGGAATTCAAGAACATGGAATTCTTTTACTTCCACAACTGCGTCTACGATTACCTGTGGAAGAACAACCACCGCCGGCATGCGGAGAAATTCCCGACCTGGGACGTGCTGCGCAAGTACACGCCGGACACCAAGCTGATCTTCGTCGGCGACGCCACCATGAGCCCCTATGAAGTCCTGCAACCGGGCGGCTCGGTGGAATACAACAACGACGAAGCCGGCGCCGACTGGCTGCAACGCTTCACCCAGGCTTTTCCGAAATTTATCTGGCTGAACCCCGAGCCGGAAAGCTTGTGGCAATACCGTCAATCGGTCGCCATCATCTACAAGATCCTGCAGGGCAGGATGTTCCCCATTACCCTGGACGGGCTGGAACGCGGCATGCGCATGTTGAGCAAATAACAATGGATTCTGCCGCAACGGCGTCCAATTTAAGGCATGCACAAATCGCTGGAAAAGGGTAATCTGTTGGCTGTACAATTTTCACTGTATATATAAACAGCTTATCTGCTCGCCTATTTGCGCGACGCTCATCCTGCATGGCCACGAAAAAAACCACATCCGATTACAGCGAATCATCGATCCGGGTCCTGAAAGGGCTCGAACCCGTCAAGCAGCGTCCGGGCATGTATACCCGCACGGAAAACCCGCTGCACATCATCCAGGAAGTCATCGATAACTCATCGGACGAAGCGCTGGGCGGTTTCGCAAAAAACATTCTCGTCACCCTCAACGCCGACGGCAGCGTCAGCGTCGAGGATGACGGCCGCGGCATCCCGGTCGGCCTGCACCCCGAGGAAAAGGTGCCGACCGTGGAAATCGTCTTCACCCGCCTGCATGCCGGCGGCAAGTTCGACAAGGGCTCGGGCGGTGCCTACTCGTTTTCGGGCGGCTTGCACGGCGTCGGCGTGTCCGTCACCAATGCGCTGTCGACCCGTCTGGAAATCACGGTCTGGCGCGACGGCAAGGCGCACGATATGGCCTTCGCCGACGGCGACGTGGTGGAAAAGCTGAAATCGCGCGCGCTGGGCAAGGATGAAAAAAAATCCGGCACGCGGGTCACGGCCTGGCCGAATGCCAAGTATTTCGATTCGGGCGCGATCCCGCTGGGCGAACTGCAGCGCCTGCTGCGCTCCAAGGCGGTGCTGCTGCCGGGCGTGAAAGTCACCCTGCTCCATGCGAAAACCGGCGACATCCAAAGCTGGCAGTACGACCAGGGCTTGCGCGGCTACCTGGTCGAATCGCTGGCGCAATCCACCAGCGCCGAGCCGGTGATTCCGCTGTTCGAGGGCGAGCAGTATGCCAGCGCCGATGCCGAAGGCTTTGCCGAAGGCGAAGGCGCGGCCTGGGTGGTGGCCTGGACCGAGGATGGCAACGTGGTGCGCGAATCCTACGTCAACCTGATCCCCACTTCCGCCGGCGGCACGCATGAGTCCGGCTTGCGCGAAGGTTTGTTCGGCGCGGTCAAGAGCTTCGTCGAAATGCACTCGCTGCTGCCGAAAGGCGTCAAGCTGCTGCCGGACGACGTGTTCGCGCGCGCTTCCTTCGTGCTTTCGGCCAAGGTGCTGGACCCGCAATTCCAGGGCCAGATCAAGGAACGCCTGAATTCGCGCGACGCCGTGCGGCTGGTGTCGGGGTTCGCCCGCACCGCGCTCGAGCTGTGGCTGAACCAGCATGTCGATTACGGCAAGAAGCTGGCGGAACTGGTCATCAAGCAGGCGCAGTCGCGCCTGCGTTCAGCACAGAAGGTGGAAAAGAAAAAATCCTCCGGCGTGGCGGTCCTGCCGGGCAAGCTGACCGATTGTGAATCCGACGACATCACCCGCAACGAACTGTTCCTGGTGGAGGGCGATTCCGCTGGCGGCTCGGCCAAGATGGGCCGCGACAAGGAATTCCAGGCGATCCTGCCGCTGCGCGGCAAGGTGCTGAACTCCTGGGAAACCGAGCGCGACCGCCTGTTCGCCAACAACGAGATTCACGACATCGCGGTGGCGATCGGCGTCGATCCGCACGGCCCCAACGATACGCCGGATCTGTCCGGGCTGCGCTACGGCCGCATCTGCATCCTGTCGGATGCCGACGTCGATGGCTCGCACATCCAGGTCCTGCTGCTGACCCTGTTCTTCAAGCACTTCCCGCAGCTGATCGCGCGCGGCCATATCTGCGTCGCCCGTCCGCCGCTGTACCGCCTCGATGCGCCGGCGCGCGGCAAGAAGCCGGCGCAGAAACTTTATGCGCTCGACGATGCCGAACTGACGGCGATCGAAGACAAGCTGCGCAAGGATGGCGTCAAGGAAGGCGCCTGGAGCATCGCCCGCTTCAAGGGCCTGGGCGAAATGAATGCGGAACAGTTGTGGGAAACCACCATGAATCCGGATACCCGCCGGCTGCTGCCCGTTTCACTCGGCAACTTTGGACTGGAAATCTCGCAGGCGCGCTTCAACATGCTGATGGGCAAAGGCGAAGCGGCAGCGCGGCGCGCCTGGCTGGAAGAACACGGCAACGAAGCCGAAGCCGATATCTGAGCCGATGACGATGCGCGCGTTGCGAACAATTGTTCTGGCCTCTTTCCTGTCGCTGGCGGGCGCCGCCGCGCACGCCGACATCTATGGCTATGTCGATGCGCAGGGCACCGCGCATTTTGCGACGGAAAGGCTGGACGAGCGTTACCAGCTGTTCGCCCGCGGCGATGCCGTATTCGATACCGGGCAGCTTGACCTCTCCGCGCCGGCGGGCGAACAAAAACCACTGTCGCCGGCATTGTCGCGCTATCTCGGCGAGCATCCCAACCTGAAGAAGTTCGAGCCACTGCTGCAGCAGGCGGCCAGCGAATTCGGCCTGCAGCCGGCCTTGCTGAAAGCGGTCATGGCTGCCGAATCCGGCTTCAATCCGGCCGCGGTGTCGCCCAAGGGCGCCATCGGGCTGATGCAGGTGATGCCGCAAACGGCCGAGCGTTACGGCCTGCAAGCCGGCGCGAAAAAATCTCTGCAACAGAAACTGGCCGAGCCGAAAACCAATATCCGCCTGAGCGCGCGCTACCTGCGCGACCTGTCGCGCATGTTCCCCGGCCAGCCCGAACTGGTGATCGCGTCCTACAATGCCGGCGAAGGCGCGGTGCAGAAATACCGCAACACGGTGCCGCCCTACCCGGAAACCCGCAATTACGTGAAGCTGGTGGCGCAGTTCTACCGCTTTTACCGCGCCGCCACCGAGCAGGACGCCACGGCAACGCTGTCGAGCCCGCAGGGCGCCAGACGCATCCGCATGACCATTCCTGGCCGCGCCAATATGCCGGCGGCCACCAAGACGATCTACGAATAACTGAATCAGCACGATGACCGAACAAGCCAACCTGTTTGAAGATGCCCAGCCCGACGATAGCGAAGCGCTGACGCTGGCCAGCTTTGCCGAGCAAGCCTATCTCGATTACGCCATTTCCGTGGTCAAGGGCCGCGCCTTGCCGGACGTCTGCGACGGCCAGAAACCGGTGCAGCGGCGCATCCTGTACGCCATGCACGAACTCGGCCTGAACTCGACTGCCAAGCCGCGCAAGTCGGCGGCGGTGGTCGGCGACGTGCTCGGCAAGCTGCATCCGCACGGCGACCAGTCAGTCTACGACGCCATGGTGCGCATGGCCCAGGATTTCTCGCTGCGCTACCCGCTGGTCGATGGCCAGGGCAATTTCGGCTCGCGCGATGGCGACGGCGCCGCGGCGATGCGTTACACCGAGGCGCGCCTGACGCCGATCTCCAAGCTCCTGCTCGACGAGATCGACATGGGCACGGTGGACTTCCAGCCGAACTACGACGGCTCCACCGAGGAACCGAAGCTGCTGCCTGCGCGCCTGCCGATGGTACTGCTGAACGGCGCTTCCGGCATCGCGGTCGGCATGGCCACCGAGATCCCGCCGCACAACCTGCTGGAAGTGGCGAAGGCGGCGGTGGCCCTGATCCGCAATCCCAAGCTTTCCAGCCGCGATCTGATGGAATTCATCCCGGGGCCGGACTTCCCCGGCGGCGGCCAGATCATCACGCCGGCGGCGGCGATCGCCGAAATCTATGAAAGCGGGCGCGGTTCGCTGAAGGTGCGCGCGCGCTGGAAGATCGAAGACATGGCGCGCGGCCAGTGGCAGGTGGTGGTAACCGAACTGCCGCCCGGCACTTCGGCGCAAAAGGTGCTGGAAGAAATCGAGGAAATCACCAATCCCAAGCTCAAGCTGGGCAAGAAATCGCTGCTGCCGGACCAGTTGACGCTGAAGCAGAACGTGCTGTCCATGCTCGACGCCGTGCGCGACGAATCCGGGCGCGATGCCCCGGTGCGCCTGGTGTTCGAGCCGAAGTCGAAAAACCAGGACCAGACCGAATTCGCCAACATGCTGCTGGCCCACACCTCGCTGGAAACCAGCGCGCCGGCCAACCTGGTGATGATCGGCGGCGACGGCCGCCCGCGCCAGAAGAACCTGGCGGATATCCTCAATGAATGGATCGCCTTCCGCTTCGCCACCATCACCCGCCGCACGCAGTTCCGCCTGCAAAAGGTGAATGACCGCATTCATATCCTGGAAGGCCGCGAGGCGGTGCTGCTGAACATCGACAAGGTCATCAGGATCATCCGCGAATCCGACGAACCGAAACCGGCGCTGATCGCCGCGTTCAATCTGTCGGACCGCCAGGCCGAGGATATCCTGGAAATCCGCCTGCGCCAGCTGGCGCGGCTGGAAGCGATCAAGATCCAGCAGGAACTCCAGGAGCTGCGCAGTGAAAAGACCGCGTTGCAGGATTTGCTGGACAACCCGGCCTCGATGAAAAAGCTGGTGATCAAGGAAATCGAGACCGACGCCAAGCAGTATGGCGACGCCCGCCGTACCCTGATCGAGGAAGCCGAGCGCGCCGTGGTCGAACAGAAGGTGATCGACGAACCGGTCACCGTGATCATTTCGCAAAAGGGCTGGGTGCGCTCGCGCAACGGCCACGGCCACGATGCCGCGCAATTCGGCTTCAAGGCCGGCGACAGCCTGTACGGCACTTTCGAGTGCCGCACGGTGGACAACCTGCTGGCCTTCGGCTCCAACGGCCGCATCTATTCGGTGCCGGTATCCGCCCTGCCCGGCGCGCGCGGCGACGGCGTGCCGGTCACCACCCTGATCGACATGGCCAGCGGCACCCATCTGCTGCACTACTTCGCCGGAGAGGCCGAGACCATGCTGCTGCTGTCCTCCACCGCAGCCTACGGCTTTACCGCCAGGGCCGGCGACATGGTCAGCCGCACCCGCGGCGGCAAGGCTTTCATGACACTCGAGGATGGCGACCTGCCGCTGGCGCCACGCCCCTTGCCGGGCAATGCCAGCGCGATCGCCTGCCTGTCGGAGAAGGGTCGCCTGCTGGTATTCGGCCTGGATGAGATCAAGACCTTGCACGGCGGCGGCCGCGGCGTGATCCTGATGGAACTGGAAAAGAACGAGAAGCTGGTGGCGGCCGAGCCGATCAGCCAGCGCGGCGTCATCGTCTCCGGCGCCGGCCGCGGCGGCAAGGCGCAGGAACTGCTGCTCTCGGCTTCCGGCCTGGCCCCTCACATCGGCAAGCGCGCGCGCAAGGGCAAGGCGCTGGAAGGCACCAAGCTCAAGCCGAGTGAATTGGCTGCGGTGAAGTAAGCCAGGCGCGTTCTGAAGCAGCGGCTATCCTGAAAAAATAGCCGGTACAATAAATAAAAACGGGGCGGAAGCTATTGCAGCTTCCGCCCCGTTTTCCATGATCCGGGAGAACCTGTCCGGTGCGCCCGGCAGTCCGGACAAATGCCTTACAGCTTCGACTTGATCAGCTTGCCCAGCTTGGCCACGCCTTCGCGGATCTTTTCCGGCGACACCGTCACGAAACTCAGGCGCAGGGTATTGCGCTGCGGCTCGTTGGCGTAGAAAGGCGCGCCCGGCACGAAGGCCACCAGCTCCTGGATCGCTTCGTCGAGCAGCTTCATGCTGTCGATATGCTCGGGCAGTCTGACCCAGATGAACATGCCGCCTTCCGGGCGGGTCCAGCGGGTGCCGGCCGGGAAGAATTCCTCCAGGGCAGACAACATCACCTGGCACTGGTCCGCATACAGCTTGCGGATAGTCGGGATGTGCGTGTCCAGGAAGCCATCCTTGACCACTTCGTACACCACCATCTGGGTGATCTGCGCGGTATGCAGGTCGGTAGCCTGCTTGGCCTGCTCGAGTTTACGGATCAGCGGCTGCGGGCCGACGATGTAGCCCAGGCGGATACCCGGGGTCAGCACCTTGGAGAAGGAACCCATGTGGATCACGCCTTCCGGGTTCATGCCCAGCAGTTTGGGCAGCGGCTCGCCGCGGTAGCACAGCGCGCCGTAGGGATCGTCCTCGATCAGCGGAACGCCCAGACGCGCGCAGGCATCCACCAGGGCATGACGGCGTTCGACGGAGAGGGTGCGGCCGGTCGGGTTCTGGAAGTTCGGCAGCGCATACAGCAGGCGCGCGCCCTGGCCGATCTCGGGCAGCGATTCCGGCAACAGGCCGCCATCGTCGGTCGGTACCGATTCGAACTGCGGGCCGTACACCGAGAATGCCTGCAGGGCGCCGAGGTAGCTGGGGGTTTCCACCAGCACCTTGCTGCCTTCGTCGATCAGCACCTTGCCCAGCAAATCCAGCGCCTGCTGCGAGCCCGACACCATCAGCACCTGTTCCGGCACGATGCGCGCGCCTTCCTTGCTGAGCGAGGCCGCCACCCATTCGCGCAGCGGCGCATAGCCGTCCGACGGGCCGTATTGCAGCGCCACCTTGCCTTCGCGCGACAGCACGGCATCGTAGGCGGCCTTCATGCGATCGACCGGGAAGGTGGCCGGCGACGGCAAGCCGCCGGCGAAGGAAATCACCTCCGGGCGCATCGTCACTTTCAGAATTTCACGGATGGCGGAGCTTTCCAGCTTTTGTGCGCGGCGAGAAAATTGCCACTGGATGGGCGCGTGCTTGGCGGTATTCATGCGATTCTCAACTATGGATGGGTGCGGCAAATGCCACACCGGTTAATGCGGGGAGCCGGCAACCCGGATTCAGAAGACTTCGGCGACCAGGTCGATCTCGACGCAGGCGCCCATCGGGATCTGCGCCACGCCGAAGGCCGAGCGCGCATGCTTGCCGGCTTCGCCGAAGACTTCACCGAGGAGCTCGGAGGCACCGTTGGTGACCAGGTGCTGCTCGGTGAAGTCGGCAGTCGAATTCACCAGGCTCATCACCTTGACGATGCGCTTGACGCGGCTCAGGTCGCCGTCGCAGGCCGCCTGCAGGGTCGCCATCAGGTCGACGGCCACTGCACGCGCGGCTTGCTTGCCTTCTTCGGTCGTCATGTTCTTGCCGAGCTGGCCGACCCAGGGCTTGCCGTCTTTTTTGGCGATATGGCCGGACAGATAAACGGTGTTGCCAGTCTGCGCATACATGACATATGCCGCCACCGGCGCCGATACGGCCGGCAGTTCGATATTGAGAGATTTGAGTTTTTCGTAATAAGACAAGATCGGCTCCGAAATTGGCATCAACTACAGGAAGTCTTTGATAACAGTCAAAGAAACGATTTTACCCTCTAACCGCGCCACCCGCGTATCTTTGCGCCTACATCCACATAGAAAGCGCGGCATAAATTGCCAATAACACCATCACTGCGCTGAAGAATCTTTGCCATGCAGGCAGTGCCAGGCAGCAGCGTAATCGAGGAAACGAAAGCGAACAGGATCATGGGTAACAGGGATTCCATGTTTATTGCATCAATGTGGTTTTGACAGGAATCCATCCTAGTCGACACAACCAATACAGTACCGATACAATTCATTACATAATTCCTAACACTGTGCCGGCGCCATGACCAATACAGTTTCCACCAGCAGATCGGCCGCAGCGCCTGACGACGCGACAATCCCCCTGTTTAGCCGCGACTCCGGACCGTCGCTGGTTGAACAGATCGTCCGCTACCTGGCTGGCCGCATCGACGACCGGCTGCTGCGCGGCGGCACGCGCCTGCCTTCGATCCGCCAGTTCGCCGACCTGTATGGAGTATCGCGCTTCACCGTGGTGGAAGCCTATGACCGCCTGGTTGCCAGCGGCCACCTGGAGTCACGCCGCGGATCCGGCTTCTACGTGCGCGAACGCGCCTCGCTGCTGGCGAACGCCGCCGCAGCGCCGGCTGAAGCGGTCAACAGCCAGATGGATGTGGTCTGGCTGGTACGCAACATGTTCCGGCAACTGCCGCCGCAAAAAATGCCGGGATCGGGGCTGCTGCCGGCGGAATGGCTGGATGCCGATCTGGTCGCCAACGGCTTGCGCGCGCTCAGCCGGCAAAACCCCGCCTTGCTGCTGCAATACGGCAGCCCGCAAGGCTTCCTGCCGCTGCGCCAGCAACTGCAGCTGAAACTGGCCGAGCTGGAAATCGCGGCGACGCCGGAGCAGATCGTCACTACTTCGGGCGTCACCCAGGCGCTTGACCTGGTGGCGCGCCAGTTCCTGCAGCCCGGCGACACCGTGTTCGTCGACGATCCAGCCTGGTTCCTGATGTTTGGCTCGTTCGCCACGCTGGGCGCCAGGGTCATCGGCATCCCGCGCGCAGCCGACGGCCCGGACGTGGCGAAGCTGGCCGAGCTGGCGGCGCTGCACCGGCCGAAGCTCTTCGTGACCAATTCGGTGCTGCACAATCCCACCTCGGGATCGCTGTCGTCGGCCAAGGCATTCCGGATTCTCAAAATCGCCGAACAGTACGATTTTTACATCGTCGAGGATGATATCTACTGCGACATGCACCCGGGCAGCGCGGTGCAGCCGGCTACCCGCATAGCCGCACTCGACCAGCTGCAGCGCGTCATCTACCTGGGCGGCTTTTCCAAGACCCTGGCAGCCAGCCTGCGGGTCGGCTTCATCGCCGCCTCCGCCGAGCTGGCGCGCACGCTGGCCGACCGCAAGATCCTGTCGGCGCTGACCAGCAGCGAGATTGGTGAACGGGTGGTCTACAAGGTGCTGTCGGAAGGCCATTACCGCAAACACATCGAACGCCTGCGCGTACAACTCGACCGCGCGCGCGAACGCACCCTTCGCCAGCTGGAACGCCTTCGCCTGGACGTTACCGGCAGCGCGCCGGCGGGCATGTTCATCTGGGTGGATACCCGCCGCGACACCAACCTCCTGACCGAGCAGGCGATGGCGGAAGGCTGGCTGCTGGCGCCCGGCAGCCTGTTTTCGCCGCATCAGCTGCCGTCGACCAGGATGCGCCTTAATGTGGCAGCCTTATCCGATCCAGGCATCTGGCGCTTTCTCGAACAGGCGCTGTCGCGGTCTTGAAATCGTCTTTTCCGCCCCCAATTACCAAAAAATCATGTATTTGAGGCTATCACCCTGGTGCCTGGCCTCATCTGTTGTCAACTCACTTTTAACCGAGATTTGAGGAAAAAATGGCCGTAGCCGAAAAACAAACCCTGGGTTTTCAAGCCGAAGTCAAGCAACTGCTGCAACTGATGATCCATTCCTTGTACTCGAACAAGGAAATTTTCCTGAGGGAACTCATCTCCAATGCCTCGGATGCCGCCGACAAGCTGCGCTTCGAGGCCATCCATAATGCCGCGCTGTTTGAAAACGACCCCGAACTGAAGATCCGCGTCACTATCGACAAGGATCAGCGCACTATCACGATTTCGGACAACGGCATCGGCCTGAGCCGCGACGAAGCCATCGAACACCTCGGCACCATCGCCAAATCCGGCACCAAGGAATTCTTTTCCAAACTCTCCGGCGATCAGCAAAAGGATGCCGCCCTGATCGGCCAGTTCGGCGTCGGCTTCTATTCCGCCTTCATCGTCGCCGACAGGATCACGGTCGAATCGCGCCGTGCCGGCCTGCCGGCTGCCGAAGGGGTGCGCTGGGAATCCGCCGGCGAAGGCGATTTTTCAGTCGAGGCGATAGACAAGGCAGCGCGCGGCACCGACATCATCCTGCACCTGCGCGAAGGCGAGGACGATTTCCTCTCGTCGTGGAAGCTGAAATCCATCATTCGCCGCTATTCCGACCATATCTCGCTGCCGATCCAGATGCAGAAGGAAGAATGGGACGAAGAGAAGAAGGAAACCGTGCTGAAGGACGAGCTGGAAACCGTCAACCAGGCCAGCGCCCTGTGGGCGCGCAGCAAGTCCGACATCACGCCGGAGCAGTACGAGGAATTCTACAAGCACGTTTCGCACGACTTCCAGCCGCCGCTGGCCTATACGCACAACCGCGTCGAGGGCCGCAGCGAATACACGCAACTGCTGTACATCCCGGCGCATGCGCCCTTCGACCTGTGGGACCGCAACAAGCGCGGCGGCATCAAGCTTTACGTCAAGCGCGTTTTCATCATGGACGATGCCGAGCAGCTGATGCCGGTGTACCTGCGCTTCGTCAAGGGCGTGATCGATTCCGCCGACCTGCCGCTGAACGTCTCGCGCGAAATCCTGCAGGAATCGCGCGACGTGCGCGTGATCCGCGAAGGCTCGACCAAGCGCATCCTGTCGATGCTGGAAGACATGGCCACTTCCGACGACCAGGCGCAGCGCGACAAGTACGCCAGCTTCTGGACCGAGTTCGGCCAGGTCCTGAAGGAAGGCATCGGCGAAGACGCCGGCAACAAGGAACGCATCGCCAAACTCCTGCGCTTTGCCTCGACCCGCAACGACACCGATGCCCAGACCGTGTCCTTCGACGACTACATCAAGGACATGAAGGAAGGCCAGGACAAGATCTATTACGTCACCGGCGAATCCTATGCCGCGGCAAAGAACAGCCCGCACCTGGAAATCTTCCGCAAGAAAGGCGTCGAAGTCTTGCTGCTGACCGACCGCGTCGACGAATGGATGCTGTCCTTCCTGCAGGATTTCGACGGCAAGGAACTGGTCTCGGTGGCCAAGGGCGACCTCGATCTCGGCAAGCTGGAAGACGAAGCCGAGAAGAAGCAGCACGAGGAAACCGAAGTATCCTACAAGGACCTGGTCGAAAAGATGAAGGCCGCGCTGGCCGAACAGGCCAAGGATGTGCGCGTGACCTTCCGCCTGACCGATTCGCCTGCCTGCCTGGTGGCCGACGAGCATGAACTGTCGGGCAATCTGGTGCGGATGTTGAAAGCGGCCGGCCAGAAGGCGCCGGAATCCAAGCCCATCCTGGAAATCAACCCGGACCACCCGCTGGTGCAGCGCCTGAAATACGAGGATGCGCGCTTCGACGACTGGTCGCACATCCTGTTCGACCAGGCCATGCTGGCCGAAGGCGGCGCCTTGACCGATCCGGCCGGCTTCGTCAAGCGGCTCAACCAGATGCTGCTGGATATGACTGGCAAGTAATTCCCCTCCGATTATTCTCCTTAGTTGCGCCCGGCACCGTTCCGGGCGCTTTTTTTTTGCTCGCTGTAATTACCCATCGCCTTTGTTCAAGCGTTCAAGCGCAGCTGCAAATAGATCGCTTGATCGACTGATATCCCGAAACAGTCAGAGAATGAGAGAAACCATCGTTGCACTGTCTTGTCATATGGGTATTCTTTTGTCCACCCGGGCTACGGCATTCATGCACTTATTCTCTGAAATTTCCCAAGATCATCAGCTTTATCGCCTCATTCTGGATAATGCGCTCGATGCATTCATTTTCATCGACGACCATAGCCATATTCTCGAGTGGAGTCAGCAGGCGGAAGAAATCTTTGGCTGGAAGCGGGATGAAGTGCTCGGCATGGCATTGACCGATACAATTATTCCGCCAAGCCGCAAAACGGCTTACCTGGCCGGCTTGCAGCCTTATCTGGATAGTGGCGAACATGCATTGCTGGAGCGCCGCGTGGAAATCTGCGCCTGCCGCAAGGATGGCAGCGAATTCCCGGTCGAACTGACCATTACCCCGATAAAACAGAATGGGCAACTGTTTTTTTCCGCTTCATTGCGCGATATTTCGCGCAGCAAGCAACTTGAGCGGGAAATCCGGCAGCAAGCCGCGCTCACCAGGTCCATCCTGGAGTGCATTCCCGATGCGATTACGGTAGCCGACGTCACGGGTCGCCTGATACTGGTTAACCCTGCGGCCCAGCGCCTGCTGAATCTAAAGCCGATCGAGGAGCAGCCGAACCAGACTTACCGTCAATACAACCTGTTCCAGCCGGACGGCAGGACAGCCTATCCGGAAAGCGAGCGACCGATGGTGCGCGTGCTGCGCGGCGAGCATGTCCAGGGAGTAACGGCGCTTGTCCGGCATGAGCGCCTGAGCGAGGATGCCTGGGTCAGCATCAATGCGCGGCCGCTCAATGACGAGGATGGCAAGCGGGTAGGCGCGGTCGTGGTGTTCCACGACATTGCCGAGCTGCGCCAGCGGGAAAGCGAACTGCAACAACAGGCCCACCTGCTGCACAAGCGCGTGAGCCTGCTGGAATTGTCGCACGATGCCATCATCGCCAGCGACATGGATGACCTGATCACGTTCTGGAACCACCGCGCCGAAAGCCTGTATGGCATCAGCCGTGATGAAGCGCTCGGCCGCGACTGCCATGCGCTGCTACAGACAAAATATCCGGTTCCGCTTGCGGAAATCAAGGCCATCGTGCATGAGAAGCGCCGCTGGCAGGGCGAAGTCAGGCAGCGCGCCAAGGATGGAAGAGAGCTCATCGTCATCAGCCAATGGGCGCTGGAATTAAAGAAAGGGATCTCCTGGCGCTATCTGCAAGCCCATACCGACATTACGGAAAACGTCCAGACCGAACAGGCCCTGCGCGAATCGCAGGAGAATTATCGTCTGCTGGTCGAAACCACGATCGATTTCGCCATCATCATGCTCGACCCGGCCGGCGTGATCGCCAGCTGGAATCCCGGCGCCGAAAAAATATTCGGCATGAACGCGCAGGAAGCCATCGGCCGGCCGTTTGCCGAGTTCTCCACGCCAGAAGACCGCCGCACCGGGCAACCGGAAAGGGAACTGGAAACCGCCAGAAAAACGGGGCGCGCCGAAGATATCCGCTGGCACATGCGCAAGGATGGCAACCGCTTCTGGGCCAATGGCGTGAGCACCCCGCTACGGAACCAGGACGGCAGCCTGCGCGGATTCGTCAAGATCATTCGCGACCAGACGGCGGCGCGGCTGGCGGAAGAACAGACCCAGTTCCTGGCGCTGCATGACATGCTGACCGGTTTGCCGAACCGTGTCCATTTCAGCAATCAGCTGCACAGCGCCATCGCCCACTCGGAGCGGACCACGATCCCGCTGGCGGTATTGATGCTCGACCTGGACCGCTTCAAGTCCGTCAACGACACCTTCGGCCATCATGTCGGCGACTTGCTGTTGAAAGAGGTCGCGGCGCGGATTGCTTCGACGGTGCGGGAAACCGATACGGTGGCACGCCTGGGCGGGGATGAATTCATCGTCATCCAGACGAATGCGACGCAACCGGCCGCCGCCATGACGCTGGCGAAAAAGCTGGTCCACGAGCTTGGTCAACCCTACCAGCTCGAAGACAATGAAATCATCACCGGCACCAGCATCGGCATCAGCTCTTTTCCGGCCGACGCAAAGAATCCTGTCGACCTCGTCAAGCATGCCGACCTCGCGCTGTACCAGGCTAAAAATGCCGGCCGCGGCAATTACCAGTGTTATACCGCCGCGCTTTCCCAGGAAAAGGACTGGAAAAAAAATCGCGAGCAAGCTTTGCGGGACTCCCTGGAAAACCAGAAATTTTCTCTGTATTACCAGCCGCAAGTCGATTTGTCGAACTGGAAAATCACCACCGTCGAAGCCTTGCTGCGCTGGCAACCGGACGAGATGGAAGTGCTGCTGCCCGACGAATTTCTCGACCTTGCCGAAGAAACCGGACTGATCGTCAAGATCGGCGAGTGGGCAATGCGGCAGGCTTGCAGGCAAGTCAAGAAATGGCAGGGAGAAGGCATGGGCCCATTGCGCATTTCACTCAATTGTTCGGCACGGCAGTTCAGCGACCCCGAATTCGTCGGAAGCATCCGTCCGATCCTGGCCGAAACCGGCCTTGCACCGTCATGCCTGGAACTCGAAGTCACGGAATCGCTGTTTGCCAGCCATCCGCAAATCAAGGAACAACTCGCCACGCTGCGCAGGGAAGGCGTGCATGTCACGATCGACAACTACGGCACCGGCACGGTCGCCTTGATCGACCTGAAGGATTTCGAGGTCGACGGGCTAAAGATCGACAAGGCTTTCGTGCAGCATCTGCCGCATCGCCGCAAGGATTCCGCGATCGCCTCGGCCATCATCGGCCTCGCCCACGAACTGGGCATGCACGTCTCTGCCGGCGGCGTCGAAACCGCCGAACAGCTCGCCTACCTCAAGGCCAGGGATTGCACCAGCGCCCAGGGTTTCCTTTTCAGCCCGCCCGTGCCGGCGGAAAAATTCGAGCAATTGATGCTGAGCGGGCACTGGTCCCGCATCAACCGGCTACCGCAACTGAACGACGCCATGACGTTCAAGGACCTGCACTAACTGAGCCTGCACTGAGCCGGCGTCATCTGCGATGCTGGCGCTGGTACAGGGCCGACATCAGCGAAATATCGTCCAGGATCGGGATAATCGCAAACAGCAGCAGCACTACCGCCAGCGGCACCGTGGCGGAAAAGCCGATTGCCTTGAAACCGTAGGCGCCGGCCACCCCGCCGGCAAAGAACATTCCAAGAATGGTGCCGTGGATAAGCAGGCGGTCGCGGTCGGCGGCGACATACTGGCCGGATTTTTCATCGTGATGGCGGTTCCAGTAAAACAGTTTTCCCAGTTCGATGCCGAGATCGGTGACGATCCCCGTCACGTGGGTGGTGCGAATTTCGGCGTGCGAGATCTTGGTGACGACGGCGTTTTGCAGCCCCATGATGTAACACAGCAGCAGCACGGTGGCCGGAACGAACACCGCCACGAAGGCGCCCAGGTTTGCCCCCAACAGCCCGAACACCAGCAGCAGCACCGCTTCCAGCGCCAGCGACATGGCGTATTCGCTATGCATCTTGCGGTGCCGCGCCCAATTGATCATGATCGCCGTGGTGGCGGCGCCGGCAATAAAGGCAATCAGTGCGCTGAGCCCGGCCAGCGCCAGGAAGGCATTGCCGAGCACCAGATTGTCGGCGACCGACGAGACGATCCCGGTCATGTGCGAGGTGTACTGCTTGATGGCGAGGAAACCGCCGGCATTGACGGCGCCGGCGATGAAGGCCAACACGATACCAAGCTGGCGGTTGGCGCGCCGGGTGCGGGTGCGCCCGGTCAGTTGGCGCAGGAATTGAACGGGCATGTTATGAGTCGGGTTTTCATGGCGTCGGAATCTGGTATCAGAATCGATCAACCTCCAGTGTAGCGCTATTCGCCCTCAGGCGACTACGTCCGCGCTTCCATCCTTCCGCATTCACATTTCCAGCGTCCGGAAAAAGCAACGCAGGTGGCGCTCGACGAAACCATGCAAACACGGACTGCGTCACAGGGTTTACCGGAAACGGCACAGCAAGGAGTGGATTATCATCCCGACTGTTGTAAATGGTAATAAATCTCATTTACAAACAGGATTGATTACCATTAAAATTATCAAATGCATCGGTGCAAACACCGACAGGTATCCGCCTCCTTCGTGTGGCGCCTTTATTCCAGAATCCGTATCACCACGTCCGGGCAGCAGATAGCGCCATAAACGCGGCCCCGCAGCCGTTATTACACAAACACGCCAGGGAAACCATGCAAATCCGTCTCTCCATTCTTGCCGCCTCAATCGCCGCCATTTCCGCATCGTCCGTCCATGCCCAGACCACGCCCTCCGAGCCGGTGGAACTGACTACGGTAAACGTGATCGGGGAACGGATCGGCAGTTTCAAATCCAATTCGGTCCAGGTTGGCACCTTCCGCGACATGTCGCCTCTGGACGTGCCGCAAACCAGCAATGTGGTGACCCGCGAAGTACTGGATGCGCAGAGCGCCAACACGCTGTTCGGCGCCCTGCGCAACACTGCCGGCGTGACGCGCTCGCAATTGAACGGCTCGACCTACGACAACATTGCCATCCGCGGCATCCTGGTTGAAAACCGCGGCAACTATCGCCTGAATGGCTCGCTCCCGATCATCAACCTGATCGATATTCCCCTGGAAAACAAGGAGCGCGTCGAAGTCCTGAAGGGTGCCTCCTCGCTGTATTACGGTTTTGTTCCGCCCTCGGGCATCGTCAATCTCGTCACCAAACGCGCCGGCAAGGAGCCGGTCACGGATTTCACTATCACCGCCAATCAGTTCGGCGCCGCCAGCGTGCATGCGGACATCGCCCGTCGTTTCGGCGAGCAGCAGCAGTTCGGCGCACGCATTAACCTCCTAGAAGCCAAAGAGGACGTCGGCGTCGACAACTATTCCGGCGACCGCCAGCTCGCCAGCGCAGCGCTAGATTTCCGCGCCAGCAAAGACTTGTCGTTCAAGCTGGACCTGGAACACTATCGCAAGGATGTATCGGAACAGGCCGCGATCCGCTTGCCCGCCGCCGTCGGCGGCAGGATCACCCTGCCTAGCGTGCCGGATTCCAGGCAAAATCTCGCTTCCGAATGGCACAAGTATGATGCCAAGGCGACCAATTTCCTGTTCCGCACGGATTATTCTTTGAACGACAATTGGGCCGTGCTGCTGGAAGCCGGCAAGGCAAAAACCGAGCGCGACCGCCATTTCTCGGAATTCCGGGACTACAATCTGGCGACGGGTAACGGCACGCTGCTGACCTATTTCGGACGCGGCCAGGAATTCGACAATGAAAATTACCGGGCCGAATTGTCGGGCCGGCTTCCCGGCAAAACGATCACGCATGAACTCACGTTCGGCTATAACCTGAATCAGCGCCAGTCGGATTCCGGTGCATCCGCCGCTTCGATCGGCAGGCCGCAGAACCTGTACAACCCGACGCCGATTGCGCCGCTTTCGCCGGCGTACACCATCGCCTCCGTTCCCTCGTCGATCAAGGACAGGGGATGGTATCTGTCAGACCGGATCTTGATCGGCGACCAATGGCAGGCGATGGTCGGCGCGCGCGGCAGTCGCTATCAGAACAAAACCACGACATCCAACTACGAAACGGACGATGTCACTCCTTCCGCCTCGCTGATGTACAAACCGACATCGAAGGTGTCCGTTTACGGCAGCTATATTGAAGGCCTGGAAGAAAGCGGACAGGCGCCGCTCAACCGCGCCAATGCCGGCGAATGGCTGCCGCCCGCAGTCTCGAAACAAAAGGAGATCGGCATCAAGGCTGAAGTTGCGCAAGGCATGCTGGTGCAGGCTGCCTATTTCAACATCAAGCGCCCTTCGACGACAGTGGATGCCGCCAATCGCTTTGTCCTGAACGGCCTGGCCGAATACAAGGGAACGGAACTGGCCATTTCCGGCGAATTGAACAGGCAACTGTCTTTCGTCGCGTCCGCTCTTTTCCTGGATGCCAAGCAGCTTAACGCGCAAAATGCAGCGACATTCAACAAGACCACGGAAAACACCCCGGAGTGGACCGGCAGCCTGTTTGCCGAGTACCGGCTGCAAGCCGTGCCGGGTCTGGCATTGAGCGGCGGCCTGTTCTATGTCGGCAAGCGCCCGGTCGACAACCAGAACCAGGCGGAAATCGACGGTTACACCACCCTGTCGCTGGGCGCGCGCTACACCACCAAGATCAGCGGCAAACGTACGACGTTCCAGGCCGTTCTGGATAACGCCACCGACAAGAACTACTGGAGCGCTGCCGGCAACGGCTATATCGGCGTAGGCGCGCCGCGCACGCTGAAAGTATCGGCAAAAATGTCCTTTTGATGGCCGCGGCAGCCGCCAGCTGCAGGCAAGCTGCAATTTAACCAACTTGCCAGCGGCAATCGAAAGACTTCAGAATTGAGGAAAACGCCATGCGCAAAGTGACGGTCTGGATCCATCGTTATCTCGGACTGGCACTGGGCAGCCTGCTGCTGATCAGCGGGCTCACCGGCGCCGTGATCGTCTTTAACAAGACCATCGATGCCTGGCTGAATCCCTCGCTGATACAGGTTTCACCCAGTGAAAACCGCGCTTCTCTCGACCAGATCCTGAACGACATCCGGCAAACCATGCCGGACGAACGCGCCAGCGCTGTCTTCATTC
Organism: Oxalobacteraceae bacterium; assembly: GCA_003537575.1. Taxonomy (GTDB): domain Bacteria; phylum Pseudomonadota; class Gammaproteobacteria; order Burkholderiales; family Burkholderiaceae_D; genus Paucimonas. The sequence continues at coordinate 53,941 of DPRS01000051.1, forward strand.
CCGATTCCCCGGAACGCGCGCTTGAAATATGGTTCCGGCAAAGCGAACTGCGCGCATACGTCGATCCTTACAGCGGAGCCATTCTCGGCGCGCGGCACACGACGGATTTCCTGACCGGATTTCTGGTGGATCTTCATATGCATTTGCTGTCCGGGGAAACCGGCGAGCAAATCATGGGCTGGTCCGGGATAGGGGCAATCCTTCTTTCCCTGCTTGGTCTGTATCTATGGTGGCCCAAAGCCGGGCGCTGGAAACAAGCCCTGGCGATCAAATGGCAAGCTGCGCCGGTGCGCGTCTGGCTGGATATTCACAAACTTGCCGGCGCCGTGATCTGCGCCTTCCTGATTCTTACCGCTGCCACAGGCGCCTCGCTGGCCCTGTACGACATCATTACCGAACCGGCCCTGATTGCACTCACCGGCGAAGGCACGCGCAAGAAACCGCCCGTCTCGCGCAAAACAGGCTTGGGCGCCGCGCCAGTTTCTCCGATGCTTGCGCACGCAGCTTCGCTGTTTCCGGATGGCCGCATCACGCGCATATCTCTACCGATGAAACCCGATGCGGCTGTCATGGTGCGCATGCGGCTCGACGGTGAAATTCACCAGTTTGGCCGTACGTTTGTCTGGTTCGACCAGTACGATGGTTCCGTGCTGCGAGTCGACAACGCATTGCAAGCCAACCGGGCGACACGCATTCAGAGCTGGCTCTATCCCTTGCATACCGGCGTCTATGGCGGCACCGCAACCCGCTGGCTTCAAGTGCTGGTGGGACTTTCCCTATCTTTGCTTACCCTATCAGGGGCCTGGCTCTGGTGGAAAGGCCACGTGGCGCGCCGGATCGCGGCCGGACGGCGGAAACCCTAGCGGCTTCCGACGCCCGCCTGTTCCAGCGGCGGGATGCCGACCTGGCAGCTGGCATCCCGTGCCCACGCCCACGCCTGTGGCTGTACCCATACCAGGCTTGCCAATTGCAGCAGGTATGCTGGCCGCGTCACTGCGGCAATTCCTGCTTGGTATAATCAGCGCTTTTCCATCTTCCCTGCCGCCTCGTGAAGCGGGTTGCCGCGGTTGTTGCAACCATGCGCACTGATATTCCAGGCCGCTCCTCCGTTTCCCGGCAAGCTGGCAAACGGCGAAAATTGTTGTGTAATTTTTATTTCCATGCTCATCAAGCGTAAATCCATCGAAGCCCAGGCCAATCGCAAGGAAGGCCCGGACGGCAAAGCTGCCGGCGCCGCTCATGCCACTAAAGCCACCAAAACCGCCCCCCGCAAACCGAAGTTCGCTCCCGTGACCCTGTCGGAACAGGATGGCGTGCGCTTCCTGCACTTCGGCACGGAGTGGGTGCAAGGCGCCATGCGCATCAGGAAGCCTGACTGGCTAGAACTCGAATATGCCCAGCAGTTGATGGCCTGGATGCTGTTCATCGACCAGCCGCGCCACATCGTGCAGCTCGGCCTCGGCACCGGCGCCCTCACCAAGTTCTGCTACCGCCAGTTCCCGGATGCGCAAGTCACCGCGGTCGAACTGAATCCGTCGGTGGTTGCCATCTGCCAGTCGATGTTCAAGCTGCCGCCGAATGACGAGCGGCTCTCGGTCATCGAAATGGATGCGCTGGATTACATTACCGACCCGGCCATTGCCGGCACCATCGATGCCCTGCAGGTGGACCTGTACGACGCCACCGCGCGCGGCCCCGTGCTCGACACCCCGGAGTTTTACCAGGCCTGCGCCGCCAGCCTGGCCGAGGATGGCATCATGACGGTGAACCTGTTCGGCGACCATCCCAGCTACGCCAAGAATCTGAAAGCCATGCGCTTCGCCTTCGACAGCGTGCTGTGCCTGCCGGAAGTCCATGAGGGCAATGTGATCGCGCTGGCATTCAAGCGCGCGCCCGCCCTGGACTTCGCCTGGCTGCATGAACGCGCGGCGGAAATAAAGGAAACCACCAAGCTGCCGGCCAAGTCCTGGGTCAACGGCCTGCGCGCTGGTGCAAGGTGACGACAGTGCTGCCGGCGCGCTTTGCCAAGCCGGCACGCAGCTGTTACGCTAGGCGCATGGCCTGCCGCATGGGTGGCGCCGTCCATTCACCAAGCTTGGCAAGATGATCAAAGAAGCGCACAAACCCCTGGACTTGAAACAACTATTCAGCTGGCTGCTGGAAGACGGCATCGTCGACAAGGCCGACGCCAAGGCCAGCTACACACAGGCGCTGGGCATCCTCAACAACTCGCCGGCGGGCATGCATCCGCTGACCGCGCTGGCGCAAAGCAAGCTGAAATCGGCGCGGCCGCCGCACCGGCTGCTGACGCTGGACATGCTGAGCGAATGGATGGCCGGAAGACTCAATCTGCCCTTCCTGCGCATCGACCCCCTGAAAATCGATTTCACCAAGGTCGCCGACGTCATGTCGGCCAACTATGCGACGCGCTTCAACATCCTGCCGGTGGAGCTCTCCGCCACCGAGCTGACCATCGCCAGCGCCACCCCATCCATGGCGGACTGGCAGGCGGAAATCGAGAAAGTCACGCGCCGCAAGGTGCGGCTGGTGATCGCCAATCCGCTCGACATCGCGCAATACATCGCGCAATTCTTCGCGCTGGCCAAGTCGATCAAGGGCGCCCACAAGTCCAGCGGGCAAGATGCGGCGCTACGCAACAATTTCGAGCAACTGGTCGAAATGGGCGCCGCCAACAAGCACATGGACGCCAACGACCAGCACATCATCAACATCGTTGACTGGCTGTGGCAATACGCGTTCGACCAGCGCGCCTCGGACATCCACCTGGAACCGAAGCGCGATTTTTCCGTGATCCGTTTCCGCATCGACGGCATCCTGCACCAGGTCTACCAGGTGCCGGCGACGGTGATGATCGCCATGACCGCTCGTATCAAGCTGCTGGGAAGGATGGACGTGATCGAAAAGCGCCGCCCCCTGGATGGCCGCATCAAGACCAAGACCCCGCGCGGACAGGAAATCGAGCTGCGCCTGTCCACCCTGCCCACCGCCTTCGGCGAAAAGCTGGTCATGCGCATTTTCGACCCGGAAGTGGTGGTCAAGACGCTGCCGGAACTGGGCTTTCCGCCGGAAGAAGCGCGACGCTGGGACGATCTCACTAAACGGCCGCACGGCATCATCCTGGTGACCGGGCCGACCGGTTCCGGCAAGACTACCACGCTGTACACCACCCTGAAGGCGATGGCGACTTCCGAAGTCAACGTCTGCACGGTGGAAGATCCGATCGAAATGGTCGAGGCCTCTTTCAACCAGATGCAGGTTCAGCACGGCATCGACCTGTCGTTTGCCGACGGCGTGCGGGCGCTGATGCGCCAGGACCCGGACATCGTCATGATCGGCGAAATCCGCGACCTTGAAACCGCGGAAATGGCGATCCAGGCGGCGCTGACCGGTCACCTGGTGCTGTCCACCCTGCATACCAACGACGCGCCGTCGGCAGTGATGCGGCTGCTCGAGCTGGGGGTGCCCTACTATCTGCTGGAAGCCACGCTGATCGGCATCATGGCGCAGCGACTGGTGCGCACCCTGTGCCCGCATTGCAAGTCGCCTGACGGCAGCATCTCCGAAGATATCTGGACCAACCTGACGGCAGGCTGGGACATGCCCAAGCCGGCCACGGTCTACCGCGCGGTCGGCTGCCCGGAATGCCGCCAGACCGGCTTCAAGGGGCGCACCGGCCTGTATGAATTGCTGACGGTAAGCCAGAAGTTTTCCAGCATGATCAAGGAAGAAACGGATATCCATGCCCTGCGCCGGCAAAGCATCACGGATGGCATGAAGCCCTTGCACATCGCCGGCGCCCTGAAAATCCTCGAAGGCGCGACGAACGTGGATGAAGTGCTGAAGGTGACGGCATCGCTGACAAATTGATCCGCCCAAATAAAAACCCCGATCCTGCTTGAACAGGATCGGGGCGGGATGCAGTCAACCCAGTGAATCAGGCTTGCTTGCGCTTGCGGCTGGCGGCAAGGCCAGCCAGACCGACGCCGAGCAGCAGCAGCGAAACCGGTTCCGGCACATCGACCGGCGGCACATCCACGCGGTCCAGGCTTCCGCCCATCACATAGGAATAGTTCAAAGACACGTTAGAACCGGCGCCCAGGTTGCCGATATCGAATGCCAGGCCGATTGTATAGTCGCCATTGCCACTGTTGTTACCAGCCAGATAATAATCCGGATTCTCGCTCCAGCCTGAAGACACGCCGGTGTTATGAGTAATCGAAGAATTCGAATACAAGCCCAGCGGCAAACCGGTTTGCGTGCCGACCGAATGCACCCAGTCGTTCGCGGCCAGGGTGCCGGTTCCGCGGCCGTTCACGGTGCTGAAGCTGCCGAAGGTATTGACATCGGGATCCGGATCAATTGCGCGCAAGAACTTCAGCGCGGTCAGATCGGTCAAGGCTGTGATAACCGTGGAGATATCGACGCGCTGGGTCGTCGCATTGAAGGAATAGTCATGGACGATATTGAACAGGCCGCCGTAGCTGCCGGAGGCGATCACATGCTGCAGGCCGCCTGCCACGCTCAGATTGTTGATCGTGAAAGCGCCCAGTTGTGCGGTACCGGTATTATTGTTGGTACGCAGGCCGGATTGGGTAGAAGACACGGCGAACATTTCCCACGGCGTACCCGGTGTCAGATAGTCGTTGACGCCAAAATTCTTGGTGCCGGTCGGATCGTACAGAAGGCCCGGGGTCGTGCTGCCGCCGAAGCCCAGAGTGCCGCGGTCATTGATGGCTGTCTTGACGTAATTACCTTCCATAACAACAGAAGCTGCCATGGCCGAGCTGCTTACGCCCACAATGATTGCACCTGCAAAAGCAAGGAGTGTTTTTTTCATTTTTAACCTTCAAGGGAAGATAGATTAGTATTGGAACTTAACGATTCCGCAACATTTTCAGCAAATAACATGCCACTGTTAAATTTTGTTTAATTTTCAATGACTTGCAGAAAAATTAATTTTCCTTGATGGTTTATTGTAAATTTCTTCGACAGATGGATGGATCTGCAGCGCCGATGCACAGCCAGCATCAGCAGCCAGGCAAAGAACTTGATTCAGTCATTTTTCATTTGCCGAAGCGCCTGCAGAACCTCGGGATAGCGCAGGCGCACATCGAGTTCTGTCTTCATTCGCAGATTCACCAGGCGGCGCGACTCGCGCATGAACGACCATAGCACCGGCGACACCATCCGCTGCAATTCCTCGCGCGGCAAGCGAGGCGGACGCGGCAGCTCAAAACGGTCAGCCACCGCATCGAAGTACTCCCCCATTTTCATGTCGGAGTCATCAACGGTATTGTAGGCACGGCACGGCCGTGCCCTGAACAAGGCCAGGGCGATAATGTTCGCCAGATCATCGGCATGGATATGATTGGTATGGACATCATCCTGCGGCAGCAAGGCAGGGATGTTTTTTTTCAGCCGATCCAGCGGCAGGCGATTATCGGCGTAGATCCCCGGAACGCGCAATATCGCCAGGCGCGAGCCGGAACGCCGGGCCCAGCCGCGCAGGACGGTTTCGGCATCCACCCGGCGCCGCGCGCGGGCGTTTTGCGGCCGGACCGGGCGCATCTCATCCACCCACTCCCCCCCGCAATCGCCATACACGCCTGTCGTGCTGACATAAACGAGAGTCGCGCGGTCGGGTAGAATGGCGGTCAGATTGCGGGTTCGCCAATCTTTTTCGCCTTCCGCCTGCGGCGGCGCCAGGTGCACGATCCACGGCGCCAGGCGGGCCAGACGGACCAGGCTGTGCGGGTTATCGAGGTCGGCAACCAGCGGCACCGCGCCGGCGGCGCGCAATTCCTCGCGTCGCGCCGGCTGGCTGGTGACGGCGAACACGCGGAAGCGCTGCCGCAGCAGCGGCACCAGGCGCATGCCGACGTCGCCGCAGCCGATCACGAGCAGGCGCGGCTTGCCGAATACATGCGCGCCATGGCGCGCGAATCGATCCACCGGATTTTTATTTTTCATTTGCGGAATTGTATGACTTTCCAAGTAACTGTACAGCCGAGCGGTCGGCAATTTTCCTGTGACGAAGGCGAAACCGTGCTGGCCGCGGCCATTCGCGCCGGCGTCGGCCTGCCTTATGGCTGCAAGAACGGCGCCTGCGGCAGCTGCAAGGGCAAGGTGCTGGAGGGCGCCGTTACTCATGGCAAGCACCAGGAAAAGACACTGACGCCGGCCGAGGAAGAGCAAGGCCAGTCGCTGTTTTGCTGCGCCACACCGCAGTCCGACCTCGTGATCGAGGCGCGCGAAGTGCTCGGCGCAGGCGAATTCCCGATCAAGAAACTGCCTAGCCGCGTGGCGAAACTGGAAAAGCTTTCCGCCGACGTCATGCTGGTGGCGCTGCAATTGCCGGCCGCGGAACGCCTGCAATACCGCGCCGGCCAGTACATCGAATTCCTGCTCAAGGATGGCAAGCGCCGCAGCTACAGCATGGCCAACGCGCCGCACCTGGACGAGCACATCACCCTGCACATCCGCCACATGCCGGGCGGGCTGTTTTCCGACCACGTGTTCAACACCATGAAGGAGCGCGACATCCTGCGCTTCGAGGGGCCGTTGGGCACCTTCTTCCTGCGCGAGGAATCCGACAAGCCAATCGTGCTGCTGGCATCCGGCACCGGCTTTGCGCCGATCAAGGCGCTCATCGAGCATGCCGCCCACCAGAAGACTGCGCGGCCGATGACGCTGTACTGGGGCGGCCGCCGTCCGCAAGATCTGTACATGCATGCGCTGTGCGAGGAATGGACCCGTACCCTGCCGAACTTCCGCTACGTGCCGGTGGTGTCCGACGCCTTGCCGGAAGACGGCTGGAGCGGCCGCACCGGCTTCGTCCATCAGGCTGTCATGCAGGATTTGTCCGATTTGTCCGCTTACCAGGTGTATGCCTGCGGCGCTCCGGTGGTGGTCGACTCGGCCCAGCGCGACTTCATCGCGCAATGCGGTTTGCCGGAGGATGAGTTCTACGCCGACTCCTTTACCTCCGAAGCGGACCTGGCCAAGGGATGAACTGCGAAGTTTTTTGACGCCCTGAGCGAATCGGCTTAATATTCAAGCTATGAACGCCAACGCCAAATTTTTGCGACGCCGCATTCCGCTGCCCGAAGCCCGGATGCCCTGCGCGTAAGTGTTTGTCGATCGCTGAAGCCACAGGACCATCCTGTGGCTTTTTTTATTATTGAATTAGACGTTTTTTATTTTCACCAAGCCCACTTGAGGAACCCCAAATGGAATTCAGCCAGTACGATATCAACGCCCTGATGTATGTCACCAATCGCCCGGAACTTGTCTTTACCGAGGGACAAGGCATGTGGCTGACGGACCATCAAGGCAAGCGATATCTTGACTACCTGCAAGGCTGGGCGGTGAATTGCCTGGGGCACTCGCCGCAATGCATCCAGGATGCCTTGGTGGCCCAGTCGAAAAAGCTGATCAACCCCTCCCCGGCTTTCTATAACGAGCCGATGGTGGAACTGGCATCGCTGCTGACGAAAAATTCCTGCTTCGACCGCGTCTTCTTCGCCAACAGCGGCGCCGAAGCCAACGAGGGCGCGATCAAGCTGGCGCGCAAGTGGGGCAAGCTCAACAAGAATGCCCAGGGCGAAAACCGCTACGAGATCATCACCTTCAAGCACAGCTTCCATGGCCGCACCCTGGGCACCATGTCGGCCAGCGGCAAGCCGGGCTGGGACAGCATTTATGCGCCGCAGGTGCCGGGTTTCCCCAAGGCCGACCTGAACGACCTCGCCAGCGTCGAAAAGCTGATCAACGAACATACCGTGGCAGTCATGCTGGAGCCGGTACAGGGCGAAGGCGGCGTCATTCCGGCCACGCGCGAATTCATGCAAGGCTTGCGCGAGCTGACCCAGCGCCACAATGTCTTGCTCATCGTCGATGAAGTGCAGACCGGCATGGGCCGCACCGGTGAATTGTTCGGCTACCAGCTCTCCAACATTGTCCCGGACATCATGACCCTGGGCAAAGGCATCGGCGGCGGCGTGCCGCTGGCAGCACTGCTCTGCCGCGAGGAAATCGCCTGCTTCGAAGCCGGCGACCAGGGCGGCACCTATAACGGCAACCCGCTGATGACCGCAGTCGGCGTTGCCGTCCTCAAGGCTTTGCTGGAACCGGGCTTCATGGAATCGGTGCGCGAGAAAGGCGCTTATCTGAGCAGCGGCCTGAAAAACCTCTCCGCCAAGCATGGCCTGGGCGCCGAGCGCGGCGAAGGCTTGCTGCGCGCGCTGGACCTGGGCGATGAAATCGGTCCGAAGATCGTCGACATGGCGCGCGAGATGGGCCCAGTGGGCCTGCTGCTGAATTCGCCGCGCCCCAACCTGTTGCGCTTCATGTCGGCGCTGAATGTCAGCAAAGAAGAAATCGACCAGATGCTGACCATGCTGTCGGAAATCATCACCCGCATCAAGGCTTGAGCAAAGCAACTCCCTGATGCGCTAGCGCGTCAGGGAAATCAGCATCGTGCAGTTCAACGCCACGATGATGCCCGCCACCAGCCAGGCCAGCCGCACGACCCATCGCGGACTGGCGAATTCCCCCATTTTTGCCTTGTCGCTGGTAAAGCGCACCAGCGGGATCACCGCGAAGGGCAATTGCAGGCTCAGCACCACCTGGCTGAAGATCAGCAGCTGGGCGGTGCCGCTGTCGCCGTACAGGCTGGTGACGATCAGCGCCGGCACCACCGCGATCATGCGCGTGATCAGCCGGCGCAGCCACATCGGCAAGCGCAGATTCAGGTAACCTTCCATGACGATCTGCCCGGCCAGAGTGGCGGTCAGGGTCGAGCTCTGGCCGGACGCCAGCAGCGCCAGGCCGAACAGGAAACTGGCGGCGCTGACGCCCAGCAAGGGCGCCAGCAGGCGGTAAGCTTCCTGGATTTCGGCGACATCATGGCCATTGCGATGAAAGACGGCGGCAGCGATGATCAGGATCGCGGCATTCACCATGAAGGCGAACACCAGCGCGGTGACGACGTCGATGGTCGCGTATTTCATGGCGGCGCGCTTGCCTTCGGAAGTGAGGGAAAAGCACCGCGTCTGCACCGTCGACGAATGCAGGTACAGGTTGTGCGGCATGACGGTGGCGCCGATGATGCCGATGGCCAGATAAAGCATCTTCGGATCGGTGACGGTTTGCGCGTTCGGGATGAAGCCGGCGGCGACGCCTTGCCACTGCGGCTGGGCCAGGAACAGGTTGATGCCGATGCAGACGAAAATGACCAGCAGGAGACTTACCACCATCGCTTCCAGGTAACGGAATCCGCGCTGCTGCAGCCATAACAGCAGCAGGACATCGCTCACCGTCAGCGCCACGCCCCACACCAGCGGCACGCCAAACAGCAGATTGAGGGCGATGGCGGTGCCGATGACCTCGGCCATGTCGCAGGCGCATATCGCGATCTCGCACAGCAGCCATTGCATGCGCACCGAGAACGGCGAATAATGCGCGCGGCAGGCTTGCGCCAGGTCCTGGCCGGTGGCGATGCCCAGGCGCGCGGCAAGAATTTGCAGCAGGATCGCCATCAGGTTCGACAGCATCACGATCCACAGCAAGCCGTAGCCGAAGCCGGAGCCGCCGGCCAGGTCGGTGGCCCAGTTGCCGGGATCCATGTAGCCGACCGCCACCAAGTAACCGGGGCCGAGAAAACCGAGCAGGCGCCGGAACCAGTGTCCATGCTCAGCCACGCGGATGCTGCGATACATGTCGGCGCCGCCCCCCGCGGGAAAACGCTCCCGGTCTGTCTCAAGCGGTTTGGCGGCTGCAGGGGGCGGCATCGATTATCCTTGTCTGCCGCCGAAGGCAGCTCTCATTGCGACGACATGCGCACATGCGTTTCGCACCCTGAGGTACGAAACGCAGCGATTGCATTGACGGCTTTGGGCCCGTGCTCTAATGGAGCGGCTTGCCGCTTGCCGGTTCTTTCTGCTTCCCGGAGCGCCCCACGACAATGCTGTCGGCCGACGCGCCCAGTTCCGCGCCCGTGGTCGGATCGGCCTGCGGATTGGAAGCAGTTCGCATCGCGGCTTGCTTGACCACGGACATCTGATCGCTGCTCAAATTGACGCTGGCATCGCCCGCGCCACCGTCCACCGCGCATTGCTGATCGCGATTCTCGATGTATTCCCACTGTTCGCCCTGGTTCCAGGAGCCGCGCAGGTCCCCGTCGCCTTGTGACATGTTGAAATACTTGCTGGCATACTGCGGATCGCCTGCCAGCTTGCCCGGAGGGAAGCTGGGCTCAATGGCATACAGGGCTTTCTCGAACGACTTCTGGTGGGCGATCTCGCGCGTCATCAGGAATCCCAGTGCTTCCTTGACGCCCGGATCCTCGGTCAGGTTGATCAGCCGTTCATAGACGATCTTGGCGCGGGCCTCCGCCGCGATGTTGGAGCGCAGGTCGGCGGTCGGCTCGCCAATGGTATCGATGTAGGCTGCGGTCCATGGTACGCCGGCCGAATTCACCAGCGGCGCGCCACCGCCGTAGAGCACTTGCGTGACATGGCTATCGTTACCGGCGCCCTGGATCGCGCGGTACAGTTCTGCCTCGCGATCCACACCTTCCGCCATCTGCCCCTTGGCGCCCTTGTTGAGCATGGCGACGATGTTGCCGATCACTTCCAGGTGACTGAGCTCTTCGGTGGCGATATCGAGCAGCATGTCCTTGCGCCCCGGGTCGTCTTCAGACAGTGCTTGTGTGAAATAGCGAATGGCGGCGGCAAGTTCGCCCTGCGGTCCACCGAACTGCTCCAGCATCAGATTCGCCAGCCCTGGGTTGGATTCGTTTACTCTTACTGTGTACTGTAAGCGTTTGTTATGTGAAAACATGAAATCATCCTTTACATAGGGATCCGCATCGCCAAGCAAGCGGCTTCGTTGAACGAGTCGTGAGCGATGCAAGGCATGTACCATGTGCCGAAACCATGCCTGAAGATTTCACTGCGGGATGAAGCCGAAGTCAAACCTGGAAAAAAGAGGGATAGCGATGCCGATTGGCCGCTTGTGATGCAGGCATCCTCGAACGGGATTGCAGAATTTACAAAGCCTTTTCCATGCCGGGCAATACTTGCCTGTTTTCCGTTAGCGTGAAAAACGGCGAGGAATGAATTGCCCTTCTCTTCACACAGTCCCAGACGGGCCAGTCAATCGGAAGATGCCGCGCAAGCTGGCAGGAAAAGAAGGGCAATGCTTTGATTCTTAATGCGGCAGCGCGACCGGTTTCCAGCCGGGATGATCGAAATACTTGCCATAGGTATTCAACGTCTGAGCGACCTTGACTACGCCTGTCGACCGTTTCTTTCCTTGCTGTTTTCCTTCCGCCATTTCCACACCGGCCATGATATCGCCAATGATGGTATGGAGTTGTGCATCTGCCTTGGGATCGAGCTTGCAATTCTGCACGATGTAAGTCACTTGCGCAGTGACTTCCTTACCGAACGCATCGTAATTCGCATTCGTGGCCTTGCCTGCATGGGCAGCGGGCAGCATCGCGGCGGCGGAGAAATTGATGGCGTTCATTCCCTGGCGCAAGGGGTCATCCGTTGTCCACTTCTTGCCGGCATTGAGCTCCATCTTGTGAGGAGCGGCGCCATGCCCGTGATGATCTTCAGCGGCCAGAGTCGTTAAAGGATTTGCCAGTATCGCGGCGCACAGCAAATATATCGGTGATTTCATGAAGCACTCCAGTCAAGGTTAGAGATTCGGCCGTGCAATCGCCCGACCTTACCCACTTAAACGAATGGCTTGCGAAAATGTTCCATGGTCTGGTTTACCGATGCAGGACAAATTCAATCGCGATGCAGCAACTCTTCTTCCGTGGCTTCCCGCGCATAGCGGCTCAGCAGCAGGTCCTTCAGCTTCGCGCGCTGACTTTCATTCAGCAGCTCGCGTTCCGCCAGTAGTTGCGCGATGACGCGCTGTTGCTGCGCATCCTGCAAGGCGACGATCCTGGCTTGTTCCGCATCGATCTCCGAGCGTTGCGGCGCTGCGGAAAAAATATGCCTTACCAGCGTTTCGCGATGCTGGCGAATCTCGCTCCAGTTGGCGGAAATATCGCGCAGAAAATCAGGTTCAAGCTGTCGCCAGCGCTGTCGCTGCGCATCGTTCAGTTGCAAATAGTCCGGCAGGTTCAAGGGCGCCTGCGCGGCGTTCTCTTGCGGTTGCGGACGCGACTGATTGATCAGGACCACGGCAATGATGCCGAGATTAAGCGACAGTGATGCTGCCAGCAGCCACTTCCATACAGTACGGTTCATTGCGATCCTTTCGTCACTCTGCACAGTTCGGGGACGGCGCACAGTCCGCCCGGCGGCACCGGATCGAACACGCGCAGTGTCAACGTTGAAGACGGCATGCCGGCGGCGCCACCGATCAGCAAGCTGCCAAGCCAGACGCCCGCAGCGAGACCCATCATCGCCACAAGGCCGCCAGGCGCCCAGACGAACCAGGACGGACGTGCCGGTTGCCTGCGGGAGGACGCGGAATTCAAGCGCCCCTCGAGGCGCGCCGCAAGATCGAAGCCAAGCGCCGGCGAAGGCAGCTCGCGCAGGCTTAGCCGCAATGCGTTCAGCTCATTCAGGCGCTGCCGGCAAATCGGGCAGTTCGGCAAATGGCTGGCAAGCCGCTCCCCTTCGCCGGGCGGCAGCATGTCATCCATGTAGGCAGACAGCTCATCGTGTTCAGGACAAGTCATGACAATTCCTCCAATCGGCGCGGCGCCCGGTCGAGCAAGGCAGCGCGCGCCCGGGCGATGCGCGATTTTACGGTGCCCGGATTAATGGCCAGCACCGCCGAAATCTCTTCATAAGACATTTCTTCTATCTCCCGCAGCAACAGGATCTCGCGATGCTCGACCGGCAGCCTGGCCAGCGCCGCTTCGAGCAGGCGGAAGCGCTGCGCGGTCTCGAACGCAGCATCCGGCTCCGGGCCCGTTGCGATTGCGGCATCATCATCTTCCAGCGGGATGAATTCGATGCGCTTGTTTCGACGCAACAGATCGAATGCGAGATTGCGCGCAATCTGAAACAGCCAGGTCGAGAAGCGCGCGTCCGGCCGCCAGCGCTCCAGCCCCTGGTAAGCGCGCAAGAACGTTTCTTGCGTCAACTCCAGCGCATCGTCCTCCGAGCGCGTGAGGCGCACCAGAAAGCGATAGATGCGATTCTGATAACGCGACACCAATTCCGAAAATGCTTTCCCCTCACCCTGCTGGGCGCGGGTGACACATTCGTCGTCATTGAGGAGCTTGAGGATTCGCATGAGCAGTATCGCTTTAACGAACGGAAGCCGAAAAGGTTCCAACTATATCGATGAAAAGGCGATTTGGGCGGGACAAACAAAAAGCGCGGCCCGTTTTCCACGAGGCCGCGCAAAAGAGAAGAATGAAAGTGAAACGCTTATTTCTTCGGCACGTAAAGGTCGGTGATGCTGCCCAGTCCCATCTCGGCAGCGAACATGGGCGTCTCCGACAGGGTCGGATGCGCATGCACGGTCAGCGCCAGGTCTTCCAGGTCGGCGCCCATTTCCATCGCCAGCACCGTCTCGGCCAGCAGTTCGCCGGCATTCACGCCGACGATGCCGGCGCCGATGATGCGTTTCGTTTCCGGGTCCCACAGCAGCTTGGTGACGCCATCATCGCGCCCCATCGCCAGGGCGCGGCCTGACGCTGCCCAGGGGAAGGCCGCCTTTTCATAAGGAATGCCCTTGGCCTTGGCTTCGGTCTCGGTCACGCCCATCCAGGCGATTTCCGGGTCGGTGTAGGCAACCGAAGGAATCGTCATCGCATCGAAAGCCACCTTGTGACCAGCGATCACTTCTGCCGCCACCTTGGCTTCATTGGTCGCCTTGTGCGCCAGCATCGGGTCGCCGCAGATATCGCCGATGGCGAAGATATGCGGCACATTGGTACGCTGCTGCGGATCGGCCGGGATGAAGCCGCGCTCGTTGACGATTACGCCAGCCTTGTCGGCGGCGATGTCGCGACCGTTCGGCCGGCGTCCTACCGCCAGCAACACCATGTCGTAGAGTTGCGGCTCTTTGGGCGCGCTGCTGTTGCCTTCGGCACCTTCAAAAGTCGCCAGCAAGCCTTCCGGCTTCGCTTCCAGCCTGGTCACCTTGGTCTTCAGGTAGATCGCTTCATAGCGTTTCTCGATGCGCTTTTGCAGCGGCTTGACGATGTCGCGGTCGGCCGCCGGGATCAGGCCGTCTGCAAACTCCACCACGGTAACCTTGCTGCCCAGGGCGTCATATACGCAAGCCATTTCCAGGCCGATGATGCCGCCGCCGATCACCAGCATGCGCTTGGGGATCTGGCGCAATTCCAGCGCGCCGGTGGAATCGATCAGGCGCGGATCGTCGTAGGGAAAGCCGGGAATCTTCGCCACCGAGGAGCCGGCGGCGATGATCGCATGGCGGAAAGCGATGGTCTTGCTGCCTTCGGGCGTTTCCACGTTCAGGGTATTCGGCGAAGAAAAAGCGCCCTTGCCCGTTACCACCTGCACTTTGCGCGCCTTGGCCAGGCCGGACAGGCCGCCGGTCAGCTTCCTGATCACGCCTTCCTTCCAGCCGCGCAAGGCATCGATATCGATTTCCGGCTTGCCGAATTTGACGCCGGAATGACTCAGTTCCTCGGCTTCGGTGACTACCTTGGCCGCGTGCAGCAGGGCTTTCGAGGGAATGCAGCCGACATTCAGGCACACGCCACCCAGGCTCGCATAGCGTTCCACCAGCACGACTTTCTGACCGAGGTCGGCGGCGCGGAAAGCGGCGGTATAGCCGCCGGGGCCGGCGCCCAATACCAGGGTGTCGCATTCGACATCAGCCTTGCCGGTGAAGCTTGCGGCGGCCGGCGCCGGTGCAGCAGACGCGGCATCGGCTTGCGCCGCCGGGGCCGCCGCAGCGGGTGCCGGTGCAGGCGCGGAGGCTGGCGTCGCTGCCGCGGCAGCCGGCGCTGCGCCAGCGGCCGGAGCCGCAGCTCCCTCCTGCGCTTCCAGCACCAGCAGTACCGAGCCTTCCGCTATTTTGTCGCCCAGCTTGACCTTCAACTCTTTCACCACGCCGGCATGGCTGGCCGGGATTTCCATGCTCGCCTTGTCCGACTCCACCGTCACCAGCGACTGCTCCACCTTCACCGTGTCGCCCGGCTTGACCAGCAACTCGATGACTTCCACTTCCTTGAAGTCGCCGATGTCCGGCACCTTGATTTCCATCATGCTCATAATTTGTACTCCGGTCAGGGATTTATTGTTGTTTCAGTTCGAGGCTGTAGACCTGGCAAGGCGCCGCCGAACTCTTGTCGAATTCGACGCCCGCCTGCACGCCGATCAGGGCAATCTCACGGGCATCGAGATCCTGCTCGTAGATCGCATACATGGCTCCGAGGGCGAAATTCCGGCCGCTGCCGATGCCCCAGAAACGGTCGAAGCTGAATACCTCGCGATACGAGTACACGCCAAAGATGCCGTAAGGATTGACGATCAGGGACGTTATCTGCGACGACTCGTAAGGGTCGTCCTCGTCTTCCTTGGTATTCAGAAAATAGTTTTCCTTCAAGATCTGGTGCACTTTCGAGTAAGTCTCGAACACTTCCTCGCGGCTACTCAGCCGACAATCCTCGCCCATCTCGGTCAGCAGCTTGCGCATCACTGGAAAATGCGCGGCGGTGCCGGCCAGGGAAATGTAGGATTCGCCGACCCGAAAAATCTTGCGGTTGGCTTCATAGGCGTTCGACAGACGGGTATCGCCGAACGTGACCAGCGAATCGGCGGCAATCGCCACCTGCTTACCCTTCTTGACGACGACGCAAGTAGTCATGCGGGATCTCCTTGGCAGGGTCGCGAAAAATCACAAGAGGGTCTTGCGCATGTCGGCCAGCACCTCGCCCAGGTAAACCGTGAAGCGCGCCGCCATGGCGCCGTCGATGACGCGATGGTCATACGACAGCGACAGCGGCTGCATCAGGCGCGGCGCGAACTGCTTGCCGTCCCACACCGGCTTGATGGCCGAGCGCGACAGGCCCAGAATCGCCACTTCCGGCGCATTGATGATCGGCGTGAAAGCTGTGCCGCCGATGCCGCCCAGCGACGAAATGGTGAAGCTGGCGCCCTGCATGTCGGCGGGTTTCAGCTTGCCGTCACGCGCCTGCGCGGACAGCGAGCCCATTTCCTCGGCGATCTGCGCAATGCCTTTCTTGTCGGCGTCCTTGATGACCGGCACCACCAGGCCATTCGGCGTATCGGCGGCAAAACCGATGTGGTAATACTGCTTGAGGATCAGGTTCTCGCCCTTTTCATCGAGCGAGGCATTGAAGGCCGGGAACTGCTTGAGCGCGGCGACGCAGGACTTGATGACGAAGGCCAGCATGGTCAGCTTGATCTTGTCACCCTTGCCGGATTTGGCGAGAGCCGCATTGCTCGATTTGCGGAATTCTTCCAGCTCGGTGATGTCGGCCTCGTCGAATTGCGTGACATGCGGGATCATCACCCAGTTGCGATGCAGGTTGGGGCCGCTGATCTTCTTGATGCGCGAGAGCGGCTGCACCTCGGTGGCGCCGAACTTCGAGAAGTCCAGCGACGGCCACGGCAGCAGGTTCACTCCTGCGCCGCCTGCCGCAGCAGCTCCGGTTGCGGCCGGGAGGCCGCCGGCGACGACCGATTTCACGTAAGCCTGCACATCCTGCTGCACGATGCGACCCTTGGGACCGCTGCCGGCGACACGCGCCAGGTCGACTCCCAGCTCGCGCGCAAATTTGCGCACCGATGGCGAGGCATGCGGCTTGTGTCCGGCAGCTGGCGTGACGGCGCCGCCTGCGGCGAATGCCATGGTCGGCTGCGGCTGCACAGCCGGCAGCGGAGCTGGCGCGGCAGGCGCGGGAGCAGCTTGCGCAGCCGCCGGCGCGGGTGTGGATGCAGGCGCGGAGGCTGGCGTCGCTGCCGCGGCAGCCGGCGCTGCGCCAGCAGCGGGAGCAGCCGCCCCTTCCTGCGCTTCCAGCACCAGCAGCACCGAGCCTTCCGCTATCTTGTCGCCCAGCTTGACCTTCAACTCTTTCACCACGCCGGCATGGCTCGACGGGATTTCCATGCTTGCCTTGTCCGACTCCACCGTGACCAGCGACTGCTCCGCCTTCACCGTGTCGCCCGGTTTGACCAGCAATTCAATGACTTCTACTTCCTTGAAGTCGCCAATGTCCGGTACCTTGATTTCCATCATGCTCATAGTTTTCGCTCCGTTTTCCCTCCCCTTGAAGGAGAGGAAACTTTTTATTGGTGAGTGGCCTTCCCCCAGTGGGGAAGGCGGTTTTCATGGGTACGATGCTTGATCAGACAGTGACCGGATTGGCTTTTTCCGGATTGATGCCGTACTTGGCGATCGCCTGCGCCACCACCGATGCCGAAATGGCGCCCTCGTCGGCCAGATTCTTCAATGCCGCTACCGTAATGAAGTAGCGGTTGACCTCGAAGAATTCGCGCAGCTTGGTACGGGTGTCGGAGCGGCCGAAACCGTCGGTGCCGAGCACCTTGTAGTTGCGGCCCTTCGGCATGAAGGCGCGGATCTGCTCGGCGAAAGTGCGCATGTAATCGGTGGTCGCGATGATCGGCCCCTTGCTGCCCTGCAGCGATTGCGTCACATGCGCCACACGCGGCTGCTCTGTCGGATGCAGCATGTTCCAGCGCTCGACATCCTGGCCGTCGCGCGCCAGCAGGGTGAGCGATGGCGCCGACCAGACATCAGCGGCGATGCCCCAGTCGTTCTTCAACAGTTCGGCGGCGAAGATGGATTCGCGCAGGATGGTGCCCGAGCCCATCAGCTGCACGCGGTGCTTCAGGCCGGCCTCGCCTTCCTGCAGCAGGTACAACCCCTTGAGGATGTTTTCCTCCTGGCCTTCCTTCAGGCCCGGGTGGCTGTAGTTCTCGTTCATGATGGTGATGTAATAAAACACATCCTCCTGCTTTTCCACCATGCGCTTCAGGCCATCATGGATGATCACCGCCACTTCGTGGGCGAAAGTCGGATCGTACGGAAGGCAGTTCGGAATGGTCGCGGCCAGCACGTGGCTGTGGCCATCCTCGTGCTGCAGGCCCTCGCCGTTCAGCGTGGTGCGGCCAGCGGTGCCGCCCATCAGGAAACCGCGCGCGCGCATGTCGCCGGCAGCCCAGGCGAGATCGCCGACGCGCTGCAGGCCGAACATCGAATAGTAGGTGAAGAACGGGATCATGATGCGGTTGTTGCTCGAATACGAGGTCGCCGCCGCAATCCACGAGCTCATCCCGCCCGCCTCGTTGATGCCTTCCTGCAGGATCTGGCCGGCCTTGTCCTCGCGGTAGTACATCACCTGGTCGCGGTCCACCGGCTCGTACAGCTGGCCCTGCTGGCTGTAGATGCCGATCTGGCGGAACAGCCCTTCCATGCCGAAGGTGCGCGATTCGTCGACCAGGATGGGCACCAGGCGCTGGCTCAGGTTAGGATCGCGCAAGAGCGTCGTGATGATGCGCACGTAGGCTTGGGTGGTCGAAATCTCGCGGCCTTCCGTAGTCGGGTCCAGCACGGCCTTGAATGCCGCCAGTTCCGGCACCGGCAATTTTTCATCCGCTTTCATGCGCCGCTGCGGCAGATAGCCGCCCAGCGCCTGGCGCCGCTCATGCAGGTACTTGATTTCCGGCGCATCGTCGGCCGGCTTGAAAAACGGGATTTCGGCCAGCTTGTCGTCCGGGATGGGAATATTGAAGCGGTCGCGCATTTCCCGCACGGCCTGGTCGTCGAGCTTCTTGGTCTGGTGCGCGGTATTGCGCGCCTCGCCCGACTTGCCCATGCCGAAGCCCTTGATGGTCTTGACCAGCAACACGGTCGGCTGGCCCTTGTGTTCGCTGGCAGCCTTGAAGGC
>DPRS01000069.1 GCA_003537575.1 Oxalobacteraceae bacterium
TGCTCCGCCGTTTTATCAGCGTCGCCGCGAAGCGTTGTGTTCGTCAGCAGCAGAGAAACGAGATTATGCAGCGTTTCGAAGTTTTCGTCAAGCGCGCTTTCAGAAATTTTACCTTTCTTTCAGCACCGCCCCACGCTGCGCCGGGGCATTTACTGACCCGACATCCCGGCCAACTTCCCCACCCCAAGCCTACTGGCTTAACAAAACCATGAACACCGGCCAGGCCGGGGTAGCGGTTTTGCTGAGGGAAGGTACTGCTGGAGGACGTGTGACGAACTTCCAAAACCAACTTCTCATCCTTCGTCATTTTGTCCGGCCTGACGACCCGACTGCAGCAACGAAGAGGCAGCATTATGCGGCTTCTGCGGCATTCCGTCTACCTCTTTCGATCATTATTTTGGTGCGGCTTGCCGAACATACGTGCGCGCCACCCATGACTTCATTGCGCTCGCCAAGCTCCTGCTCGTCGCCAGGCTAACTCTTACTTGCCGTTTGGCTTGCGATCCTGGTGGACCTCGGCGATCGCATCCTGGAATTCCGTTATGTCTTCGAAACTCTTGTAGACAGATGCAAAACGGATATACGCAATCTTGTCCATGCGCTTCAATTCCCGCATGACCAGCTCGCCGACATGATTGGACATGACTTCGCGCTCGCCACTGGACCGCAATTTTTCTTCGATCCTGTGGATAGCCGCATCGACGGCTTCCGCGGATACCGGGCGCTTGCGCAGGGCCAGCATGAAACTGGCGCGCAGTTTGGAGGAGTCGAATTCGGTGCGGCTGCCGTTTTTCTTGACGATGACCGGCATCGCCAGTTCGATGCGCTCATAAGTGGTGAAGCGCTTGTCACAAGAGGTGCAGCGGCGGCGACGGCGAATCGAATCGCCCTCTTCCGATACCCGGGTATCAAGGACTTGCGTCTCTTCGTGGTGGCAGAACGGACATTTCATCGCGCGAAGCTCGTTTTGATCATTTCACATCGATAAACCTGCCTGAATGGCGTCTTCGCCCGGGACAGATGCGAAGACGCCATGACGCGAATTACTTCGCGTAGACAGGGAATGCGTCGGTCAATTTCTTGACTTCAGCCTTGACGCGCTCGATCGTCGCGGCGTCTTGCGGATTGTCCAGCACGTCGGCGATCAGATGGCCGACCTTGGCAGCTTCAGCTTCCTTGAAGCCGCGCGTGGTCATGGCCGGGCTGCCCAAGCGGATGCCGGAAGTGACGAAAGGCTTCTGCGGATCGTTCGGGATGCCGTTCTTGTTGCAGGTGATGTGCGCGGCGCCGAGAATGGCTTCGGCTTCCTTGCCGGTCAAGCCCTTCGGACGCAGGTCAACCAGCATCACGTGCGATTCAGTGCGGCCGGAGACGATGCGCAGGCCGCGTTCGGTCAGGGTCTTGGCCAGGGCATCGGCGTTCTTCACGACTTGCTGCTGGTAAGCCTTGAATTCAGGTGACAGCGCTTCCTGAAAAGCCACAGCCTTGCCGGCGATGACGTGCATCAGCGGCCCCCCCTGAATACCCGGGAAAATCGCAGAATTGATGGCCTTCTCGTGCTCGGCCTTCATCAGGATCACGCCACCGCGTGGACCGCGCAGGGATTTGTGCGTAGTCGAGGTGACGAAATCGGCGAACGGCACGGGGTTCGGATAGACGCCGGCGGCGATCAGGCCGGCATAGTGTGCCATGTCAACCATGAAGTAGGCGCCGACTTCCTTGGCGACCTTGGCGAAGCGTTCGAAATCGATGCGCAGCGCATAAGCGGAAGCGCCGGCGATGATCAGCTTGGGCTTGTGCTCGCGCGCCAGGCGCTCCATGGCGTCGTAGTCGATCTCTTCTTTTTCGTTCAGACCGTAGGAAACGACATTGAACCATTTGCCGGACATATTCAGCGCCATGCCATGTGTCAGATGACCGCCTTCGGCCAGCGACATGCCCATGATGGTGTCGCCGGGTTTCAGCACTGCGAAAAACACGCCCTGGTTGGCTTGCGAACCGGAGTTGGGCTGCACGTTGGCGGCTTCGGCGCCGAACAATTCCTTCAGGCGGTTGATCGCCAGGGTTTCGACCTTGTCGACATACTCGCAGCCGCCGTAGTAACGCTTGCCGGGATAGCCTTCGGCGTATTTATTGGTCAGTTGCGAGCCCTGGGCTTCCATCACGGCCGGCGAAGTGTAGTTTTCCGACGCGATCAGCTCGATATGGTCTTGCTGGCGAGTGTTTTCCTGCTGGATGGCCGACCAAAGTTCTGGATCGACCTTGGCAATGGTGTGGTCTTTTGCGAACATGAAATTACTCCAATCGATTAATTCAAAGTGCCTGGGCTCAATCGAATGAGGGCCAATGGGAAATGACAGGCAGCCTCAGTCGTGCTTTCCATTTGGGGCTGCCCAGGCGAACGGCGGAAGAAATCTCACGTTCCCCGGTGGATCTCCACCTTGTCGCCGGAATGCGGATCCCGGTTTTTCGCCAGTCACGTGAGATGAAATGGTCATAAATTGTATGATAAGCCCTTGATTTGAGCAAGAATCTCGCGATTTGCCCCGCCTATCGCAGCGCTGGCGGCAGTCTGGCGTACGGCAGACTCGTCTACACAGCAACGCGGGGGCATGCCGCGTCAAATCAAGCAGCCCTTCACATTTTTGCCTATAATAAACAGTTATTCAAAAGGATAGTGATGATTGTCTTTGTTACAGGCGCCACTTCCGGCTTCGGCGAGGAAATGGCGCGCAGGTTTGCGCGACATGGCCACAAGGTGATTGCCACCGGCCGTCGCCGCGATCGATTGGACGTCCTGGCCCGGGAATTAGGCGCAGCGGTATTGCCGCTTGTCATGGATGTCACCAGCAAGTCTTCCATCACCGCCGCGCTTGCGGCCTTGCCTGCCGAATGGCGTCCAATCGATGTTCTGATCAATAATGCCGGCCTGGCATTGGGAGTGGAGCCGGCGCAGCTTGCCTCGCTGGACGAGTGGGAAACCATGATCGAGACCAATTGCAAGGGTCTTGTCACCATGACCCGCCTGCTCTTGCCAGAAATGGTGGCGCGCGGCAGCGGCACCATCATCAATATCGGCTCGATCGCCGGCACTTATCCTTATCCTGGCGGCAACGTATATGGCGCAACAAAGGCGTTTGTCGACCAATTTACCCGTAACCTGCGCGGAGACTTGGCCGGCACGGGCGTACGCGCGACCAATATTGCTCCCGGCCTGTCAGGCGGCACCGAGTTCTCCAATGTGCGCTTGCGCGGCGATGACGCGGCGGCCGCGAAAGTATATGAAGGCACCATGCCGCTGACATCCGCCGATGTGGCGGAAGCTGCATTCTGGGTGGCCAGCCTGCCGGCGCATGTCAACATCAACCATATCGAGATGATGCCGACATGCCAGGGATTTGCTCCTTTTGCCATCAAACGGGATTTGCCGGCTCAGTCATGATCCTCCTGATTCCAGCAAGTATTTTCAAAGCATGAATTCCGACAACAAATTCAATTGGCCCGTACGTGTCTATTACGAAGATACCGATGCGGGTGGCATCGTCTTTTATGCAAATTACCTGAAATTCTTCGAGCGAGCCCGTACCGAATGGCTGCGTTCTCTGGGTTATAGCCAACATGCATTGCTTGATACGGTGGGCATATTGTTTGTCGTCAAAAAGGCGGCAATTGAATATTTTGCTCCCGCAAAACTTGATGACGAACTGAAATTAGTTGTTGTGGTCGAACGCTTAGGTGGTGCATCCATGCAAATCAGACAAGAAGCATGGCGCATCGAAGGGGAGCAAGCCACTTTGCTGGCGGATGGGATGGTTACCGTGGTTTGCGTGAGCAAGGAGAGTTTCCGCCCTTGCCAGATTCCAGACCATATCCGGTCAAAACTGCATGGCGCCCAATAAATTGTTGTACGTTCTGTAGCGACGCGCGGCGGTGCCCGCGCATCTGCATAATTATTTTTAAGCATTCCATTCAAATCCGATCATCCGCTCCGACGTTCTTATGACAGTCGCACAAGACCTTTCTTTTCTTACCCTGATCACCAATGCTTCGCTGCTGGTCCAGCTGGTCATGCTGCTGCTGGCCGCCGTGTCGCTGATGAGCTGGACTTATATCTTCCGCAAGCTGTTCGCCATCAGGGGCGCCAAAACGCAAACCGAGGAATTCGAACGGACTTTCTGGGCGGGCGGCAATCTGAACACGCTGTATGAAGATGCTGTTTCGAGCCGTCGCCGCAGCGCAGGCGAGAGCGGCGCGCTGGAACGGATTTTCGAGGCCGGCATGGCTGAGTTCAACAAGACCAAGGCATCGCTGGCCGGCAAGGGCGGGGGCGATGCCAACATCCTGATCGACGGCGCCCGGCGCGCCATGCGCGCAGCCTATCAGCGCGAGATGGACGCGCTGGAATCACACCTGGCCTTCCTTGCTTCGGTCGGTTCAGTGTCGCCTTACGTCGGCCTGTTCGGCACGGTCTGGGGCATCATGAATTCCTTCCGCGGCCTGGCCAATGTGCAGCAGGCGACCCTGGCAGCGGTTGCGCCGGGCATTGCCGAAGCGCTGATCGCCACGGCCATCGGCCTGTTTGCGGCGATTCCTGCAGTGGTGGCTTACAACCGTTATTCGCACGATATCGACCGGCTGGCGATCCGCTTCGAAAGCTTCATCGAGGAATTCTCGAACATCCTGCAACGGCAGGTCCGTTAAGGGGATACATCCATGGCTTCATCGTTTTCCGGGTCGATGCGCGGCGGCCGCAGCCGCAAGTTCAAGTCTGAAATCAATGTAGTGCCCTACATTGACGTGATGCTGGTCTTGCTGGTGATTTTCATGGTGACGGCGCCGATGGTCGATCCGAGCGTGATCAACCTGCCGACCGCCGGCAAGTCGGCCCAGCCGCCGTCGGAATATATCCAGGTGTCGCTGAAGCAGGATGCGGCGGCGACCGTGAAAATCGGCGGCGCCAAGTCAGGCGCAGCGCAAAGCGTGACCGTCGCCAGCCGCGCCGAACTGATCGGCACCTTGCGCGATCTGCATGCGACGCACCCCGACATGCCGGTGATGGTCGCCGCCGACAAGGAGATCAAGTACGACGAAGTGATCCAGGTGCTCTCCGAAGCGAAGAAAATCGGCATTTCGCGCGTAGGACTGGCAACCAGGTAAACAGGCAACATGGCTGACCCGACTCCGTATTCCGTCCCGCAGGAACCAGGCCGCTGGCGCGCCATCGCGCTGGCGGTGGCGGTGCATGCGGCGCTGTTTGCCTTTTTGTGGATCGGTATCCGCTGGCAGAGCGAAACCCCGGTGGCGATCGAGGCTGAAGTCTGGGATATGCAGACCAAGGACGCTGCGCCGAAACAGGCAGAGCCTGAGCCGCTGCCGGAACCAGAGCCGGCGCGCAAACCTGTGCCGGAGCCTGAGCCGGTTGCCAAGCCCGAGCCGAAACCCGCGGTCAAAGCTCCTGTGGAAAAACCCGATATCGCGCTTGAGCAGGAACGAAAGAAAAAGGAAAAAGCCAAGCGGGAAGAGGAAGAACGGCTGGCACGCCTGAAAGAGGAAAAAGAACAGGCGGAGAAAGAGAAGAAGGCGCTGGCGGAAAAAGAGAAAAAGGAAAAGCAACTCGCCCTGGAAAAGGAAAAGGCCACGCTTGAAAAGCAGAAGGCAGAGCTAGCCAGGAAAGAAAAAGCCGAAGTCGAGCGAAAACGGCAGGAAGCCCTGGATGCCAAGCTGCTGGCGCAAATGCGCAAGGACACGCAGAAAAATTTTGCCGGCCCCGCTGGCAGCGGCGGCACCGGCACCGCGGCCAAATCCCAGGGTATGCGCGGCGATCCCAGCTATGCAGGCAAGGTGGCGGCGAAGATCAAGTCGAATACGGCATTTGCCATTCCACCTGATTTGCAGGGCAATCCTGCCGTCGAATATGATGTGCAGCTTTTCCCGGACGGCTCGCTGCGCGGCACCCCGCGCAAGGTAAAATCCTCCGGCATTCCCGCATTCGATGAGGCGGTGCGACGGGCAATCGAACTATCCGCGCCCTACCCGGCCGACAAATCCGGCACCGTACCCTCGGGCTTTCCAGTGATCCATCGACCGAAAGAACAGTAAGCCATGATGAATATACATTTCTTCCGCGTTAAATTCGTCCGCTTCGCCGCCCTGCTCGGCCTGCTTGCCGCAACTGCTGCACATGCCCAGCTGCGCGTTGAAATTTCCGGCGTCGGCGCCAACCAGATTCCGATCGCGATTGCCGCCTTTGCCGATGAAGGCCTGGCGCCGCAGCAGGTAAGCGCCGTCATCAAGGCCGACCTGGCCCGCAGCGGATACTTCAGGATCATCGATACCGGCGTGGCGATCTCGGAAACGACCCCGGTCAAATTCGCCGACTGGAAATCGCGCGGCGCCAATGCCCTGGTGGTAGGCAGCGTGCAGCGCCTGGCCGACGGCCGCTTCGACGTGCGTTACAAGCTGCTCGACACGCTTGCGGCATCCCAGCTTTCCGGCCTGGCCATGGCGGTGCAGCCGCAATTCACCCGGCTGGCGGGGCACAAGATCGCCGATGACATTTTCGAGAAGCTGTTGGGCGTGCGCGGCGCGTTTGCCACCCGTGTCGCCTATGTGACCAAGGCCGGCAAGGAATACCGCCTGGAAGTCGCCGACGCCGACGGCGAAGGCGTGCACGTGGCGCTGCGCTCCAACGAGCCGATCATCTCGCCGTCCTGGTCGCCGGACGGCACGAAAGTCGCCTATGTCTCCTTCGAGAAGAAGAAGCCGGTGGTGTACGTGCAAGACCTGGTGACCCGCCAGCGTACCGTGGTGGCTAACTACAAGGGCAGCAACTCGGCGCCGGCCTGGTCGCCGGACGGCAGCCGGCTGGCGATCGCCCTGGCGCGTGACGGCCTGACACAGATATATATGGTGAATGCCGACGGCAGCGGCCTGCGCCGCCTGACGCATACCAACGGCATCGATACGGAGCCACAGTTCTCGGCCGATGGCCAGAGCATCTATTTCACCAGCGATCGCAGCGGCGGGCCGCAGATCTATCGCATGCCGGCCAGCGGCGGCGAGGCGCAGCGCGTGACCTTCCAAGGCAGTTACAACATCAGTCCTCGCATTTCCCCGGACGGCAAGACGCTGGCCTATATCTCGCGCCGCGAGGGCCGCTTCCAGCTGTATACGATGGATCTGGCCAACGGCCAGGAATTGCGCCTCTCCGAATCAGCCAGCGACGAATCGCCCAGTTTTTCTCCTAACGGCAAATACATCATGTATGCGACCGAATCCGGCCGCCGCGGCGCGCTGGCGGTGGTGTCGGTCGACGGCCGCACCCGGTATCGGTTGAGCACCCAGGCAGGCGACATTCGCGAGCCCTCCTGGGGCCCGTTCATGAAATAAAGAATTAATTCCACCCACAAAGCAAGGAGCTTTCTCATGCAAAAACTATCTTCATCCGCCCTGATCCTGTGCAGCGCCCTGGCGCTGGCTGCCTGCTCGTCCACCCCGCTGAACGACAAGGCCCCGATCGAAGACCGCGGCGCCAATACGACCCAAGGTGATGGCAGCCGCACCGTCGGCACCGTCGACACCCAGTCCACCGATCCGCTGAAGGACGCCAAAGGCGCGCTGGCGCAGCGCAGCTTTTACTTTGACTTCGACAGCTACGTGCTGAAGGCTGAAGCACAGCCGGTGGTCGAAGCGCACGCCAAGTACCTGAGCGCCAATAAGGGCCGCAAAGTGGTCATCCAGGGCAATACCGACGAACGCGGCGGTCGCGAGTACAACCTGGCGCTCGGCCAGAAGCGTGCTGAAGCCGTGCGCAAGTCGCTGTCCCTGCTGGGCGTTTCCGACGCACAGATGGAAGCAGTTTCGTTTGGCAAGGAAAAGCCGAAGGCAGAAGGCCACGACGAAGCATCCTGGTCTGAAAACCGCCGCGCCGATCTGGCCTACCAATAATGAAAAAGCTAGTCTCTCCCGTTCTTGCTGCCGCCTGCCTGGCGGCAGCTTCCCTGGCGCCGCTGCCCGCGCATGCCGCGCTGTTCGGCGACGATGAGGCACGCAAGGCCATCCTGGACCTGCGCGCCAAATTCGAGGCTTCCCAGAAAGAGAACGCTGTACTCCTGGATAGCAAGGCAAGCCAGAAAAGCATGCTCGATCTGGCCAGCCAGAATGAGCAGTTGCGCCAGGAAATCGCCAGGCTACGTGGCCAGATCGAAGTACTGAGCAATGATCTGGCCAATGCTCAGCAGCGCCAGAAGGATTTTTACGTGGATCTCGATAACCGCCTGCGCAAGCTGGAACCGCAGCGCGTGAATATCGATGGCAAGGAAATCAGCGTCGATCCTGCCGAGCAAAAATCCTACGATGCTGCTGTGGCGGCGTTCAACGGGGGGGACTACAAGTCAGCAGCTGCGGCATTGGCCGATTTCGGCAAGCGCTACCCGGATTCGGGTTATGCAGCCAATGCCCAGTATATGCTGGGCAATAGCTACTATGCGCTGCGCGATTATCGCAATGCCATCGCGGTGCAGCAGGCGCTCGTGAAGAAGTTTCCCGATCATCCGAAAGCGCCTGATGCCATGTTGAACATCGCTACCTGTCAGCTGGAATTNNTTCGGGTCGTTAGCTCAGCTGGTAGAGCAGCGGACTTTTAATCCGTTGGTCGCAGGTTCGAATCCCGCACGGCCTACCAAAATTAAGTGCTGTAAAAACAAAGGCTTCCGCAAGGAAGCCTTTGTTTTTACAGCAGCAATTGCAAGCAAACGTCAGTCAAGGATGCATGGCTTGCGTAACGTTATTGCTCCATTCAAAAGCTTCCGCCTGCAGCAGAAACAAGTCGCCGCTGTCCATGTGAAATTTTTCCAGCATCGGCAGCAGCATGGCAGCGCCTTCGCGCCGCTCAATCGCTTCCGCCAGGACCAGCAAGTCGCCGTAATATCCGCAACGTTCTAGCAAGGCCTCGCCGATTTCCTCGACCACCGGGATTTGCCGGACGATGTCCGCCATCGGCATGCCGAACAGGGTGTCCATCAGCGACATGATGCCCACCGTGAAAGCGGCATCGGCAATGCCGCGATTGCCGGGGCGGTGACGCAGCGCGATCAATTCCAGCAACTTGCCGCGCGTCGTAGCCAGCATCAGCAAGGGTTTGGCGCTGGGAGTGTTTCCCCTGGTCTGGGCATACAGCATTACCTGCAGCCAGCTTGCCAATTGCTTGCGCCCCAGGACCATCACTGCCTGGCGCAGCGAATCGATGCGGTGAGTGCCGACCGCAGCGGTATTTACCAGCCGCAGCAGGTTAAGTCCCAGGGATACGTCACGCTTGATCCGGCTCTCGATCTCGGTGCTGTCGGCATCACTGGAAATCAGGGCGATGATTTCAATGATCGCCGCCTGCGAAGGCACCAGCTCGCGTTCCGGATCAATGGCTGGCCGGGTAAAGTAATACCCTTGAACGTAATCGAAGCCAAGCGCCAGGCAAGCTTCGAACTGGGCCAGCGTATCGACGTTTTCAGCCAACAGTTTCTTGTTGCCGAATTGCGGCTGGGACGTCAACTGGACCAGCTGTTCGAGCGTGTGTTTGCGCAAATCAAATCTGATCACTTCAACAAGCGGCATCAGCTTCCGCAGGCTTTCGCCGTCCTCCATGGCGCCATCCAGGGCAAACATGAAGCCATGCCCGGTCAGTTGGTTAAGCCGTTCCAGCGCCTCCTCGGTCGCTGCAATTCTGTCACGGAGATTGAAAATGAATTTGGATCGCGGAATGTGTTGCAACACATCGCTCATCAGGTCGTGCATCGGAAGATCGACAAAGCCGCGCAATTCGCCAACCACCTTGAGCATGTCCAGTTCAACGAGATGCGCCAGGATGGCGTCGGTCATGCGGTCACTGGCGGCGGCGTCAGCCTGGCTGTTCGCGGAAAAAAACGACAGATCAAAGGCGACCGCTTCCTGATGCCGATCCAGAATCGGTTGGCGCGCCATGAAAAAGGCTGGGACATGGGGTTTGTCGCCAGCGCTAGGGGGGAGGACCTGGATCGCCATAATGCCCTCTCATGAGTGAATGAGCCTGCTTTAAGAATAATCCTGATTGTGCCGAAAGGGAAGACAAAAGAAAACAGCCGCGAGTGGCGGCCGTTTCACTTTCGTACGAGACAGACGCCCCGGGATGACTACAGATTGTTTTCCGAGATGATTTTCCAATGCCCGCCTTCCCTGGCCCAGTACTGGCGCTTGCGTACGGAATTGCGGCTTTTGCCTATGGCCGTTTCCTGGGTAAAGGTGCTGACGATCAGGTCGTCTCGCCCCGGATACAGGAAGAAAGTGGCATCCTTAATTTGCATTGAAATGCTTTTCACACCCTTGAGGATTTTTTCATATTTGCCGCTCAGGGTTTGCAGGCTTTCGCCCCGTTCCGGCTTGTAATGGCGCGAATAGTTGGCCATAACTCTGGCTGCATCGCGGCTTTCCATATCCCGGCGCCATTCACTGACCAGCCGGTTGGCGAGACTGCGCTCGCTTTCCAGCTTGGCCCGGCTGACAAATTCCACATGATCGGCGATCACCACCGGAGTCTTGCCGGCTTCGACGGATTGGTACAGTTCATTCAGATCCGTATTGGTCAACACCACGCAACCATCGGAAGAAAGCGGTGGCCTGCTGTAACTGTCGCTGGGCACGCCATGCAGCCAGATTCCCGAGCCGCTGCGGCCGTTCAGCTTGTCCCATTCGTTTGGATAATTGATCGGCAAGGCGCCGGTGCCGTAGAAATCCGGCAGTTTGACGCCAGGCACCCGTTGCGTGATGTAGTACACGCCGACAGGAGTGCGCTGGTCGCCTTCCTTGAGCTTGTTGATGCCGAGCTTGCCCTGGCTGATGTAATAGTCGGTGCTGAATTTCAGGCGGCCGCGCTGGTTTTCATAAACATAAAGGCGCGAACGTTTGGCATCGACCACCAGCACCTGCTTCTGGTCATCGCGCAATTGCAGAACCGGACGCGGCACCAGGTTGCGGTCGGGCTTCTCCTTCAGCCATTTCAGGCGTGCCCTCGCCTCGTCCCGCAAATTCTTCAGCTTATCCTCTGGCGCGTTGGACGCTGCTCCCAAGGTGGAAATCGGCCGGGTATGCAGCAGCAGCAAGTCGCCGCGGATCAGTTGCCCAAGGCGAAAGGTCGGGTAGGCCGCTACCAGAGCATCGGCCTTGGCCTGCGCCTGGCGCAGGCGATTGGCGCCGAGATCCTTATAGACTTCGAGCAGCAGTACTTCCGGGTCTGGCTTGGCTGCGCTGGCGGATTGCGGCTGGCGCGGCTCGGCGAATGCGGGTACGCCCGCCAGCCAACTGCAGGCGGCAATCAGCAAGGCGCATGAAATTACCCGCATGCGAACCGAAGTGGCGGCCGCTTGCGCCGCCGGTTTTACTCTAAAACACAACATCAGCTACCTGCGCGCTCCTGCTTGATTTGCCACTTGCCGCCCTGTCTGGTAAAGACCAGAGTCTTGCGGCTGTCGGCCTTCAGCTTATCCGATATATATACCTGGCGGAATTTGGCAGTGGCAGTATTGCCATTGACAGTGACTTGCGGCGCTTCGACCTTGACGCTGATGGTTTCCTTGCCGACGATGCGCGCGCGCCGTCCATCTGCCCAAGCCGCGCGAGATTGGCCGCCCGGCGCCCGGAAGTCATTGCTGTAATAGGAAAGATAAGATTTGACGTCCTGGCTGCTCCAGGCCTTGGCCCAGGCATGAATCACTTTCAGCACGTCGTCACGCTCGTCATCCTGCGCCACCTCGGCTTTGGCAGCCGGCTCAGGCTTGCTTGCCGGTTTGGCGAGCGCAGCAGTCTTGGTTTCGGTCTTCTCCGTCGGGACTACTGCCGCCGGCTTGGCGGGTGCTGCAACCGGAGCCGAAGGGGATGCCGCGGCAACTTTGGCGCCAGCCGATGCCGGCTTGGTATTGGCGACCGCCAGGGTACGCAGCAAGGTCAGCTTGGACTTGGCAGCGGAATTGGCGGAGTCGAGCTGCAAGGCCTTGTCATATGCCTGGCTTGCCAGCTTGGCATGCACGTCGCCCAGGTTTTCGTAAGCGGTGGCATACGCGGGGTTGGTACGGATGGCCATGTCGAGGGCCGCGCGCGCCTTGTCATACTGGCCGCTGGATGCATACAGCACCGCCAGATTGTTATAAGGTTCGGGCAGATCGGGGAAGTCTTCGGTCAGCTTGGTAAAAATGCCAATCGCCTCGGACGACTTGTTCTGTTCAGTAAAGATTACGCCTTTCAGAAAACGCATTTGCGCATCTTTGGGACGCTGAGCGAGATACGCATCCGCCTTGCTCAATGCTTCGGCAAACTGGCCGCCGCGCATCAGCTTGCCGACATCCGCAGCCTCATCGGCGAAGGCCGGCATAGCCAACAACGCCGCCACCAGGCCACCGACCAG
This sequence comes from Oxalobacteraceae bacterium, assembly GCA_003537575.1. Classification (GTDB taxonomy): domain Bacteria; phylum Pseudomonadota; class Gammaproteobacteria; order Burkholderiales; family Burkholderiaceae_D; genus Paucimonas. The sequence goes on from DPRS01000069.1 coordinate 12,428, forward strand.
AAGAGTTTTTTTGTAAATGTTTCGCATGCTCGAATCGAATGCAGCACCAGACAAAAAAGACGGGTTTCTCATTAGTCTTGTTTTATAGTAAAGGGGAATCCACCGGCATCCCGGAATCGGCATTGTATACCGAGTCACCGGCTTTTTTTCTCATGGTAAAGCTTTGATTCTAAAATAAAGCAGGAAGATGGTACCCCTGGTAGCTGGGATGACATCTTCCGGTGAATGGCGCCGCAGTCGGTTTATTCCTGTTCGGCAGCGGCGGCAGAATTTGTCTCGACGTGAGGGGCTGCCGCAACAGAATCGAGTTGGTAGCTGAGGTTAAGCCGGGAGTCGACTGGCGTCGCGGGCTGGGTGGCGGCTTGGGCAGCGCCTGAACTGGCCACAACAGTCGCGACTGACGGCGTGGCAGGTTTTGCAACCGCATCATCGAAGCGCGACATGCGCCAGGCAAATGCCCCAGCCAGGCCGGCGACGCATGCCGCGCCCAGCATGACCCATGCCACTTTGCGATTTGCCCCGGCCGATTGCCTGGCGGGGATCGCCACGGGAGCTTCGGCAAGCAGGGTTTCAGCGCGGAAGTGCCAGTCATTGGCTTCTTCACTTTGCAGCGAAAGTTTATCAACCAGCTCTTTTGCCAAGGCATGTGCCTGCGCTTTCTCCTGTTCCAGCCTGGCTTGTGCCACTGCAGCCTGGGCCTGGGCGTCTGCCTGCTGCCTGGCTTCGTCCAGCGCCTTGCGCTCGGCTTCAAGGCGGGCTTCTTCCGCCTCTCTGGCCGCCAGTTCGGCTGCCAGACGCTGCTGTGCCAGCAGCGCCTGTTCCTGTTCGGCGCGGACACGGGCTTCGGCTTCTTCCACGGCGGTTTGTTCGGCCGCCAGCTTTTGGTGCAAGGCTTGCGCCAACTTCTCTTCGGCAGCAGCACGTTCCTGTTCGATGCGGGCCAACTCGACCGCTTCACGCGCCTGCTGCAGGGCGGCACGGGCTGCCTTGCGTTCCTGCTGCACCTTTTCCTTTGCTTGTGCCGCCATGTGCCTGGCGGCAGTCAGTTGCGCCTCACATGCCCGTTGGGCATTCTTCTCGGCTTCTTCCTTTGCGCGCAAAACGGCATTTTGCTCTTCCAGCATCAGGCGGGTTTGCTGTTCGGCCTGCTCGTGACTGCGCGCCAGGAGCGTCTGCTCCTGTTCCGCGCGGACGCGGGCCTCTGTAGATTCCCTGGCGGCCTGTTCAGCCTGCAGCTTTTCCTGCAAGGCCAGCACCGCCTGTTGTTCGGCGGCGGCGCGCTCGCGCTGAATGCGGGCCAGCTCAGCGGCTTGGCGTGACTGTAGCATGGCGACTTGCGCCGCCTGGCGTTCCTGCTCCTCCTTTTCCTGCGCCTGCGCTGCCAGCTCCCTGGCAGCGGCAGCCTGCGCTTCGCAGGCCTGGCGCGCAGCGCGCTCCGCCTCTTCCCTTACGCGCAAGGCCTCGGCCTGCTCGGCCTGCATCCGCACGCGGATTTCGGTTTCTGCGGCAGCTGCCCGCTCGGCAGCAAGGTGTTCTTGTTCAAGCTGCAGCAGCCGCTCCGCATTTTCAGCGCGCTCGCCCTCGATCTGCAGNNCCTGCGATTCTTGAGCAACCTTGGCCAATTGCTCCACTTGCTCGCGCTGACGCAGCATCTCGGCTTTATCCTGTTCAGCCTGCAGCCGCAGCTGCGCCTCGGCAACCGCAGCCTGTTCGGCCTCACGGTTTTGCCGGAGAACTTCCACGGCATGCTGTTCTGCAGCCGCACGTTCCTGTTCCAGGCGCGCCAGTTCCGCGGCCTGCTGCGCCTTTTCCTGCGCCACCAGTGCGGCTGCACGCTGCAGCTCGACATGCTCGGCGGCCAGGCGAGTCGCTTCCTCTTCGGCCGCTGCGCGCATGGCAGCCTGCATTGTCGCCGCGCGTTCCAGTTCGACCCGCTGGGCGGCCAATTCTTTTGCACGTAATTCTTCGGCAGCCTTGGCCTGGGCGGCGGCGGTGGCCTGTGCCTCCAGCTCCGCACGCTCACGCGCCGCGGCGATGGCATTCTGTTCCGCAACCAGCCTTTCACGCGCCTGGATGTCGGCATGGTTTTCTGCCTCGATACGCTCGATGGCAAGTGCCTGCAATTCGCGCTCGGCCTGGATGCGCGCCTCGGTGGCAAGGCGGATGCGTTCCTCGGCTTCACGGCGCGCCTGAGTTGTTGCGGCACGCACCGCTTCAGTCTGTTCGCGGCGCAAGGCGGCATCGCGCAAATCAAGTTCGGACTGCAAGCGCAGCCGTACCGATTCCAGCGCATGCCGCTCAGCTTCTATGCGGGCATGGGCAGTCGCTTCCTGCTCTCTTTCGACCGCGGCACGAGCGCGCGCCTCTTCCACCGCAAGCATCTCTGCCGGAACACGATTCAGGGTGGATTCGAGCGCCAGCGCTTCCGCGCGCTGGCGTTCCTTTTCTTGCTGCAAGGCATCGCTGCGCGCGACTGCCAGCATTTCGACAGTCTGGCACGCTTCCTTTTCCTGGCGCTCCCGCTCACGGGCCAGCTCCGTCATGCGGGCTTCGGCGCGGACACGGGCTTCAGCCGCAGCCTGGGCGGCATTGGCGGCGGCGATCCGCTCGGCGACCTGGCGCCGCGCCTGTTCGGTTTCCTGCTCCAGCCTGCGCGCTGCCGCACCTGCCCTGGCAGCCAGTTCGGCTTCCGCCGTGGCCTGCTCGGCGGCACGCTTGCGTGCATCCTGTTCGGCGCGGATGCGCTCTTCCGCCTGCAGCCTGGCCTGTTCTTCAGCTTCGGCGCGCGCGCGCAGCTCGGCAAGCTCCTGGTTGGCGGCGGAAATTTTCGCTTCGCTGGCCAGGCGCGCCTGCCGTTCGGCTTCCAGACGGGCGTGACTGAGCGCAATCGCTTCTTCGGTGGCCTTGGCGCGCTGATAGGCTTCGGCGCTGGCGGCGGCATCGGCAATCGCCAGATCTTCGGCCAGCGCGCGGGCACGGGCTTCGGCATGGGCGCGGTTCTCGGCGGCGACCGTGGCTTTGGCTTCGGCTTCGACGCGGGCAATCGCTTCACGAATGGTTTTCAGCGCCATGCCACCCTGCTGGCCAGCGTCCGCCAGGGTGTCAGCCGGCATTTTCGGCTCCTGACCGTCGTCCGGGTATGCCGTTCCCAAACCTGGGGGCTGGCGCATTGCCTGGTTGTTATCCATCGATACTCCCGCTGGTGGAAAGTGCCCGGCAAAGAATCTCTTCGAAAAAATGCCGGAATTTCATATAGTTCATTAATAATTGATTATGAGCAATTCAACAGAGAAATAAAAGGAAAAATCCAATCCGGTTCGGCATTTTCGGCACTTCACGGCCTTTTCAGTCGGCAGCTGTCTCCGCCAGCTCCATCAGGACCGTGCGCAGGCGATCGACCCGGATCGGCTTCGTGAGGAAATAGTTCATGCCCGCATCCAGGCAAGTCTGGATATCGGAAACCGCGCCGGCGGCGCTCAGCGCGACGATCGGCACGGCAGAATGCGGCGCATCCATGGCGCGTATCAGCCTGGTGGCTTCGAGGCCGTCCATTTCCGGCATGTGCATGTCCATCAGGATCACGTCGTAGACTTGCGCGGCGGCCGCAGCCACTGCCGCCCTGCCATCGGCCACCACATGGACACGGTGGCCGGCCTTTTGCAAAAGCGAAAGCGCGACCTTCTGGTTGATCTCATTGTCTTCTGCGACCAGGATAGTCAGGCCGCCGGCCGGCGTCGCCAGCGCTTGCCGCGGCGCCGTCTTTTCCAGCGGCGCCTGGGATGGCGGCAGGGTCAGCTCGAACCAGAAATCGCTGCCAACGCCTTCGGTGCTGTCGACGCCGATTCGCCCCCCCTGCATTTCCACGATTTTCCTGCAGATGGACAGACCGAGCCCGGTGCCGCCGAAACGGCGTGTGATGGAATTGTCGGCTTGAGTAAAGGACTGGAACAGGCGGTCCTGCGCCGCCGGCGAGATGCCGATGCCGGTGTCGCTGACGGTAAACCGCAGGCGCCCGGCCGGCTCGGACAACTGCCGGATCCGCAGGGTGATGCTGCCCTGCTCGGTGAATTTCAGGGCATTGCCGACCAGGTTCAGCAGCACCTGACGTAGCCTGCCGACGTCGCCCAGCGTGAAACGCGGCAGGCTGTCAGGGTAATCAAGCCGCAAGGCGATGCCTTTTTCGCGGCCACGCGCCGACATCAGGTTCATCACGCTTTCAACGGTTTTGATCAGGTCGAAGCTGATGGATTCGAATTCCAGTCCGCCGGCTTCGAGCCTGGAGAAATCAAGAATGTCGTTAAGAATGGCCAGCAGGGCTTCGGCGGAATATTGCGCCGTCTCGAGGTATTCCTTCTGGCTCGGATTGGTCGCCTCCATGTTCGCCAGCTGCATCATGCCCAGCATGCCATTCATCGGCGTGCGGATTTCATGGCTCATGACCGCCAAAAATTCCGACTTGGCGCGATTGGCGGATTCTGCGGCTTCCTTGGCGATCGACAGGTCGCGGGTGCGCTCGGCGATTTTTCGCTCCAGATCCTGGTACAGCGTCGCATTCTCCAGCGAAATGGCAATTTGCGTCGATAGAATCTGCAGCAATCCGATGCGCTCGGGGGTAAAAACATCCGTCGCCAGATTGTTTTCGAGATACAGGATGCCGACCAGCGAAGCCTGTTTTTGCAGGGGAATGCACAGCAGCGACTTGGGCCGGTTCTGCGCGATGTAGGGATCGCCATTGAAGCGCATGTCATTGCCGGCATCGTCCAGAACGAGCCGGTCGCCGGTGCGCTTGACGTAGTTGATGACGCTCAGGCTGAGAGGAACCTGTTCATCGAGTGGAATGGCCTGGCGGACCTCGATTCGATCGGCTTCGATGCTTGCCTGCAGCCGCAAGACGCCATCCGCGAGCAGCAGCAGCGCACCCCTTTCGGCGCCGGCGTTTTCGATCAGCAGCCGCATCAGTTTTTCCATCAGCTTGTCGAGATGAATTTCGCCCGACAGGGTATTGGACGCCTTGATCACCGTTTCGATATCCAGTCGCTGCTCGACTGGCGTCAGGGTCAGCGCGGCTTGCGCGACTCCTGCTCCTGCCATGCCGGCGAGCAGTTCCGGATAAGTTTTCTCGAGCTGCGCCAGCTTGGCAAGCGCGCCCCATTGGCGGTACCGGGCATGCGCCTCCCCCATATACATGCGCGCATACATCAGCCTGTCCATGGCCAGGTGAAACCGGGCGGCGAGTTCATTCGCAAGCGCCTCTTCGTTCAGGTAGCCGTGTTCGCGCGCACCGGTAATGGCCAGGTCATACCATTCCGCCGCTTCACGGCTTTTTCCCTGCACTCGCTTGAACTCGGCCTGCACCAATTGCCATTTATGCAGATAGTTCATCGGAGCGTGCCGCGCCCACGACTTCAGTTTTTTCTGCAGCTGGACAATCTGCCGGCGTGCGGATGATTGCTCGCCGCTATCCATTCCCGTATAACAAGCCAGCAGGCACAAGGCATGGTAAAAATGCCAAACGGGGATCGACGGCATGCAGGCGGCCGAAGCGAGGTATGGCTCGCCGCGCCGCGTGTGTTCCAATGCCAGCGGAAACTGTTCAAAGGCATAGGCGCGCATCGCCTCGAACAAATGGTGGTGCAGCAGCGTCAGCCGGGTAGTGCTGGGCGTCTCGTCTGCTTCGCTTGTCCGGCCAGCGCCGGCATCGCGCAATGCCGACACATAGCGAAGAAAAATGGCCACCGCGTCAGATGAGGTCTTCTGCCTTGATTGAACCGCCTTTTCCAGGCCGTCCTGCAGCTTTTCAGCGAGCTCTTCCAGGGGAAGCCCGCCCAGCAACTCCGCCCGCAATGCCGATACCAGGCTGTAGCATGCATACTCGAATTCACCGATTTCCAGCCCAGCCTGATAATTTTCATACAGGGGCGTGGGAGACTCGAGCAAATGCCGGGCCCAATGGAAGATCGCGCCATGAGCAAGGAAAGTGACGCGCACGCCATGGTTATCCGTCTGCTGCCCGGGCTGGTTTCTCAAGTTTGATTCCTGCATCAGCTTGCCAAGCCGGGCAGCCAAAGGGATAGCTCGCCCACCCAGGATCGTCACCATTGCATACCCTCCCAGGGCCCATGGCAAACCTGGGGAAAAACGGCCTCTTTTCAGCGCCCGCTCAATCTGTTCGAAAGTCAGAATGGGAAACAGCGCCGGATTGGCAACATAGGAAGCCGATACCGCCCGGCTCAGAATTTTCTGCTTCAGCAGCTCAATAGCTTCTTCCTCGGCAGGGAAATCCAGCAGGCGCTGGTCGTCGAATCGTCTCAGGAGCCGCCTGCAGCGCCACAAGCGCCAGGTAAGCGCTTGCCTGCTCGCCTTGGCGGGAAGCTTGATCTTCAACATGAGCAAAGCCTGCAGCGCCAGCGCCAGACCCTCGGGGTGCCTGTCCTGGTACAGGTAAGCGTGGATCAGGATGTCGTACACCCTGGCTTTCTGCAGATCGTCGGACGCGTATGCCAGCATTCCCCTGCCGATATGCTCGACTTCCAGGAAGCGATGGCTCATGAAGCCGCTTTCCAGCTGTTCCAGTTGCAGCGCAAAATACAGCGGCGCACCGCTTTCGCCGATCCCTTCCAACAACGCCAGCCCGCTCGATGCCAGCGCCCATGCGGTTTCATGCGCCATTGCAGCCTGGGCCTTGCGGGCAGCCAGCAGGTTCAGGCTGGCCAGTTCGATTTTATCGTGCTTGTCGATGATGAGATCGCTGCCCGCATTCAAATGGTGGGCAATGTCGAAGAGATGTTCGCCGCGATACTCTTCTGAAATGGCAGCATTCAGCAAACGGCCGATCCGCAAGTGCATGGCTTTGCCGGCTTCGGCAGGAATGTCCGCGTACGCCGCTTGCTGCACGCGATCATGCCGGAAACGGTAGGTATGGGAATCGCTGTCGTTGTCTGCAAAAACCTTCTCCGGCGCCATGATCAGGCCGGATTGCAGGGCCGGTTGCAACAGCAATCCGGTTTCCTCGGCATTGTTTTCCGCCAGCTCCGCCAGCATCCGATAATCGAAGCGGCTGCCGATGCAGGCCGCCAGCTGCAGCAATTGCCGCGTTTGTGCTGGCAAGCGACCAAGCTCCCGGGTCAGGAGGTCGACGACATTATCGGTAATTTGCAGCGATTCGATTTCCGCCAGTTTCCAGTGCCACTGGCCGCCGCGAAAGCTCAGCAACTTCTCGCGATGCAGGTTCTTGATGAATTCCCCGACAAAAAACGGATTACCCATGGTCTTGCGGTGCACCAGTCGGGCCAGCGATCCGGCGGCAGTCGGCGCAACCTTCACCATGTCCGCAACCAGCGCGCACACAGTGGACTCGTCAAACGGCTTGAGCTCGATCTCGACGACTGCGACCTTGTTACGGATCGCCTGGAGCACGATGGGCAAGGGGCTGCCGGCACTCACTTCATTGTCACGGTAGGCGCCGATCACCAGCAAGGACGATTTGTCGAGACCCGACATGGGCAATTCGATCAACTCGAGCGACGCCTCGTCGGCCCACTGCAGATCATCGAGGAAGAGCAGAAGCGGATGCTCCTGCCGGGCGAACACGCCGATGAAATTCTGCACGACGTAACGAAAACGGTTCGACGCTTCGATTGCGCCCAGCGGCGGCACGGGCGGCTGACTGCCGATGACGTATTCCAGGTCTGGAATGGTATTGATGATCAGCTGGCCGTTAGCGCCCAGGGCGGTCAGAAGCCTGGTTCGCCATTCCTGCACCCGGCTTTCGCTTTCCGTCAGTATTTGCCGCACCAATCCCCGGAACGCCTGGGCAATGGCATAGTAGGGAATGTTGCGCTTGAACTGGTCGAACTTGCCGGCAATGAAATAGCCGCGCAAGGCGGCAACTGGCTTGTGCAGTTCCTGGATCAGTAAAGATTTGCCGATGCCGGCATAGCCGGTCACCAGGATCAGCTCCACCGCGCCGGCGGCGCTGCGCTCCAGCGCCTGCTTCAATTGCGCCAGCTCGAACTCCCGCCCGTACAGCTTGTGCGGTATCTGCAAGCGGTCATGCACATCAGCCTTGCCCAGCGTGAAATCCGGCACTGTGCCGCTTGCCTCCAGCGCGGCAAGGCATGCCTGCAAGTCTGCCCGCAAGCCTTCCAGGCTCTGGTAACGGTCTTCCGCATTCTTCGCCAGCAGCTTCATGGCGATATCGCTTACCGCCGGCGGCACTTCGCGGTTGAGACGGGCCGGCGGCGTGGCCTGGCGCGCGATATGGCCATGGATGATTTCCATCGCAGCGCCGCCGGCAAAGGGCAACTGGCCCGTCAGCAGCTGGTAAAACACGACCCCCATCGAATAAAAGTCGCTGCGGGAATCGACGTTGCGATTCATGCGCCCGGTCTGCTCGGGAGAGATGTAAGCCAGCGGCAGTATCGAGTCGTTGCGCAACTCGACGCTGCCGTCTTCATGAATATGTATATTGCCGGGACAAAGCGACTGATGCATGGGCACGCGCGCATGCCAGTGTCCGAGACTTTCGGCAATGGCCAGGCAAGCCGATAACGCGCCGGCCAGGTCAAAAACCTCGCCAGCCTCCAGACGGACGCCGACGCCTGCGTTTTTCGCCGGCCGGCGAAAGAACCATGTCTCTTTTGCGCCTATTTTCAGCAACTCGCTCCCCAAATTCTTGTTATTTATTCCATGCCTTTGCTATCTTATGGGCGAAAGTCGCGCGAGACAATACCCGAACCGGCGAGCGGCAATTGAAATGCGCGGACAAACCAGACCCTATGCGAGCATGAAAACCACACAACTGGCCACCGAATCCATCCCGCCAGGCGAGGCCAGGCGCATCCGCGACCTGGCGGCGCGCCTGCAGGCGAAAATCGTCCGGGAGAACCCCTCCAGCATCATGCGGCGCGACGCTCATCCCAAGATGCATGGCGTGGTCAAGGCCGAATTCACGATCGAGCCGGACTTGCCGCCGGAGCTGCGGATCGGCGTATTCGCCCAGCCCCGTACGTACCAAGCCTGGATCCGCTTTTCCAACCAGAGCCCGAGCCGCGGCCCTGACAGCGAGCGCGACATCCGCGGCATGGCCATCAAGCTCATGGGCGTGCCGGGCGAAAAGCTGCTGGAAAGGCAAAAGCATGAGCAGACCCAGGATTTCATTCTGATCAGCACGAAGGTGTTCGTCACCCGCGACGTGGCGCAATTCGACGACATGATCAAGGCCATGACCGGCAGCCTGTGGTCGAAGATCGGTTTTTTCGGCTTGCACTGGCGGGTGATCCTCAACCTGGTGAAATCGCTGCGCAAATTCGCCAACCCGCTGCAGACCCCTTATTTCAGCACCACGCCGTATCTCTTCGGCGCCACTGCCGTCAAATATGCGGCCATTCCCCAGGTCCGGCATCCGGACAAGCTGCCGTCCGCGCCTGGCGACGACTATCTGCGCGAAGCCATGATCGCGCAACTGCGGCGGGAAGACGCCCTGTTCGACTTCGCCGTGCAATTGCAGACTGATGCCAGGGCGATGCCGATCGAAGACCCGGGGCGCGCCTGGGACGAATCGGCTTCACCCTGGCGCAAGCTTGCGACCATTCGCATCCCGCGTCAGGAATTCGACAGCGAAGCGCAGCGCGTATTCGGCGAGAATCTCTCCTTCACGCCATGGCACTGCCTGCCGGCGCATCGTCCGCTGGGCGGCATCAACCGCGCGCGCCGGGTCGTCTACGATCTGATTTCGGCATTCCGGCACGAATGGAACCAGGCGCCGCGCCGCGAACCGGCCAGCTGGGACATTGACGCCCCTCAGGTCGGATCCACCGAACCCTCGGCGATCATGCGCAGCGCCGTCATGCCCGGCACGAAGAAGTAATCGCCACCGCGGGTTTCCACCAGCCGCGGAATATTCCGCAGGAAGTACGGCGCATCCTCGCTGTCGGGCGGCACCGGCAGCACGGCGCGGCTCGGGTACTCGGCGTCGTGGTTGCCAAGGATGATTTCCTTGTCATTACCGGCGCGGAAGTCATTGCCGTAATTGACCCATTGCTGCTGGACGAATTCGAACTGGCGGTTAATGTCTGCCTGCATCATCAGGATGACGATGCCGTGGTTGCCGTCGTCGCGAGTCGGATCCTTCACTTCGCCGTAGGGCAAGCCGCGGCGCAGAATACGGCGCCGGTTGGCCAGCGCGCCCGGAGTATCGAATGCGCCGGGAGTGGTCTGCAGGGATGCGCGCGGATTGATGCGGCGGATGTGCGCGCTGAACGGGCACCTGGCGCCGTCAGCGTCATGGTCGAAGGTGAATGCGCTCAGCATCCGGTCCCGTTCCGCCCGCGATACCTGCGCAAAGCGCCGGTCCCACTCCCGCTTCGCAGCCGTGTCAGGCGCGTCGGTCAGCGGCGCGCCATTATCGCGCCAGCGGCCGACGAATTTGGCGGCCAGCTGTTCCCTGCCGCCCGGATAAGCGCTGCCTTCCCGGTCGAGAAAACGGTTGAAGCTGCCGACGTTCTCATGCAGCTTGCGGTACACCATGTAGGTGCCATTGCGCGCCAGCGACATCGGCGCCGGTGCACGCGGATACTCCTTGGCTTCGTCGATATGGCCGAGGATGAATTCGCCGGTCGCCAGCGGCTCCCAGCCCTTGTCGGTTTGCTTGCCACGCCCCTCGACGCGGTGCGGCGATCTGGGCAAGCCCTCGAACACCGGATCGCCGATGCCATCCGTGTAGCCGAAGTGTTCCTTGCTGCTCGGCTTGCCGTCTTCCACCAGCGCATGCGCATCCTGGTAAGGCAGGTCAGCGGCGCCATTGTCGCCGCGATGCCCTCGCAGCAGCGTCACCCCGCCTTCGCTTTGCGCTATCAGGCCGAGCAGCCACTGATAGCGCTGCTCGAGATACTCCGGTTGCTGGCCATTCATTGAGATGAAGACATGCACCTGTTCGCCGTGCCAGACCGGATCCCAGTGCTCCGGCGCGCTGGTTCCATTGTCGCCAAGGATATCCTTGCGCATCTTCATGCCCATCATGAACTCCGATGGAAACCCGCGCAGGGAAGCCTCCGGCAATTCGAGCGCACGCAGCCCGGCATACGTAAAGGCGATATTGGTCGTCGCCAAAGGCTTGGCGATCTGGCCGGGGCCATCGCCCCAGGTCACCGCCGTGGTCACCTGCCTGGCGACGGCGCCAACGAAGGCGCGCCCCCGTTCACCATGATGAATCCGCAACAACAGATAGCGCGCGCACGGAAAACTGAAGCGTCCGTACGCCTTGATCACATTGCCCTGTATATCGAACAGATCGAGCACTTTGGTCATTCCCCCTCCTATCGCAAACGGTACTGGCCAGGGCTCCAGCTCGGCCCCGCGAGGTTGGCCGGCTCGACCCGCGCAACGAATTCGCGCCAGGCCTGCTGCAGCTGCGCCGCCGGCAGCCCCTGATGTTCGGTGGCGAACTTGCCGAACTCCTGCTTGAGGTAGAGCGCCTTCAATTGTTCTTCCAGCGGATCGTCGTTGGAACCGACAAAAAACAGCGAAGCCGTCAGCTGGCATTTCTTCATGTAGGCGACGAAATCGTCGGCGTCGCGCACCTGGTCGAAGGCGTAACAGAATTCCCAGGCGTGGCGAATCTCGTTGCCGATGGCCAGCCACATGCTGCGCAGGTAAGTGTCCAGGTCGCCATGGAAATTGCAGGAAAACACCAGGTACTTCGATTTCAGATGATCTTCGCGCGGCAAGGCGCGGCGCCGCGCCCGATCGGAAAAAATCGACAGGAAATCGAACCACGTGCCGTACACGTCACCGCCACCCAAAGACTGGGTGAAGACATCATCCAGCACGAAGTAACGGCACAGGTAAGTCTGCGGCACCCTGGCCATCGGGCTGTTTTCCAGGAAGTTCCAGGCGTCCAGGCGGCTGCGCACGACATCCGCATAGGCAACCTCATCTAGGTGGCCATTCCTGATCGGCGACAGGATGGTCAGGGCATAGGCATTCCCGCTCTTGTCAGGCATGTTTGCGCTCCTCTTGCATGGCGGCCAGCCGTTCCTGCTCCTTGCGCAGGTCGCGCCGGCGTCGTTTTTCCACCTGATGGGCGGACATGCTGACGATCGGCGTGGGCCGCATGTCGCCCAAATCGTTTTGCAACTGGCGCAGCAAGCCCTTGTAATGCTTCTGGAATTCTTCCGGGGATGCATGGGCGTAGCCGCTGTCGAAATCCAGCATGGCTTGCCGGACGTTCTTTGCCGCCTTGATGTCATTGGAGGAAGCCAGCGGATACGCGCTGTAGTAGTGCGTGGTTTCGATCTGGTTGTAGCGGATGTATTCGTGAAAGGGCGTCAGCGGTACCGAGCGCGGGTAACGGATATTCCATTTCCAGAACAGGTCCAGGCCGCTGGGAATCGAAAAGGTAAAGGAATCGACATACTGGTCCCAGCTACCGTTGAAATTACTGAAGAACAGCATGTAGCTGTAATGAAGGTCTTCCTTCGGCTGGTCCGGATGCAGATGCGGGAACTGCTTGCGGCCGATCACTACCCAGCGCGCATAGTGAATCAGCGACAGCGTGATCAAGCCTTTGAGCGTGGAAGGGCGTTTTTGCGCGACCCAGAAAAACAGCTTGTTTATCCAGGTCATATACCAGCGGATCGGCGTGATCACGCTCATGGCATAGGCCTTGCCGGCAATGTTGGACATTCCCTCTCCCTGAAATGACGTTTTTTATTGTTGTGTGCAGACGGTCGGAAAAATCTATGTAGGATGCGCCCGAGACTGACTGCTAAAGCCGCTAGATTACTTTGAAAATTAAATTAACGACAATAATATTATTGGCAATTAACCAATGCAATCCTTCTACTGTCGCAAACTTGCAAAAGCACTGGCCGCATTCGAGCGAGCGGAGAAAAGTTTTGCCCTTCGTATATCGAATCGCTTAAGATGCGCAAAATGGCAACTTAATCGAATAACAAGCATCATTTCATCGAAACCGGCGCCATCAACAAACGATGCGTCATCGCCTGCGATCGCGGCGATCAGAAGAATACAGAAGATTGAAGGAACCGCCCCATGCACAAATTTAAATCTGCGCCGATGAGCCGTTCAGAACAGGCAACGACGATGGCAGTGGAAGCAAATGCCGGAGCAGTCGGTGAAGATGAACTGGAATCCATGCGCGCCATGTTTGGCGAAGACTTTGCCATGCTCGCAGAGCTTTACCTCGGTGACAGCCCTAGGCGTATCGTCGCATTGCACGCAGCGGCGGCGGCAGACGATGCCGAACAAGCTGCCAGAGTGGCGCATTCCCTCGGCGGCAGTTGTGCATCGATCGGCGCCACCGGCCTGAAGGAGTTGTGCCAAACAGTGGAACTGGATTGCCGGGCCGGCAATCTGGACAAGCTGGGTCCGCAATTGCAGGCGATAGAAAGCGAATACGCAAAAATCGAGCTCAGGCTGCGCGCCATGCTGCAGGCATAGAAGCCATGCGATGTGCGGCCGGCCGGTTACTCCGGTGCCAGCAAATTCATGCCGGCCATAACGGCGGCTCATCCATCAGCGCAATCTGTTCCCGCAATTCCAGTATGCGGTCTTGCCAGTAACGCTGCGTATCGAACCATGGAAACGCCAGCTTGAATGCCGGGTCATCCCAGCGCCGGGCGAGCCATGCCGAGTAATGCATCAAGCGCAGAGTACGCAAGGCTTCGATCAAATGCAGTTCGCGTGGGTTGAATTCGAAAAAATCCTCGTACCCGGCCAGGAGATCGGACAGCTGGCGCACCCGGTCGCCCCGCTCCCCCGACAGCAGCATCCATAAATCCTGGATCGCCGGCCCCATGCGGCTATCGTCGAAATCGACGAAATGCGGGCCGGCATCGGTCCACAGCACATTGCCGCAATGGCAATCGCCATGCAAGCGGATATCGGCCACCTGGCCGGCTCTGGCAAAACAATGGCGCACGCCCTCGAGCGCCTGCGCCGCCACGCTGCGGTAAGCCTCGATCAGCTCCAGCGGGATGAAGTCGTGCGCCAGCAGATAATCGCGCGGTTCCTCGCCAAAACTGGCCACATCCAGGCCGGGACGTTCGACGAAAGGGCGGATGGCGCCGACCGCATGGATACGGCCGATGAATCGGCCCATCCATTCGAGGGTAGCCGGATCATCCAGTTCCGGCGCGCGGCCGCCGTGACGGGGAAAGACGGCGAAACGGAAACCCGCGAAGACGTGCAGGCTTTTGCCATTTAGCTTCAATGCCGGCACCACCGGGATTTCGCGTTCTGCGAGTTCGTCGACGAAAGCATGCTCTTCCAGAATCGCCGCATCGCTCCAGCGGTTCGGCCGGTAGAATTTCGTCACCAACGGCGGTCCCTCTTCCATGCCGATCTGATAGACACGGTTTTCATAACTGTTCAGCGCCAGCAGCCGGCCATCGCTGCGCATGCCGATGGCATCGAGCGCATGCAGAACCGTATCGGGCGTCAGGCTGGAAAAATTGAGGGTAGCAGTAGAAATCATGCGTGCCATTGTACGGCGCAAATGCATTAGCCGCCGTAAAGTGGTAAGGTGCCGGTTTTTCATACTGGGCAAGAAAGCATTGCGATGAATATCGAACAACCGCTTACCGACAAGGAATTCGAAGAACTCGATCAATTCCTGCTATCGGACCGCTGCGCCGAAGACGGCATGACCATGGATAGCCTGCATGGCTATCTGACTGCCCTGGCGATCGGGCCGCAACAGGTGCTGATGCCGGAATGGCTGCCGCGCGTCTGGGGCGCTGAGGGCAAGCCGCCGCAGTTCAAGTCGGAAAAAGAATCCAGCCGCATTACGAACCTGATTGCACGCTACATGAACGAAGTCGTGATGACCTTCGAAGTCGCGCCCAAGGATTTCGAACCGCTGTATTGCGAATTTGAATGGGAAGGCAAGCAGCTGATCGATGGCGAAGCCTGGGCCTGGGGCTTCCTTGAAGCGGTGGACTTGCGTGCCGAAGCCTGGGAGCCGATCTGGGATTCGAACCTGGCGCCGCTGATGCGCGTGATTTACCTGCTGGGTGCCGAAGAAATCGAGGAAGAAGAGATGACGCTGGTCGATGACCCGGCAAAGCGGCACAAACTGGCCATCGAGGTCGAGGCGGCGATTCCAGCGATTCACCGTTACTGGCTGCCGCTGCGTAAATCAGCGGTCACCACGGTCGAGCGCAAGGAAGCGAAAGTCGGCCGCAACGACGATTGCCCGTGTGGCAGCGGCAAGAAATACAAGAAATGCTGCGGTGCAGACCCTGCCCAGGCTTGATCCAGGAACACGCTCTCTGGCAGGCATTATATAAAGAGGAGAACCGGCGGCGCCGGCCAGCAACGAGGCAGACGCCGCCCGGTCAAGCTTTTTAAAGCTTGATGAAATGCTCGCGGTAATACTTGAGTTCGTCAATCGATTCGATGATGTCCGCCAGGGCGGTATGCTTCTGGTGTTTCTTGAAACCGCTGGCCAGTTCCGGCTTCCAGCGCCGGCACAGTTCCTTCAAAGTGGAGACGTCCAGGTTGCGATAGTGGAAAAATGCTTCCAGCTTCGGCATGCCGCGCGCCATGAAACGGCGATCCTGGCAAATGGTATTACCGCACATCGGCGATTTCCCAGCAGGAACAAAATGCTTGAGGAAAGCAATGATGGCGCTTTCAGCATCCGCTTCGGAAATCGTCGATGCCTTGACCCGGTCGATCAGGCCTGAACGGCCATGCGTGCCTTTGTTCCAGGCGTCCATGCCATCCAGGATTTCATTGGATTGATGAATAGCAAATACTGGCCCTTCAGCCAGCACGTTCAGGTTGGGGTCGGTTACCACCACCGCCACTTCGATGATACGGTCGGTATCGGGATTCAGGCCAGTCATTTCCATATCGACCCAGACCAGGTTGAATTCGTTCGGACGCACGGGAGATGCCGGCGCCGGAGCTTGCACATCAGTAGGTTGTGACATAATTGTTTTTCCTTGGAAGTCCGCTATTTTCTCACAGGCCAAGAATGAATTCTTACGTGTTTTCGCTGTTGTTCATCGCTTTTCTGCTGATCACGCTGGCCGTGCGCTTCTGGCTCGGCTCGCGCCAGATCCGCCACATCCTGGCGCACCGCCACGCGGTGCCGTCCCAGTTCGCGGAAAAGATCCCGCTGGCCGCGCACCAGAAAGCCGCCGATTACACTATTGCCAAGACCAAGCTGGGCATGGTGATGCTGGTCGTTAATACTGCCGTACTGATCGGCTTCACCTTCTTCGGCGGCCTGCAATGGCTGTCGGTGACGATGCTCGATCTTAGCGGCCCCGGCATGACATATCAAATCGGCCTGCTGGCGGCGTTTGCCCTGATTTCCGGCCTGGCCGACCTGCCTTTCAACTATTACTCGCAGTTCGGCCTCGAGGAAAAATTCGGCTTCAACAAGATGACGCCCGCCCTTTTCTTCACCGACATGGTCAAGGGCGTGCTGCTCGGCGCGGCGATAGGTCTGCCATTGGTGTGGGTCATCCTCACCCTGATGGACAAAGCCGGCGACTTCTGGTGGTTGTATGCCTGGCTGGTCTGGAGCGGCTTCCAGCTGCTGATGCTGGTGCTGTATCCGACGGTGATCGCGCCGCTGTTCAACAAGTTCACGCCGCTGCAGGATGACAGCCTGCGCGCGCGCATCGAAAACCTCATGCACCGCGTCGGCTTCGCCTCCAAGGGCTTGTTCGTCATGGACGGTTCCAAGCGCAGCGCGCACGGCAATGCCTATTTCTCCGGCTACGGCGCCGCCAAGCGCATCGTCTTTTTCGACACCCTGCTCTCGCGCCTGGCGCCGCAGGAAGTCGAGGCCGTGCTGGCACATGAACTGGGGCACTTCAAGATGAAGCACATCGTCAAGCGCATCGCCGTCATCTTCGCTCTTTCTCTGGCTTTTCTGGCGCTGCTCGGTTATCTCAAGACCCAGGTCTGGTTCTACACCGGCCTCGGTGTCGATCCCATGCTCGGCGCTTCCAACGACGCCATGGCGCTGATCCTGTTCGCGCTGGCGCTGCCGGTGTTCACCTTCCTGTTGTCGCCGCTGAGCTCGCTCAGTTCGCGCAAGCATGAATTCGAGGCCGATGCATTCGCCGTCAAGCATACCAGCGGCCCCGACCTGGTCAGCGCACTGGTCAAGCTGTACGAAGACAATGCCTCGACCCTGACGCCGGACCCGCTGCATTCGGCTTTCTATGATTCGCACCCGCCGGCGGCGCTGCGCATCGAACGCCTGCTTGCAGGCCGGCCGGCTTGATGAAGACCATGGAGAGCAGATGATGACCACCGCTGAACTGCTGGCAAAACAATGCCGACACCAGGACACTGCATTGAGCGATGCGCAAGTGCAGGATTACCTTGCAGCCCTGCCCGACTGGCAACTCCAGGAAGGCCGGGTAACGCGCCGGTTCGCATTCAGAAACTATTATGAGACCATGGCTTTCGTCAACGCCCTCGCCTGGATGATCCATGCCGAAGACCACCACCCGACACTCAGCGTCGCCTACAACCATTGCACCGTGAAATACCATACCCATTCGGTCAATGGCGGCCAGGGCGGCCTGTCGAAAAACGACTTCATTTGCGCCGCCAAGGCCGATGCCGTGTTCGCCGGCGCGTATGGCGTTCACCCTGGCGGCGCGCAATCCTGATGACGCATTTCACCGCAACCGTCATCGCCGCGCACGGCCGGCACTACCTGGGACAAATTGATGGCAAGCTGCTGCATTGCGTCACGCGCGGCAAGAAAAGCGATGTCGCCGTCGGTGACCGCGTCCAGGTCAAGCAGACTTCCCCCGACCAGGGCGTGATCGAAGCCATCGATGAGCGCAAGACCCTGCTGTTCCGCTCCGATCAATACAAGTCGAAGCTGCTGGCCGCGAATGTCACACACATGTTCATCGTGGTCGCCACTGAACCGGGCTTTTCCGACGACCTGGTCTCGCGCGCGCTGATCGCCGCCGAAGCCGCCGGCGTCAAACCGCATATCATCCTGAACAAGACCGACGTCGCGGAACTGCTGCCGAAAGCGCGCGAGCGCGTGGCGCTGTATGCGAAGCTCGGTTATCCGCTGCATGAAGTCTCCGTGCGCGCTGCTCCGGACAACGTCTGCGCCATGCTGCAGCCGCTGCTGCAAGGCCAGACCTCGATTTTCATCGGCCAGTCCGGCATGGGAAAATCTTCGCTGATCAATCTGCTGGTGCCCGACGCCGAGATCGCCACGCGTGAAATTTCAGCGGCGCTCGACACCGGCAAGCACACCACCACTTTCACGCGCCTGTATGCCATCGATGAAGAAACCAGCGTGATCGATTCGCCGGGTTTCCAGGAATTCGGCCTGTACCACCTGAGCGAGGGCATGCTGGAACGCGCCTTTGTCGAATTCGCGCCGCACTTGGGCAAGTGCAAGTTCTATAACTGCCACCATTTGAATGAACCGGCGTGCGCGGTGCTGGATGCGGTAAAAGCCGGAGAAATCGCGCAGATCCGGCATGACCTGTACCGGCAACTGGTGCATGAAGCATCGCAGACGATCGGCTATTAAGCCGGTCGCCTGCCGGTGCGGTCAGCACAGGCTGCGCAAGGCGCCTTGCAAATCCGGATAGGTGAACGCAAACCCGCTTGCCCGCAGGCGAGCAGGCACGACACGCTGTCCTTCCAGCAGCAGGTCTGCCTGTTCGCCCAGCATGAGACGCATGGGCCACGCCGGCGCAGCCAGTATGCAAGGCCGTCGCAATATGCGCGCGGCAGTCTTGCTGAATGCTTCCTGGGTCACGCTTTCCGGGGCGGTGAAATTGTAAGCCTCGAAGCTGCCAGCCTGCGTCGGAACGCGCCATACATGTGCCATGCCCCGCAAGGCATCGAGCAGGTGAATCCAGGATTGCCATTGCCGCCCGCTACCCAGCCGTCCGCCCAGGCCCAGCCGGATGGGCAAAAGCATCATCGGCAAAGCGCCCTGCCTGCCGAAGACGACGCCGAACCGCATGCAGGCGACACGCACGCCGTGCGTGGTGGCTTTCTGCGCAGCTGCCTCCCACTCCTGGCACAACTGCGACATGAAAACCGGTTGGGGAGGCGAATCTTCCGTCAGCGCACGGTCGTCGCCGCGTGCCTGCACGCCGTAATAACCGATCGCCGAAGCGGATAAGAGCAGGCGAGGTTTGTGCTCTGCAGCCGCAATCCAAGTCACCATACGTTCAGTCAGGGCGATTCTGCTGCGTCGCAATTCCTGCTTGCGCCGGACGCTCCAGCGGTGCCCCAGGATACGCGCGCCCGCCAGGTTGACGATCACATCGACACGCGCAGAAAGCGGCAATTCATCCACCCCGCCAATGCAGGCCGCCTTGCCGCGAAAGATGCGCGCCGCCCGTTCGCGATCGCGCGACAGCACCGTGACGGAATGGCCATCCTGAATCAGCGCCTGCACGAGCGATTGCCCGATGAAGCCGGTTGCCCCGGTTACCAGGACATGCTCCGGCGTAGCGCTGAAATGAATTGGCGGCTGCGTCGATTGCTCATCATGTACAGCCCGTTCATCGCGCTGCCTGGAAGAGTCCGTTACATTATTCTTGGCCAAGTGCATCCCCCCTGAAAATCACATCAAGCTACAACGCCGGTTTATTCACC
This sequence comes from Oxalobacteraceae bacterium, assembly GCA_003537575.1. GTDB lineage: Bacteria > Pseudomonadota > Gammaproteobacteria > Burkholderiales > Burkholderiaceae_D > Paucimonas. The sequence goes on from DPRS01000069.1 coordinate 32,066, forward strand.
ATCAAAAAATACACCACTACCATGCAAGCGAAGGCGGGATATCCCAATCTCTCCCACCAGCGCGCATAACGCCAGTAACGTGCCGGCAAGGCTTCTTTGCGGGCCGCCGCCTGTTCGGCCATGCGCCGCATGCGTATTTGCAGCCACACCACCGGCAGCCAGCAGATCCCGGCCACCAGATAGAGCGCCATCGACCAGACGATCCACGGCGTATCGAACTGCCAGCCCGCCATCTGCAACAGCGCGATGCCGGTCAGCGGCTGCAGGATCGCAGCCGGCGTCGTGAATATCCAGTCGGCCAGCACCACGAAACGCGCCACTACCGCCTGCGCTTCCACGCTCCTGCTGCGGTTGGTGCAAAACAAATAAAAAGCCGAGCCGAAGCCGACGCCAACCAGCACCACGGAAGACAGGATGTGCAGCGTTTTAAGGATCAGATACGAAGACATGAGAATATCAAGCTTTCCTGGTTTCGGAAGCATCCAGCACCAGCAGCAGCGCCAGAATCGGAATGTTTTTCAGCACCGGCCCGAACGGGTGCCGCCAATATTCGGGCAGGAAAATCGTGATGATGACAGTGTAAGAAGCGATCAGTGCCATTTGCAGGCGCCACAGCAAGCGACTCGGCGCCAGCAAGGTCGCCAAGCCCAGTCCGCAGTCCAGCAGCGCGGCTGCATAGAGCGCAGCGGTCGCGGCAACCCCGTGCAGGCCGACCTGGTTCAGCATGGCGATGCTCTGGTCCATCGGGTAAATCCCGAGCGACAGTAATCCGGTGACAATCCACACCAGCGCCAGGGCAACACGCATGAGCGGCAGGGTCCAGTCGGCGATCGCCTGTGCCCTCAGCATGTCCGGCGCCAGCCCCGTGAACCAGGAAGGCGCTGCGCGAGGCGCGCGCCCCAGCAATTGCGCGAACGCGGCCTTATCCGCCACGTTTCCCTCTTCCAGCATGCGCAGGGAATCCGGCGACAGCACGCTTTGCGGCAGCAGCGCTGCCAGCCTGGCCACCAGGCGCATGGCCGGCAGCAGAAGCGGCAGCCATGCCGGCGGCGGCAGGTGCATCGCGTCGCGATAGGCTTGCAGCATGGCGCGGTAAGTCATGGCCTTCGGCCCTACCGCCGCAATGTTCTGGCGGTGATGCGTGGCCGAGTTCAGCAGGCACAGCACGGCGGCACACACATCGTCGATATGGACAGGTTGCAACAACTGGCCACCGTCCCCCGGCAATCCAATCACCGGCAAACTGGCGAGCATGCGAAAAAATCGGCTGCTGGCGCCGTCGGCACCCACGATCAGCGAAGGACGCAGGATGGTCCAGTCGAGAGCGGATTGCTCCAGACTGGCGTCGGCCTGTCGCTTGCTGCGCATGTACGGCGTGAACGGTCCCGCCGTCGTGGCACCCAGTGCCGAGATCTGGATGACACGCCTGACCCCGGCCTGTTCGCACGCCTGGAAGAGCGCAATCGGCGCGTCGCGATGAATGGCATCGAAGCGCCGCGTCTTGCCTTCACTCATCATCCCGACAGCATTAATCACCGCGTCAATGCCGGCCAGGCGCGGCAGCCAATCATCCTTGTGCACATCCCGCGCATAATCCATCGCCATGTCTGAAGGCAGCGCCGGCACGCGAACGCCGCGCACGACTTCATGCCCTACCCCGGCCAGCGCATCGCAGAGATGCCGGCCGATGAAGCCATTCGCTCCGCATACCAGAATTTTCACATTGCCTCCTTTGCGGGAATCCGCACGTCAGCAGACTTGTCGAACCCAATCCAAGATTTTTGCAATTTCAGTAAAGACAGAAATACCAGGGCAAAAATTTTTATGCCGGTTCTTCTGGCTGCCGGTCTCCGGCACGCGCCTCTCCCCGCACAAATTTCTGCACCGTCGCCCCCATTTTCAACAGCTTCATGAGCGTTGCCGGTTCCAGTCGCAGCATCTCATCGGTCCAGGATGTCAGGGTTTCCATCAAGGCTAGGGTTTGCCGGATGCGCTCTTGCGCCGCCTTGTCCTCTTGCGGCAGATCCGGGCTGGTCAGGCATTCGCGCAGCGTGAAAATCGTCGGGTCCAGTTCGCGCGTCTTGCGTTCCCTGACGATGGTGCGGAACAATTCCCACATATCTAGAGAAGTCTCGAAGTGGTCGCGCCGGTCACCCATGAGGTGGGCTAGCTTGACCAGCTTCCAGTTTTGCAATTCCTTCAGGCTGGTCGAGACGTTCGAGCGCGCCACGCCTAAGGTCTCGGCAATTTCCTCGGCATTCATCGGCTTGCCGGTGATATATAGCAAGGCATGGATCTGGCTGACGGTGCGGTTCACTCCCCAGCGCGATCCCATTTCACCCCAGTGCAGTACAAATTTTTGCGAGATTGGCGTCAGTTTCATAGGGCCAGAATAGAGTTTTCCAAAATTTCTGTCAATACTGAAATAAATGAAATATTGAGCCCGATCCAGCGTAGTCTTGATTTAATGCAATCCTCTACCGTCCCGACTGTCATTCCTTTGACAAAACTCTTATAATTGAAGCAGTTACAGACACAACTTATCGGCGGCAGGCGCCACCCTTGCCGCCGTTTCTATTTATGGCAATCAAACACTTTCTGCAGTTTTCTGATTTCACGCTCGACGAGTTCGAGTATGTGATGGGACGCGCGCGCATCATCAAGCAAAAGTTCAAGAATTACGAACCGCACCCCACGCTAGCCGACCGCACCCTGGTGATGGTGTTCGAGAAAAACTCGACGCGCACCCGTTTGTCCTTCGAAGCCGGCATGCACCAGATGGGCGGCGCAGCGATTTATCTGAACACCCGCGACAGTCAGCTCGGCCGCGGCGAACCGGTCGAAGATGCCGCGCAAGTCATGTCGCGCATGTGCGACGTGATCATGATCCGTACCTTCGGCCAGGAGATCATCGAGCGCTTTGCCAGGCATTCGCGCGTACCGGTCATCAATGGCCTGACCAACGAGCATCATCCCTGCCAGGTGCTGGCCGATGTCTTCACCTACATCGAGCACCGCGGCTCGATCACCGGCAAGACCGTGGCCTGGGTGGGCGACGCCAACAACATGCTGTACTCCTGGTTGCAGGCAGCCCAGGTATTCGGTTTCCATGTCAACGTCTCGACGCCGGCGGGATACCCGATCGACCAGTCGCTGGTGGCGCCGGACAACCAGCGCTATACCTTCTTTGCCAATCCTTCCGATGCCTGCCAGGATGCCGATCTCGTCACCACCGATGTCTGGACCAGCATGGGTTTCGAGGAAGAAAACGCTGCGCGCCTGAAAGCTTTCGACGGCTGGATCGTCGATGCCGCCAAGATGAAGCGCGCGCGTCCCGACGTCCTGTTCATGCACTGCCTGCCGGCGCACCGCGGCGAGGAAGTAGCGGCCGAAGTCATCGACGGCCCGCAATCGGTGGTGTGGGATGAAGCTGAAAACCGCCTGCACGTGCAAAAGGCCCTGCTGGAATTCCTGGTGCTGGGCAGGCTCGCTTAGTTAGCTTAGTTATCATCCGATTCGTCATCGAATTACTCAAATTCACTCACATCTCAAGTACGCGAAGCAGAAATCATGTCGACCATCCTCCAGTCCGTCCCCGTCAATCAAAAAGTGGGCATCGCCTTTTCCGGCGGCCTCGACACCAGCGCCGCGCTGCACTGGATGCGCCAGAAAGGCGCGATTCCCTATGCCTACACCGCGAACCTGGGCCAGCCCGACGAATCTGATTACGAGGCCATCCCGAAAAAGGCCAAGGCCTATGGTGCTGAACAGGCGCGCCTGATCGATTGCCGCGAACAACTGGTCGCTGAAGGCATCGCCGCCCTGCAATGCGGCGCCTTCCACATCTCGACCGCCGGCGTCACCTACTTCAACACCACGCCGCTGGGCCGCGCCGTCACCGGCACCATGCTGGTGGCAGCGATGCAGGAAGACCAGGTCGACATCTGGGGCGACGGCAGCACCTTCAAGGGCAACGACATCGAGCGCTTCTACCGTTACGGCCTGCTGATGAACCCGGCGCTGCGCATCTACAAGCCCTGGCTGGATAACCAGTTCATCCAGGAACTCGGCGGCCGCAAGGAAATGTCGGAATTCCTCATCAAGTCCGGCTTCGACTACAAGATGTCGGTTGAAAAGGCCTATTCCACCGACTCCAACATGCTGGGCGCGACGCACGAAGCAAAAGACCTTGAGCACCTCAACAGCGGCATGAAGATCGTCGAACCGATCATGGGCGTGGCCTTCTGGCGCGACGACGTTGAAGTCAAGCGCGAGGAAGTCAGTGTGCGTTTCGAGGAAGGCCGCCCGGTCGCGCTGAACGGCGTCACCTTCCCGAGCCTGGTGGACCTGATGATGGAAGCCAACCGCATCGGCGGCCGCCACGGCCTCGGCATGAGCGACCAGATCGAAAACCGCATCATCGAAGCCAAGAGCCGCGGTATCTATGAAGCCCCGGGCCTGGCGCTGCTGTTCATCGCCTACGAGCGCCTGATCACCGGCATCCACAACGAAGACACCATCGAGCAATACCGCGACAACGGCCGCAAGCTCGGCCGCCTGCTGTACCAGGGCCGCTGGTTCGACCCGCAGGCGATCATGCTGCGCGAAGCCTCGCAGCGCTGGATCGCCCGCGCCATCACCGGCGAAGTCACGATCGAACTGCGCCGCGGCAATGATTACTCGATCCTGAATACCGAATCGCCCAACCTGACCTACCAGCCGGAACGCCTGACGATGGAAAAAGGCGAAGGCGCGTTCACGCCGCAAGACCGTATCGGGCAATTGACGATGCGCAATCTCGACATTACCGACACACGTGAAAAACTTGCTGTCTACAGCAAGGCAGGCTTGTTGAACGCCAACTCGTCAGTGGCGCTGCCGCGCATCGGCAAGAACGGCGACAAGAAATAAGTACAACTATCTCACTATCAGACACGACAACATGAGCACTCAATTCGACCACGTCAGCGTCATCAAGAAAGCCAACATTTACTTTGACGGCAAATGCGTTTCGCATTCGGTGATTTTCTCCGACGGCACGAAAAAAACCCTCGGCGTGATTTTCCCTTCGAAGCTGACATTTACTACCGGCGCGCCGGAAATCATGGAAATCAATGGTGGCAAATGCCGCGTGCTGCTGGCAGCTGGCGGCGACTGGAAAACCTACGAAGCCGGCCAGCGTTTTGAAGTGCCGGGCAATTCCAGCTTCGATATCGAAACCCTGGAAACGCTCGATTACGTCTGCCACTTCGGCTGATTCGCGGCTGATTCAAAAACGGGCTGGTTGGCAGTCGATTGAGCCAGCCCGTCATTATCAACACGTCATAGGCAGCACGTAGTAGCCAGCACATCATAGCTGGATTGGGACAACAGTCCTCAGTCTCAGACGATGACCGGCTCCGGCTCGATTTGCACGCCAAAGCGGGCCTGCACATCTTCCTGTATCTTTCGCGCCAGGTTCAGCATGTCCTGGCCGGATGCCCCGCCGCGGTTCACCAGCACCAGGGCCTGCTTTTCATAGACGCCTGCCGCCCCCAGGCTCTTGCCTTTCCAGCCGCACTGCTCGATCAGCCAACCGGCGGCGAGCTTGTAGCTGCCGTCAGGCTGGGCATAGCTGACCAGTTGCGGATAGCGCTCCAGCAAGGCATGGCGCTGCTGCGCCGGCACCACCGGATTCTTGAAAAAGCTGCCGGCATTGCCGATCACGGCCGGATCGGGCAATTTGCGGCTGCGAATGGCGATAACGGCATTGCTGATATCGGCCGCGCCAGGATGATCAAGCCTGCGCGCCGCCAGCTCCTGACTTAATTCCGCATAGCGCAGATTGGGCTGCCACTGTTTCGGCAGCGCGAAGGTCACATCCAGAATGACCGCCCGTCCGCGCAAGGCTTGCTTGAAAACACTGTCGCGGTAGCCGAATGCGCAGGCAGCCTTGTCCAGGCTCGACACTTCGCCGCTCTCCAGGTCGAGCACGGTCGCGCAATGGAAACAATCCTTGAGCTCCGCTCCATACGCGCCGATATTCTGGATCGGCGCAGCACCGACGCTACCGGGAATCAGCGAAAGGTTTTCCAGCCCACCGAGGCCGTGGGCCAGCGTCCATAGAACAAACTGGTGCCAGTTCTCCCCGCTGGCTGCCTTCACATAAGTTGCATGGTCATCCTCACCAGTGATGGCAATACCTTTCATGCACATGTGCAATACCACACCGGCAAAGTCGCCTGTCAGCAGAATATTACTGCCGCCGCCGAGCACCAGGCGCGGCAAACCGGCCAATTCAGCTGAAGCATTTACTTTCAGTAACATCTCTAGTGAATCGATTGTTACATAACGTTTCGCAGTAGCATGAATACCAAAAGTATTATGGTCTTGCAAAGGGAAATCGGATTGAATAACGGAAACGTCTATCATAGGAGGCAAATTATAGTCGCAATATAGTGACAGGCGGACTTTGCGACATTGCCTCTCAGCTTCATTGATTTACTATAATTTTCAACAAGACAACTCTAGTCAGGGATTGACGAGTTGGTTAGAATTGCCACTTGAATAATATGCAATAACCGCGGCCTGCTGCTCTACCGCCGCTTACAAGGATTAAAAGTCATGCCTTCATTTGATGTTGTTTCCGAAGCAAACCTGGTGGAAGTAAAAAACGCCGTGGACCAGGCAAACAAGGAAATTTCAACCCGTTTCGATTTCAAGGGAAGCGACGCGCGCGTCGAGCAAAAGGAACGCGAGTTGACGGCCTATGCCGACTCGGAATTCCAGCTGAATCAGTTGCGCGATGTGCTTATGGCCAAGATGACCAAGCGCAATGTCGACGTGCGCTTCATGGACAACGGCAAAATTGAAAAAATCGGTGGCGACAAGGTCAAGCAAGTCATCAAGATCAGAAATGGCATCGAATCCGATGCCGCAAAGAAAATTGTCCGCATCGTCAAGGATAGCAAGATCAAGGTACAAGCCAGCATCCAGGGTGAAGCCGTGCGCATCAATGGCGCCAAGCGCGACGATCTGCAGGCGACCATCGCCCTGCTGAAGAAGGATGTGACCGACCTGCCGCTGGAATTCAACAATTTCCGCGATTAGCATGACTGATTCCTGGGAGAGTATCATGCCGCGCTACCGCTTCCCCGCTTCCATCCTGCCTGCCATGGCAGAACCGGCGAGCCGGGGCGATGGCCGGCCTGTGCCCGTCCAGTGCGCGCTGGAAGTGCAATTCCCGCATATTCTCTCGGCCATTCAGGCACTATGGGGTTTCAAGGAGTTGAATACCTACTTCACCAAGCTGACCATCGACGAGCGCGGCGGGCGCGCCGGCTTCCCGCCGGAAGTCTGGGATGAGATTCATACCTTGCTGCGCCTGCATCAGGAAATCCTGCCGGAACCTCTGTTCGCCACGAATATCTCCCGCCATGCGCTTGACTTCCGTATCAGCTAGCCTGCTGGCCTGCCTGTCCTGGGCTGGCTGCGCCGTCGCCGCCGACATCGATCTGGTCGGCGTTTTTCCCGGCAAAGCCGTTTTGGTGGTCAATGGCGGCAATCCCAAGACCTATACGGTCGGCAATACCGTCCTCGGCAATATCAGGCTGACCGGCGTCGACAGCGCATCGGCAACCCTGGAAGAAAACGGCAAGCGGCAGACCCTGCAGCTCGGCGAACATTTCAACCGTGCCGCACCTTCCGGCCCGGCCAGCGTCACGCTGCACCCGGACAGCCAGGGCCATTACATCACGCAAGGACAGATCAACGGCGGCACGGTACGCATGCTGGTCGATACCGGCGCCAGCATGATCGCCCTGCCAGCCAGCGACGCCGCGCGCCTGGGGATCGATTACCGGAAGGGCCAGCTCGGTTATTCCAGCACGGCCAACGGCGTCAAGCCGGTGTACCGGGTCACGCTCGATACGGTCAGGATCGGCACCATCCAATTGAATCAGGTCGACGCCACCGTGCATGAAAGTGGCTTGCCGATCATCCTGCTCGGCATGTCTTTCCTCAACCGCACCGAAATCCGCCGCGAGAGCGGACTCCTGACTCTCTCCAAGCGTTATTAATCCACGGTTTCCGCGCAGGCTGCGGCCGGATTAAAAAAGAAAATGGGCACGGTAATCCGTGCCCACTGGGCGCCTACAAGGAATGAACCCCGAAGAAAGAACCACGCCTCCTTGGGCGTGGCTTATTCTTCAGACTTCTTCTTTGGCTTCTTCCTGCAGGCGGCGCTGCTTGACCGCTTCGGCCAAGCCTTGGAGCACGCCCAGGCTTTGCTCCCAGTTGATGCAGCCGTCGGTAACCGACTGGCCGTACACCAGTTCCTTGCCTTCCACGAGATCTTGGCGGCCTTCCACCAGGTTCGATTCGACCATCACGCCGACGATACGAGTGTCGCCCCTGGCAATCTGGCCGGCGATATCAGCGCACACCGGCACCTGGTTTTCCGGCTTCTTCGAACTGTTGGCGTGCGATGCATCGATCATCAGACGCGATGCCAGGCCATTGCTGGCGATTCCTTGGCAGGCGGCTTCCACGCTGGCGGCATCGTAGTTCGGCGCCTTGCCGCCGCGCAGGATGATATGGCAATCTTCGTTGCCGGCAGTGGAAACGATCGCCGAATGGCCACCCTTGGTCACCGACAGGAAATGATGCGGCTGCGAGGCCGCCTTGATGGCGTCGACGGCAATCTTGATGTTGCCGTCGGTGCCGTTCTTGAAGCCGACCGGGCATGACAGGCCGGAAGCCAGTTCTCGGTGCACTTGCGATTCGGTGGTGCGAGCGCCGATCGCGCCCCAGCTGATCAGGTCGGCAAAATACTGCGGGCTGATCACGTCGAGGAATTCGGTGCCGGCCGGGACTCCCAGCTCATTGATCCTGACCAGCAGTTCACGCGCCATGCGCAGGCCGTCATTGATGCGGAAGCTGTGATCCATGTACGGGTCGTTGATCAGGCCTTTCCAGCCGACGGTGGTACGCGGCTTTTCGAAATACACGCGCATGACGACTTCGAGTTCGCCGGCAAAACGCTCGCGCGCCTTCACCAGAAGGTTGGCGTATTCCATCGCCGCCTTCGGGTCATGGATGGAGCAGGGGCCGATGACCACCATCACGCGGTCATCCTGGCCATGCAGGATGCGATGTAGGGCGGTGCGCGCATTGGCGACTACTTCACCGACCTTGGCCGAGCACGGAAACTCGCGAATCAGGTGCGAGGGTGGTGTCAATTCTTTCAATTCTCGGATCCTCAGATCGTCAGTGCGCGGCATCTTTTGCTCCTAAAGTAAGAATTCATGTTGGGGACAGAGTACCGCTCAACTTTAATCAGTTGGGGACAGAGTACCGCTTTGCTTAACTCTGTCCCACAATTGCAAGAACGCTGTCCCAAAAAAAGGGGAAACAAAAAAACCGCCATCACTGGCGGTTTTTTCAGAAATCGGTTTAAGCTTTTTTATTCGCGCGCTTACCGCTTTTCCACCGCCGTTGGGCTGGAATAGCTAAAGTAAAACCAGAAGTAAAAGCGTGCGAGTTTCATCGAGATTACCAAAATATTCGCTGATAGGGAAATATTGCTACAAATCGGGCCAAATGGCAAGTTCATGCCTGATTTTTACAAAAAACGTCCGGACCTGCACCCGGACGCTGTGCTTCTGCTTCTATCAGGCAGTCCCGCCCACCGTCACGCCATCGATGCGCATGGTCGGCTGGCCTACCCCGACCGGCACGCTCTGCCCCTCCTTGCCGCACACGCCGATGCCCGGGTCCAGGCGCATGTCGTTGCCGATCATCGATACCCGGTGCAGCACATCCGGTCCATTGCCGATCAGGGTTGCGCCCTTGACCGGATAAGTTACCTTGCCATCCTCGATCATGTAGGCTTCGCTGGCGGAGAAGACAAATTTACCATTGGTGATGTCGACCTGGCCGCCGCCGAAATTGACCGCATACAGGCCGTTCTTCACCGAGGCGATAATTTCCGCCGGATCCTTGTCGCCGGCCAGCATGTAGGTATTGGTCATGCGAGGCATCGGCAGATGGGCGAAGGATTCGCGGCGCGCGTTGCCGGTGACCGGCATCTTCATCAGGCGCGCGTTCAGGGTATCCTGAATATAGCCTTTCAGGATACCATCCTCGATCAGCGTGGTGCACTGGGTCGGATTGCCTTCGTCATCGATGTTGAGCGAACCGCGACGGTCAGCCAGGGTGCCGTCATCCACCACCGTCACGCCTTTTGCCGCCACGCGCTCGCCGATGCGGCCGGAAAAGGTGCTCGAGCCCTTGCGGTTGAAGTCGCCTTCGAGGCCGTGGCCGACCGCTTCATGCAGCAGCACGCCTGGCCAACCCGGGCCCAGCACCACGGTCATGGGACCTGCCGGCGCCGGCCGCGCATCCAGGTTGACCAACGCCGAATCGACTGCCTCGGTGGCGTATTTTTCCAGCAAGTCATCGGTGAAGTAATCGTAACGGTAGCGCCCGCCGCCGCCGGACGAGCCCATCTCGCGGCGGCCATCCTGCTCGGCGATCACCGTCACCGACAGCCGCACCAGCGGGCGGATGTCGGCCGCCAGCACGCCGTCGCTGCGCACCACCAGCACCACGTCGTATTCGCCGGCCAGGCCGGCCATGACCTGCACCACGCGCGGATCGCGGGCGCGGGCGATGCGTTCGACCTTTTCCAGCAGCTTCACTTTCTGCGTGGCGTCCAGCGATACCAGCGGGTCGTTCGGCAGGTACAGGCTACGGCCGCCGCTGGGCTGGATGGCCTGTGCCACCTTGATGCGTCCGGCCCCCTGCCGCGCGATGGTGCGGGTGGCGGCGGCGGCTTCGTTCAGGGCGCGCTCGGAAATTTCGTCGGAATAGGAAAACGCCGTCTTGTCGCCCGAAACCGCGCGCACGCCGACGCCCTGGTCGATCGAAAAGCTGCCGGTCTTGACGATGCCCTCTTCCAGGCTCCAGCCTTCATTCTTGGTGAACTGGAAGTACAGGTCGGCGTAGTCGACCTTGTGGGTAAACATCGTGCCCAGCGCCGTGAGCAGCTTCGATTCATCCAGGCCGAAAGGCGTGAGCAGGATATCGCGGGCGGTGGCCAGCGCGGTCAGATTGGGTTCGAATGGATTCATGTGCGGGCTGGAAAATTAAAGATGGGCTGCCCGGCTGAACCAGCCGGACAAAAAACATTGTAGATCAACTGGCAAGATGGCGCTGCGCCGATGGCGGATCACAGCTTGCGGTGACGCAATGCCGGCAGGTTTTCACGCACGCGCGCCAGCTCAGCGGCATCCAGCTCCCCCAGCACCACGCCCTCGCCTTCGGGCAAGACGGCCTTGATCTCGCCCCAGGGATCGATCAGCATGCTGTGCCCCCAGGTGCGGCGGCCGTTGACATGCCTGCCGCCCTGCGCGGCCGCCAGCACATAGCACTGGTTTTCAATGGCGCGCGCGCGCAGCAGGATTTCCCAGTGCGCGCGGCCGGTCGTATAGGTAAAGGCCGCCGGCACCACGATCAGCGACACTGGCCCCATGGCCCGATACAGCTCCGGGAAGCGCAAGTCGTAACAGACTGACAGGCCGACCTCGCCGAACGGCGCGCCGAATACCGTGACATCCTTGCCGTGCACGATGGTTTGCGATTCGTCGTAGGATTCCTCGCCTTTGGTGAAGCTGAACAGATGGATCTTGTCGTAGCGCGACACCATGGCGCCGTCCGGCCCGTACACCAGCGTGGCATTCATCACCTTGCCGGCTTCCTGCGCCACCAGCGGCAAGGTGCCGCCGATCAGCCAGATCTTGTGTTCGCGGGCCAGCTCGGACATGAAGCGCTGAATCGGTCCACCGTCGAGCGCCTCGGCCAGCCTGACCTTGTCGGCGTCGTGCATGCCCATGACCGGCCAGTATTCCGGCAGCAAGACCAGCTGCGCGCCCTGCGCGGCAGCGTCGGCAATCAGACGGCGCGCAACCGCGAAATTCTCTTCCACGACGGGCGTGGAAACCATTTGCACCGCGGCGACTTTAATTGGATTATCTTGCATGGGATTGGTCATGGTTCTGTTCACGGATTCGGTATTGTACGGGGTGTCAGGAAATCCCCCTGGACTGGGTTGGCAGCGGCTTCATTCTTTCTGGCGAGCTTGGTCACCAGGGGATCTTTCCAGGGACCGGTGATCTGGTACTCGAAGGTAAATGCCTTCATCAGCGGGTCACGCAGAAACAACTGGGCCAGGAAGGTACCCAAGCCGATCACCGGGTTGACCGCCAGACCATACACGATCGAGGCGGCACCCGCATTGATTTCGGGGATGACCGCCACGTGCAGGTTGGCGCTTTCCCTGGCGATATCGGCAGTGCCATCCATGAGCGCAGTGGCGTTTACGCCGCGCATCTTGAAATTGTCAGTCTTTGCCACGCCGCGCGCAATCGTGGCCGTGCCGACGATGCCATCGAAAGCAAAGCCTTGCGAAAACACGTCGCGAAAATCCAGCGTCAACCGGCGCGGCAGCGACTGCAGGCTCAGCACGCCGAGCAATTTGGCGGCGGCGGGATCAGCCTTGAGAAATTGTCCGGCGCCGATATTCAGGCTCAATTGACCATCCAGCGAAGGGATATCCAGGTCGAAAGGCAAGCCCTTCCAGCTCAATTGCCCTTCCATTTTTCCCTTGCCGCCGCGTAGCACATTGCTGAAGCCGAAGCGGTCCAGCAATTTGCCGGCATCGACGATCTCGAGCGTGTAATCCAGGTTCGACTGGTTGCTGCCTTCGCGCGTGATCCATTTGCCCTGCGCCTGCAATTCACCGTCCGGATTGACGATCGCCAGCTTGTTGATGCGCCACTCGCGCACACCGCCGGAAGGACGCATGTTATTGGCCTGCAGTTCCAGGTGACCGAAACGCTTGCCGAACAGTTCGAAATTCTCCGCAGTGATATCCAGCGCCGGGATCTGCGCCGCTTCCTGCTTTCCTTCCAATAATTCAGAGACATCCGAAGCGGCCGATTCCGGCACCACCAGCGACGCCAGGCGCGCGGTCACCCTTCCCAGCCCCCGGCCGGAACGCGATTCTTCCCAGGTGACATAGCCGGATGCCTGGGCCGAGTCGATGTTGGCTTGCCATGCGCCCTGCAGATGCGAAGCGCCGACCACCACATTGTCGAGCTTCTTGCCGGCCACAATCAGTTCGCCGGCGCGCGCCGCCAGCACTTCAGGCTCGAAATACTGCGACAGGCCGGATTCCGCCGCTGCCGTCCCGGCAGCCGTTCTTGCCGACGCCGGCGCAGCTGACTTGCCGGCATCAAGGATGTCCGATACCAACTGGTTCCATGCATCGATATTCAGCGACGGCAGGGTGACGTTGGCGATCACGCCGCTCTCCGGCTGCGGCGGCGGCACGTTGATGCCTATGCCGCCGCGCAAAACCCGCCACGAGGCGTTTTTGGCCGGCGTCCCAGGTACCTTCTCGCGCTGATACCAGGCCGCGATGGCGCTGCCGGCGCTGACCTTGATCTCGTCGCGCATGCTGCCGGAATCGGTGCCGCCCTTGTCAATCAACTCCAGCTTGAAGGGCATGGCGTCACGGGCGGCTTTTTGCAAGGGCGCAGGAAAATTCAGGCCGATGCCTTGCAGACTCGAATCGACCGTGACATTGGTCTGACCGCCCTTTCTGACGCGGATCAGCGTTGCGTAACGGGTGCTGCCGCTGATGCGCTGGCCGACGCGCTGCAGCGCCGGATCCGGATAAGCACTGCGCAAGCCTTCCGCGGTCAGGCCGCCGGCGGCCTTGATGATGATGGTACCGTCTTTCAGGGTATTCCCGGTGACGACTGCCATCCCGCCCAGGAACCCCGTTCTGACGGATGGCAGGTTGATGCCCTGCTCGGAAAATTCCAGCTTGCCGCTGGCACCCGCCAGGGTCGGCAAGCCGTTGAACAGCACGATGTCATTGCCGAGGAATTGCAAACCGCCCTGCACTTTCGTATTCTCGACTTCATTCAGCGGCATTTGCAGCTTCAGCGCCAGCCTGGCCTTGCCGCTGGCCTTGCTCTCTTCGGTAAAATTGCCGATCCATTCCGCCACCGGGCTGGCGTTCACGTAATGGATGAAATCCTGGAGGCTAGCTTCGGCCTGGCCATCGATATTGAGCATGGGATGATCGGACAAGAGGTCCGGAATCACCGCCTTGACATTGGCAAGCTCGGCCCCGCCGGTGCGGGCGCTGTCCGCCTTGATCTCCAGGTGGGCGCGGTTGAAAGCGATCGTGCCCTGGATATCTTCCAGGATCGGCCAGAACGGCGACTTGCCATCTGCTGCGAAATCGCCTGGCGTGTAATTGATCCGGCCATCGGCAATTTTGCCGCTGAGAGTGAATTCGCCCGCAGGCTTGACGCCGGGCCGCTCGCTTCTGAACGGGAAGTTTGCCAGGTTGCCCTTGAGCTTGAGCGCCAGGTTTTGCGCCTTGCCGCCCTCCAGGCCGCCCTCCAGCCAGGTCCGGGTCTCGGTGGGCGTCTGCAACGGCAGATACCGGCCGACTTTGCTCAGATCCAGTTCGGCGATCCTGCCGGACAGGTCGATCTGCCCCATGGGCGCGCCGCCGTCACGGGCTTGCAGCGGCATCAGATGACGCCCCGCGAGGGAAGCGGAAAGACCATCCAGGGCAAAGTTCATGCGCTCGATTTCCAGCAGTAGCTGCTCGCCGTTCTGGATAGACCAGCTGGCTTGCATGTCTAGTTTGTCGAACGATATGAGCGGTTCGCTGAAATATCCAGGCACGTCCAGTTGCAGTCCGTTCGACAGCAGCTGGAAATTACCGCCCTTGTCGCTGGCATCCACGGTGCCGCTCAGGTTCTGGAAACCGGGCAGCGCCGGCAGCGCTGCCTGGGCCGGCTGGTTGCCGGACTTCGGGCGCGCCGGCCGCAGCGGCTGGGCATTCATGGAGAGGCCAGCAAAGATGCCCTTGACGCGGTACGCCGCCAGCGCCGGGTAACTGCCTTGCCACTGCACGGAAAAATCCCGCAGCTGCCCGCGCGGCATGAAATCGGCCAGCATTTCGTGCTGACCGGCAGGCAGGGGCAAGCGCCCGGCAAAGCTGGCCAGGGTATGCAAATCAATCAAGCGAGCGCTCACTTCGAATTTTTCCGGCTGGCCGTCGCGCGCCGGGGTATAGCGTTCGGACAAGGTCGTCTTTGGAAAGACCAACCCTTCCCTGGTCCTGAAGGAAAAGTCGGAGAGCGCAATCGCGTGGCCGTGCGCCCCGAAGGTCGGCGTGCCGTCCTGGCGCCGCGGATCGATTTCTTCCTTGACCGAGAAGCGGCCATCCACCTGCACCAGATCGAGCGGCTGCAAATCGGGACGCAGGCGCGTATGAACGTCGGCCAGGGACAGCTCGGCGCTGAAATCGGCCACCCTGGCATGATCGAATTTGAGCCAGGCACGCACTGAACCGCGGCCCTGCGTCAGTTCGAACGGATAATCGACATGGGCTTTCCACGCCGTCAGGTCGGTTTCGCGTAAATCCGCATACAGCTCACCGGTCCAGCGGCTGACGTCGGAAATCCGCCTGGCGAAGTGCGGATGATAAAAATCGGCGCGCACATCCAGCGGCTGCGCGTAGGCCACCGGAGGCGTGGCGAGCAAGGCGAAGCGGTGGCGTCGCCAGCGGTTGCGCATGACAAAATCGACGTCCTGCAATACCAGTTCGGGTGCCTCGCGCATTTCATCCAGCCAGCTCAGGCGACCGCCGCGGATCGCGATCTCTTCCTGCTCGAGTACCCAGTCCATGCCCCTGCTATCGCCGGTTCCTCCCTGGCGCATATCCACCAGAATGCCGCCGACATGCAGGATGCCGTCGCGGTCGCGCCGGATCGCCATGTCAGGCTGGTCGATTTCCAGGCGATGCAGGCGCAGCTCGCCCACCAGCAGCGAAGACCAGGCCAGCGTTGCCGATACTCTGGGCAAGACCAGTCCCGGCTGGCCGGCGGCATCGCGCACCACGACCTTGCCCAAGCTCAGATGGGGTCTCAGCCCGCGCCAGGAAGCCTGCAGGCTACCGGCTGTCACCGGACGGCCGAGCGCGCGGCTGGCCGCTTGCTCAATCTCCGGCTGGTAGGCATCGATGTTTGGCAAGACCACGTAGCGCAAGGCAAGAATCAATGCGGCAAACAGGAAATAGCCAAGAATCAGGAGCTTGAACAGTGCACCGAGCAAATGGTGGCTGGCGCTATTGGCATAACGGTAAGCGCCTTGCGCCGTCGCCCAGAAAGCACCAAGGCGCTGGCGTACAGGTAAGGGCGAAAGGTATTGGTCTCTTGGCATCAATAGAAACTGGTTGTCCCTGCCTGGCGGGGTTTCTGACCTCTGGTAACAGCGACAATC
The DNA here is from genome assembly GCA_003537575.1 of Oxalobacteraceae bacterium. GTDB lineage: Bacteria > Pseudomonadota > Gammaproteobacteria > Burkholderiales > Burkholderiaceae_D > Paucimonas. The sequence goes on from DPRS01000069.1 coordinate 48,416, forward strand.
GGAGACAGGGTCAGCGCTGACGGACCAAACCCGGCGTACAATGAAGTAATAAAAAAATATGCATCGCCTGCTATAGGCTCATGCCATGCACCATAAAACCGGCTTGGCTTCCATCACTGTTTTTATCTATGACAATTCATTCCTTGACTGGTGCCCTTGCCTCACGGTTTTATTCACGCTGGCTGGCTGCCGATCCGGTTCGGCCGGCCTTGGCCGCAAGCCTAGCCGGATTATCGCTTGACCCGGCAGTTTTTGCCAAAGTTTTACAAAATGAAACAGCAGCAGGCATGCCATTGCCGCGCGCGATGCGGCGTTTGCGCAACCTGGTCATCGCTGTCCTGATCGAGCGCGACCTGACCGGCCGCGCCGACCTGGAAGAGGTGCTCGCCACCATGACCAGCCTGGCCGAATTCGCCGTGCAAACCCATGCCGCCGCGCTGACCGAGGAACTGATCCAGCGCCACGGCACGCCGATCGGCGAGGAATCCGGCAAGCGCCAGGATCTGATCGTGCTCGGCATGGGCAAGCTGGGCGGCGGCGAATTGAATGTCTCCTCCGACATCGACCTGATCTTCGTCTACCCGGAAGATGGCGAAACCCGCGCCGACAGCCCGGAACAGAAATCGCTGTCCAACCATGAATTCTTCGTCCGCCTGGGCAAGCGCCTGATCAAGGATATCGCCGACATCACCGAGGATGGCTTCACCTTCCGCGTCGACATGGCCTTGCGACCGAACGGCGCTTCGGGACCGCTGGCGGCCAGCTTCGGCATGGTCGAGGAATACCTGCTCGTGCAGGGACGCGAATGGGAACGCTACGCCTGGGTCAAGGCACGCGCGCTGACCGGGCAGCCGGACGATATCGCCGCGCTGGAAGCCATCGTCAAGCCCTTCGTCTACCGGCGCTACCTGGATTTCGGCGCCATCGAGGCAATGCGCGGCATGCATGCGCAAATCCGCGCCGAGGTCATCCGCCAGGAGACCCGGCACCCCGAGCGCAGCCACAACGTCAAGCTGGGGCGCGGCGGCATCCGCGAGATCGAATTCCTTTCGCAGGTATTCCAGCTGATCCGCGGCGGCCGCGATGCCGATCTGTGCGACCGTTCCACCCGCCATACCCTGCGCACTCTCGCCACGAAACAATTGCTGGGCGCGGAAGAAGTCGAGCAGCTGCTGGAAGCCTACACTTTCCTGCGCAATCTGGAACACCGGCTGCAGTATCTGGAAGATGCCCAGACTCACACGCTGCCAGCCAACGAGGCCGACCGCCTGATCATCGCCGGCATGATGGGGCATGACGATACGCCGGCGCTGCTGGAAGCACTGGACGCCCGGCGCAAGTTCGTCGCCGCGCGCTTCGATGCGATTTTCGCCGACAAGAACAGCAAGGAAAGCGACGATGACGAATGCCGGGCGGCGAGTCAGGCCGCGGTGGCGCAGGGCGACGATCTCGACACCCTGCAGGCGTCGCTGGCCGGACTGGGCTTTACCGATGCGCCCGCCGCCGCGCAGCGCCTGTGGACGACGCTGCATTCGGCGCGCCTGCAATCGCTGCCGGCGGCCAGCCGCAACCGCGTGATTGCGCTGACCAACAGCGCCCTGCCCCTGATCGCCGCCAGCGCCGATGCGCAAACCGCCACGCTCAATCGCCTGCTGGATTTTTTCGAGGCGATCGCCAGGCGCGCCGCTTACCTTGCATTGCTGACGGAGTATCCGCATGCACTGAAGCGGGTGGTGCGCATGATGCACGCCAGCGGCTGGGCGGCGCAGTACATGACGCGGCACCCGATCCTGCTCGACGAGCTGCTCGACGACCGCAGCCTCAAGGCAGCTCCGGACTGGCCAGCCTTTGCGGCGGAGCTGCAGCGGCAGATGGATACCGTTGCCGGCGACACCGAGTTGCAGATGGATACCCTGCGCGAAATGCACCACGCACAGCTGATGCGACTGCTGGCGCAAGACCTGGAAGGCGACCTTTCCGTCGAACGCCTGGCCGATCATCTTTCCGCGCTGGCCGACATCCTGGTCGGCGCCACCGTGCAGGCGGCCTGGCAAACCATTCCCAAGCGCCACCGCGAGACGCCGCAGTTTGCCGTGATCGCCTATGGCAAGCTGGGCGGCAAGGAACTCGGCTACGCCTCCGACCTCGACGTCATCTTCCTGTACGACGACGACGACCAGGAAGCGCCGGCGCACTATGCCAAGCTGGCGCAGCGCTTCATCACCTGGATGACCAGCCACACCGCCGCCGGCATCCTGTTCGACGTCGACATCGCGCTGCGCCCGGACGGCGCCAGCGGCCTCTTGGTGACCAGCGTGGCTTCATTTGAAAAGTACCAGGCGGAATCCGCCTGGCTGTGGGAGCACCAGGCCATCACGCGAGCCCGTTTCTGCGCCGGCGACGCCGATATCGGCGCACGCTTCGAGGCGATCCGCGAAGCGGTGCTGCGCAAGGAACGCGAGGAAGCGGCGCTGAAACAGGAAGTGCAGGCGATGCGCCAGCGCATGCACGAAGGCCATCCCAACGCCGGTACGCTGTTCGACCTGAAGCACGACAGCGGCGGCATGATCGACATCGAATTCATGGTGCAGTACCTGATCCTGCGCCACGCCGCGCGGCATCCGGAACTGGTCGCCGACATCGGCAACATCGCCCTGCTGAAGCTGTGCGGGAAGCTCGGCCTGATCGATGCGGAGTTGGCCGGCCAGGTGTCCGATGCCTACCGCGCCTATCGCAAGCTGCAGCACCAGATCCGGCTGCAGGGAGAAGACAAGGCACGCGTCGAATCGGCAAAAGTGGAAAAGGAAGCCGTCGCCGTGCGCGAATTGTGGCGACAGATTTTCGGCTGAGCACGGCGACGGGCGGAAGACATACCGTCGCCACGTGGCATACAACAAAACGCCCCGACAAGCGGGGCGTTTTCAATTGCGGACCAGCCTGAATTACTTGGCCGACATCAGCGCAACCGTGGTATCCAGCATGCGGTTGGAGAAGCCCCACTCGTTGTCGTACCAGGACGAGACCTTCACCAGACGGCCCGAGACCTTGGTCAGGGTGGCGTCGAAGTTGGAGGAAGCCGGGTTGTGGTTGAAGTCGACCGACACCAGTTGCTCGGTCTGGTAGGTCAGGATGCCCTTCAGTGCGCCTTCGGAAGCTTCCTTCATGATAGCGTTGATTTCATCGACGGAGGTGTCGCGCTTGGCGATGAAGGACAGGTCGACGATCGACACATTGATGGTCGGCACGCGGATGGCGTAACCGTCCAGCTTGCCGTTCAGCTCAGGCAGCACCAGGCCGACAGCGGCGGCGGCGCCGGTCTTGGTCGGGATCATCGACTGGGTGGCGGAACGGGCGCGGCGCAGGTCTTCATGCATCACGTCGGTCAGCACCTGGTCGTTGGTGTAGGCATGCACGGTGGTCATCAGGCCGGTTTCCAGGCCGATCTTGTCGTTCAGCGGCTTGACCAGCGGGGCCAGGCAGTTGGTGGTGCAGGAAGCGTTGGAGATGACGGTGTCGGTCGCCTTCAGGACGCCCTGGTTGACGCCATAAACGATGGTGGCGTCGACATCCTTGCCGCCCGGAGCGGAGATGATGACTTTCTTGGCGCCGCCCTTCAGGTGCGCGGAAGCCTTTTCTTTGGAGGTGAAGAAGCCGGTGCACTCCAGCACGACGTCGACGTTCAGCTCGCCCCACGGGATTTCAGCCGGGTTGCGTTGCGCGAACACGCGGATCTTGTCGCCGTTGACGATCATGAAATCGCCGTCGACTTCGACGGTGCCCGGGAACTTGCCATGCGCGGTGTCATAGCGGGTCAGATGGGCGTTCGACTGGGCATTGCCGAGATCGTTGATGGCAACGATCTGGATGTCTTGCTTCTTGCCGCCTTCGTAGAATGCGCGAAGGATATTGCGGCCGATACGGCCATAGCCGTTGATTGCGACGCGAATAGTCATGGTTTTCTCCTGAACGTAAGTTAAGCTGAAATCTTCCCTGTGAATTCTTGCTCTGCGATCTTTATTACTGCGCAGTCACCTGCTTGACCGCCGCCACGACTTTCTCGGTCGTGAAGCCGAAATGCTTGAACAGCACGCCTGCCGGCGCCGATTCGCCGAAGCTGTCGATGCCGATCACGGCGCCATCCAGGCCGACGTACTTGTGCCAGAAAGCGGTCACGCCGGCTTCGATGGCCACGCGCGGCACGCCCTTGGTCAGCACGCTGGCCTTGTAGGCCGCGTCCTGGCGGTCGAACACGTCGGTCGAAGGCATCGACACCACGCGCACCGGCACGCCCTGCTGCGCCAGCTCATCGGCGGCTTTCACGGCCAGTTCGATTTCGGAACCGGTGGCGATCAGGATCGCCCTGGCATTCGGCGCATCCTTGAGCACATAACCGCCGCGCCTGATGTCGGCGACCTGGGCGGCGTTGCGCTCCTGGTAAGGCAGATTCTGGCGCGAGAAGATCAGGGTGCTCGGGCCATCCTTGCGCTCGACCGCGCTGACCCATGCCACGGCGGATTCGACCGTGTCGCACGGACGCCAGTTGTCGAGGTTGGGGATCAAACGCAGGCTGGAGACATGCTCCACCGACTGGTGGGTCGGGCCGTCTTCGCCGAGGCCGATCGAATCGTGGGTGAACACGAAGATCGAGCGGGTCTTCATCAGCGCCGCCATGCGCAGGGCGTTGCGGCTGTAATCCGAGAAGGTCAGGAAAGTGGCGCCGAAGGGAATGTAGCCGCCATGCAGGGCGATGCCGTTCATCACCGCGCTCATGCCGAATTCGCGCACGCCGTAGTTGATGTGGTTGCCGGCCTGGTCGGCGCGCACCGCGACGCATTCCTTCCAGTTGGTCAGGTTCGAGCCGGTCAGGTCGGCGGAGCCGCCGAGGAATTCCGGCAGCACCGGCGCCAGCGCCTGGATGGCATTCTGACTGGCCTTGCGGGTGGCGATGGTTTCCTTCTTTTCCAGGCAGGCAGCGATATAGTTTTCCACGGCTTGCTGGAAATTGCCCGGCAGTTCGCCCTTCAGGCGGCGCGACAGTTCCGCAGCCTGTTGCGGATAGCGCTCTGCGTAAGCCTTGAACAGGGCATTCCACTCTTCTTCGCGGGCAGCGCCGGTCGCCTTGGCATCCCAGGCGGCATACACCTCGGCGGGGATCTCGAACGGCGCGTGCGGCCAGTCCAGCGCTGCGCGGGTGGCGGCAATTTCCTTGTCGCCCAGCGCGGCGCCGTGCACCTTGTCGGTGCCTTGCATGTTGGGGGCGCCCTTGCCGATCACGGTCTTGCAGCAGATCAGGGTCGGCTTGTCGGAACCGCGCGCCTGCGCGATGGCGGCATCGACCGCCGCCACATCGTGGCCGTCGACGGCGGGAATGACGTTCCAGCCATAGGCTTCGAAGCGCTTCGGGGTATCGTCCTGGAACCAGCCGGTGACATGGCCGTCGATCGAGATGCCGTTGTCGTCGTACAGCACGACCAGCTTGGACAGGCGCAGCGTGCCGGCCAGCGAGCAGACTTCATGCGAGATGCCTTCCATCAGGCAGCCGTCGCCGACGAACACATAGGTATGGTGGTCCACCACGTTAAAGCCGGGCTGGTTGAATTCCGCTGCCAGCAGCTTTTCAGCCAGCGCCATGCCGACGGCATTGCTGATACCCTGGCCGAGCGGGCCGGTGGTGGTTTCAATGCCGGGAGTGATATCCACTTCCGGGTGTCCCGGGGTCTTGGAATGCAGCTGGCGGAAATTCTTGATCTCTTCCATCGACAAGTCATAGCCTGCGAGATGCAGCAAGGCATAGTGCAGCATCGAACCATGGCCGTTGGAGAGGACAAAGCGGTCGCGGTTGCTCCAGCTAGGATTCGCCGGATTGTGACGGTAGTGCCTGGCCCACAGCGCTACGGCGATTTCCGCCATCCCCATCGGCATGCCGGGATGCCCGGAATTGGCTTTTTGAACGGCATCCATTGCCAATGCACGGATTGCATTGGCCATTTTTGAAGTGGGGAGCGAGGCGGTCATGACGAAGAATTTTTACCAAATTTAAAAGAAAACGCTGCTTCGGCCGGCAAATCAGTATGCACCCAAGCAAAGCCCAGTATTTTACCAGACCCTGCCACCCATCATTCATTTTGGGATACGATCCAGGTCATTAATATCGGAAACATATTGCCCCTGGCAGTTATCGCCAGCTTGCCGTTCATGCAAGTCCCAGCGCAAGCATTCCGCATCAAAACTCGAGCGAATAACTTTTTCATGCCGCGATTCTTCTCTTCTCAATCTCTTGCCACTGGTCAATTTCTTGACTTGCCGGATACAGTCGCCCATCACATCCAGGTCTTGCGTCTGGCGCCAGGCGATTTGATCACGCTCTTCAATGGCCAGGGTGGCGAATATGAAGCGATCCTGACATCGATAGAGAAACGCCGGGCAAGGGTGCAAATCCAGACGTTTTCTGCCCGCGAAGCGGAACTGGCGCATCCGGTCATTCTTGCGCAAGCCTTGCCCGAAGGTGCGAAAATGGACTGGCTTATCGAAAAAGCGGTGGAACTGGGGGTGACGGAGGTGCAGCCGCTGGCGGCACAGCGCTGCGTAGTACGCCTGGCAGCGGAACGCGCCCAGAAAAAATTGCAGCATTGGCAAGGGGTGGCTATCTCCGCAGCCGAGCAATGCGGGCGCAACCGTGTACCGCAAGTCGCCGACATTGCCGACTTCCCGGCCTGGGCCGCGCGGCAGGAACCATCCCAGCGCATCCTGCTGACGCCCCGCGCCGACATGAAGCTGACCGAATGGGCGCGGCAGCACCCGCCGCGGTCGGTTACCCTGATGATTGGACCGGAAGGCGGATTTTCCGCACAGGAAGAAGATATCGCCCGGCGACATGGCGCCATCGCCTTGTCGATCGGCCCCCGCATTCTGAGGACCGAAACCGCCGGCATGGCGGCGCTGGCGGCCCTGAATGCGCTGTGGGGAGAAATTTAAAAAGAAATACCCTGCCATACCGCAATCGGGCTTTTCCATCGGGAACAGGTGGAAAAGATTTATAATTCAAGGTTTTGCGGCATTTTCCAATTTTTTGCCTGATGAAAGTATTTCGCGGACTTCCCAATGCTGCTTCGCGCGCGCCCTGTGCGCTAACGATCGGCAATTTCGACGGCGTGCATCGCGGCCACCAGGCTCTGCTGGCGCACTTGCGCGAGGCTGCCGATCGCCTTGGGCTGGAAGCCGCGGTGATGACCTTTGAGCCACATCCGCGGGAATTCTTCGCGCAAGTCACCCATGGCGCCGTGCAGGCGCCGGCGCGCATCGCCAGCCTGCGCGACAAACTGCTGTCGCTGTCCGGCAAGGGCGTGGACCGTGTCATCGTCGAACATTTCAACGCCCACTTTGCCGCCCTGTCGCCGGAGGATTTCGTCGAAAAGATCCTGGTGCAGGGCTTGCACGTGAAGTGGCTGATGGTCGGCGAGGATTTCTGCTTCGGCGCCAAGCGCGCCGGCACGGTCGAATTTCTGATCGACGCCGGACGGCGCCACGGCTTTGATGTCGAATCCCTGCCGACCGTCACGCACGGCGACATACGGATTTCATCTTCCGCCATCCGCGCAGCGCTGGCGCAAGGCGACTTCGACAGGACGGCGCAATTGCTGGGCCATCCTTTCACGATATCCGGCCATGTCATCCACGGCCAGAAGCTCGGCCGCGACCTCGGCTTCCCGACGCTGAACCTGCGCGTGGCGCACAAGAGCCCGGCCGTGTCAGGGATTTTCGTGGTGCGGGTGCATGGGCTGGCGGAACAGCCCCTGCCGGCGGTGGCGAGCCTGGGCGTGCGTCCCACGGTGGACGACAGCGGCCGCGTGCTGCTGGAAGTCCACGTGCTGGACTATGCCGGCGACTGCTACGGCAAAGTGGTGAAGGTCGAATTCCTGAAGAAATTGCGCGACGAGGAAAAATACGACGACTTGCCGACTCTGACGGCGGCCATCATGCGCGACGCCGAGAATGCACGCACCTATTTCCGCCAGGCCGGCATGATGGCGGTGTCCGCCACCGACCGAATTTGACCTGCGGCACCGTATAGACCGAAGCGGCTCGATGCGCAAGTGCCGGGCCATGCAAAGAATCCAGAATTTCAGTGAAAAGACGATATGTCCGACAATAAACCGAACAAACCCGCTGCCAAGCCGCAAAGCAAATATCCGGTCAACATGACCGAAACACCCTTCCCCATGCGCGGCGACCTCGCCAAACGCGAGCCGCAATGGGTCAAGCAGTGGCAGGAAAAGAAAATCTACGAACGCATCCGCAAGGCGTCGAAAGACCGGCCGAAGTTCATCCTGCACGATGGTCCGCCGTATGCCAACGGCGACATCCACATCGGCCACGCCGTCAACAAGATCTTGAAGGACATGATCGTCAAGGCCCGCAACCTGGCCGGTTTCGACGCGCAATACGTGCCGGGCTGGGATTGCCATGGCATGCCGATCGAGATCCAGATCGAGAAGCAGCACGGCAAGGGTTTGCCGACCGCCGAAGTGCAGGCCAAGTCGCGCGCCTACGCCACCGAGCAGATCGCTCGCCAGAAGCAGGATTTCATCCGCCTGGGCGTACTGGGCGAGTGGGACAATCCCTACCTGACCATGGCGCATGGCAATGAGGCCGATGAATTGCGCGCATTGGGCACGATCCTGGAAAAGGGTTACGTGTACCGCGGCCTCAAGCCGGTCAACTGGTGCTTCGATTGCGGCTCGGCGCTGGCCGAGGCGGAGGTCGAGTACCAGGACAAGCGCGACCCTGCCATCGACGTCGGCTTCCCCTTTGCCGAACCGGACAAGGTCGCCAGAGCCTTTGGCCTGGATAAGCTGTCCACCAACAAGGGTTACGCCGTCATCTGGACCACCACGCCCTGGACGATCCCCGCCAACCAGGCCCTGAACGTCCATCCGGAATTCACCTATGCGCTGGTGCAGGCCGAGCGCAACGGCGAAGCGATCCTGCTGATCCTGGCGCAGGACCTGGTCGAGCAATGCCTGCAGCGCTACGGCCTGCAAGGCACGATCATCGCCACGTGCCAGGGCGAAGCGCTGTCGCTGATCAGTTTCAAGCACCCGTTCGCGGATGCCGATCCCGGCTACAACCGCCTGTCGCCGGTGTACGTCGGCGAATACGTCACACTCGACACCGGCACCGGCATCGTCCACTCCGCGCCGGCCTATGGCGTGGATGACTTCATTTCGTGCAAGGCGCACGGCATGAAGGATGACGATATCCTCAAGCCGGTCATGGGCGACGGCAAGTACGCCTCCTGGCTGCCGTTCTTTGCCGGCCTGACCATCTGGGAAGCCTCCAAGCCGATCTGCGCCAAGCTGGAGGAAGTCGGCTCACTGTTCAAGCTGGTAATGTTCGACCACAGCTACATGCACTGCTGGCGCCACAAGTCGCCGATCATCTACCGCGCCACCTCGCAGTGGTTCGCCGGCATGGATGTCAAGCCCAGGGATGGCGGCCCGAGCCTGCGTGAAACCGCGCTGGCCGGCATCGAAAAGACCGACTTCTACCCGGGCTGGGGCAAGGCGCGCCTGCATGGCATGATCGCCAACCGTCCCGACTGGACCCTGTCGCGCCAGCGCCAGTGGGGCGTGCCGATGGCCTTCTTCGTGCACAAGGAAAGCGGCGACCTGCACCCGCGCACACCGGAGCTGCTGGAAGAAGTCGCCAGGCGCATTGAACAGCACGGCATCGAAGCCTGGCAGGCGCTCGATCCGGCCGAGTTGCTGGGCGAGGATGCCGCCAGCTACGTCAAGAACCAGGACACCCTGGACGTCTGGTTCGATTCCGGCTCGACGCACCAGACCGTGCTGCGCGGCTCGCACAAACAACAGCTGCAATTCCCGGCCGACCTTTACCTGGAAGGCTCAGACCAGCACCGCGGCTGGTTCCACTCTTCGCTGCTGAGCTCGTCGATGCTCAACGGCACGCCACCCTACAAGGCCTTGCTCACGCACGGCTTCGTGGTCGATGGCGAAGGCAAGAAAATGTCCAAGTCCAAGGGCAACGTGGTGGCGCCGCAAAAGGTCTCCGACACGCTCGGCGCCGAGATCCTGCGCCTGTGGGTAGCCTCGACCGACTATTCGGGCGAACTGTCGATCTCCGACGAAATCTTGAAGCGCGTGGTGGAAAGCTATCGCCGCATCCGCAACACCCTGCGCTTTTTACTGGCCAACACCTCGGATTTCGATCCGGCGAAAGACGCCGTGCCGGTCGCCGAACTGCTGGAAATCGACCGCTACGCCATCGCCCGCATGGCCCAGCTGCAAGCGGAAATCGCCCAGCATTACGACGCCTATGAATTCCACCCGGTGGTCGCCAAGCTGCAAATGTACTGCTCGGAAGACCTCGGCGGCTTCTACCTCGACATCCTCAAGGACCGTCTGTACACCGGCGGCGCGACCTCACAGGCGCGGCGTTCGGCGCAGACGGCGATCTGGCACATCACCCAGTCTCTGCTGCGCGTGATGGCGCCGATCCTGTCCTTCACCGTCGAGGAAGCCTGGCCGATCTTCGCCGGCGCACAAGCCTATGCCGACAGCGACGAAACCATCTTCACGCAAACCTGGCACGCGCTGCCGGAAGTCGCCGACGCTCCGGCGCTGCTGGACAAGTATGCGCGCCTGCTGGCGCTGCGCGCCGACGTCACCAAGCAACTGGAAGAAGTGCGCATGGCCGGCGGCATCGGTTCCTCTCTGCAGGCCGAAGTGGAAATCAAGGCGGCGGGCGACAAGTACGCCCTGCTGGCCGGCCTGGACGACGATCTCAGGTTCATCCTGATCACTTCGCAGGCGAAAGTGACGCAGGTGGCGGACGCTTCCGAGGAAGCGGTGCTGGTGACTCCATCGGCGCAGCAGAAGTGCGAGCGCTGCTGGCATTACCGCGCCGACGTCGGCGCCCATGCGGACCATCCGAGCCTGTGCGGACGTTGCGTTTCTAACCTGTTCGGCGCCGGCGAAGCGCGCAAGTTCGCCTGAAAGAGATGGATATGGCAAAAAAGCGCGTTTTTTCCACGAGCGGTGGCAATTCCCTCCTGCCATGGATGGGTATTGCCACCATCGTTCTGCTGCTGGATCAGCTGACCAAGATCACCATCATCAAGTTGTTCAGTTACGGCGAATCGCTGCCGGTGACGTCGTTCTTCAACCTGGTGCTGGTGTATAACAAGGGCGCCGCCTTCAGCTTCCTGGCTACGCAAGGCGGCTGGCAGCGCTGGTTCTTCACCGTGCTGGGCATCGGCGCCGCGCTGTTCATCGTCTATCTGTTAAAGCGCCATGCCGGCCAGCGCATGTTTTGCTGGGCGCTGGCGCTGATTCTGGGCGGCGCCATCGGCAACGTGATCGACCGCATCGCCTACGGCCACGTCATCGACTTTCTCGATTTCCACTTCGCCGGCTGGCACTGGCCGGCTTTCAACGTCGCTGACAGCGCCATCTGCATCGGCGCGGTGCTGTTCGTGCTTGACGAACTTCGCCGCGTGAAGAAATAAAGTCAGGGAGAATTGCGCATGGAACTCGCCGGAAAAAAAATCATCCTCGGCCTCTCCGGCGGAATCGCCTGCTATAAGGCCGCCGAGCTGGCGCGCCTCCTGGGCAAGGCCGGCGCCTCGGTGCAGGCGGCGATGACCGATGCGGCCACCCACTTCATCACCACCGTCACCATGCAGGCGCTGACCGGCAAGCCGGTGTTCACCGACCAGTGGGACGCTCGCATCGCCAACAACATGGCGCACATCGATCTCTCGCGCGAAGCCGATGCCATCCTGATCGCCCCCTGTTCCGCCGATTTCCTCTTCAAGCTGGCGCACGGCGCTTGCGACGACCTGCTGTCCACCCTGTGCCTGGCGCGCCCGACTGGCCTGCCGCTGATGGTGGCGCCGGCCATGAATGTCGAAATGTGGCAAAACCCGGCGACACAGCGCAATGTCGCGCGCCTGAAGGAAGACGGCATCCTGGTGCTGGGTCCCGACGCCGGCGCGCAAGCCTGCGGCGAAACCGGCATGGGCCGCATGCTCGAGCCTGCGTACTTGCTGGAAGAAGTCATCGCCGCGTTCCAGCCGAAGGCCTTAAAGGGCAAGCGCGTGCTGCTGACCGCCGGCCCGACTTTCGAGCCGATCGACCCGGTGCGCGGCATCACCAACCTTTCTTCCGGCAAGATGGGTTTCGCCATTGCCCGCGCGGCCCGCGAAGCTGGCGCGCAAGTCACGTTGCTGGCCGGTCCCACCGCCCTGCCGACGCCTTACGGCGTCACCCGCATCGACGTACAATCCGCGCGACAGATGCATGACGCCGTGCTGGCGCGAGTCGCGGGGCAGGATATTTTCATCGCCGTCGCCGCGGTGGCCGACTGGCGCGTCGTCGGCGCCAGCGAACAGAAACTGAAAAAGAATGCCGCCGGCGATCCGCCGCAACTGCTGCTGGAGCCCAATCCGGACATCCTCGCCACGGTGGCGGCGTTACCAGACCGCCCCTACTGCATCGGCTTTGCCGCCGAATCCGAGAATCTTGCGCAGTATGGCGAGGAAAAGCGCCGCCGCAAGAATGTACCTCTGCTGGTGGGCAATATCGGCCACCACACTTTTGGCAAGGATGACAATGAACTGATGCTGTTCGAAGACAGCGGGCAAACCATGCTGCCGCGCGCCGGCAAGCAGGAACTGGCGCGCCAGCTGATTGGCGTGATCGCGCGGCGCCTCTGATTGACCCACCGAATACGGCGCCAGTGTCCTGCGTCATGCAGGCCGGGGCGCCAGCCCATGATTTTTCTTAACCGCGAGTTCTCATGAAAACCATTGCCGTCAAAATCCTCGACCCGCGCATGAAAGACCAATTGCCTGCGTACGCCACCGGCGGCAGCGCCGGCCTCGACCTGCGCGCCTGTATCGATGCGCCGCTCACCCTGAAACCGGGCGAAACCATCCTGGTTCCGACCGGGCTGGCCATCCATATCGGCGACCCGGGCTATGCGGCGATGATCCTGCCGCGCAGCGGCCTGGGCCACAAGCACGGCATCGTGCTGGGAAACCTGGTCGGACTGATCGACTCCGATTACCAGGGCCAGCTGATGGTATCGACCTGGAACCGCGGCCAGAGCGAATTCGTCCTGAACCCGATGGAACGCCTGGCGCAACTGGTCATCGTACCGGTGCTGCAGGTCGGCTTCAGTGTGGTCGAAGAATTTGACAGCAGCGAACGCGGCGCCGGCGGCTTCGGCAGCACCGGCAAACACTGAAAGGACTTCCCATGACCGAGCGCATTACCCGCAGCACCGGCCGCAGCAGGCTGGCTACCCGTCTCGCATCCCTCCTGTTGCCCGCCACCTTGCTGACTGCCTGCGCCGTGCCGCCGCAGCAGCCGTCGCAGCCGCCCCCGGTCATCGGCGGCGAGGTGGCGCCGCAGGGTTCGCCGCAGCAGCAGGCGCTGCGAGCGATGGCGGCCGCGCAAAACAGGATCGACCGCGTCGCCGCTCCGCTGCTGGTCAATAATGCTGCCCTGTGCAAGGCCCACGCGCGCAAGCTGCTCGGTTTCTCCGCCAAGAACAAATATTCGTACTCACCCGATCTCGCCGACGTCGTGCAGCAGACCTTTGGCTATGGCGAACGGCTGCAGGTCGCCAGCGTGCTGGCCGGCAGCGGCGCCGAGCGCGTGGGTGTACTTCGCGGCGACATCCTGATCGCCGCCGAGGACAAGGAAATTCCGCCAGGTGAAGATGCCGAACGCCAGGCAGCCGCCGTGCTGGCGCCGCTGGTGCGCGGCCGCTCGCTGATCAAGCTGACGGTCGAGCGCAAGGATATCCGCACCTCGCTGGTGGTCCCGCTCACGCAGTCTTGCGGCTTCAGCATCGACCTCGGCAATGCCGATCACGTCAACGCCTATGCCGACGGCCGCCGCATCGTCATCACACGCGGCCTGCTCGACTTCGCGCGCTCCGACCAGGAACTGGCCTACGTGATCGCGCGCGAAATGGCCCACAACATCCTCGGCCATACCGCCAAACAGCGCATGAGCGCGACCATGGGCGGCATCATCGACAACCTGATCCGCTTTACTCCCGACCTGGACACCATGACCGGCCGCTCCGGCATCACGCCCTACCCGGCGGAACTGGATGCCGAGGCTGACCGGCTCGGACTTTACCTTGCAGCGCGCGCCGGCTACGACATCCACAACGCCGCGGCTTTCTGGCGCGGTCTGGCTGAGCGCTACCCGGTCTCGGTGGCCAACGGCTATACCGCGATCCATCCGAGCAGCGAAACGCGGCTGGCAGCCATCGAAAAAACCGCTACCGAAATCCGCGCCAAGAAAGCAGCAAAGCGCGCGTTAACACCCTGATAGCGCACGCTACCCCCTGACGGTGGTGACACGAACCACGCGGCGAAAAGACCAGGCAGCCAGATAGCAATGCCAAATAAAAAGCCCGACTCATTTGCATGAGCCGGGCTTTTTCATATGCCGCAGCAGAGTCCGTGAGCCCAGGCTGGCGTGAACGGCTTAATCGACCTCGGCCGCCTCCAGCGGCGCCGCCGGCGGCGCGATATCGCCCTCGACGAAGTCCAGCTTGATCTGGTCATTGTCGTCCAGATCCACCGTCACCCTACCGCCCGACACCAGGCGACCGAACAGCAATTCGTCGGCCAGTGCCTTGCGAATCATGTCCTGGATCAGCCGCGACATCGGTCGGGCGCCCATGAGCGGATCGAAGCCCTTCTGTGACAGGAAGCGACGCAGCTTTTCGGTGAAGATGGCCTCGACCTTCTTCTCGTGCAGCTGTTCTTCCAGTTGCATCAGGAACTTGTCCACCACGCGCAGGATGATTTCCTCGTCCAGCGCCTTGAAGCTGATCACCGCATCCAGGCGGTTGCGGAACTCCGGCGTGAACATGCGCTTGATGTCGGCCATTTCGTCGCCCGCCTCGCGCTGGTCGGTGAAACCGATGGTGCGCTTCTGCAGGCTTTCGGCGCCGGCATTCGTCGTCATGATGATGATGACGTTGCGGAAGTCCGCCTTGCGGCCGTTGTTGTCGGTCAGCGTGCCGTGATCCATCACCTGCAACAGGATATTGAAGATATCCGGATGCGCCTTCTCGATCTCGTCGAGCAGCAGCACCGCATGCGGTTTCTTGGTGATCGCCTCGGTCAGCAGGCCGCCCTGGTCGAAGCCGACGTAGCCTGGCGGCGCGCCGATCAGGCGCGACACCGCATGGCGCTCCATGTATTCCGACATGTCGAAGCGGATCAGGTCGATGCCCATGATGAAGGCCAGCTGCTTGGCGACTTCCGTCTTGCCGACGCCCGTGGGGCCAGAGAACAGGAAGGAGCCGATCGGCTTATCGGTCTTGCCCAGGCCGGCGCGCGCCATCTTGATGGCCGAGGCCAGCGCCTCGATCGCCGGATCCTGGCCGAACACCACGTTCTTCAAGTCGCGGTCGATGGTCTGCAGCTTGCTGCGGTCATCCTGGTTAACTGTCTGCGCCGGGATGCGGGCGATCTTGGAAATGATGTCCTCGATCTCGGCCTTGCCGATGGTTTTTTTCTGCTTCGACTTCGGCAGGATGCGCTGCGCCGCGCCCGCTTCGTCGATCACGTCGATGGCCTTGTCCGGCAGGTGGCGGTCGTTGATGAAGCGCGCCGCCAGCTCGGCCGCCGTGGTCAGGGCGGACGCCGAGTACTTGATGCCGTGATGCTCCTCGAAGCGCGATTTCAGGCCACGCAGGATCTGCACGGTCTGTTCGACGGTCGGCTCGTTGACGTCGATCTTCTGGAAGCGCCGTGACAGCGCGTGATCCTTCTCGAACACGCCGCGGTACTCGGTGAAAGTGGTCGCGCCGATGCACTTGAGCTGGCCGCTGGAAAGCGCCGGCTTCAGCAGGTTGGAGGCATCGAGCGTGCCGCCCGATGCCGCGCCGGCGCCGATGATTGTGTGGATCTCGTCGATGAACAGGATGCCGTTGGGGTTTTCCTTCAATTGCTTGAGCACTGCCTTCAGGCGCTGCTCGAAATCGCCGCGATACTTGGTGCCGGCCAGCAGCGCGCCCATGTCGAGCGCATACACCACGGCGTTCTGCAACACTTCAGGCACGTCGCTCTGCGTGATGCGCCATGCCAGGCCCTCGGCGATGGCGGTCTTGCCGACGCCCGCTTCGCCCACCAGCAAGGGGTTGTTCTTGCGGCGGCGGCACAGCGTCTGGATGACCCGCTCGACCTCGGCGTCGCGGCCGATCAGCGGATCGATCTTGCCCTCGGCGGCGGCCTTGTTGAGGTTCTGGGTGAACTGCTCCAGCGGGCTTTCCTTGCCCTGGCCCTCGACCTGCGCGTCTTCCGCGCCTTCCGGCGACTTCTGCGGATCTGACTGCTGGTCCTTGCGCACGCCGTGCGAAATGAAATTCACCACATCCAGGCGCGTCACGCCCTGCTGGTGCAGGTAGTACACCGCATGCGAATCCTTTTCGCCGAAGATGGCCACCAGCACGTTGGCGCCGGTGACTTCCTTCTTGCCGTTGGAAGCCGACTGCACGTGCATGATGGCGCGCTGGATCACGCGCTGGAAGCCCAGGGTCGGCTGGGTATCCACTTCGCTCGTGCCCGGCACGGTGGGGGTGTTGTCGCTGATGAAGTTGGTCAGCGTTTTGCGCAGGTCTTCGATATTCACGGCGCAGGCGCGCAATACTTCCGCAGCCGACGGGTTGTCCAGCAGCGCCAGCAGCAGGTGCTCGACGGTGATGAACTCGTGCCGGGCCTGACGCGCCTCGACGAAGGCCATATGCAAACTAACTTCAAGTTCCTGCGCAATCATGCTTCCTCCATCACGCACTGCAGGGGATGCCCTGCCTTTCTGGCGTGGGTTAATACGAGTTCGACTTTCGTGGACGCGATATCCTTCGGATACACGCCGCACATTCCTTTTCCATCGCGGTGCACCTTGAGCATAATTTGCGTGGCAGTCTCACGGTCCTTGTTGAAATATTCCTGAAGAATCGCCACCACGAATTCCATTGGGGTGTAATCATCGTTCAGTAATAATACCTGGTACATGGGAGGCGGCTTGAGCTTTTGCTCTTGCCTTGCAAGTACCGTACCGTTTTCATGCTTAGTTGCCATGCGTCTATTCTAATGCTTCCACTTAGGTGCGCAACGCCCAAAAATAATTCCTGCTTTCGTTTTAAGCGATATTACGCCCTTTCTTGACTGTGCGCAGATGGCGACAAGTTAGAGTAAAACAAGTGGAAATTGTTGCGATCGCGCATAAATTGGCAATTTCACTGTTTGATAGCCTTGACTTTCCCTTTTTTTCCTAGAACAATGGACAACATTGGCAAGTGTGAAAGTTGCATGCTTGCTAATACGAAGTGAGCAGGTTTGGAGAGGGGGCAGCTTTGCGCGAGCCTTCTTGCTTTTACGGCTCGTGTGATTAGTTCAATTTGAAAGAAGCTTTTTATTATGGCAACTGGTACTGTCAAGTGGTTCAACGATTCCAAAGGTTTCGGTTTTATCACTCCTGATGATGGCGGCGAAGATCTGTTCGCACACTTTTCCGCAATCCAGATGAACGGCTTCAAGACCTTGAAAGAAGGTCAAAAAGTCCAGTTCGAAGTGACGCAAGGCCCGAAAGGCAAGCAAGCTTCCAACATTCAAGCTCCTTGATTACATTCAGGACGCTTAAGAAAAAGCCCCGCTACCGCGGGGCTTTTTTTGTTATTGTTGCATTAGTGCATCATTCAAGGCACTACTTACGCAAATGACATACACATTAAAAAAGCCGGACCAAGTCCGGCTTTTTGGGGTATTCGCCAATATGCGAATTACATGTGTTCGATCATGACCTGGCCAAAGCCCGAGCACGATACCTGGGTTGCGCCTTCCATCAGACGGGCGAAGTCGTAGGTTACCTTCTTCGAGGCGATCGACTTTTCCATCGAGCTGATGATCAGGTCGGCCGCTTCGGCCCAACCCATGTGGCGCAACATCATTTCCGCCGACAGGATCAGGGAACCAGGGTTGACGTAATCCTTGCCGGCATACTTAGGCGCGGTGCCGTGGGTAGCTTCGAACATCGCCACCGAATCCGACAGGTTGGCGCCCGGCGCGATGCCGATGCCGCCGACTTGCGCTGCCAGAGCGTCGGAAATGTAGTCGCCGTTCAGGTTCAGGGTGGCAATCACGCTGTACTCGTTCGGACGCAGCAGGATCTGCTGCAGGAAGGCGTCGGCAATCGAATCCTTGACGATGATGTCTTTGCCGGTCTTCGGATTCTTGAACTTGCACCACGGGCCGCCGTCGATCAGCTCGGCGCCGAATTCCTTCTGCGCCAGGGCATAAGACCAGTCACGGAAGCCGCCTTCGGTGTACTTCATGATGTTGCCCTTGTGGACGATCGTCACGGAAGGCTTGTCATTGTCGATGGCGTACTGGATCGCCTTGCGCACCAGGCGCTCGGTGCCTTCGCGCGAGACCGGCTTGATGCCGATGCCGGACGAACCCGGGAAGCGGATCTTCTTGACGCCCATTTCCTTGATCAGGAAATCGATCAGCTTCTTGGCGTTGTCGGAACCTTCGGCCCATTCGATGCCGGCATAGATGTCTTCGGAGTTTTCACGGAAGATCACCATGTCGGTCTTTTCAGGCTCGCGCACCGGCGAAGGCACGCCCTTGAAGTAGCGCACCGGGCGCAGGCAGACGTACAGGTCGAGTTCCTGGCGCAGCGCGACGTTCAGGGAACGGATGCCGCCGCCGACCGGCGTGGTCAGCGGGCCCTTGATCGAGACCACATAATCCTTCAGCACTTGCAGGGTTTCTTCCGGCAGCCAGACGTCCGGGCCGTAGACCTTGGTCGATTTTTCACCGGCATAGATTTCCATCCAGCTGATCTTGCGCTTGCCGCCATAAGCCTTGGCGACAGCGGCATCGACCACCTTGATCATGACCGGGCTGATATCGACACCGGTGCCGTCACCCTCGATGTAAGGGATCACCGGATTGTCGGGAACAGTCAGGGAAAAGTCGGGATTGACGCTGATTTTTTTGCCGTCGGCAGGTACTTTAATATGTTGAAACATCTTGGTCTCCGGGTAAAAGGAGGAGGAATTGTCCGGGTGTCTTTTCTTCAACCGCCGGTTCTACATCGAATGCCAGTCTTATATAAGACATAAGACAACATTTCGTATTATGCACTAGTATTTTACTTTGTGCCATATTGTGGCAACAATTTGGGATGCTGACAAGCGTCCGAAGGCCAAATTCAGTCGCCATTTTCCGGTACGCATGCGGACAGTACAATCATGTAAGCCATCCGTGCATTTACCTTGTTCTATATCAACATGCCACTCATCCTTTTTAACAAGCCGTATCAAGTCATGTGCCAATTCTCCCCTCATCCGGAGCGGCAAACCCTGGCGGATTACCTGTCCATTCCGGGCATTTATCCCGCCGGACGGCTCGACGCCGACAGCGAAGGACTGGTCCTGCTGACCGATGACGGCCAGCTTCAGCACGAGCTGAGTCATCCGGCGCGCAAGCAACCGAAAACCTATATCGTGCAAGTCGAAGGCCGCCCTGACAAGGCCCAGCTCGCGTGCCTTTCCGGGCCGCTGGATCTGGGCGACTTCACCACCCTTCCCTGCCATGCCCGCCAGATTCTTGAACCCGAATGGCTGTGGCCGCGCAATCCGCCGATCCGGCAGCGCGCCAATGCCCCCACCAGCTGGCTGGCCATAACCCTCACCGAAGGCAAGAATCGCCAGGTGCGGCGCATGACCGCCGCCGTTGGCCTGCCCACTTTGCGGCTGATTAGAATAGCCATCGGTCCCTGTTCACTGGAAAGCCATCCCCTGCTGCCTGGCGAATGGTGCGAAGTAAGTGCGGACGCACTGACCGCTCATTGACCTGACAAGCTGGCGCATCCAGCTCAGTCTTTCCTTCGATTTACTGCCTTTCCGCGGTTATTTTTGTATCATCTAGCCTGACATCACAGCCCAACCATGCCATGAGAAATTTACTTGCTCCTCTGATCCATTCCACGCTCGCAGCGACGCTCATCCTGGGTGCTGCCACCGCCGATGCCCAGCAGGTGGCGAAATTCCGCACCATTCCGCTGAATATCGGCATTCACGTGATCAAGGCGGAAGCCGCTGCTTCACCCGCGCAGCGCGAGCAAGGCCTGATGCACCGGGAAAAGATGGGCCCCAATGAAGGCATGGTGTTCCTGTTCGGCGCGCCCACCACGGTGTGCATGTGGATGAAGAACACCCTGATACCGCTGTCGGTCGCCTTTATCGACGAGCAGGGAAAAATCGTGAATATCGCAGACATGCAACCGCACAGCACCGAATCGCATTGCGGTGAAAAGCCGGTGAAATATGCGCTTGAAATGAACCAGGGCTGGTTCGCGCAAAAGAGTATCAAGGCAGGCGCCGTAGTCGACGGCTTGCCCCGTTAGAATAAAATGCAAACAACAAAAGCCGCGTGCAATACGCGGCTTTTTGTTTTAATTCTCTCACGCCGCCGGGCAAGCCCGGGCAGACGCGGAAAATATCAGGCCAGGGCCTTGATGGCGGCAGCCAGGCGGCTCTTGTGGCGAGCGGCCTTGTTCTTGTGAATGATTTTCTTGTCAGCGATGGTGTCGATAGTGGACACGGATGCCTGGAAAACCTGGGCAGCAGCAGCCTTGTCGCCGGCTTCGATCGCCTTGCGCACGGCCTTGATTGCGGTACGCAGCGTGGAACGCTGGCTGGAATTGTGAGCATTCAACTTGACTGCTTGACGAGCACGCTTGCGCGCTTGTGCGGTATTTGCCATGAAAAGATCCTAAACGATGTCCGAGTAATGCGTTCGCAATACCAACATGCAGGTACCACGAGCCAAATTCTGTAAAGCCGTCGAGTATAAGCTTTTTTCATCGGATTGGCAATTCCTTCCTTATTTCCAAGAAATACCTTTATAACATTGCCATCCAGACATTCCCTAATTTCTTTGCTCTGCCAAAAAGCCATGCGCCATGAGATACGCTATGTTTCCAGGTTTTGCCCGAATGCTTGCAAGCTATAATTGCCGCCATGAACTTGTATAGAGCCCTGGTCACCGTCTCCGGCATGACCCTGCTGTCGCGCATCACCGGTTTGCTGCGCGAATTCCTGATTGCGCGGGCATTTGGCGCCTCAGCCTACACCGACGCCTTTTTCATCGCCTTCCGTATTCCCAACCTGCTGCGCCGCCTGTTCGCCGAAGGGGCTTTTTCGCAGGCTTTCGTGCCTATCCTGGGGGAATACAAAAACCAGCGCGGCGACACCGCCACCAAGGAACTGGTCGACCATGTCGGCACCATCCTGGTGTGGGCGCTGGTGCTGACCAGCCTGATCGGCATCGTTGCCGCGCCGGCGGTGGTGTATCTCATCGCCACCGGCCTGAAAGACGAAGGGGATGTCTTCCAGGCGACCGTCATGATGACGCGCATCATGTTCCCGTACATCGGCTTCATGTCTTTTGTCGCGCTGGCCGGCGGCATCCTGAATACCTGGCGCGAATTCCGCATCCCCGCCTTTACGCCGGTATTGCTGAACCTGGCCTTCATTGCCGCTTCGCTTTTCCTGGCGCCGCACCTGCAGCAGCCGGTGTATGCGCTGGCGATTGCGGTGTTTGCCGGCGGCGTCATGCAACTGGCGATCCAGCTTCCAGCCCTAAAAAAAATCGGCATGCTGCCGTGCATCGGCTTCAATCCTCTGCTGGCCTGGCGCGATCCCGGCGTGCGCCGCGTGCTGCGGCAAATGGTGCCGGCCACCTTCGCGGTCTCGGTCGGCCAGCTCAGCATCATCATCAATACCAATATCGCTTCGCACCTGGAAAAAGGCAGCGTCTCCTGGCTGAACTATGCCGACCGGCTGATGGAGTTCCCGACCGGCATGCTGGGCGTGGCGCTTGGCACCATCCTGCTCCCCAGCCTGTCCAAGGCGCATGCCGACGGCGATCCGGCCGAATATTCCGCCCTGCTTGACTGGGGTTTGCGCCTGACTTTCCTGCTGGCCTTGCCGGCCGCGGTCGCGTTGGCCACGCTGGCGGAACCGATGACAACCACGCTTTTTCATTACGGCAAATTCTCTGCCACGGCAGTCGACAAGACCGAGCAGGCCTTGATTGCCTATGGTGTCGGCTTGCTGGGCCTGATCCTGGTAAAAATTCTTGCGCCCGGCTTTTACGCGAAACAAGACATTAAAACTCCGGTCAAAATTGCCATTGGCGTGCTGATCGCAACCCAGTTGATGAACCTTGCATTTGTCCCCTGGATTGCGCATGCCGGCCTGGCGCTGTCGGTCGGTCTGGGCGCCTGCCTGAATGCCAGCCTGCTGTTCTGGGGTCTGCGTCGGCGTGGCATTTACCAGGCGCAAAGGGGCTGGGGCCTATTTTTCATCAAACTGGCAGGCGCCGTCATCTTGATGGCAGGGGCGGCCTTGTGGAGCGCGGGCCAGTTCAACTGGATCGCGCTGCAAGCCCAGCCGCTGCAACGCATCGGTGCGCTGGCATTAGTAGGATGCGTTTGCGGCCTGACTTATTTTGCCGCGCTGTTTGCCATGGGCTTTCGCTTCCGGGATTTCAAGCGCAATGCTGCGTGATCCGGTAGCACCAAGGGCGTTCAGGCATTATGATGGTTGAATATATTGACTGCATGCGACGACGATGATCAGCGCTCTTGATTATTTTTCCGCACTGGTGCAACAGGACGAGGATTTTCCGCTGTTCGAAGCGGCGCTGGCGATCGCGCAAGATGCCGATCCCTGGCTCGATTTCGGCGCCGTCCAGGAAACCGTCGACAGCCTTGCCGCGCAATTGCAGCGCCGCCTGCCCGGGGATGCCTCAGACATCCAGAAACTGCGCTTGCTGAATCACTTCTTTTACAACGAGCTTGGCTTTGCCGGCAACGTCAACGATTACTACGCTCCCACAAACAGCTACCTGCAGCGGGTGCTCGAAAGCCGGCGCGGCATTCCGATCTCGCTGGCGGTGATCTACATAGAACTGGCGCAGCAAATCGGCCTGGAAGTACGCGGTGTCGCCTTCCCCGGCCATTTCCTGATGAAACTGTCAATTCCCGCCGGCGAAATCATTCTCGATCCCTTCAACGGCGCCAGCCTGTCGCGTGAAGAACTCGAGGAAAGGCTGGAGCCTTATCTGGGCCAGTACCATCACCCCGAGCTGTCGCTGGCGGTTTATCTGCAGACCTCCCCGCCGCGCGCAATTCTCGCGCGCATGCTGCACAATCTGAAGGCTTTGTTTACGGAGCAGCAAGACTGGGAACGGATGCTGGAAGTGCAACAGCGGCTGGTGATACTGTTGCCGGCCGAAGTGAGCGAGCGGCGCGACCGCGGCCTGGCGTATGCGCATCTCGAGTGTCCGCAAGCGGCGCTGGAGGATTTACAAGCTTATCTGGCGGAATGTCCCTATGCCAACGATGCGCAAAGCCTGCGCGATCGCCTGCCGGAATTGCGCCGGGCGAGCAAGCGCTTGAGCTGAGCGGAACCGCGGCCTCCCGTCTCCAGTTTCAGCTTCAGCCCTAAGTCCAGCTCTTGCGCTTGCTTTAGCTCTTGCTCTGCGCCTCGATGGCTTCCCACTTTTCCAGGCTTTCCATCAGCAAGTCGTCGATTTCGGCATAACGGTGGTTCAGCAGCTGCACTTCCTGCGGCTGCTTCACGTACAGTTCCGGGTCGGCCAGGCGCGCAGAGATCGCTTTCTGCTCTTCCTCCAGTTTGGCGATCAGCGCCGGCAGCTCTTCCAGCGCGCGCTGCTCCTTGTAGCTGAGTTTTTTGGGCTTGGCGACGGCAGGCGCCTCTTCCTTGCGGGCGGCGGACTCCGCTTTCGCCTCCGCCTTTGCCTCACCTTTGCCATCCGGCTTTTGCGCAGCCTTGAGCGGCGTAGCGGCAAGCGGCGCCGGACGCACGCGCTCCCAGTCGCTGTAGCCGCCGACATACTCGCGCCAGAGGCCATTGCCTTCGGCAACGATCACCTGGGTGACGACATTGTCGAGGAAGGTGCGGTCATGGCTGACCAGAAAGACCGTGCCATCGTAATCGGTCAGCAATTCCTCCAGCAACTCGAGCGTTTCGATATCGAGGTCATTGGTCGGCTCGTCCAGCACCAGCACGTTGGCGGGCTTGGCGAACAGGCGCGCCAGCAGCAGGCGGTTGCGCTCGCCGCCGGACAGCGACTTGACCGGTGAGCGCGCGCGCTCGGGAGCGAACAGAAAGTCGGCCAGATAAGTCATGACGTGTTTGCGCTCGCCATTGATCTCGACCCAGTCGCTGCCGGGCGAAATGGTGTCGACCAGGCTGGTTTCCTCGTTGAGCTGGGCGCGCATCTGGTCGAAGTAAGCGACCTGCAGCTTGCTGCCCTGGCGGATCGTGCCACGGTCCGCCTGCTCTTCGCCGAGAATGAGCTTCAGCAGCGTGGTCTTGCCGGCGCCGTTGGGGCCGATCAGGCCGATCTTGTCGCCGCGCATGAGGATCGTGGAAAAGTCGCGCACGATGACCTTGTTGCCATAGCTCTTGTCGACGTTTTCCAGTTCCGCCACGATCTTGCCGGAACGCTCGCCGGAAGCCACGTCCAGCTTGACCTGCCCCTGCACGTCGCGGCGCTGGCCGCGGGTGCGACGCAAATCCTCCAGCCGCTTGACGCGGCCTTCGTTGCGGGTGCGCCGGGCTTCCACACCCTTGCGGATCCATACCTCTTCCTGCGCCAGAAACTTGTCGAACTTGGCGTTTTCCACCGCCTCGATTTCCAGCAATTCCTTCTTGCGCGCCTGGTAGGCGCTGAAATTGCCGGGGAAAGACAGCAAGCGCCCACGGTCCAGTTCGATGATGCGGGTGGCGACATTGTCGAGAAAACGCCGGTCATGGGTGATGAACAGCACGCTGCCCTTGAAATCGCGCAGCAAGCCTTCCAGCCAGAGGATGGAAGTGAAATCGAGGTGGTTGGTGGGTTCGTCCAGCAGCAGCACGTCAGGCGCGCCGACCAGCCCACAGGCCAGTGCCACGCGCTTTTGCATGCCGCCCGAAAGCGTGCCCACCAGCGTGTCGCCTTTCAGGCTCAGGCGGTCCAGCGTGGCTTCGACGCGGCTCTTCAGATTCCAGGCATCGGCAGCATCGAGCTGCTCCTGGATATCGTGCATGCGCTCCATCAGGGCTTCGTCATTGTCGCCGCCGAACTGGGTGGTCAGCTGGTCGTATTCAGCCAGCAGGGCCGGCAGGTTGCCGAGGCCCGAGGCGACGGCGTCGAACACCGACATGTCGGGCGCGAACTGGGGCTCCTGCTCGACATAAGCGATTTTCAAGCTCTGCTGCATGACCAGCAGGCCATCATCGAGCCTGGATTTGCCTGCGATGATTTTCAGCAGCGAGGATTTGCCGGTGCCGTTGCGGCCGATCAGGCCGACCCGCTCCCCGGATTCCAGGGAAAATTCGGTATGGTCGAGCAAGGCGACGTGGCCGAAGGCCAGTTGCGCGTCGGAAAGGGAAATGACTGCCATAGGAAGGATCTGAGGTGGTTGCAGACCGCATTGTACCGAGTCCGGCAGGTTTCGTATCATTTTCCAGGCTGGAATGGCCTTACCTCCCCCCTAAGCTTCTCCCTCATGCCTAAGGCCATCTTCATCCTTTGTCCTGTTTATCGTGCTTAGGTTAATGACGATTAAATCCTACTGCTTTCAATGTCGTTACATTGAGCTTTTTTATGCATACAAGATAGCGATAGCATCGCCAAAAGAAAGGTTCATGACGCCATGAAAAATGAAAACTCTTTTCCGCCGATTCTCTGCGGCTTGCTCATCTGTGGCGCCCTTCCAGGCATGGCCGTCGCAGCGGAGGCCACTCCGGCCCAGGTCGTGGAAGCGCTTGAAGGTACTTTCGGCGTTCATCCAGGGGAGCGCCGCAACCACATCAAGGGTCTGTGTGCGGAAGGGGAATTTATTGGCGACAAGGCAGCCAGACCTTATTCGAGTTCGGCGCTGTTTTCCGGCAAACCGGTGCCGGTCATTGCCCGTTTCTCCGTCGCCGGCGGCAATCCGAAAGCACCGGACACCGCCAAAAGCGCACGCGGCCTGGCGCTTGAGTTCCGCTTGCCGGGCGATAAGCTGCAGCACATCACCATGATCAATACGCCGATGTTCGGCGCAGCGCACCCGCAAACTTTTCTGGATTCGATCCTTGCCCTGAAGCCCGATCCTGCCACCGGCAAGCCCGACCCGGAAAAGATGAAGGCATTCAAGGCCAGCCATCCGGACAATCTGGCGCAAGCGACGTTTTTTCAGGAAAACAATCCTCCGACGAGCTATGCCAACAGCGCTTATTTCGGCATTCATACCTTCAAGTTCATCGACAAGCGAAAACGTCCCACGCTGGTACGCTGGCGCTTTGTTCCCCGGGATGGAGAAAAACGGCTGAGCGACGAGGAAATGAAAACCGCCGGCACCGATTTCCTCGCAACAGCCTTGCTCGAGCGAGTCAAGAAATCGCCTGTTCAGTGGGACATGATCGTTACCATCGGAAAGGCCGGGGATCCGGAAGACAATCCGACGCTAAGCTGGCCGGAAGGCCGCAAGGAAATTCATGCGGGCGTACTGACGATCAAATCTGCCCAAGCGCAAGAGGCAGGAAAATGCGCCCCGATCAATTTCGACCCGCTGGTTATGGCGGAAGGGATTGCGCCGACAAACGATCCCATACTGTTGTTCAGGTCGCCTTCATATGCCGTGTCGTTTGCCAAGCGGATGAGCGGGAAATAGGCGCCGCAGCAGAACTGCCACTTTTCCCGTCCCACATCTAGCCGCCCAGCCCTTCAACAGACAAGCATGGCGATGATGGTCGAATTTTCCCCTAAGTGGAATTCGCAAGGGCGACGGTTTTCGTATTAATTTCCCGGCCGGGTCGGCTATAATCTCGGGCGCAGCTTGTTTTTACTGCCTGCAAGCGTCTCGCCGTAGTTCAATGGATAGAACGAGTGCCTCCTAAGCGCTAGATACAGGTTCGATTCCTGTCGGCGGGACCATTTCCAAGCGAAAATTCCCCCATTCTGTAAAGAGACAGCCATCCCCTTTCAGCTGTCAGTCATCCTTTTGCCCACCACGGTTGTCGCATTCCTTTTAAATGCACTATCTACGACGTCAATAAATTACCTTAAGGTATTTGCCAACTGTCGATTTTTCTTACATTTCCGCTTAAGCATGAGGATAAGATGTTGAATTAATTAACCTTTTTTAACTGGCACCCTTCTTGCATTTTCTATATCATTACTCAGCAGAACATGAAAGATCGCCATGAATTTCAAAAACTTAATCGGCTCTTTACTTTTTGTTGGCCTGGGCCTGCAAGGGGCCGCATCTCACGCCGCTTACGTACTTGATAAAAAAATTGGTGAGCGCAATCTCGGCAGTTCCGGGGACGCAGCTGAACTTGCCGCCCTCAAGGAAATCACCGGTATTGATTCACTGGTACAGGATTTCAAACTGGAATTTAGTATGGGGGATGCTTTTCAGAACCCAGGCACACTGGATCAATGGGTGCTCGATATCGCCCCCAACTCACCTGGCTACTTCCTCTTGAAGTTTGGCAGCGGCAGCACCAATGCCACGGCTGATACGTTTTTCTTCCAAAACATCGGTGAATTGACCAAGCTTGTCTGGTCCAATGCGGATGTGCAGTTTCTCTCCGGCGGCGATTGCAAGGACGGGAATGACGGTGCCTGCAATATCGGACGACTGAGTCATTACAACGGATTCGGCAGCAATGGCGGCACAGTTCCGGAACCTGCAACAACCGCTCTGCTCGGCCTCGGCCTTTTGGGGTTTGCGCTGTCGCGCCGCCGCAATTCCTCGCGTCTGTCGCGCTAACGTATCCCCGCCAGTACGGTCGCAACGCTGCGTGATGCGTCGCTTCCCGCCACCAATAGCTGACGCCTGCCATTACTTAGCAGATAACTTACGGCATGCCCCGTCGCGCGCTGGCCGGCCAGAGCGCATGACGAAGTACCAAAGGGGTTGTCAAAGCGGATGCTTACGTCAAACACATTTTTGCCGCTGGCCCGGGGCACGATCGTGCCGCTGAGATCGCAATCGGCTGAAGATCCCGTATAACTTCCTGTAGCGGCAATATTCAGCGATGCCGACAAGCCCGTCGCTGCAGTCATGCTCCATGGGCCGGCAATGTCCGTCAATCTGGCTGGCGTGTCGTAGTTATAGACTGCTCTATCCGGCGCTGCGCCTGCATAGGTAATTGCCGTGCCGCTTGTGGCGACTACCGCCCTGAAGCTTACGCCGGGGGAAAATGTCCCGGTCAGAGTGCCGGAAACCGGCAAACCGATGGCGCTAAAATCTTTCAGATCGGCCGACGTGAAACCGCCATTGGCGGCCTGGCCCGTTCCGGTGATGACGCCCTCGGTGCCGAAACCGTTGGCGGAAAGCGCCCCATAAATGATGTAGTACTGGTTATTTTCCAGCACGAGGGTATTGAAATGGCGGCCATTTGACGCAGTGCCTGCATAAAGACCTTCGGCGGCGACGGGCGGCAGCGAGCTCGTGGTCGTGGAAGCCTCGACGAACTCGCCGCCGGTCGGGCTGCCTCCGCCGCCGCATCCGCCCAAAAATGCCGCCAGCATCCCTGCCACGACAGAAGAGTACTGTTTATGGTTCACCATGCGCTTCCCGGAGTATTGCGCGAACGGCATCGCCACTATCTCGCGCGCCATTAAAAAGCACTGCCTCAACAATATAGAAAAAAAGCATCCCACATTCGTGAGATGCTTCACTTGCGCCATCATCAGAACTCGCCATTTTTACCGGTTTTGTCCTGCACGCAGGAATGTCATTTCCCCATTTCATTGTTGTGGAAATCACCGAGCATAAAATGGCGGCGTGCCATAGTTTGTCAGCGGCACGGTTGCTTGCGCGGGTGTCACCCACAGGTTGGGATAAGCCTTTGCAGCGCAGGTCCCGTCATACTGGCGTTCCGACTGGATTGCATATTGAGTATAAGTCGGGTTTTGCCCACTGACGTATGCTGTCCACTGCGCTCCCTGGCGGGATGGCGCGACCAGATATTGCGATCCATAGGCGGGTGGCGAATATTCCGGACCTGGAGCAGCCGTCTGATTCTGCGTGGTCGATGTCGGCGCGGTCGGCGCCGTGCCGATGTAGGCTTGCCCGGTGCAGTTCGCCGACTGGTAATAGACCGGCACATGCTTCCAGGTCAGTCCGCTGGAAAGAGGTCGCTTTGCGGCATAGTCATAATGCGCATCCAGGTAAACGCGCACTGGCTGGTTGTTATACTGAACGACGACAGAATCGCCCTTGTATTCCCCGATCGCCTTGCCGGAAGAGTCATACAGGTCAGGCGTTGCCTGCCCCCATGCAGCCGATGCCGCCATTGCCATCGCCGCAAATATGCCCGCTTGTCTTGATTTTTCCATCTTTATTCTCCATTCGTTTGAAAAGCGTTCAACAAGAATCAATGGCGCAATCAAATAATTGAAAACGCCCTTTGAGCCTAGTGGCTATCCTGCGGGTTAGAAGATCAGGCTTGTAATTCGCTTTGATGAAACTCAAGCAAACATAAACATCAAACTTGAGAAATAGCAAAAGAATGGAATGCATTACCTTGAAAAAAACGGAACTTGAACTCCTCTCATTTTTCTAACAATGCACGAAGGGTAAGATTATTTTCCGCATCGTTAGCAAAGGACGGCAATGAAAATCCCGCTTATCGTCATGCTGATCCTGGTTGCAATGCTGATCGGTCTATCCTTCATTTTCATGGTGCTGGCTCCCTCTTAAACTCTTTTGCTTCATATCAGCAAGCTGGCGTCGGTCCACTTGCTATGCGGATAAGCAATCATGTACAGTCATCCTCCCGCTTGCATTTCGAGGAAAGCACATGAAGCTGGTCCGCTATGGCCACCCCGGCAAGGAGAAGCCGGGCCTGATCGATCAATCCGGAACGCTGCGCGACCTTTCGTCGGTGATCGAGGATATTGACGCGGATCAGTTGTCGCCCAAGGCGCTTGCCAGGCTTGGCAAACTTTCCTCCGAGCGGCTGCCTGCGGTGCGCGGCAATCCGCGCATGGGCGTGCCGGTGGCGGGTATCGGCAAATTCATCGCGATCGGCCTGAACTATTCCGACCATGCAGCCGAAGCCGGCCTGCCGCTGCCGGCGGAGCCGGTCATTTTCATGAAGGCAGTGAGCTGCCTCGCCGGCGCCGACGATCCGATCATCCTGCCCAAGGGGTCGCGCAAGACTGACTGGGAAGTCGAACTGGGCATCGTGATCGGCACGAAGGCACAGTACGTCACGCAGAAGGAAGCGCTGCAATGCGTTGCCGGCTACTGCGTGGTGAACGATGTCTCCGAGCGCGAATTCCAGTTCGAGCGCGGCCCGCAATGGGACAAGGGCAAAGGGTGCGACAGCTTCGGCCCGGTCGGCCCCTGGCTGGTCACGGCCGATGAAGTGCCGCAGCCGCAAAGGCTGGGCATCTGGCTGGAAGTGAATGGCGAACGCATGCAGGACGGGAACACCAAGACCATGGTGTTTTCAGTGGCGAAAATCGTCAGCTACGTCAGCCGCTTCATGACGCTCATGCCCGGCGATGTCATCGCCACCGGCACCCCTGCGGGTGTAGGCATGGGCATGCGGCCGCCGCGCTTCCTCAAGCCCGGCGACGTGGTCGCTCTCGGCATCGATGGACTCGGCCGGCAACGGCACGACGTCGTCGCCTACCGGAAAACCTGACACATCCAGCTCCCGGAAAACATGTTCAGGATTCGTGGACCTCGCCGAGATAGGCTTCGCGCACCTTGGGATTGTGCAGCAGTTCGCCGGCTGCGCCGGCCATGGTGATCTGACCCGAATCCATCACGTAGCCGCGGTCGGCGGCCTGCAGGGCGAGGCGGGCATTCTGTTCGACCAGCAGGATGGTCATACCCTGCGCCGCGATGTCGCGCACTACCTGGAAGATACGTTCGACCATGATCGGCGCCAGGCCCATCGAGGGTTCGTCGAGCAGCAGCAATTGCGGCCGGCTCATCAGCGCGCGCGCCATCGCCAGCATCTGCTGCTCGCCGCCGGAGAGCGTGCCAGCCAGCTGCGTGGCGCGCTCCTTCAGGCGCGGGAAAATCGCAAACCATTTCTCGATATCGGCTTCGATACCGGCACGGTCATTGCGGGTATAGGCGCCCATCACCAGGTTTTCGCGGATGCTCATGCGGGCAAACACGCCGCGCCCTTCCGGCACCATGGCCAGTCCGGCCTGCACCAGCTGAAAGGAATGCTGCCCTCTGATCGGCTTGCCGCAGTAATCGATGTGGCCGTCGACGCGGCACTGCGGCAAGGTGCCGGTAATGGCCTTGAGCGTGGTGGTCTTGCCGGCGCCGTTGGCGCCGATCAGCGTCACCAGTTCGCCGCGCCGGACTTCCAGTGCGATGCCCTTGACCGCCTGGATGCCGCCGTAGGCAATATGAAGATTGTCGATTCCGAGAATGACTTCGGCTGCAGAATTGCCTTGCTGCGTCATGCGTCGCCACCTCCCAGATACGCTTCGATGACTGCGGGATTTTGCTGCACCTCGGCCGGCGTGCCCTCGGCGATCGGCTTGCCGTAATCCAGCACGGTAATGCGGTCGCACAGTCCCATGACCAGCTTGACGTCATGCTCGATCAGCAGGATGGTCTTGCCGTCCGCCTTGATCTTCAGAAGCAACTCGCGCAAGGCCAGTTTTTCGGTAGCGTTCATGCCAGCCGCCGGCTCGTCCAGCGCCAGCAGTTGCGGGTCGGTCGCCAGCGCCCGGGCGATTTCCAGGCGGCGCTGGTCGCCATAGGAAAGAAAGCGCGCGGTGCGGTTGTCCAGCCGGGCGATGCCGACATAGTCGAGCAATTCCATTGCGCGCCGACGGATGCCGGCCTCTTCCTCGCGTGCGGCCTTATGGCGCAGGATCGCGCCCAGCACGCCCTGGCGGGTACGCACGTGGCGGCCGACCATGACGTTTTCCAGCGCGCTCATTTCGCCGAACAGGCGGATATTCTGGAAGGTGCGGGCGATGCCGGCCTGGGCCACCTTGTGCGGCGCCGACGGCGAATACGGCTTGCCGGCCAGCCTGAACGTGCCGGCATCGGGCTGATACAGGCCGGTGATGACGTTGAAGCAGGTGGTCTTGCCGGCGCCGTTGGGCCCGATCAGGCCGTACACCTGCCCTTGATGCACGCGCAAACTGACGTCCGACAGCGCCTGCAGGCCGCCGAAGCGCTTGCCGACGCCGGCGATATCGAGCATCACCGGCGTCTCCTGGCCCTTGTCGATGGCGCTGCCTGCGGTATGCGTCATGCCGCCACCACGTCGGTCGATTTGCCCGGCTGGTCGATATCGGCGTCAGGCCGGTCTTCCTGGCGCGGCGCCGGCCAGATGCCGGCCGGGCGGAACAGCATGATCAGCACCATCGCCAGGCCATAGAGGAGCTGCCGCATGATCTCGGCTTCGATGACGACCTTGCCGAACAGCGCCTGCTGCGCCGGCTCCACCGCGTGCCGCAGGATTTCCGGCAGCGCAGCCAGCAGCACGCCGCCGAGGATCACGCCGGGAATATGCCCCATGCCGCCCAAGACCACCATCGCCAGCACCGCGATCGACTCCATCAGGGTGAAGGACTCCGGCGAAACGAAGCCCTGGAAGGAGGCGAACATGGCGCCGGCCACGCCGCCGAAGGAAGCGCCCATGGCAAAAGCCAGCAGCTTCATGTTACGGGTATTAATGCCCATCGCCTTGGCGGCAATCTCATCCTCGCGGATCGCCACCCAGGCCCGGCCGAGGCGCGAATGCTGCAGGCGGAAAGAAATGAAAACGATCGCCACGCACAGGAACAGGAACAGGAAGTAGTAGGCATTCACCGAGGGCATCGCATAGCCGCCGATATGGACGGTTGATTGCGAGCCGGCCTCGCCGGCCAGCGACACGCCGGCGATGCGGATCGGCTCGATCAGGTTGATGCCTTGCGGGCCGTTGGTGATGTTGACCGGGCCGCTGAGGTTGTTCATGAAGATGCGGATGATTTCGCCGAAGCCGAGCGTCACCACCGCCAGGTAGTCGCCGCGCAACTTCAGCGTCGGCGCGCCCAGCAGGGCGCCCAGCACGGCCGCCAGCAGCGCGCCGAGCGGCACGATCAGCCAGACCGACAGGTGAATGCCGTTTTCCGCGATCTCGGGGCCGAAGAAGGATACCAGGGCGGCGCCCAGTGCCGGATACTGGTCGACCAGGGATTGCAGCACCACGGCGAACTGCGGCGAAGCCAGCAGGCCGGTCATGTAGGCGCCCAGCGCATAGAAGGCGATGTAGCCCAGGTCCAGCAGGCCGGCGAAGCCCACCACGATGTTCAGGCCCAGCGCCAGCATGATGTAGAGCAGCGCGTAATCCATGATGCGCACCCAGGAATTGCCGAACTGGGAAGCGATGAAGGGAAAGGCGATCAGCACGGCGGCCAGCAGGGTCAGGCTGGCGATGGTACGGCGCGGGTGCTGGCGGTAATCGAAGTAGAACATGGGCGCTTCCCTATGCGCGGTCGGCCACGCGCTCGCCCATGATGCCGGACGGGCGCAGGGTGAGCACGATGATCAGAACGATGAAGGCAAAGATGTCCTGATACTGGCTGCCGAGGAAGTCGCCGGTCAGCTCGCCGATGTAGCCGGCGCCCAGGCTTTCGATGATGCCCAGCAGGAGACCGCCAGCCATGGCGCCGTAGATATTGCCGATGCCGCCCAATACCGCTGCGGAGAACGCCTTGATGCCAGGCGTGAAGCCCATGGCGAACTGCGCCGAAGCGTAATTCGCCCCCCACATCACGCCGGCCACTGCCGCCAGCGCGGCGCCGACGGCAAAGGTGAACATCACCACGCGGTTGGCGTCGACCCCCATCAGGCCGGCCACGCGCGGATTCTCGGCGGTGGCGCGCATGGCGCGGCCCATGCGGGTTTTTTCGACCAGCAACACCAGGCCCGCCATCGACAGCGCGGCCAGCGCCAGCAGCATGACCTGGGTGGAGGAAATCAGCGCGCCAAAGATTTCATAAGGTTCCGACGGCATTACCTGCGGAAACGGCAGCGGGTTGCGGCCCCAGATCATCATGGCGAAAGTCTGCAACAGGATCGACACGCCGATGGCGGTGATCAGCGGCGCCAGGCGCGGTGCATTGCGCAGCCGCCGGTAGGCAACCCGCTCGATCACCACATTGACCAGCACACACACGGGAATCGCCCCGGCAATCGCGATCAGCAGTTTCACCGGTCCCGGCAGGCCGGGCGCCACTTCCCCCACGATTTGCAGGATGGACAAGCCGACCATGGCGCCAACCATCAGCACGTCGCCATGGGCAAAGTTGATCAGGTTAAGCACGCCGTACACCATGGTGTAGCCGAGAGCGATCAACGCATACATGCTGCCCAGGATCAGGCCGTTGACGAGCTGCTGGATGAAAATATCCATTGAATAATAATTATTGTATGAAGCTGTTTTCCGTTTTCTTGCTGCTGTCTCCATCACAGCAAGAACCGTTCCCGATAAAACCAGGGCACCCTGAAGCTTCAATCAAGAGTGCCTGTTTTGCAGGCTGCCGTCAACCGGGATACAACGGCAGCGTATCTGTCGCACCAGCGCCCTCTTAACCCTGCGGGCCGCCCAGCCCCTTGGGCAACGGGAAAGTCACATGCTCTTCAACGCCGTCGAGCGGACGCACGCTCTTTGCTCCGCATTCCTTCAGGCGATCGATCACCTGCTGCACCAGGATTTCCGGGGCGGAAGCGCCGGCGGTGACACCGATGCGTTTTTTACCTTCCAGCCAGGCTGGATCGATTTCACCGGCGTTGTCCACCATGTAGGAGTCGGCGCCTTTTTTGCGCGCCACTTCGCGCAGGCGGTTGGAGTTGGAACTGTTCGGGCTGCCGACCACGATCACCAGGTCCACTTGCGGCGCCATGAACTTGACGGCTTCCTGGCGGTTGGTGGTGGCATAGCAGATATCGCCCTTCTTCGGCTCGGCGATATGGGGAAAACGCCGCTTGAGCGCAGCGATGACATCGGCGGTGTCATCCACCGACAGCGTGGTTTGCGAAACATAGGCCAGCAATTCGGGATCGCGCACTTCCAGCCGATCGACATCCGCGACGGTTTCGACCAGGTGCATGCCGCCCTCCGTCTGGCCCATGGTGCCTTCGACCTCGGGATGACCGGCGTGGCCGATCATGATGATCTCGCGCCCTTCGCGGCGCATCTTGCCCACTTCCATATGAACCTTGGTCACCAGCGGACAGGTGGCGTCAAAGACCTTCAGGCCGCGCGCAGCTGCCTCGGCTTCGACCGCCCTGGAAACGCCGTGCGCGGAAAAGATGACGGTATTGCCGGCCGGAACATCCGCCAGCTCTTCGATGAAGATTGCCCCCTTGTTGCGCAAATCCTCGACCACATAGGCATTGTGCACGATTTCGTGGCGCACGTAGATCGGCGCACCGAACTGGACCAGGGCGCGCTCGACGATCTCGATGGCGCGGTCCACGCCGGCACAAAATCCGCGCGGCTGCGCCAGTAAAACTTCCTTGTCCATGCTGGATCCTTATTGCAGGCGAAGATCGGCGCCGGCGCCGCTTCGCCGGTTGTTTACAACACGCCGATGAGCTTGACCTCGAACTTGACCGGCTGACCGGCCAGCGGATGATTGAAGTCGAACAGCGCATCCTCGTCGTTCATCTCGAGCAATACGCCGGCAAAGTGTCCACCGCCAGGAGCGGAAAATTCCACCAGGTCGCCGATCGTGTAGGCGTGGCCGGGCGCGGAATTCTCCTTCAGCGTGGCGAGCGAAACGCGACGGACCAGGTCCGGGTTGCGCGGGCCGAAAGCCTGTTCCGGCGTCAGCTCGAAGGTTTGATGGGTCCCTTCCGGCAAACCGAGCAGGATAGCTTCCAGCGACGGCGCCAGCTGGTTATGGCCCAGCTGCAGGGTAGCCGGGGTGTCCTGGAAAGTGCTGATGATATCTTCGCCCGCCATGGAAGTAAGGCGGTAATGCAGGGTGAGATAGGAGGATTCGGTAACGATCGGTTGTGACTGATTTGACATGAAATATTCCGAAAAGCGGGGCAACTGCCTATTTTAAGCCAGCTTGGCGAAAATGCGGTGTTTATGCAAATCTTGCGCATCCACAAAACCGTTTGCGGGTAACGCCGTAATCTCATTACCCTTGGCAATTATTCTGCTTATCCATGGCAATTACCGACTGGCCCGAAGAACAACGCCCGCGCGAACGCCTGATCAGGCAAGGCCCACAGGCACTGTCCGATGCCGAACTGCTTGCCGTCTTCCTGCGCGTGGGCGTAGCCGGCAAGAGCGCGGTGGACCTGGGACGCGACATGGTCGGGCATTTCGGCTCGCTGAACCGGCTGTTTTCCTCGAAGCTGACAGAATTTTCCGAAATTAACGGCCTGGGACCCGCCAAGTATGCGCAATTGCAGGCAGTACTGGAACTGGCGCGGCGCGCCATGGCGGAGCAGTTGCAGGCTGGCGTGGCGCTCAGTTCGCCGCAGGCGGTGCGGCACTACCTGCAATTGCTGCTGACGGCCAAGCCTTACGAAGTCTTCGTCGTGCTGTTCCTCGATGTAAAAAACCGCCTGGTCGCCAGCGAAGAACTGTTTCGCGGCACCCTTACCCATACCAGCGTCTATCCGCGCGAAGTAGTCAAGTCGGCACTGGCGCACAATGCCGCCAGCCTGATTTTTGCGCACAACCATCCTTCCGGCAATCCCGACCCCAGCGCCGCCGATCATAGCCTGACGCAAGCCCTGAAACAGGCCTTGGCGCTGGTGGATGTGCGTGTGCTCGACCATTTCATTGTCGCCGGCCACCATGTGCATTCCTTTGCCGAGCACGGGCAGTTGTAAGCACCCGGCCTGCAAACCGGCTTTGCTTCAATGTGTTACGCATTGATTTGCATTGTCACATCAGTCGACCCAAATTGTTAAATAAATTGATTAATGAAAGACACAGTTGTTTTTCGCAAGTCATTGAAAAAGCGGTATTTTTCCGTTACACTCTCGTTTTTCCAAATTTCGGAATTAATTCTTAAGGAGTCACTCATGGCACGTGTCTGCCAAGTCACCGGGAAGGGGCCGATGGTCGGCAACAACGTTTCCCATGCAAACAACAAGACGAAGCGCCGCTTTTTGCCGAACCTGCAAAACCGCCGCATTTTCGTTGAATCCGAAAATCGCTGGGTTTCCCTGCGCCTGTCCAACGCCGGTTTGCGCATCATCGACAAGATCGGCATCGACGCCGTGCTGGCCGACATGCGCGCCCGCGGCGAGAAGATTTAATTTGACGAATTGCGGGACAGAGTTAAGCGAAGCGGTACTCTGTCCCCAACCAGATAAAATTTAAAGGAATACATCATGGCGAAATCTGGCCGCGACAAAATCAAGCTGGAGTCGACCGCAGGTACCGGTCACTTCTACACCACCACCAAGAACAAGCGCACCATGCCTGAAAAAATGGCGATCATGAAATTCGATCCCAAGGCACGCAAGCACGTCGAGTACAAGGAAACCAAGATCAAGTAATCGATCTCCGGTTCAGAGAAACCCGCAGCGAGATGATCCTGCGGGTTTTTTATTGCCCTCCGCCAGACAATAGAGTCGGCGAATTGAGGGGCGCAGATGTCGAAAAATATTACAAAATTTCTCCTGCGCCACGTCTCCAAGATTTAAGTCATTGTTTTTAAAAAGAATTTAAATATGGTTCATTTCTTGCTTGAAATGTTTTAATTTTTCAACAAGGGGGAGAAAATGCAAAAAACTTCGACATACCAGGCATTCAAGTATGGGATCGCAGCAGTGGCCCTTGCCGTCGCCAGTATGAGCGCTTCAGCTGCCGTCATCACCTATAGTGACAGGGCAAGCTTCGATGCACAGGGCACCATCGTTGAAAACAGCAATTTCAATGACTTTGGCGCCGGGTTCGACTCTCCTGGCACGCCCTTTACCCGCGGCAGCGTGACCTACGTATCAGCAGAGAACCTGACGGTAGGTGCCGGCACTCCTTACAGCATCGGCCAGTCCCAGACCGTCATGTCGAACAATTACTGGTCGCCGCTGACAGGCTCCATTGCCAATCAGTTCAACCTGTTCGGCTTCGATGCGGCAGTCACTTCCGGCCCGGTGGACATCACGATTACCACCAATCTCGCCACTTATCTGTTCAGCGGCCTGACGCTGCCGAATGGCGCGCCTGATTTTGCCTTCGAAGGCTTCCAGGCCACAGCAGCAGGCGAATATTTCACCGGCTTCCGGATTGACACGCTGGGAAGCAGTTACCTCCCCGGAATCACGAACGTCGCCCTGGGCAATGCCGGTGCTGTACCCGAGCCGGCAACTGCAGCCTTGCTGGGGCTGGGCCTGCTTGGATTTGGCATGGCGCGCCGCCGTCGCAAGCAATAACCTGCACAGGCACACCGCAAGCCCCGTCCGGAAACGGATGGGGCTTTTTCTTTTGGCGCCGGCGTATGGCGCGCCTGAATAAAAAAACGGCCCGCATCGCGGGCCATTTGTTCATGCCCTGGGCAAGGCATCAGGCATAGCTGCGCAGGCGCAGCGAAAACTCTTGCAACGCCTTGATGCCGGAGGCTTCGGCGCGAACGCACCAGTCCTGCAACTGCTGAAGCAACTGCTCGCGACTGGCGTGCGAGCGGTCCCAGATGGCGGCCAGTTCAACACGCATGTCGTGCATGGTCTGCAGCGGCTTGCTGTGCGCGAGCACAGCTGACAATTGCTGTTGTTGCGGCGCGGCCAGCTTGGCCGGTTCACGCTGCAGCAGCTTGCGCGAGGATTTCAGCACGTTAGATTCGATCTGCGATTTGGTCTTCAGGTGTTCCTGCTCGTCGTGCCAGGCTTGCTTGAGCGACTTGGCGTATTTCGCCATGACATCGTAGCGGTTGGCGATCACCGCTTGCAGGGTGCCGAAGTCAGCCACCAGCTTTTCGCGGTCGAACTTGGGCACGGGAGCCATCTTTTTCACCTTGGCCAAGCCAACGCTCTCCAGGATGCGGATATACATCCAGCCGATGTCGAACTCGTACCACTTCGTGGAAAACTTGGCGGATGTGCCAAAGGTGTGGTGATTGTTGTGCAGCTCTTCGCCACCGATGATGATGCCCCACGGGAAAACATTAGTCGACGCATCGGGACAATCGTAGTTGCGGTAGCCCCAGTAGTGACCGATGCCGTTGATAATGCCGGCAGCATGGATTGGAATCCACAGCATCTGCACGGCCCAGACGGAAAGGCCGACCACGCCGAACAGCAGGACATTGATGATCAGCATCAGCGAGATGCCCCAGGTGCTGTGTTTGGTGTAGAGATTCCGCTCGATCCAGTCATCCGGCGTGCCATGGCCGTATTTTTCCGAGGTCTCGGCATTCTTGGCTTCGGCACGGTACAGTTCCGCACCCTCGAAAAACACTTTCTTAATGCCGCGCGTGACGGGACTATGCGGATCTTCCTCGGTTTCGCACTTGGCGTGGTGCTTGCGATGAATCGCCGCCCACTGCTTGGTCAGCATGCCGGTGGTCAGCCACAGCCAGAAGCGGAAGAAATGGCTGGGGATCGCATGCAGTTCCAGACCGCGATGCGCCTGGCAGCGGTGCAGGTACAGCGTCACGCCCATGATGGTGAAGTGCGTAACCACCAGAGTGTAGACCACTACCTCCCAGCCGCTGGCGCCGGTCAGACCGTTCGCCAGAAAATTCAAGATTATGTCCAAAGTTTTACTGCTCCTAAAAAATCATCTCTTCAGCCTGCGCAAAATACTGCACGGCCACACTTAATCCACTGTTTTTACTGCGTTTATTTGAATTGTACCCGTTTTTGAGCTTATGCCCTTGCATGCTCAAGTTTCATTTTTGTTAATTAACCTTACTTCCCGCTGCGGATAGGGAATGTTGATGTGGTGCGTATTCAAGGCGCACAGAATGGCAATATTTACATCAGACAATACATTCGCCCGCCCGTTTTCAGGGTCGCCGATCCAGAAACCGATCTCCAGGTCCAGTCCGTCGGCCCCCAGATTCATCAGGAGGACCGTCGGCGCCGGCTCCCGCAAGACTCTGGGCACGCTGGTGACAGTATTCACCAGCAATTGCAGCACCTGGTCGATATCGGACTCATATCCCACGCTTACCTTGGTTACCTGGCGAATCGAACGGTCGCTCAGATACTGGTTCTGCACTGCGTTAGACAGCAGCATCTCGTTCGGGATGATGGCATCCACGCCATCGCCGCCGCGCAAGGTGGTGTAGCGGGTATTGATCTCGCGGATCGTCCCGGTGTACTTATCGACCGAGACCACGTCACCGATGGCCAGACTGCGTTCGAGCAGGATGATGAAACCGGAAACATAATTGCTGACGATTTTTTGCAAGCCAAGTCCAAGGCCGACGCCCAGGGCGCCGCCGAACACCGACAATACCGTCAGGTCGATGCCCACCAGCGACAGGCTGATCAGCACCGCCACCACGATCAGCACAGACTTGTTCAGGCGCACCAGCACCACGCGCAGCGATTGGTGCATGCCTTCGACGCCCATAAGGCGCGCCTCGATGGTGGCGCCTATCCACAGCGCCGCAATCAGGGTAATGACGACGAACACGGCCGCCTGCAGGATCGCCAGCAGGGAGACATGGCTCTTGCCGATGGGTAGTTGCGTGGTGCCGAGTAATTCCAGCAGTTCCGGCAGCAGCCCGGTGACATGCAGGGCGACGCCGGCCCAGACCAGGATGGAGAAACTCCGTTCGACCAGCATGAGTGTCGGACTAAGCCGTCCGCCGCGCATGAAAATCCGCCGCAGGACATAGAACGCCAGCCGGATCAGGGCGAAGGATCCGATCAGCGTGGTCGCCAGGCGCAGCAGGCTGACCGGCTGCCACTGCCCCATCACCCAGCGCGCCACCCATATGAGCAGAAGCGCTAGCAAGGGCCAGAGCGCCGGGGCGATGCCTTCCACGCCCAACTGCAGCAGACGCTGCTGGCGGTCCTGCGCCGACAGGCGGGGATGCAACAGCCGCGCCAGGCCCCATGAAACGGCGATGCAAACGGCAATCGCGACGATTTGCCAGAATACGTCCGGGTGCTGCAGGTCGTCCAGGACATCCTGCCACAGCGGCGACAGCAGCGTCGACTTCATGACGTCACTTCCGGCGCTGCATGACGGCGGCAAAGAAGCCGTCCGTCTGGTGCCTTTGCGGCATCAATTGCAGGTAGTCCTGCATCTCCAGGGCGATCTTTTGCTCGGCCAGCACCTCGCGCATCGGCACCAGGGCAAAGTCTTCATGGGTCGCCAGGAACTGTTCGACAATGGTCTGGTTTTCCTCGTCCAGCAGGCTGCAGGTGGCATACACCAGACGTCCTCCGGCCTTCACCAGGCGCGCAGCGCCGGACAGGATCGACGCCTGCTTGGCATTCAGTTCGGCCACCGATTCCGGCGTCTGGCGCCACTTCATGTCCGGATTGCGGCGTAGGGTGCCCAGGCCGCTGCAGGGCGCGTCGACCAGCACGCGGTCGATCTTGCCGGCCAGGCGCTTGACCTTGGCATCGTTTTCATGAGCGATAAGAACCGGATGGACGTTGGACAGGCCGCTGCGCGCCAGGCGCGGCTTGAGCTTGGCCAAGCGCTTGTCGGAGACATCGAAGGCGTACAGGCGGCCGGTGTTGCGCATGGACGCGCCCAGCGCCAGCGTCTTGCCGCCGGCGCCGGCGCAGAAATCGACCACCATCTCGCCGCGCTTGGCACCGAGGATTTGCGCCAGCAGCTGGCTGCCCTCATCCTGCACTTCGATGGCGCCGCTCTTGAACAGCGGCAGATTCTGCAGCGCCGGCTTTTTCATGATGCGGATGCCCAACGGCGCATACGGCGTCGGCTCGGCGACGATCGGCGCCGCGGCCAGTTCGCGCACTACATCGTCGCGCGAGGCTTTCAGGGCATTCACGCGCAAATCCAGCGGCGCCGGCCGGTTCAGGGCATCGGCCAGCTCCAGCAGACCAGCCTCGCCTTCACGCGCCAGCAGCTTGTCGAACAACCACGGCGGCAGGTTGGCGCGCAAGGCCAGCGGCAGGCTGGCGCGATCGATCTGCAGCACGCGCGTCAGCCATTCCGACTCTTCCGGCGCCAGGCCGCCCAGCGCATCGATGCCGACCGTATCGGCCAGGCCCAGCAGGCTCAGGCGGCGCATCGCCGGGCCGCTACCGGACGCGACGAAATTGGTATAGACCAGCTTGTTGCGCAAAATCGCGTACACGGCTTCGGCAATCACGCCGCGCTCGCGCGAGCCGAGCTTGGGATGATCGCGGAAATAGCGCGACAGGGTGACATCGGCCGGACCGGCAAAGCGCAGCACTTCGCGCAAGACTTCGTCGGTGTGGCCAATGATTGCGGGAGGCAATCTCATGAAAAGTCCTTTTTGAATGACAGTTTGACGCGGGAGCTATCGCAGCTCTTGCACCGCTTGACTCAAGCCTGGGAGGCTAACTGGACGCGACCGTCCTCGATCTTCAGCCGTCCTTCGGCAAACCAGCGCACGGCGCGCGGGTAGATGACATGCTCCTGCTCCAGGACCCGCTCGGCCAGCGAATGTTCCGTGTCGTCCGGCAGCACCGGCACGGCGGCCTGTGCCACGATCGGGCCATGGTCGAGGTCGGCGGTGACGAAGTGCACGGTCGCGCCATGCACCTTGACGCCGAAGCTCAGGGCTTGCTGGTGCGTCGCTAGGCCCGGAAAACTCGGCAGCAGCGAGGGGTGGATGTTCATCAGGCGGCCAGCGTAATGCTCGACAAATGGCGCCGTCAGGATGCGCATGAAACCGGCCAGCACCACCAGATCCGGCGCATAACGGTCGATTTCCGCCTGCAGGGCGGCATCGAAGGCGGCACGCTCGGGATAATCCTTGCTGACCACGACGGCAGTCGGGATGCCGGCAGCGGCGGCATAGTCGAGGCCCGCCGCATCTGCACGGTTACTGATGACAGCAGCAATCTTGACTGGCCATTTTTCCGCTTGCGCCGTTTCGACAATGGCTTGCATGTTGCTGCCACGTCCGGAAATCAGGATGACGATGTTTTTCATGGCCGGCATTGTACCGTACAGCAGCCCTTGCCCGGCAGGAAGCCTTCGTCAGGAATCCGCTCTAATGAAACAAGCCGGGCAAGCCTGGCGCTACGCGAATGGTCAATCAAGCAATAGGCCTGACTTATTGAAAAGAATAAAACACGCGGAAAGGGACTTTTTTGTCCGCCCAGAAGTCTGCGGCATCGCGAAAGACATCCAGCAGCGTTTCGCGGGCTTCCTTGTCGAATTTGGCGGTATTGGGAAGCTGTTCCAGTACGATCAGAAATCCCGGTTGCTGGCCTGCCTTGAAAGGCAAATCGGTCAGGCAATCCTCCAGCGCATCGAAATTCTTGCCAAAATGCCTGGGAAAATGAAAGGCATGAGCGATGACCGACAAGACCTGTTGCTTGGTGCTCGCATCAGCACAGTAAGCATACAGAAAATGCTGCCCCAGGCGCATCGCTTCCTGCTGCAAATCGGTCACCCGAAAGGCGCGGATCGACTGCACCACGTTGGGCGAAACGCTCATGAGCAAATTCACGCGCTCCCCGCCCAAATCATTATTCTCTGATACGCTTGAAACTGACATAGTGGTCATCGGTATAAAAATATTCCTGTTTTTGCTGCGGCATTCCGCCAGAAATGATGCGCCTGGCGCCGCGATGGCGCACGCCAGGTGTTTTTACCGTGTATTCGTGATAATACCCGCGCTTTTCCTTCGGCAAAATCCCTTCATAATTCTTGAAGACCACGCCATCCCTGGCATAAGGAAAAGGACCGCCTCGCTTGATCAATACCAGCGTTTCGCGCGCCTCGACCGGCAAGTCGCGTGCGGCGATCATTCCCAGGGAAGTAG
Source organism: Oxalobacteraceae bacterium (assembly GCA_003537575.1). Classification (GTDB taxonomy): domain Bacteria; phylum Pseudomonadota; class Gammaproteobacteria; order Burkholderiales; family Burkholderiaceae_D; genus Paucimonas. The sequence continues at coordinate 92,445 of DPRS01000069.1, forward strand.
GTCCCTTGGCCCATACGCTTAAGGAAAGAAACAGGGCAATGAAAGCAAAAACAATGCTTTTTGCAAAATTCATGGCCGTAAATTTCATAATGGCAATACTATGTTTCTTAAGCACGAATTAGATTTAAGTGCTGTAGCGTAACTTGTTGCTGAAAATGAATCAACTAATTCCCGTTTCTACAACACCATTTCTGCCTAGCTCCAGGACTGCAAGGAACACCAAAACGAATAATCAGGAACAGGCGCATCAGAAGGAAACGCGACGTTCCACTGCGCCAGTTTTCCTTGCTGCTCCACTCATGCCCAGACGGCAGATACATTTTGTTTCAAAAATTACCGACATTTGGCTGAATGGCTTTGGCGTTAACCAGTAAATTGGCGTTTAATATCAGCACGTAATCAAGGAAACCGCCATGAAATCCGCCCTTTTTTCCACTACCTTTGCCGCCGTTGCGCTTGCCTTGCTCGCTAGCGCGCCTGTCGCCCATGCGGGCGACCGCTCAGGCGTCAACTGGTCGGTCAGTGTCGGTTCGGGGCCGGCAGTCGTGTATGCGCCGCCGCCCATCTATGCCTACCCCCAACCGGTTTATGTGCAACCACAGCCGGTTTATGTGCAGCCGCAACCAGTGTACGTGCAGCCGGCGCCGGTAGTCGTGTACGGCGCGCCCGGCTATGTCGCCTACGGCCAGCCGTACTATGTCGAGAAGCGCCATCGTCACCACCACAACCGCGACTACAATGGCGGCAATTTCCGCCAGGGTAACGGCTATTACCGCGGCCGCGATTAATCCACTTCCCTCCTCCTACTCCGCCCCGGCCGACATTTGCTCGACCACCGACGGCGCCGCCGCTGTGCGCCTGCTGACGCGGCGGTCGGCGCCGAAAAATGCCAGGACGTCGTCGCGCCGCTCCTGAGCATCCTTCCGGCCCAGCCTGATCAGTTCGCTCGTGTAGCTTGCTTCAAACAGCAGATAGGATGCCAGGGCCGCACCGCGGACTTCCGTGGCGCCGATGCCGCGCAACAGCGTCCGGATCGGCAGCGGCAAACTGCAGACGTGACGGCTGGCGATGCTGTCGAGCCGTTCCGATGGCGCGATGATCAGCATGTCGACCGGCCTTAACGAGGTCTTCCTGCGCTGCTCCTCGGTCAAGAGTGATAGCGTGTTGTTGATGCGGTTGAGGCGTTCGATATCCACTGCCAGGCTATCCAGGAAAATGCTGGAGAGGGCATGGCCGGCAATCTGTGCCAGGCTTGGATAGGTCGACGTAGCCTGGGTCTGCGGCGCCGGCTCGACCAGGCGGCCAGCGCCGATCACCAGCACCTTGTCCGCTCCCAGGTGGATCGCCGGAGAAATCGGCGCGAGCTGGCGCATCGAACCGTCGCCGAAGTATTCGCGCTGGCCATTGCAGTAAATCGGCGTAGCCGGAAAAATCAGGGGAATGGCCGAGGACGCCAGCAAGTGCTCGACGCCGATTTGCGTCTGCATCGCAATGCGCTGGCTGCGCTTCCAGGGCTCGATCTCGGCTGCGCTCTGGTAAAAGGTAAGGTGATGGCCGGCGGTATAGGACGAAGCCGTCACCGCCAGGGCCCGCAAGTCGCCGCTGGCAAGGACGGCATCCAGTCGCGGCAGATCCAGCATGCGGTGCAGCAGGCTGACCAGCGGCGTATTGTTGAGCAGCGACATGGGAGGATTGGCGCGCCATGCCCGCAGAAGCCAGCCGAAAGACATCAGCGAGAGCCAGCGCGCGCCGGAGCGCAGCACCCCGAGCGAATCGGCGCGGTAAACCTGGCCGACCTCGAAATGTTCCCACACTTCCGTGAGCTTGCCGACGCCTTCGGCGAAATCGTCGGCGCGACAGGCCAGTGCGACCGCATTGATGGCGCCAGCCGAGGTGCCGCAGATGATGTCGAAGGGCGAGCTTTGCGCCGTGCATCCGGCTTCGCACAGAATTTCCCGGATGGCCTGCAGTACGCCCACCTGGTAAGCGGCGCGCGCGCCGCCGCCGCTCAATATCAGACCGATTGTCTTTTGTTCTCCTGCCATGCCGACAGGGTAGCAAAGCCACGGCACCTTGTGGGGATTCGCGGCGCCGTTGATGCGCAAATCATACGCTGCGACGGCGCCCATCGAACTCGCACAAGACAGCTCTCCGCTGTCCTGTACGAAGTTGGCGCGCGCTTCAGGCCACCGCCGGCAGCAGCGGCACGATCAGGAGCGCGACGATGTTGATGATCTTGATGAGCGGGTTGACCGCCGGGCCGGCCGTATCCTTGTAGGGATCGCCGACGGTGTCGCCGGTGACCGCCGCCTTATGCGCCTCGGAACCCTTGCCGCCATGGTGGCCATCCTCGATGTATTTCTTGGCATTGTCCCAGGCACCGCCGCCGGTGCACATCGAGATCGCCACGAACAGGCCGGTGACGATGGTGCCCATCAGCAGGCCGCCGAGCGCCACCGGTCCGAGCACCAGACCGACCACGATCGGCACCACCACCGGCAACAGCGACGGCACCACCATTTCCTTGATCGCCGCGGTGGTCAGCATGTCCACTGCCTTGCCGTATTCGGGCTTGGCGGTGCCTTCCATGATGCCCTTGATGTCGCGGAACTGGCGCCGCACCTCTTCCACCACCGAGCCGGCGGCGCGGCCCACCGCTTCCATCGCCATGGCGCCGAACAGGTAGGGAATCAGGCCGCCGATAAAGAGTCCGATGATCACCATGTGGTCCGACAGGTCGAAGCGCAGGCTGATGTTGCGCGCTTCCAGCGCATGGGTATAGTCGGCGAACAGCACCAGCGCCGCCAGCCCGGCCGAGCCGATGGCATAGCCCTTGGTGACAGCCTTGGTAGTGTTGCCGACGGCGTCGAGCGGATCGGTGATGGCGCGCACGCTGTCGGGCAGCTCGGCCATCTCGGCAATGCCGCCGGCATTGTCGGTAATCGGGCCGTAAGCATCCAGCGCGACGATGATGCCGGCCATGGAAAGCATCGAGGTGGCGGCGATGGCGATGCCGTACAGGCCGCCCAGGCCATAGGAAACCCAGATCGCTGCGCAGACGAACAGCACCGGCCAGGCGGTGGATTTCATCGATACGCCCAGCCCGGCGATGATGTTGGTGCCGTGGCCCGTGGTCGAAGCCTGCGCAATATGCTGTACCGGCTTGAAGTTGGTGCCGGTGTAGTACTCGGTGACCCACACCATCATGGCGGTCAGCGCCAGGCCGACCACGCAGGAGCCGAACATGGCGAAGGCACCGATGCTCTGGCCGCCGGCCACCTGCACCGGCTGCGGGAACAACCAGTCGGTGACGAAATAGAAGGCGATCAGCGAGATCACGCCGGCGACGATCAGGCCGCGGTACAGCGCCGGCATGACGTTTTTCATGCCGGGCGAAGCCTTGACGAAGCTGCAGCCGATGATGGAGGCGATAATCGATACCCCGCCCAGCACCAGCGGATACAGCACGGCATTGAGCGGCGCGCCGGTGACCATCAGCGCGCCCAGGGTCATGGTGGCGATCAAGGTCACCGCGTAAGTCTCGAACAGGTCGGCCGCCATGCCGGCGCAGTCGCCGACATTGTCGCCGACGTTATCGGCGATTACCGCCGGGTTGCGCGGGTCGTCTTCGGGAATGCCGGCTTCCACCTTGCCGACCAGATCGGCGCCGANNCCTTGGTGAAGATGCCGCCGCCCAGCCGCGCGAAGATCGAGATCAGCGAGGCGCCGAAGGCCAGCCCCAGCAAGGGCTTGAGCACGGCGGCATCGACATTCTCGCCGCCGGTCAGGTACCAGAAGAACAGGGAAACGCCGAGCAGGCCGAGGCCGACCACCAGCATGCCGGTGATGGCGCCGCCGCGGAAGGCCACGTCCAGCGCGGGCCCGATGCCGCGCGTGGCGGCCTGGGCGGTGCGCACGTTGGCGCGCACCGAGACATTCATGCCGATGAAGCCGCAAGCGCCGGAGAGGATGGCGCCGAGCACGAAGCCGGCAGCCGTCAGCACCCCGAGGAAAACGCCGATCAGGATTGCCAGCACGATGCCGGCAATGGCGATGGTCTTGTACTGCCGCGCCAGGTAGGCGGCCGCGCCTTGCTGCACGGCGGCGGCAATTTCCTGCATGCGCGCATTACCTGGATCCTGGCGCAGGATCCAGCTGCGCGAGATCAGGCCATAGATGACGGCGATCAGGCCGCAGGCCACGGCGAACCATAGAGCTGCATCTCCCATATTGTTTCCTCCCTGTTATGACGACAAAGTTCAGGTGCTGCCACTGCAAAACTTTTCGCGACCCATTTGCTTTTTATTCAATGCGGGCCGGCTTCGCCATCACCGGCGAAATCCCTGGAGATGCAAAAAAAAAGCGGACCCAGGGTCCGCTTCGATGTCAGCTTTCGAGCGCCGCGAAAGCCTGATCGCGGATCGTCTCGACCGGTCCGACACCGGCGATCTTGCGGTATTTCGGCGCGCCCGGCTGGCCGGATTCCGCCCACTTGTTGTAATAGCCGACCAGCACTTCGGTCTGCTCATGATAGACCTGCAGACGCTTCTTGACGGTGTCTTCCTTGTCGTCGTCGCGCTGGATCAGCTCTTCGCCGGTGAGGTCATCCTTGCCTTCGACCTTGGGCGGGTTGAACTTGACGTGGTAGGTGCGGCCGGATGCCGGATGCACGCGGCGACCGCTCATGCGCTCGATGATGGCGGCGTCGGGCACGTCGATTTCCAGCACGTAGTCGATCGCCACGCCGGCTTCCTTCATGGCGTCGGCTTGCGGAATGGTGCGCGGAAAGCCGTCGAACAGGTAGCCGTTGGCNNCCTGGGTGCCCTTGCCGGCACCTGGCGCTCCCAAGAGGATGAGACGCATCGCATTTCCTAAAACAAGTTTTGAAACCGGTTGCCGCGTCCGGCGCAAGTTGGCTGCCAGGACGCATGGTGATTTACTTAATATATATGCTTTTATATCACACTAACATTGTACGAAACTTACCACAGAAATTGTCGAAACCGGGTGTTTTCGCACTGTTTTATGGCATTTATCAGTCAAAAAAGCGCCGGACACGCGCCAGGTCTTCCGGCGTATCGACGCCGGCAGCCGGCGCGCTGCCGGTGACATGGACAGCAATCGGGTAGCCATGCCACAGCACGCGCAACTGCTCCAGCGCCTCGATCTGCTCCAGCGGCGATACCGACAACTGCGGATACGCCTGCAGGAAGGCATTGCTGTAGGCGTACAGGCCGATGTGGCGCAACGGCGCATAGCCGGCCGGCAGCATCGCGGTGCTGCGGGCGAAGCCGTCGCGATGCCAAGGGATGGTGGCGCGTGAAAAATACAGGGCGCGGCCGGCCTGGTCGAGCACTACCTTGACCACGTTCGGGTTGAATGCTTCGGCGGTTTCCGCGATCGGATGCGCGGCGGTGGCCATCGGCACGCCTGGCGTCCCCGCCACGCCCGGTACACCGGGTACGATAAGCGCGGCGGTGGCGGCGATCAGGGCCGGGTCGATCAGCGGTTCGTCGCCCTGCAC
>DPRS01000022.1 GCA_003537575.1 Oxalobacteraceae bacterium
CCCTGGCCGACGCCGATGCACATCGTGCACAGCGCATAGCGGCCACCGGTGCGTTCCAGCTGATTCAGCGCGGTAGTCACCAGACGCGCGCCCGAAGCGCCGAGCGGATGACCGATGGCAATCGCGCCGCCGTTCGGATTGACATGGGCAGCATCGTCTGGCAAGCCGAGGTCGCGCGTCACCGCCAGCGCCTGCGCCGCAAAGGCCTCGTTCAGCTCGATCACATCCATCTGCTCGATCTTCAGGCCAGTCAGCGCCAACACCTTGCGCGAGGCCGGCGACGGACCGAAGCCCATGATGCGCGGCGCCAGGCCGGCGGTTGCCATGCCCAGCACACGGGCGCGCGGTTTCAACCTGAAGCGGTCGGCCGCGGCCGCCGACGCCAGCAGTACCGCGCAGGCGCCATCGTTGACGCCGGAAGCATTGCCGGCGGTGACAGTGCCATCCGGGCGCACCACGCCCTTGAGCCTGGCCAGCATCTCGATAGTCGTATCCGGGCGCGGATGTTCGTCACTGGAAAAAACTTTCGGATCGCCCTTCTTCTGCGGAATCGTCACCGGCACGATTTCCGAAGCGAATAAACCGGCAGCATTGGCCGCTGCCCAGCGTTGCTGGCTGCGCACCGCCAGCGCATCCTGGTCGGCGCGGTTGATGCCGAAATCGCCCGCGACGTTTTCCGCGGTCTCCGGCATCGAATCGATGCCATATTTCGCCTTCATCAGGGGATTGACGAAGCGCCAGCCGATGGTGGTGTCTTCGATCTTGGCCGTGCGCGAGAAAGCGGCGTCGGCCTTGCCCATGACGAACGGCGCGCGGCTCATGCTTTCGACGCCACCAGCAATCACCAGCCCTGCTTCACCGGCCTTGATGCTGCGCGCGGCCATGCCGATCGCATCCATGCTGGAGCCGCACAGGCGGTTGATGGTGGTGCCTGCCACCTCGATCGGCAAGCCGGCCAGCAGCGCCGCCATGCGGCCGACGTTGCGGTTGTCTTCGCCGGCCTGGTTGGCGCAGCCGTACAGGACGTCATCGACTTGCGCCCAGTCGACGCCCGGGTTGCGTTCCATCAGTGCCTTGATGGGCAGTGCCGCGAGGTCATCGGCGCGCATCGACGACAAGGCGCCGCCGTAGCGGCCGAACGGTGTGCGGATGGCGTCGCAAATAAAGGCTTCAGTCACGTTGGATACTCCGGTAATGTGTTTTTCAGATGAGCCGAGACTGCCTTATGCCGCGATCTTCGGCCGCTGGTCGATCACGCGGCGCGCCTTGCCGGTCGCGGTACGCTCGATCGTTTCCGCATCCAGGACGCGTACGCGCGTGGTGACGCCGACGTGGGTCTTGATATGGTGCTGCAGGTCGCGGCAGATGGCCTCCACTTCCGCCTGCGACAGCTTGCCGGACAGTTCCGGACGCAATTCCGCCAGGACGTCGAGCTTGTCCATGTGGCCATCGCGCGACACGATCAGCTGGTACTGCGGCGCCAGGCCGGCCTGCTTCAGGATCAGCTCCTCGATCTGCGACGGGAACACGTTGACGCCGCGGATGATCAGCATGTCGTCGGAACGGCCGGTGATCTTGCCGATGCGGCGCATCGAACGCGAAGTCGGCGGCAGCAGGCGAGTCAGGTCGCGGGTGCGGTAACGGATGATCGGCAGCGCTTCCTTGGTCAGGGAAGTGAACACCAGTTCGCCTTCCTCGCCGTCAGCCACCACTTCGCCGGTTTCCGGGTTGATGATCTCGGGGTAGAAGTGGTCTTCCCAGATGACCGGACCATCCTTGCTCTCGATGCATTCGCAGGCCACGCCCGGCCCCATGACTTCCGACAGGCCGTAAATATCGACCGCGTCGATGCCGGCGCGCGCCTCGATTTCCGAGCGCATGGCGTCGGTCCACGGCTCGGCGCCGAAAATGCCGAGTTTCAGCGAGGTTTCCGCCGGGTCGATACCCTGGCGCTGGAATTCCTCGATGACGTTCAGCATGTAGGACGGCGTCACCATGATGATTTTCGGCTTGAAATCCTGGATCAACTGCACCTGCTTTTCAGTCTGGCCGCCGGACATCGGGATCACGGTGCAGCCCAGGCGTTCGGCGCCATAGTGGGCGCCGAGGCCGCCAGTGAACAGGCCATAGCCGTAGGAAATCTGGATCATGTCGCCGGCACGTCCGCCGGCGGCGCGGATCGAGCGCGCGACCACGTCGGCCCAGGTATTGATATCGTTCTGGGTATAGCCGACCACGGTCGGCTTGCCGGTGGTACCGCTGGAAGCGTGGACACGCACGACTTTTTCGCGCGGTACGGCGAACAGGCCGAACGGATAGTTGTCGCGCAAGTCCTTCTTGCCCGTGAACGGGAACTTGGACAGATCGGACAGCGCCTTCAGGTCGTCGGGATGCACGCCGGCGGCATCGAACGAGGCGCGGTAGTGCGGCACGTTTTCATAGGCATGCTTGAGCGTCCATTTCAGGCGCTGCAATTGCAAGGCCTGCAACTCATCCCTGCTGGCGGTTTCGATGGAATCCAGCTCGCCCGGATTCGGTTTGCGTTGATTCATGGTGGTCTCCTTTAATTTTCGTCGTTATGGCAGCAGATGCCCGGATCGGCATCCAGTCTACCGTCATCAATTCACTTACGAGCCGATTACTTCGCCTTTGACCTGGTGCGACTTGCCGCGGAAAAGCGCGATGCGCACGCCATCCTGGTTTGTCACAGCCACGTCATAGATCCCGGTCTTACCCTGTCTTACCTGTTCGATCGCCTCCGCGGTCAGCACATCGCCGGCCCGGCCGGGCGCCAGATATTCGATCGAGCAGCCTGCTCCAACCGTATTCACGTTGTACGAATTGCATGCAAAGGCGAAGGCGCTGTCGGCCAGCGCAAAAATGAATCCGCCATGGCAGGTCTGGTGGCCGTTGAGCATATCAGGACGGACCTTCATGGCCATCCTGGCATAGCCCGGACCCATCTTGATGATTTCCATCCCGAGCGCCTGGGTGGCAGCGTCACGCGCGAACATGGATGCCGCGGTGGCTTCCGCAAGCGCCTGCGCCGCAGTATTGGTGTTGTCATTAGTCATGAAAATTCCTTCCGTTGGCGACCTGGCGTTGTATCAAGGGAGAGACGCGATAGCGGTCTTCGCCATACGTGGCCGCAAGGTTGTGCAGCACGGTTTGCAGGTAGCCGAGGCCAATTGCATCCGCCCATGCCAGCGGACCGCGCGGATAATTCACCCCTTTTTGCATGGCGATATCGACTTCGCGGACGCTGCAGACGCCCTGATTGACGGCATCGGCTGCTTCATTGGCCAGCATCGCCACCGTGCGCATCACCGCCATGCCGGGCACGTCGCCCAGGCGCGACACTGCATAGCCGGCCGCCTGGAACAGGCCCACGGCGGCGTCGAAAGCAGCTTCGCCGCATTGGTCGGCCGGGGCCAGCGCAACACGTTTGGCGCTGGAAAAATCGAGCGCCAGGTCGAGCAGGACCGTATTGGACAGCGCAAGGTCGGCCGCACGGCGGGTCGCAGTGCGGCCATCGGTCAGATAGACCCTGACTTCGCCACACTCGATGAATGCGCCGTCCCGGTCTCCCGTCGCATGCCGCACCAGCTCGACGCCAGCGGCGGCAACGCGCGCGGCGAGCGCATCGAGCCAGGCGCCCTGCCCATGCAGCGCAACCCGGGCAGGCGCGGCGCGCGGCGCTTCGGTATCCGGAACCACCGGCGCTGCATCTTCGTCATACCGGTAAAAACCGCGGCCGGTCTTGCGACCCAGGAATCCGGCGTTCACCAGCTCCTGCTGCATCAAGGAAGGCGTAAAGCGCTGATCGTTGAAATAGGCGGCGAACACCGAGGACGTCACAGCGAAATTGACATCGTGGCCGATCAGGTCCATCAGCTCGAACGGCCCCATGCGAAAGCCGCCGGCTTCGCGCATGACCGCATCCAGCGTGGCGGGCTTGCCGCCCTGCTCGGTCGCCACGCGCAAGCTTTCGGCGTAATACGGACGGGCCACGCGGTTGACGATGAAACCCGGGGTCGAAGCCGCATGCACCGGGCTCTTGCCCCAGGCGTCAGCGGTGGCATGGACGACATCGGCGACTTCGCGCTCGGTTGCCAGGCCGCTCACCACTTCGACCAGCGCCATCAATGGCACCGGATTAAAAAAATGCATGCCGACCAGGCGCTGCGGGCGGCGCAGGCGGGCGGCGATTGCCGTCACCGAGATCGACGAGGTATTCGTCGCCAGAATGCAATCGTCGCCGACGACGGCTTCCAGGTCGGCAAACAGTCCGCGCTTGGCATCGAGGTTTTCGACGATGGCTTCGACCACCAGGCTAGCATCGCCGAGCTGGTCAAGCGCCGTCACGGATTGCAGGCGCGCGCCGGCTGCGGCAGCGGCATCGGCGCTCATCTTGCCTTTTTCGACCAGCTTGCCGAAGGTCTTGCGGATATCCGCGATGGCCTTGTCGGCTGCTTCGGCGCGGGCATCGAACAGCCGCACCGGATGGCCGGCGACGGCCGCCACCTGGGCAATGCCGGCGCCCATGGCGCCGCTGCCGACCACGGCGACGATACGGGAGGAGTCGAGTGCAGCAGTCATGCCTCAGGCCCCCTTGAATTGCGGCACGCGCTTTTCCATGAAGGCATTGACACCTTCGCGGTAATCCTGGCTGTTGCCAAGCTCGCGCATGTAGTCGCGCTCCAGGTTCAATTGCTGTTCCAGCGAATTGGCCGGGCTGGCGTAGATGGCTTGCTTGGTGCGTGCCAGGCCTAGGGTAGGCGCGGCGGCAAAATGCCTGGCCAGCTTGGCGACCGCATCATCCAGCTCTGCATCCTCGACGCATTTCCAGATCAGCCCCCAGCTTTCGGCTTGTTCCGCGCTCAGCTTGTCGCCCAGCATGGCCAGGCCCATGGCACGCGCGGTGCCGACGGCGCGCGGCAGGAAGTAGGTGCCGCCGGTATCGGGAATCAGGCCGAGGCGGCAGAATGCCTCGACGAAGGAAGCCGATTTCGCGGCGATGATGATGTCCGCGGCCAATGCCAGGTTGGCGCCGGCGCCGGCAGCCACGCCGTTAATGGCGCAGATCACCGGCATCGGCAGGTTACGCAGGGTCAGCACCAGCGGCGCATAGAATTTTTCAACGGATTCGCCCAGGTCCACCGTGGCGGAGCCAGGAGCGACAGCGCGGTCGCCCAGGTCCTGGCCGGCGCAAAAGCCGCGGCCGGCGCCGGTCAGCACCAGCACGCGCACGGACGGATCGGCCTTCACGGTTTCCAGCGCCTCGCGCACTTCGAGGTGCATGGCGGCGGTGAAGCTGTTGAGCTTGTCGGGCCGGTTGAGCGTCAGGCGCGCAATGCCTTCATTAATCTCGAACAGGATGTTTTGGTAAGTCATCGATCGCTCCGGAAAATTGTTTATACGTGCGCGCGGCTCTGCACCACGCGGAAGCGGCTGGCCACGAAGGCCGAGTCGGTCAGCGAGGCGTTCGCAGCCGGGTTGGCGCCAGTGCCGTGGAAATCGCTGAATGCCGCCGACTGGTTGACGAAGACGCCGCCGGTCAGGTTGATCGACAAGGCGACACCGCTGTCTTCGGCGACTTCGCGGGCCTGCTCGATGATTTGCGGATTGCTCGAATACACCGACAGCGTCAGGGCGCCGTGCTGGCGCACGGTCTTGCCCGCCAGCGCCAGGCTGTGCGCGGTATCGCGGGTGGCGACGCCGAAGGAAATCGGGCCGAAAAATTCCTGCATGACCTTCTGCTCTTCGCCTGCCGGCACTTTCGCCAGCAGCGGCGTGCGCACGCGCGCGCCGGGGAATTGCGGATGCTCCAGCGCGCGGCTGTCGACTACTACTTCGCCGATGGCGCGGGCAGCCTCGATGCGGTCGAGGACAGCAGTGTTCTGGATGGCGCCGGTGATTTCCACCGCCTTGGCGGCGTCGCCGGTCAGCTTGACGATGCTGTCGCCGATGGCCTGCACCACCGCGTCGAAGCTGACGCGGCCTTCCGGCGTGTCGATGCCGTCCTGCGGGATGTAGATGTTTTGCGGCGCGGTGCACATCTGGCCGGAATACAGCGTCAGCGAGAAGGCGATGTTGCGCGCCATGCCTTTGAAGTCATCGGTCGAATCAATGACGATCTGGTTGACGCCGGCTTTCTCGGTATACACCTGGGCCTGGTGGGCGTTGCGCTCCAGCCAGTCGCCGTTGGCGGTGCTGCCGGTGAAGTCGATCAGGCGCACTTCCGGACGGGTGGCCAGCGTGGCGGCGGTATCGTCGCCCTGTTCATGCGCCACCAGCGTCACGATATTCGGGTCGAATCCTGCTTCCTGCAGCACTTCGCGGGCGATCTGCACGGTGATGGCCAGCGGCAGGATGGCGCCGGGATGCGGCTTGACGACGACGGCGTTGCCGGTCGCCAGGCTGGCGAACAGGCCAGGATAGCCATTCCAGGTCGGGAAGGTGCAGCAACCGATCACCAGGCCGACGCCGCGCGGCACTACGCGGTAGCGCTTTTCCATCTTCAGCGGCTCGTTCTTGCCCTGCGGTTTTTCCCAGAGCGCAGTGGCGGGAATGCGGCGCATCTCTTCCCAGGCATAGGCCACGGCTTCCAGGCCGCGGTCCTGCGCGTGCGGGCTGCCGGCCTGGAACGCCATCATGAATGCCTGGCCGGTGGTGTGCATGACCGAATAGGCGATTTCGAAACTGCGCTGGTTCAGGCGCTGCAGGATTTCCAGCGATACGCCGACCCAGGCTTGCGGTCCGGCCTTGCGCCATGCCGGCGTGGCAGATTCGATGACGGCAAACAGCTGATCCAGGTCGGCTTTCGGATAGCTGACGCCAAGATTGAAGCCGTAGGGCGAGACTTCCTTGCCGACCTGGCCGACGGTCGCCGGCTGCGTCAAGGCAAACGGTTTTTCCAGGCGCGCGTCGAAGGCGGCCTTGCCCTCGTCGTTGGCGGTTTCGCCATACACGCGGGGGCTGGGCATTTCCGTGAAGGCGCTCCAGTAGCCGCGGCTGGCCAACGCTTGCGTGGCCTGCTCCAGCAGGGCCTGGTGACGCTCAAAAAATGGGTGCGACATGGTGAGTCTCCAATGGAATTTTTTATGTTTGCCTGCGCTTATGCTTCGCAAGTCCGGGCAATCCCCTGGCGATGTTCAGTGATCCTGATCGAAATCCATCACCAGCTTGTCGGTGACCGGGAAGCTCTGGCACGACAGGGCGAATCCGCGCGCGACTTCATAGTCTTCCAGCGCGTAATTGGCATCCATGTCGACCTTGCCGTCCGTGACCTTGCAGCGGCAGGTCGAGCACACGCCAGCCTTGCAGGAATAGCGCATGTCGATGCCCTGCTTGAGCGCGGCATCCAGCACCGATTCCTTGTCTTTTTCCATCGTGAAGTTGACGTGGTTGCCGTCGATGATCAGCGTGACTTCGCAGTCGTGGCTGCCGACCACCGGCTTGGCGTTCTGCACATGTTTTCGCCCCGGCGTGCCGGCGGCGAACAGTTCGAATTTGATCTTCTCCTTGGCCAGGCCATTGGCCTGCAAGGCTTCCGACACTTCCAGCATCATCTGCTCGGGTCCACAGATGAACGCCGTATCGATGTCCGCCAGCTTCACCCAGCTCTTGAAAAACTGCTCGCATTTTTCCTTCGTGATGCGGCCGTTGAACAATTCGATATCCTGCTGCTCGCGGCTCATCACGTACACCAGCTGGAAGCGGCCCATGTAAAGGTCCTTCAGCTCGGCCAGCTCTTCCTTGAAGATCACCGACGACGAGGCGCGGTTGCCGTAAAACAGCGTGAAGCTGCTCCTGGGCTCCGCCAGCAGCGTGGTCTTGATAATCGACAGCATCGGCGTGATGCCGCTGCCTGCGGCGAAGGCCAGGTAGTGTTTTTCGCTTTCCGCGGACAGCGGCGTATTGAAATGCCCCATCGGCAGCATGACATCGACCACGTCGCCGGCTTTCAGGTTGTCATTTGCCCAGCTCGAAAAGGCGCCACCCTGGATGCGCCGGATCGCCACGCGCAGCTTGTTTTCCTGCGCGGCGGAACAGATCGAATAGGAGCGCCGCACTTCCTCATCCTGGATGGCAGTGCGCAGGGTCAGGTACTGGCCTTGCGTATAGTGGTAGGCGTCCTGCAGGTCTTGCGGCACGTCGAAGGTGACGACGATGGTGTCGCGCGTCTCCTGTTTGACGTTGGCCACCTTCAGCGAATGGAAATTGCTCATCGAATTGTTCTCCAAATCTTTACTTTGACCGGGCGCCGGGCGTCCGGGACTACCATCTCAGTGGCATTTGAAATAATCGAACGGCTCCAGGCAGTCGTCGCAACGGTACAGCGACTTGCACGAGGTCGAGCCGAACTGGCTGCTCATGCGCGTCTTGTGCGAACCGCAATGCGGACATTCCACCTGCGGCTCCTGCGCCGCGCGCCTGGTCAGCCGGCTGATGTCGATGACCTGGTGCGCCGGCGGCGCGATGCCGTAACCTTTCAGCTTCTGCTTGCCAGCGGCCGACATCCAGTCGGTGGTCCAGGCCGGCGACAACTGCGTTGCCAGCCGCACGCGCTCGACACCATGACGCTGTAGCACGGCCTCGACTTCCTCCGCGATCGTCAGCATCGCCGGACAACCGCTGTAGGTCGGCGTAATGGTGACCACGCATTCGCCGTCGTCAGCCAGCTCCACCTTGCGCACGATGCCGAGGTCGACCACCGAAATCACCGGGATTTCCGGGTCCGACACCTCTTCCAGCCATTGCCAGACCTGTGCGGCGCTCGCAGTCATCGCGCTTACCAGGTCGCCCCGGGATAGGCGCGCTGCAGGAATTGCATTTCCGCCAGCAGATAGCCCAGCTTTTCACCATGCACGCCCTGCTTGCCGCCCTTCTGCATCCAGGCATTCATCGGCGGGACGGTCAGCGTGGCTTCCTCGAATACTTCACAGATATAGTTCAGCCAGGGCTCGCGCAGGCTGGCCAGGTCGGGCGCCACGCCTTGCGCCGCCATCGCCTGGTCCACGGCATCCGCCTGGAACATTTCATCGGTATACATCCACAACTCATCGAGAGCAGCCTGCATCATGTCATGGCTTTTCGCGGTGCCGTCACCGAGCCGGACGATCAGGTCGCCGCTGCGTCGCACGTGGTAGCTGACTTCCTTCAATGATTTTTCGGCGATTGAGGCGATGCGCTCGTCAGTCGATTTCAGCAACTGCTGCAACAGCAGGAAATGCCAGCTGTCGAAATAGAACTGGCGCGCCAGCGTATCGGCGTAGTTGCCGTTGGCCTGCTCCACCAGCAGCAGGTTGCGGAATTCATGCGCATCGCGCAGGAAGGCCAGCTTGTCCTCATCGCGCCCCTTGCCCTCGAGTTCACCGGCATAGGAAAACCAGAAGCGCGCCTGGCCGATCAGGTCGAGCGCGACATTGGCCAGCGCCATGTCTTCTTCCAGCGCGGGGCCCTTGCCGCACCATTCCGTCAGGCGCTGGGAGAGCACCAGCGCGTTGTCTGCGAGGCGCAGCAGATATTCGAATTTTTGCTCCGACATGTCTGCCCCTGTTTACAGGTTCTTCACTTCTTCCGGCATCGGGAAGAAGGTCGGGTGGCGGTACACCTTGCTGTTGGACGGCTCGAACAGCGCGCCCTTGTCGCCTGGGCTGCTGGCAGTGATGTCGGAAGCCTTCACCACCCAGATGCTGACGCCTTCGTTGCGGCGCGTATAGACGTCGCGGGCGTTATTGACCGCCATCTCCGCGTCCGGCGCGTGCAGGCTGCCGACGTGCTTGTGCGCCAGGCCATGCTGGCTGCGGATGAAAATTTCCCAGAGGGGCCACTCTTTGCTCATATCAGTCTCCAGTGATTCAGGCAGCAAGCTGCTTCTGCGCCTTGCGGCTTTCTTGTTTTTCGGCATGCGCGACCAGCGCGTCGCGGAACCATTCGCCATCCTCGTACGCCTTCACGCGGGTACGCAGGCGATCGCGGTTGCAAGGGCCGTTGCCCTTGATGACATTATTGAATTCTTCCCAGTCGATTTCGCCGAACTCGTAGTGGCCGGCTGCTTCGTTCCACTTCAGCTTCGGATCGGGAATGGTCAAGCCCAGGTATTCGGCTTGCGGCACGGTCTGGTCGACCATGCGCTGACGCAGTTCGTCGTTGGAATGCAGCTTGATGCGCCAGGCGGCGGATTGCGCGCTGTTGACCGAGTCCGCATCGGACGGTCCAAACATCATCAGCGACGGCCACCACCAGCGGTTGAGCGCATCCTGCGCCATCTGCTTTTGCTCCGGCGTGCCGCGGCACAGCGACAGCATGATGTCGTAGCCTTGGCGGGCGTGGAAGGATTCTTCCTTGCACACCCGGATCATGGCGCGCGAATACGGGCCGAAAGAGCAGCGGCACAACGGGATCTGGTTGATGATGGCGGAACCGTCGACCAGCCAGCCGATGGCACCCATGTCAGCCCAGCTCAGGGTCGGGTAATTGAAAATGCTGGAATACTTCGCCTTGCCAGAATGTAGCTTGTCCAGCAACTCGTCGCGCGACACGCCCAGCGTTTCGGCCGCGCTGTACAGATACAGGCCATGTCCGGCTTCATCCTGAATCTTGGCCAGCAGGATCGCCTTGCGCTTCAAGGTCGGCGCGCGGGTAACCCAGTTCCCTTCAGGGAGCTGTCCAACGATTTCCGAATGGGCATGCTGGGAAATCTGCCGGACCAGGGTGGTGCGGTACCCCTCGGGCATCCAGTCCTTCGGCTCGATCTTGATGCCATTGTCGATGCGCTCCTGAAAAGCGCGTTCTTCGGGCGACATTTCATCGCGCGAACGGAGGCGATTGCTGCCGGTTTCAACCAGTTGTGCGTACACGGTGTCTCCTTGTGGATTGGCTTGAAAACTCGCCCGGGCCATTTTTCAGGACACTTCGCGGGGTCAGTCATGATTTTAGGAAACCTTGACCTGAGTCATTTATTTTTTCGCTCGTTTGAGCTAACCGTCCATTCATAATATGATACAAAATGGAATATGTAAATACATAATCCAGTATCACAAGCAAATTTTGTATCGTGTCATTCAGACAGCATGCGAACCCAGGCAAGCCGCATTCCATGTATCATTTGCATGCCTGTCAATTTAATTCCACAGAGAAAATCAGAAGCTTCCGCCATGCCTCCAACTAAAAGTCCAGCCATCAAAAAATGGATTGAGCAATACATGAATGACAACCCGCCGCGCGCAAAATCGGTGGTCATGACGCTGTTCGGCGACGTCATCACGCCGCACGGCGGAAATGTATGGCTGGGCAGCCTGATCGAACTGCTGGCGGCTTTCGGCATCAGCGACCGCCTGGTGCGCACCAGCGTGTTCCGCCTGGCCGAAGAAGGATGGCTGGACGCCAACCGCGAGGGCCGACGCAGCCTGTATACGCTCAACCCGAAGGCCGCGCCACGCTTCGAACGCGCCTATCAGCGCATCTATTCCCCCACCTATCGTGAATGGGAAGGGCAATGGACTCTGCTGTTCGCGACGTCGGGCACCATTACCGCCGAACAGCGCGCCGGCCTGCGCAAGGAATTGCTCTGGCAAGGCTTCGGCATGATCGCGCCATCAGTGTTTGGCCATCCGGGTCCGGATATGGAAACGCTGGAAGAAATCCTGCTGCGCGTCGGCGTCAAGGGGAATGTGTTCGTGTGCAACGCTTCGGATTCGTCTTTGGCGGACACGCGGCCGCTGCGCGACCTGGTTGAGCAGTGCTGGGAGCTGGGCAGCGTGATGACGAACTATGACAGCCTGATCCAGCGCTTCGCCGGCATTCCGAAATTGCTGAACGCTCGCAGCTCGCTCGATCCGGAGCAGGCCTTCGTGATTCGCACGCTGCTGATTCACGAATACCGCCGTGCGCAATTGCACGACCCGCAACTGCCGCTGGAACTGCTGCCGCAAAAATGGCCGGGCAAAACCGCCTACGAACTGTGCCGCCAGATCTATCGCAGCACCTGCGAAGCGGCCGAACAGTACGTGCTGGACACCCTGCGCAAGGAAGCCCCGGACGCGCCGGAGGCGGCGCCGTACTACTACCAGCGCTTTGAAGGATTGCGCGACTGAGGATTGCGCGACTGAGGCCGGTCACCCTGAAGGCGGCCGTCATCCCCAAAAAAATAGGCGGCGGGCGGCATCATGCCGCCCGCCGCCCATGTCAGCCGCTCCGGCCTGGCGCCGTTCAGGACTTCTTGGACACCAGCGTCAGGATATCGTAGCTGGCCACCAGCTCGTCATCCTGGTTGGTCACCGCCACATCCCACGCCACCACGCCCTGGCCCACGCCTTTCGGATCCTTCCTGCGGCGGTCGATCTTGCGCTTGCAGGTGAGGCGCGCGCGGATTGTGTCGCCGATGCCGACCGGCTTGACGAAGCGCAGCGTGTCGAGGCCATAGTTGGCCAGCACCGGCCCTGGCGCCGGCGACACGAACAGGCCGGCCGCCGCCGACAACACGAAATAACCGTGCGCGATGCGTTTGCCGAACTGGGTCTCCTTCGCCGCGATCTCGTCGAAGTGCATGTAGAAGAAATCGCCCGACAGGCAGCCGAAATTGACCAGATCGGCCTCGGTCACCGTGCGGCGGTGCGTCAGCAACGAATCGCCGACCTGCAGTTCCTCGAAATAACGGCGGAACGGATGCACTTCCGATTCGTTGACGGCGCCGCCGCGCACGTACTCGCCGGTGACGGCGGTCAGCATGGTCGGCGAACCTTGCACCGCGGCGCGCTGCAGGTAATGCTTGACGGCGCGGATGCCGCCCAGTTCTTCGCCGCCGCCGGCGCGTCCCGGGCCGCCGTGCTTCAACATCGGCAGGGGCGAACCGTGGCCGGTCGATTCGACCGCCGCTTCGCGGTCCAGCACCAGCAGGCGGCCATGGCGCATCGCCGCCACCGGCACGGCCTTGGCCGCCACCTTCGGGTCGCGCGTGACCAGCGAGCCGACCAGGCTGCCGCGGCCCTTGGCCGCCAGCGCCAGCGCTTCGTCCAGATCGTCGTACGGCATCAGCGTGCTGACCGGGCCGAAGGCTTCGATATCGTGCACGCGCTCGTCGCGCATGGCGTCGCGGCACAGCAGGAGCGTCGGCGAGAAGAAGGCGCCCTTGTCGACGCCGTCGCCGACCGGGGCGAAACCGTCGCGCTCACCGAACACTACTTCATTACCCTGCGCCAGCAGCGCCACGCGCTCGGCGACGTCGGCCTGCTGCGCATGCGAAGCCAGCGCGCCCATCTTGACGCCTTCGCGCGAGGGATCGCCGACCACGGTCTTCGCCAGCCGCGCGCGCAGGCTCTCGGCAACGGCGTCGAGGTGCTGGCGCGGCACGATGGCGCGGCGGATGGCGGTGCATTTCTGTCCCGCCTTGGTGGTCATTTCACGTGCCACTTCCTTGACAAACAGGTCGAACTCTTCGTCGTCGGGCGTGACGTCCGGCGCCAGGATCGCGCAATTGAGCGAATCGGCTTCGGCATTGAAAGGCACGCCCTGGCGCAGCAGGTTCGGGTGCGCGCGCAGCTTGGCCGCGGTATCGGCCGAGCCGGTGAAGGTCACCACGTCGAAACCGTCGAGGCGCTCCAGCAGATCGCCGGTGCTGCCGATGATCAGCTGCAGCGCGCCCTCCGGCAGCAGGCCAGATTCGTTGGCCAGCCGCACCATCGCTTCGGTCACATAGCTGGTCGCGGTTGCCGGCTTGGCGATGCACGGCATGCCGGCCAGGAAGCTTGGCGCGAATTTTTCCAGCAAGCCCCAGATCGGAAAATTGAAGGCATTGATATGCACCGCCACGCCGCCGCGCGGCACCAGGATATGCGAACCGAAAAACTTGCCCTGCTTGCCGAGCTGGATGGCCGGGCCTTCATGCAGCACATTTCCGGACGGTAGTTCGTTCGACCCCATGCTGGCATAGGCGAACAGCGTGCCGGTGCCGCCTTCGATATCGATCCAGCTGTCGGCACGGGTCGCGCCGGAGTGGTGAGAAATGGCATACAGCTGCTCCTTGCGCTCGTTCAGGTACACCGCCAGCGCCTTCAGGCGCGCGGCGCGCTCCTGGAAATCCATCGCAGTCAGCGCCGCTACGCCCCTGGCGCGCGCAAAGGACACTGCGGCGCCGAAGTCGAGCGCCTCAGCGTGGGTGTGCGCCACGACATGGCCGTCAATGGCGCTGGCGAGCGCCTGCGCCGCCTGTTCACCAACCCACTGGCCGGCGATGAAACTCTGTAAGGTAGGCACCTTGCCCATGAAGTCTTCTCCTCGTCAATTTTTAATGCGTTTAAGATTGGTGCTGGTGTATTTCTGCGCGCCGGGTATTACTGCCTACGGCGCGGAAGGTAACTATGGCTTTTGCGGCTCAGTTTGCGGCAGCCGCACAGCCTGGATTCCGCCGAAAAAGAGATCCGCCACAATCGGCGCCATCGCTTCGTAAGTCAGTTCGCCATCCGGCTTCAGCCAGGTGAACATCCAGTTGATCATGCCGAACAACAGCATGGTCAGCGGCGTCGCCAGCTGCGCCTGATCTACTTCGGGCCGCAGTTCCCTGATCGCCCTGGCGAAACCTGCGACTACGCGCCGCTCCCCTTCCAGGATGCGTTCGCGATCTTCGTCATTGAGGTAGCGCACGTCGCCGGTCAGCACGCGATGCGCATGCTGGGCGCCGGCGTATTCCTCGACGAAGCGCCGGATCAGACGCTCCAGCCGCGTTTGCTTGTCAGTCGTTTGCCGCCACACCTCGTCGACGACCGCCTCCAGGCGCGTGACATGCCCTTCGGCGATATTCACCAAAAGCGAATATTTGTCGCGAAAGTAGTGATACAGCAAAGGCTTGGACATGCCGCAGGCTTCGGCCACCTCGTTCATGGAAGTGCCGGCATACCCCTTTTCGGCAAACAGCTGCGCCGCGCGCGACAGGATGGTCCTGCACTGGTCCTCGTATCCTAAAGAGCGTCCCCGCGCCATGAATTCGTCCTTGCGTCCTTGCGGGCGGTGCACGGCGCACTTTGCGTCGCCGAATGTCGCCTTCAAACATTATTGACCGACCGGTCGGTCTTAATTATATTGGAGGCGGTTGAAAAAATACAAGGCAATTCCAACGCCGCGTCTCAAGCTTTTTCTTCTTCCTTCCTTACTTTTAAGCAATTACCAGGAGTACTGCATGCCATGCTATTCCCTTGAAGGCGTCATCCCCGTCGTCGACCCGAGCGCCTATGTGCACCCGACCGCCGTCCTGATCGGCGACGTCATCGTCGGTCCCGACTGCTACATCGGTCCATGCGCCGCATTGCGCGGCGATTTCGGCCGCATCGTGCTGCACCGCGGCGCCAATGTGCAGGACACCTGCGTGATCCATGGCTTCCCCACTGCCGACACGATCGTCGAAGAAAACGGCCATATCGGCCATGGCGCCGTTTTGCACAGCTGTATCGTGCGGCGCGACGCCCTGGTCGGCATGAATGCCGTGGTGATGGATGAAGCCGAAATCGGTGAAAAATCGATCGTCGCCGCCAGCGCTTTCGTGCGCGCCGGCATGATAGTGCCGCCGCGCTCGCTGGCCGGCGGCGTGCCTGCCAAGGTGATACGCGAACTCAGCGAAGAGGAAATCGCCTGGAAACTGCAGGGAACCCGGACCTACCAGGACCTGGCCAGGCGTTGCCTCGCCAGCATGACCGAAGTCCAGCCGCTGGCAGCGGCGGAAACGGACCGGCCGCGCCTGCAAGCCCCGGACGTCGAGCCGCTGATCGCGGCCAAACGGAAGTAACCTAGCCTCAGGCGGCCTGGGTGCAGGATCCCTGCCCCGGCTGCTGTTGCTGGAAATATCCTTCCGTGTAGATCAGCGCATCCTTCGCTCCCAGGCGCTTGGCCGCCGCCTTGCAAGCCTCGACGAAATCCGGCGTGCCGGCGATGAAAATGCTGTGGCCGGAAAGATCGGTGAACTGCGTCGGCAGGATGTCCGGGATGCGTCCGTGCAGCATGCCTTCGCGCTTCTCACGCGTGAGCGTCGGCATGAACTTGAAGCGGCGATGCTTGGCCTGCAAAAATGCCATCAGGCCGAGGTCGTAGATATCTTCTTCCGAGCGCGCCGAAAACATCAGCTTCACTGGCTGCTTGTAACCGCGGCGCAGCGCCGCCTCGGTCAGCGACAGGATTGGCGCCAGGCCCGACCCGGCCGCCATGCACAGCACCGGCGTCTCGACCGACGGGTCGCCGATGAAAGTGCCGTAGGCGCCGGACATTTTCACGGTGTCGCCGATCTGCACCTTGTCGTGCAGCCAGCGGCTGGTAATGCCGTTTTCCTCGCGCGTGATGTGCAGCAGGATCTCGCCATCCTGCCTGGGAGCACCGGCAATCGAGTAGCAGCGCTGCGGTACGCCGGCGGCGGGATCGCCCAGCATCACGTACTGGCCCGGCCAGTAGCGCACCGCATTGCCCAGCGGACGGAAATGGAATTCAGTGATGCGCGGCGTGCGGCGGATCTTTTCGGTGACCACGTGCAGCATGTTTTCGCGCGGCGGGAACAGCTTCGGCTTGGCGTCTTCAGTGCCCCATTCGATCACCAGCTCGGCCGACAAGGGCTTGGCCATGCACATCAGGCCGTAGCCTTGCGCCCGCTCTTCCGGCGACAGCGCCATATCGAGCACGACACCCTGGTCAAACTCGCCCTGCAGCACCTTCACCTTGCATTCGCCGCAAGCGCCGGCGCGGCAGTTGTTGGGAAGCGCGTAACCCGCGCGCTCTACCGCCGTGAGAACGGTGTCCCCCTGCTGGCATGCAATCTCATGGCCCGAGGGATGCAATTTGATTCGGCTCACTTGTCGTCCTTTGTTTCTTGAATTAGGTCGTGCAAATAATGGCGGCTGCGCAGGCACGCGAGCGCCTGCGCAGCCATCAAGCCCGGAGGATCAGAACACCGGGATGATGTCCTTCATGTCGATGTCGGTCACTTCCTCGCCCGAGATGCCAACTTCAGGAATCGCCGGGAACGGGATGTCGTACTTGTCGAGCACGCCCTTCAGGTTCAGCATTGCGGCCTTCCAGTTTTCCTTCTTTTGCTCGTACTCGGGAATATGGAAACCGGCGTCGCGGGCGACCGCCTCGGCCTTGCGCTGGACTTCAATGAAGTCGGCCGGCAGATCCCAGAATTCCATCGGCGGCTCGAACAGCACGGCCGACAGGAACAGGTAGCCTGCGCGCACCTGCTTGGTGATGATGGCGCGGTCTTCCAGCTTCATCTTCGGATAGTCGCGCTCCATCAGGGCCATGCAGATCGCCATGTGGCGGCCTTCGTCGCGGCCGATGTTGCGGAAGCCTTCCTTGAACACCGGCTCGGTGCAGCCTGCAGCCATCTGATGGAAGATCGTTGCAGCGGCGATTTCACCCATCAGGAAGGAGCTGAACAGCACGGCCAGGCTGTACTTCGGCACGGCAGCCTTGTAACCGGTCCAGTAGCGGCCGCCGTTGTAATACAGCCATGCGGCGTTGCGCTGCAACTGCTTGCCCAGTTCGGTCTTCGGCTCATAGGTGAGCGGATCGGGATGCTCGAGCAGCTTGGTGATGGACAGGCCGCACATCTGCTCATGGTTCTGCTCGTCGCGGGTCACCGAGAAGAAGCAGCGGCGCACGGCATCTTCCTCATGCACTTCATAGGTCTTGATGAAGGCTTCGGCAAACACCGGCGGCGCCGAAGCGTCGAACACCGACAGCAAGGTCCACCAGTAGGCAATCGCTTCACGCTCTTCCCAGGTATAGCTGCTGACATCAAAGGTATCCCAGGGCAATGCCGACGGATCCCAGGCTTCGCGCAGGGAAGAATTCCAGACTTCTTCCAGCTTGGAAGTCTGGCGATGCCAGGACAGCGGATACACGTTCGGCTGAGGTGTCGCCGGCGGGTAATCCATCGTGAGTGCAATCTTTTCGTTGTGAGCCATGCTGCGTCTCCTTACAAGGAATGGGTTGCCGGTCCGCGCATCGGCCCGGCGTTAAAAGGGCATTTCCGTTGCAAAACTTGTTCGTCGTTGACTGATTCGTCATTGGACGCTCACATAATGATACTTTTTACGTAATGTGTCAATTATTTTGTGTCGCTATGTTATTCCGTATCATATTGAAGCAAGTATGCCAGGTCCCTGGCGGCAATATCCGGCAACAAACAGGCGCGGGCCGGACCTGTGGTTTGCCGCTACAATGACAATCTTTCTTTCCATCGCAACCATCCCCGTAATACATGCCAGTACTTACCGAACTGAACCTGTACCCGATCAAGTCCTGTGCCGGCATTGCGCTGCGCGAAGCCATCGTCACGCGCGCCGGCCTGATGAGCGAGCACATTTACGACCGCGAATGGATGGTGGTCGACGCGGACGGCAATTTCCTCACTCAGCGCCAGCATCCGAAGATGGCCGCCATCGTCCCGAAAATACGCCTGGAAACGCTGGAATTACGTGCGCCCGGCATGCTGAAACTGGAAATCCCGCTCGGCCTGCCGCACCCGGACGAAGAGCGCCTCATCCGCGTCAAGGTATGGAATGACATCGTCCAGGCCTATGATTGCGACGATGTCACCACCACCTGGTTTTCGAAGTTTCTGGGCACGCCCTGCCGGCTGGCGAGATTCCATCCCGATGCGCGGCGCTTCGCCGATGCGAAATGGACCGGCGGCATCGAGGCGCCAACCCTGTTCGGCGACGGTTATCCGCTACTGGTGATTTCCGCGGCTTCGCTGGCCGACCTGAATGGCAAGCTGCAGGCGCAAGGCCGCGCCGCGCTGCCGATGAACCGCTTTCGTCCCAACATCGTCATCGACGGCATCGGCGCGTTTGAAGAGGATTTCGCCGCCAGCATCGTTGCCGGCGACGCTGTGATCAAGCCAGTCAAGCCCTGCCCGCGCTGCGGTATCCCTTCGATCGATCAGGCCACGGGCGAAGCGGGCCCGAGCCCGCTCGATATCCTGCAGAGCTACCGCGCCGATCCGAAGATCGACGGTGGCCTGGCTTTCGGCATGAATGCGATTGTGCTGGAGGGGGAAAACCAGGTGCTGAGAGTGGGCCAGGAAGTGGCGGTTGAACTGGCGTTTTAAGCCATTATTTCAGGAAAGACAAAAGGGACAGCGCGCTGTCCCTTTTTTATCGCCGCCGGGCAGACGCCGGCAGCTCGCTGCGCAGGGCGTTCACCAGGCGGCCAAGCCATCAAGCCGTTTTGGCCGCCTGCAGGGCCTCGAACTTTGCCTGCAGTTCTTCCTTCGTCTCGCGCCGTGCCGGATCGAAGGGAATGCAGCTCACCGGGCACACCTGCTGGCATTGCGGCTCGTCGAAATGGCCGACGCATTCGGTGCATTTGTCCGGATTGATTTCATAGATGAGCGGCCCCATCGAAATCGCATCATTCGGACACTCCGGCTCGCAGACGTCGCAGTTAATGCAATCGTCTGTAATCATCAATGCCATGCCATTACCTCTTTACCGCCCGGACGATTGCGCCGGGCGCTTACCAACAAAACAATTACTTTTTGGCCGCCGTCGCCGCCGCGACCTTGGTCTTCAGCCACTTCTCGACCGAGGGGAAAACGAACTTCGAGACATCCCCGCCCAGGATGGCAATTTCGCGCACGATGGTGCCGGAAATGAACTGGTACTGGTCCGACGGGGTCAGGAACAGGGTTTCGACATCGGGCAACAGATAGCGGTTCATCCCGGCCATCTGAAACTCGTACTCGAAGTCCGACACCGCGCGCAAGCCGCGCACGATCACGCGACCGTCGTGCTCCCGCACGAAATCCTTGAGCAGGCCGGAAAAGGTTTCCACTTTCACGTTCGGATAGTGTCCCAGCACTTCATTGGCGATCGCCAGGCGCTCTTCCAATGCAAAAAAAGGTTTCTTGTTCTGGCTATCGGCCACGCCGACCACCAGCTTATCGAACAGGCCGGAGGCGCGCCGTACCAAATCTTCATGACCACGCGTCAGCGGGTCGAACGTACCTGGATAAATTGCGGTGACCATAGGGGCTCCGTGGCAGTAGGAACGCGCATTATGCCTCAATTCCTGTCATATTTCTGTTTTGTAAGAGATGGTAAAAGACCATGCCGGCCTTGTCGGCACGGACGATTTCCCAATCCGCCAGCCAGGCGGCGTCAAGTCCGTCCAGCGGCATCTCCGCTTCCACATAGACCAGGCCGTCCGGTTGCAAAAGCCCCGCGCAGTGCGGCAGGATTTTCGCCAGCCAGTCCTGATGGTAGGGCGGATCGAGGAAAATGATATCAAATGCGCCCTCGCGGCGTTCCGCGCCCGCTTCCCGCGCCACCGCCGCGCCCAGTTCACGCACCTTGGCCAAGGCATCGCCACGCATGATCGCGACTTGCGAGGCGCGCAACTTTTCCTTGATCGTTTCCAGGTGACGCAAGGCCGGCACATGATTTTCGACCATCAGCACCCGCGACGCGCCGCGGCTGGCGGCTTCGAAGCCGAGCGCGCCGCTGCCGGCGAACAGGTCCAGGCATGCCCGCCCTTCCCAGGCGCCATCGAACAGATGGTTGATCCAGTTGAATACAGTCTCGCGCACCCTGTCCGGGGTCGGCCGCAGGCCGGCGGCATCAGCCACCGGCAAGGGCGTGCGTTTCCATTGCCCACCGATGATGCGCACCTGGTGCGGCGCGCCTTTCCTGTTTTGCGACTTATGCATGCAACCGGGCCGTCCCTTATTTGGCATTGGCGCCGGCGGCATTGCCGACGACCACGGTCGCCAGCTTGTCCAGGGCGATTTTGCGCTGGAACGCCGCCCGGATATCGGCGCGGCTGACCTTCGCCACATTCGCGGTCCAGGTGTCGAGATAATCCAGCGGCAGTTGATAAAAACCGATCACGGCGATATTCCCCAGGATCTTGCGATTATTGTCGATGCGCAGCGGGAAACCGCCGATCAGGTTGTCCTTGGCAGCCTGCAATTCCTTCTCGGTCGGGCCGGTGCGCAGGTAGTCGGCCAGCGTCTCGCGCACCACTTTCAAGGCCTGGTCCGTTTGCGCCCGGCTGGTTTGCAAACCGATCTGGAAGGGCCCCGGCTGCGCCAGCGGATTGAAATAACTGTACACGCTATAGCTCAGACCGCGCTTTTCGCGCACTTCCTGCATCAAGCGGGAAACGAAACCGCCACCGCCGAGCACGTAGTTGCCGACCGTCAACGCAAAATAATCCGGATCGCTGCGCGCCAACGCCGGCGCGCCGATCAGGATATGCGACTGCGAAGCCGGATGGGCGATCCGCTCTTCCTGCGCCTGCAGTGGCGCCACCGCCGGCAAGGGTGGCAGCGGCTCGCCTTGCAGCAGGCGCGCGGTCAACTGGCGCGCGATAGCCTCGGCCTGCTGGCGCGAGACATCGCCGATCAGGGCGATCACCGCGGTGTTGGCGACGTAATGTCGGCGATGGAAAGCCGCCAGGTCATCGCGCGTGACGGCCTCGACCGATGCTACCGTGGCCTCGTTGCCATAGGGATGCCCGCCATAGATGGTCCGGGAAAAAGCGCGGCCGGCGATGACTTCCGGCTTCGTCAGGTCTTCCTTGAGCGCGGCAATCGTGCGCGCCTGGTCGCGCGCGTACAGATCCGCCGGAAAACTCGGCTGCGCCAGCAGGCGCGCCAGCAGCAGCACGGCGGCGTCGCGCTCGGCGGTCGAGGACAGGGTGCGCAAGGACAGGCCGCCGCGATCTTCGCCGACGCCGCCGCCGCGCTGGGCGGCGATGTCAGCGAAGGCGTCGGAAATCTGCGCCTCGGTCATGGCCGGTTCCTGCGCCGGATCCGCTCCCGCCAGCAAGCCGCGCGCCATCATGGCATTGGTCAGCGATGCCATGCCAGCCTTGCCTTGCGGATCGCGGCGCGAACCGGCGTCGAATTCGACGCTGATATCGAGCATCGGGATCGAGCGGCTTTCCACAAACAGCACGCGCGCGCCATTATCCAGCTTCCAGGATTCAATTTTCAGAGCGGCATGCGCGGGAATGGCGAACAATGCCGCCGAAGCCACCCACGCCAGTACGATCAGTCGTTTCATCATATTGTCGTTATCCACAAGTTCAATGCTATCAATGGCTGAGGGATGCCACCGGCGTCGGCTTCTTGTCTTCCAGCGGCAAGGGATGCAGCGTGGCGACGGTCAGGCTATCGTCGCCAAAGTATTTCTGCGCGACGGCCTGCACCTGCTCGGCCGTGACTCCACGCAATTTTTCAATGATGCGATCGATATCGCGATGCGACAAGCCGGACAATTCCATCATGCCGATTTCCATCGCCTGGCCGAAGGTCGAATCACGCTTGTAGATCTGTTCGGCGATCAGCTGGGTCTTCACACGCTGCAATTCGCCATCATCCACGCCTTGCGCGGCGATGCGTTCGACCTCGGCGCGCAGACGCTTCTCCAGCTGCTCCGTGGTAGTGCCGGCCGTCGGCACGCCATCGAGCACGAACAGAACCGGGCCGCGCGCAATGCCGGAATAACTGGCGCCGGCGGAATTGGCGACGCGGTCGGTGCGCACCAGTTTGGCATTCAGACGCGCATTGTCGTAACCATCGAGCACGGCCGACAGCACATCCAGCGCATAGACATCGTCATCCCTTTCCACATCGCGCAACACCGGCACCTTGAAAGCCAGTGCCACGTAGGGGTTTTCGGCCGGCGCCTTGACCGTGACGCGGCGCAGGCCGCGCTGCGGCGGCTCGACCTGCGGATTGGTGTTGCCGATAGCCTTGCGCGGCATACGCCCGTAATATCTTTCCGCCAGCGCCAGCACCTCGCGGGGAACGACATCGCCGACCACCACCAGCACCGCATTGTTGGGGGCA
Source organism: Oxalobacteraceae bacterium (assembly GCA_003537575.1). Taxonomy (GTDB): domain Bacteria; phylum Pseudomonadota; class Gammaproteobacteria; order Burkholderiales; family Burkholderiaceae_D; genus Paucimonas. The sequence goes on from DPRS01000022.1 coordinate 22,844, forward strand.
TACCAGCGGTCGTACCAGGCGCGCGCATTCTCGACTGTCATGTTTTGCAAATCGTCCATCCAGCCGATGATCGGATGGTGGTAGGGGTGGGCCATGAACGCCATCGCATTCAGGGTTTCATAGACTAGCGGAATCGGCTGGTCATCGGTGCGCAGGCGGCGTTCTTCCATCACCACCTTGATTTCCTTGTCGAATTCCTTTTTATCCAGCACCAGGTTCGCCATGCGGTCCGCTTCCAGCGCCATCACTTTGGGCAGGCGGTTTTTTTCGATCTGCTGGAAATACGCCGTGTAATCCTTGCTGGTAAAGGCGTTTTCGCGTCCGCCCAGGGCCGCGACCCTGGCGCTGAATTCGCCCGGCTTCAAGGTCTTGGTACCCTTGAACATCATATGCTCCAGCACATGGGCCACACCGGTGGTGCCATTGACTTCATCGATGGCGCCGGCGCGGTACCACACCATGTGCGCCACGGTTGGTGCCCGGTGGTCTTCCTTGACGATGACTTTCATGCCATTTTTCAAGGTAAATTCCTGGGCCGGTATCCCCGCCGCCAGGGCAGTGACGCTGGTCAGCAGCCAGCAAATCAATACGACTATCCGCGATTTCATATATCCCGCTCTGTTAAAATAGAAACTTGCATGTAACACGGACTTCCATGTCATGGATTTCATCACAGACATCCAGGCAAGAAGGAAATGCTTGCATTCATGCACACCCTGGCCGCAAGCCTTTGATTGTACCGCGCTTGCCTGGCGCCATGCTGCATGCCGTCCTTGTTCCCCTGATTGCGACTCTGCCCAGCCCCATGTTTAGTTTTTTCAAGAGAAAACCGAAAGACACGCCCGCGCCAGCCGCAGCACCCGCGCCAGAAACGACGCAGGAACCTGTCGCCACGGCGCCGGCAGCGCCGCCTGCCCCAGTTGGCGCGCCCCCCGCAACTCCGGTTGCGGATGCAAAGGCGCCGGTGGCCACTGTTCCTGCGGCAGCCGTTCCCGCCGAGGCTGCCGTGGCAATACCGACAGCGGCCACCGCACCGGCAACCGCAATGCCGGCAGCGCCGGAAGAAGAGATTATCCCGGCCCCTCCGCCGTCCGCCGAACAAAAACGCTCATGGCTGACGCGCCTCAAGGCTGGCCTTTCCAAGACTTCCGCCAACCTGACCACGCTTTTCGTCGGCGCCAAGATCGACGAGGAATTGTACGAAGAACTGGAATCGGCCCTGCTGATGGCCGATACCGGCATTGACGCAACACAATTTCTCCTGGATGCCCTGAAGAAAAAGGTCAAGGATGAAAAACTGACCGAAGCCGGCCAGGTGAAGACCGCGCTCAAGAGCTTGCTGACCGAACTGCTGACGCCGCTGCAAAAGCCGCTGGTGCTGGGCCGCGAGCAACCGCTGGTGATGATGATCGCCGGCGTCAACGGCGCCGGCAAGACCACCACCATCGGCAAACTGGCAAAACACTTGCAGGCACATCATCAGTCGGTCCTGCTGGCCGCCGGCGACACTTTCCGCGCCGCTGCCCGCGAACAGCTGGCGGTCTGGGGCGAGCGCAACAATGTGACCGTGATCGCGCAGGAATCGGGCGATCCGGCGGCAGTCGCCTTCGATGCCGTGCAATCGGCGCAGGCGCGCCGCACCGATGTGGTGATGGTCGACACCGCCGGCCGCCTGCCGACGCAGTTGCACCTGATGGAAGAACTCAAGAAGATCAAGCGTGTGATCGGCAAGAGCATGGCCCAGGCGCCGCACGAAGTGCTGCTGGTCATCGACGGCAATACCGGTCAAAATGCACTGACGCAAGTCAAGGCCTTTGACGATACCTTGGAGCTGACCGGATTGATCGTCACCAAGCTCGACGGCACCGCCAAGGGCGGCGTGCTGGCGGCGATTGCCCGCACACGCCCGGTGCCGGTATATTTCATCGGCATCGGCGAAGGCATCGAAGACTTGCAGCCCTTTAATGCCCAGGAATTTGTGGATGCCCTGCTCAGTTAAATGATCGAGTTCCGACACGTCACCAAGCGCTATTCGAAGGACGCCACCGCGCTGTTCGATATCAACCTGTCGATCGCCAAGGGCGAATTGCTGTTCCTGGCCGGTCCTTCCGGCGCCGGCAAATCGACCCTGCTGAAAATGATCGCAGGCATCGAACGGCCCAGCAGCGGCAGCATCGAGGTCAATGGCGAAGATATCAGCCGCCTGAACGGCACCGGACTGGCTTACCTGCGCCGCAATCTCGGCCTGATCCTGCAGCAGCAGCGCCTGCTGGCCGACCGCCCGGTGCTGGCCAACGTGATCCTGCCCCTGCTCGTCACCGGCACGCCGCGCGACGAAGCCGAAAAACGCGCCCGCGCTGCGCTCGACAAGGTCGGCTTGCTGGATAAGGCGCAAGCCGATCCGCTATCGCTGTCCGGCGGCGAGCAGCAGCGCGTATCGATCGCCCGCGCCATCGTCAACCGCCCGCAAATCATCCTCGCCGACGAACCGACCGCCAACCTCGACCGCGTCAGCGCCGCCAGGGTCATCGATGCCATCCTGGCCTTCCACGCGGTCGGCGTAACTTGCCTGATTTCCACCCACGACGACAATATCTACCAGCCCGGCGCGCGCGTGATCCATCTCGAACAGGGTCGCCTCGCGGATGACGGACTGGCAAGCCGCACAGCGACGCCGAGCGAGGTGACGCCATGAACAACTGGCTGCGGCTGCACGCCTATGCCCTGGCTGGCGCCTGGCGCCATATCCGCGCGCCGCGCGGCGGCTTCCTGCTGAACGTACTGGTGATCGCCATCGCGCTCATGCTGCCTTTTGCCGGGCTGACCTTGCTGGAAAACGTCCGCCCGGTATCCGAGCAGCTGGTGGTCGAACCGGAAATCAGCGTATTCCTGGCGGCGGCAACATCGCGCGAACAGGCCACTGCGCTGGCGGCGCCGATCAGGCGCCTGCTCAAGGAAGCGCAACTGCAGGGCAAGCTGGAATTCATCCCCCGCGAAAAAGCCCTGGCTGCGCTGGACGAACGCACAGGGCTGTCGGCGGCGGTCAATGCGCTGGGCACCAACCCGCTGCCGGACGCCTATGTCCTGAAATTGTCCGGCCTCGACAGCATGGCCCAGGCTAGTCGCACGGAAAGCCTGGTCGAACGCCTGCAGACGCTGTCCGGCGTCGAACACGTGCAACTGGATTCGGCCTGGATCAAGCGCCTGGCCGCGATAATGCAGGTATTGCAGCTGGCGCTGCTGCTGCTGGCGATTACGCTGGGCACGGTGGTGGTGGCGGTGGTGTTCAACACCATCCGCCTGCAAGTGCTCCACCAAAGCGAGGAAATCGTCCTCAGCAAGCTGGTAGGCGCCTCCGATGCCTTCGTTTCTCGGCCCTTCTATTATGCCGGCGCCTTTCTGGGCCTGACTGCCGGCGCGCTGGCGCTGGGCTTGGTCACTCTGTCCCTGCATCCCCTCAACCAGGCGCTGGCCGACGTGGTGCGCCTGTATGGTTCGCAATTCCAGCTGGTTCCGCTGGATGCCCTCACCTGGATCGCCTTGCTGGCAGTCAGCGCCGGCCTGGGCTGGCTCGGCGCGCTGCTGTCGGTGCGCCGTTCGATCGGCCGTCTGGCCTAGCCATCCTATCCCTGAATTAGCCCGCAATAGCGATAAGTGCATGCCTCCAGGTATGCACTTATAACGTGTATGTGTGGCTGGGACTGCCTTGTCAATTATTTATCTTTTGCAACTTTTTCTCTATTCAGAACTCCAAATTCACATGGCCAGTTTTAATTAACAAGGGACATAAGATAGGTTGAAGCTATAATTCCGCTTGATTTTGAAAATTAGCACTCTCCAGAAGAGAGTGCTAATATATAAAAAATATTCCTGCTGAAACGGGTAATCCCTGAAAAAGGAAGGAAGGAGAAAGAATGAACGCACGATCCGCACAATCCGCATTGATCCCGGCTTCTTCGCAAAGCCTGGTGGCGCTCGGCTTTCCCGGCAATCTTGGCAATATCGAAGCTTATATATCGACGGTCAACCGCCTGCCGATGCTGTCGCACGAGGAAGAAGTCTCACTGGCAAAGAAACTGCGCGACCAGAACGATCTGTCTGCCGCCCAATCGCTGATCCTGTCGCACCTGCGCCTGGTGGTATCGATCGCGCGCGGCTACCTGGGCTATGGCTTGCCGCATGCCGACCTGATCCAGGAAGGCAATATCGGCCTGATGAAGGCGGTCAAGCGTTTCGACCCTGATCAGGGCGTGCGCCTGGTTTCGTATGCGATGCACTGGATCAAGGCAGAAATCCACGAATACATCCTGAAGAACTGGCGCCTGGTCAAGGTGGCGACCACCAAGGCCCAGCGCAAGCTGTTCTTCAACCTGCGCAGCCACAAGGAAGGCCTGGATGCGATGACGCCGGCGCAAGTCGATGCCCTCGCCAAGACCCTGGATGTGAAGCGCGAGGAAGTCATCGAAATGGAAACCCGCCTTTCCGGCCGAGACATTGCCCTGGAAGCGCCGACCGATGACGAAGACGACAAGTTCGCGCCGATCGCCTTTCTGTCTTCCGAATCGCACGAGCCGACCCGGGTGCTGGAAGCGCAGGAATACGACCGCCTGCAAAGCGAAGGCCTGGCAGCGGCGCTGGGCAAGCTCGATGCGCGTTCGCGCCGCATCGTCGAAGCCCGCTGGCTGGCCAGCGACGATGGCGCCGGCGCAACCCTGCACGAACTGGCAGAGGAATTCGGCGTATCGGCCGAGCGCATTCGCCAGATCGAAGCCGTGGCCCTGAAAAAGATGAAGGGTGCGCTGGCCGAATACGCATGAACGCCCTCATCCTCAACGCAAAAGGCGCTCAAAAGAGCGCCTTTTTTGTCGTCTTTCGGGGCAGTCGTAGCCATCGGCCGCCGCCCCTCTCCGATTAAAGTTTTACTTCCCCGCCAACAGCAGCTTCAGGTCATGCGCGATCGGCTCGGCACCTTGCCCGTGCCGCACGAACAGGCGAATGCGCCCCTGCGGGTCGAAAACATAGCTGCCGGCGGTATGGTCCACCGTGTAGCTGCCGGCATCCTTGCCCGGCACCTTCTGATAAAACACGCGGAATTCCTTTGCCACTTTCTCGGTGGCGGCCTTGTCGCCGACCAGGCCAAGGAAGCTTGGATGAAATGCCGGCACGTACTTGCCCAGCAATTCAGGCGTATCCCGCTCCGGATCAACCGAGACGAACAGCACCTGCACCTTGTCGGCCTGGGGCCCTAGCTGCTGCATCACATTGGCCATTTCGGCCAAGGTGGTCGGGCACACGTCGGGGCATTGCGTAAAGCCGAAAAACACCAGCACCGCCTTGCCCTTGAAGTCAGCCAGGGTGCGCGGCTTGCCGTTATGGTCCGTCATGGCGAAATCCCTGGCGTAACCCAGGCCGGTCACATCGGTATTCTTGAAGGCGCTGTCGGCCGGCGACAGTTGCATGGTGCCGTCATTGCCGGCCTGGCCGGCAGGTTTGTCGCTGCAGCCGGCCAGCCAGAATGAGGAAGCCAGCAGCAGCGCGAGAGGAATCAGTCGCATGGAATCAAATCTTCAGATAATGGTCGGCCAGCAGCGCGGCGAACAGCAGCGACAGATAGACGATCGAATAGGCAAATGTCTTGCGCGCCATCAGGTCGGTGTAATGACGATAGATGTGCCAGGCATGCCAGAGGAACACGGCGCCCAGCACGGTGGCGCTGGCAAGATAAATCAGGCCGCTCATGCGCACCGCGTAGGGCAGCATGGTGGTGGCGACCAGCGCAATAGTGTACAGAAAAATGTGGAACTGCGTGAATTTCAGGCCATGCGTAATCGGCAGCATCGGCAGGCCGGACTTGGCGTAATCTTCGCGGCGATACAGGGCCAGCGCCCAGAAATGCGGCGGGGTCCAGACGAAGATGATCAGCACCAGGATCCACGCCTGCATCGGCACGTCGTTGGCGACCGCGGCCCAGCCCAGCGCCGGCGGCATCGCGCCCGACAGACCGCCGATGACGATGTTCTGTGGCGTCGCCGGCTTGAGCAGCATGGTGTAGATCACGGCATAGCCGACGAAGGTGGCGAAGGTCAGCCACATGGTCAGCGGATTGACCAGGCTGTACAGCACCCACATGCCGGCGCCGCCGATCAGGCCGGAAAACAGCAGAGTCTGGCCAGCCGTGATTTCGCCGCGCGCCAGCGGCCGCCGCGCGGTGCGCGCCATCTTGGCGTCGATGCTGCGCTCGACCAGGCAATTGACGGCGAAGGCCGCTCCCGCCAGCAGCCAGATGCCGGCGGTGGCCGCCACCACGATGCGCCAGTCGGGCAGCTCGGGCGTGGCGAGAAACATGCCGATGACGGCGCAAAACACCGCCAGCTGAGTCACGCGCGGCTTGGTCAGGGCCCAGTACTGGGCAACGCGATTGGCGGACAGGGTCAAGGTCGTCATAGCTTTGCTTACGGTTAGCGTGGCAGGAACATCCGCCTCATGCGGCGGACAGGCTGGCCGTCGTGCGGCCGGTAGTGCAAGAAGCGACTGCGAAACCGATTTTGCAGTTTAACATGGTCAGGAGAAGCACCAGCAAGGCGGCGCCACCATTGTGGGCAACAGCCAACGCCAGCGGCCAGTTCAGGTAAATCGTCGAGACGCCGACCAGGACTTGCAAGGCCAGGGCCGCCAGCAGCCAAATGCCGGTCTTGCGCAAACCCGCCACTTTCATGGCGCGGCAGGCAACCCAGCCGACTGCCGCCGTCACCGCCAGGGCAAACACCCGGTGCGTCCAGTGGATTGCCGTCAGCGCCGGGAAAGGCAGGAAGTCGCCCGCGGCGGTCTTGCCGAGATCGCGCCACAGCGTGAAGCCATTGTCGAAATCCATTTCCGGCAACCAGGCGCCATGGCAGGTCGGCAAATCGGTGCACGCCAGCGCGGCGTAATTCGTGCTGACCCAGCCGCCCAGCGCGATCTGGCAGAACAGCACCAGCAGCGCCAGCGCTGCGGGAATGCGCAAGTTGCGCCCTGCCGCAGCGACCGCCGCAGGCGGGCTTTGCCGCGCCGCCAGCCACGTCAGCAAAGCCAGCAAGCCCATGCCGAGCAGCAGATGGATGGTGACGATCACCGGTTGCAGCTTCAGGGTCACGGTCCAGGCGCCAAAGGCGCCCTGCAGGCAGACGAAGACAAACAGGAAACTCGGCAGCCAGGGAGAGGAAGCGGCGGGCACGGCAACGGCCATCCTGCGCGCCCGCGCCCGGTTGCGCCAGGCCACCGTCATCAGCGCAATGATCAGCACGCCCACGCCCATGGCCAGGTAGCGATGGATCATTTCGATCCAGGCCTTGGCGACGGTGACCGGCCCTTGCGGCATGGCCGCCTCGGCGGCGCTGATCTGCGCATGCGCCTGCAGCGGATTGGCGTGTCCGTAGCAGCCGGGCCAGTCCGGGCAGCCCAGGCCGGAATCGGTCAGGCGCGTGAAAGCGCCGAACATGATCAGGTCGAAGGTGAGAAACAGCGTCACCCAGGCCAGTTTGCGGTATTTGTTGGCGTCGCGCGAAGCCCACACCGTCGCCAGCGCCAGCAGCGCCACCAGCAAGCCCTTGATCGCCAGTTGAATCAGCATGTGCCCTGCTCCTGTCGCACGCGGCGCGCCTAGCCGACCTTGGACGCCTTCAGCAGGCGGCCAAGATCCTTCTTGATGCGGTTGGGATCGGCATCCTTGGGAAAGCGCATCATCAGGTTGCCCAGCGGGTCGATCATGTAGATGTGGTCGGCCAGGGACGCGCCCTGCTCGACCGGCAGCCAGCCCTGCAGCGCCTCCTGCCTGACCCGCAGCATGCGGGTGCCGTCATATTCACGCATCAGCATGGTATCGAGCGGCTCCTTATCGGTGATCATCCACACGCGCTCGACGCGCTCGCGCTCCTTGCCCTGGGCGGTGCGCAACTGACGCATGTCATGGAGTTTTTTCTGGCACGGCGCTGCGCAATTGCCGGAATCGACCTGCAGCATGATCCACTTGCCCTTGTAGGCATCCAGCTCGGTCGGCTTGCCGTCGAGCGTGGCGCTGTCCAGGCGAGGAACCGGATAGCTGCGCGGGTCCAGCAAGGTGCCATAGTTGGTGCTGGGGCCCGGCTTGATCACGTAGTAGGTGAAGTAGGAAGCAATCAGCGGCAATGCGCACACCGCCAGGATCGCCAGCATTTTCCAGCGGCCGCGCCGCCTTTGCTCATTATTTAATTCCACGCCGAAATCCTGTCACGATAAAAAATAAAAAAGCTGCCGCCGCCAGGCCATACCACTGGAAGGCATAGCCCCGATGCTTGTCCGCGCCTTGCGAGGGGCGCGGCCAGTCTCGCACCAGGCCATCCTCGTATTTTGCGCCTTTGCCTTCCCCGCCCTCTTGCTCGATGATGAAAGGCAGCAGCGCCAGGCCGCTGGCGGCGGCGAATTCATCCACGGAGACATTCTGTACGATGGCGCCGGGCCGCAGTGGCGTCGAGGCGCCGAACTGGTACACCCGGGGCGAATGGCGGCGGATGCTGCCCTCGATTACTACTTCATCCGTCGGAGTTGGCGTCGCCGGCAAGCGCGCGCGATCCTGCAGGTCGCGCGCAACCCAGCCGCGCGCCACCAGCACGGCCTTGTCGCTGCCGGCAATCATGAATGGCATGAGCATGTGAAAGCCGGCGCGTCGCTCGTGCGGGCGATTGTCCAGGTACAACGGCCATTCGCGCACGAATCTGCCCTGCACGCGTACCCGCCGGAACTCCAAGGCAGCGGGGTCGTGCGCGGCACTGGCGTCCAGCCCGATTGCCGGCTGCGCATCGCGCGCCTGCAGCGCAGCCTCGATTGCCTCTTTTTCGAGGGCGCGCCGGGTCTGCCAGTTGCCGAGCGCAACGCCGCTGGCGACGGCTATCATGGCAGCAATGAAAGGTATCCAGCTGAAGCGGAATCTGATTGGCATTACAATGTCAATTTTACAAACATCAGCCTTGAGCGACCGGCCCATTCTAGCAAGCGGCCGCCGTGCATGCAGCCATCATGAAAATCATTGTCGCCATCGCCTTCATCCTGATTCTCGCGAGCCTCGCTTCAGCCCTGATCTTCCTGATGCGCGACAAGGGCAAGAGCAACCGCACGGTGCAGGCGCTGGCCTTGCGCGTAGGTTTCTCGATCGCGCTGTTCATCCTCATTCTGATTGCCCATTACCTCGGCTGGATCCAGCCCACCGGCATCCGCTAGCGTCATACCGCTTCAAAAAAAAGCCGCACCGAAGTGCGGCATTTTTTATGCGGGACGATTGCGCAACATCGTTTTTCGACCGGCCGCTTACAGCCAGTAGACCACGACGTACAGGCCGAGCCAAACCACGTCGACGAAGTGCCAGTACCAGGCGGCTCCTTCAAAACCGAAATGGTTTTCCGGAGTGAAGTGGCCTTTCAGGACGCGGTACAGCATCACGGCCAGCATGATCGTGCCGATGGTCACGTGGAAGCCGTGGAAGCCGGTCAGCATGAAGAAGGTCGAGCCGTAGATGCCGGAAGTCAGCTTCAGATTCAGATCGCTGTAGGCATGCATGTATTCGTAGGCCTGGAAGCCCATGAACACTGCGCCCAGCGCGATGGTGGCAAACAGCCAGAAGGCGGTCTTGCCGCGATGGCCGGCGCGCAGCGCGTGATGGGAAATGGTCAGGGTGACGCCGGAAGTCAGCAGCAGCGCAGTGTTAATCGTCGGAATCCAGAACGGCCCCATGGTCGTGAATGGCTCGATGATGCCGCCCGGGCCGGTATTGCCCCATTGTGCCGAGAAGTCCGGCCACAGGATCTTGTGGTCGAGGTCGGCCAGCCACGGCATGGTCACCGAGCGGGCATAAAACAGCGCGCCGAAGAATGCGGCGAAGAACATCACTTCGGAGAAGATGAACCAGCTCATGCTCCAGCGGTAGGAATTATCGATGCGGGCGCTGTACAGGCCGTTTTCGGATTCCCGGATGGCGTCGCCGAACCAGAAATACAGCATGACCAGCACCGCGAGGATGCCGGCGATATTGACGTAAGGCCCCCAACTGATGCCGTTGACCCAGGCGGATGCGCCGATCATGGTGACCAGCAGGGACATGCCGGTAAATATGGGCCATCCGGACGGGCCGGGCACGAAATAGTAAGGCGCCTTGGTATTATGAGAAGCCATCTTTATCTCCCGATACAAGTCATATTATTAATTAATTGGCGACGACGCTTTTTACTATTAACAACAGCGTCACAATCAAAACCACTGCGGCAATCAGCCCGGCAATAATCAGATAAACTGGGTTGAGCTGCGCTGCATCCTGCTCGTAGCCGCTTTTCTTGCGCACGCCGAAAAACGCCCAAAGTATTGCTTTCAAGGTTGCGAAGAAGGACATCTTGCGCTTCGACGCGTCTTTCAAATCCTGCATATTTACCGCCTTTCACGCCCAACCCGCTTCAACCAGGGTTTTTCGCCGGGCCGGCCACTTCGAAAAAAGTGTACGACAAGGTGATCGTCTTCACATCCCTGGGCAGCGCCGGATCGATAAAGAACACCACCGGCATCTGCTTGGCCTCGTTCGGCCCCATCGTTTGCTGCTTGAAGCAGAAACATTCCATTTTCTTGAAATGCGCCGCGGCCTGCTGCGGCGCATAGCTGGGAATTGCTTGCGCATCGATCGCCCGCGGCTGCGTATTCACCACTTCGTACACGACCTGCGCCATCTCGCCGGGATGCACTTGCATGCTGGCCACCGTCGGGCGGAAACGCCATGGCCCCTGGGCATTGCCGTCGAATTCGATGGTGATGGTGCGGCTCTTGTCGACCTGCGTATTGGCCACCTCCTCCACCGTCGCATCCTTCGGCGTCAGGATATTGATGCCGGTGATTTCGCAGATTTTCTTGTACACCGGGATCAGCGCATAGCCGAATCCGAACATCATCACCGCGACCACCAGCAGCTTTCCCAGCATGCGCGCATTCAGCTTGCGCACAGGCCCTTCCTGAATTTCATGCTGCTGCGGCGTTTGCATCTCAGCTGAACCAGGTCCGCTTGACGATTACGCCGATAAAGAATACCAGCGCAATCGAGGCCAGGATCAAGGCGGTCTTCCGGTTGTCCGGCTTTTTTTGTTGCGACATGCTTGCTCGTTTATTTTACGGTCGGGGGCACTTCGAAAGTATGGAAGGGCGCCGGGCTCGGCACGGTCCATTCCAGACCTTCCGCGCCATCCCATGGCTTGGCTTCCGCCTTCTTGCCACCCTTGATCGTCGGCAGCAGCACCGCGAACAGGAAGTACACCTGCGACAGGCCGAAACCGAAGGCGCCGATCGACGCGACCAGGTTGAAGTCGGCGAACTGCGCCGGGTAGTCGGCGTAGCGGCGCGGCATGCCGGCCAGGCCCAGGAAGTGCATCGGGAAGAAGGTGATGTTGAAAGTGATCAGCGACAGCCAGAAGTGAACCTTGCCGAGAGTTTCGTTGTACATGTGGCCGGTCCACTTCGGCGCCCAGTAGTAGAAACCGGCAAACAATGCAAACAGCGAGCCGGCCACCAGCACGTAATGGAAGTGTGCCACCACGTAGTAGGTGTCCTGCAGCTGGATATCGATCGGCGTCACGGCCAGGATCAGGCCGGTGAAGCCGCCGATGGTAAATACGAAGATGAAGCCGACTGCGAACAGCATCGGGGTCTCGAAGGTCATTGAGCCGCGCCACATGGTAGCCACCCAGTTGAACACCTTCACGCCGGTCGGGATCGAGATCAGCATGGTGGCGTACATGAAGAATAGCTGAGCGGTCACCGGCATGCCGGTGGTGAACATGTGGTGCGCCCAGACGATGAACGACAGGATCGCGATCGAAGCGGTGGCGTATACCATCGAGGCATAGCCGAACAGCGGCTTGCGGGCGAAGGCCGGCACGATGTGCGAAATGATGCCGAACGCCGGCAGGATCATAATGTACACCTCGGGGTGGCCGAAGANNCGGGCATCACGGCGATCAGCAGGTAAGCCGTGATCAGCCAGGTCCAGCAGAACATCGGCATCTTCATCAGGGTCATGCCGGGCGCGCGCATGTTGAGGATGGTGACGATGATGTTGATGGCACCCATGATGGACGAGGCGCCCATGATGTGCATGGCGAAAATACCCATGTCCATGCCGATGCCCATCTGCGACGACAGGGGCGCGTACAGCGTCCAGCCGGCGGCGGTGGCGCCGCCCGGCACCAGGAAGGAGGTCGCCAGCAGGAGTGCGGCAGGCGGCAGCAGCCAGAACGAGAAATTGTTCATGCGCGCGAACGCCATGTCGGAGGCGCCGATCTGCAGCGGAATCATCCAGTTGGCGAAACCGACGAAGGCCGGCATGATCGCGCCGAACACCATGATCAGGCCGTGCATGGTGGTCAGCTGGTTGAAAAACTCCGGCTGCATCAATTGCAGGCCGGGCTGGAACAGCTCGGCGCGGATGCCCAGCGCCAGCACGCCGCCGGACAGCAACATGATGAAAGAGAACCACAGGTACAGCGTGCCGATATCCTTGTGGTTGGTGGCGAACAGCCAGCGGCGCCAGCCATGCGGATGATCATGCGCGTGGTCTTGATCGTGAGCGTGTGCGTGATCGTGAACGATAGAACTCATCTCAATCTCCTACTTATTTATTTGCGCGCAGCCAGGACTTCAGCCGGTTGGACGATGTTTTCCTGGGCTTTGTTCGACCAGCTGTTGCGGGTATAGGTGATCACGGCGGCGATCTCAGTATCCGACAGGGCGTTGAACGGCGGCATGGCACCCGGCACCGTCGGCGTATCCCGCCCCTTCAGCACGACATTGACCTGCCCGGCCTTCGGTCCCTTGACCACGGCCGAGCCGTCCAGCGCAGGGAAGGCGCCAGGCAAGCCCTTGCCGTTGGCCTGGTGACACGCCACGCAGTTGGCGGCATACACTTGTTCGCCGCGTTTTTTTAGTTCATCGATGGTCCAGACCTTGCTCGGATCGTCGGCCTTGGCGGCCATTTCCTTTTTCTTGGTGTCGACCCAGGCAACGTATTCGGCATCGGTCACGACCTTGACCACGATCGGCATGAAGGCATGATCCTTGCCGCACAGTTCGACGCAGTTGCCGCGGTAAGTGCCGACCTTTTCGGCTCGGAACCAGGCGTCGCGCACGAAGCCGGGAATGGCATCCTGCTTGACGCCGAAGGCGGGAACCGTCCAGCCGTGGATGACATCGTTGGCGGTAGTAACGATACGGATTTTCTTATTGACCGGAACTACCACTTCATTGTCGACCTCGATCAGGTAATGGTCGTTCCTGATTTTGGTCGGGTCCTGATCGCGCGGCGTGGCCAGGTTGGAGAGGAAGGAGATGCCGGCCCCCTCGCCTTTCAGGTAATCGTAGCCCCATTTCCATTGCATGCCAGTGGCCTTGATGGTGATGTCGGCGTTGGAAGTATCTTTCATCGCCACCACCGTCTTGGTGGCCGGCCAGGCCATCAGGATGACGATGATAAAGGGAACCACGGTCCAGGCGATCTCCACCGTAACGCTTTCGTGGAAAGTGGCAGGCTTGTGGCCGAGCGACTTGCGATGCTTGAAGATCGAATAAAACATCACGCCAAAGACGGCAACGAAGATCACCAGGCAGATCAGCAGCATCATGGTGTGCAACGAATCGATCTGTTCGGCGATTCTGGTCACCGGGTCCTGCAGGTTAAGCTGGCGTACGGCCGGACCGCCCTGACTATCGCCGACTTCCACTGCCCAGGCCGGCATTGACGCCATCATGCCCAATGCATAAGGCACTACCGTTTGAAGGCGCTTTGCAAGTTTCATATGTATCCCCAAAAGCCCAAAATAGAATTCTGTTTTATTTTTATTACCGCATGATGCAGAGGCACAATGAGACTTGCTATCTTTGCCACCGTTCACGCCTTTTTATTATTTCTACGTCCGCGCACATATCCCGTATCGTGAAACAGGCTACACCCGATCAGCCAGGATAAAGCGGATCGAGTATAAGGTCGGAGTAGCAATATTATCAAGGAAAAAAGCGTTTCCCAACCACAATAACCCTTCGCATGACATTGATTTAGATCAAGTTTTTTGCCACAACGGAATAATATTGCGTGTATTTTGCTTATTTTTTACGCAAGTCGAAGCGGATGATGGCTTCTCCGTTGGCAGTGGTGCGCGGGACCGGAGAGAAGGCGTGGCCATAGATGATTTCGAAACTTAACCCGAGCTTGCCGTCGGGACGACGCGATGCCTCGAGTGTGTCGATAACGCGACGCCAGGCATGCCTTCCGTACAGACCACGTCGGCGCGTCGCCAGCGGATTGCCGCCCCAGGCGCGTACATCCGCCAGCAATTTTTCAGCCGTGTCATAGGTGACGGTGATGTTTTCCATGTCCATCACCGGCGTGGCGAAGCCGGCATGCACCAGCATGTCGCCGAAGTCGTGCATGTCCACGAATGGCAGGCAGTGCGGAGCCTCATCGAGCGCGGCGAAGGCATGACGCAATTCCTTGAAGGTATCCGGGCCGAAGCAGGAAAACATCAGCAAGCCGTCGGTGCGCAGCACGCGATGCCATTCGGCGAACACCTTGTTGGGCTGCGGATGCCAGTGCAGGGCGAGGTTGGACCAGACCAGGTCGACCGCCTTGCCGGCGAGCGGTAGTTGCGCGAAATCGCCGCCAATGAGCATGGGACTACCCTGCCGGCCCGGCTGCATCGCCGGTGGCAGCAACTTGCCCAGCAAGCGGTTGACCGATGACATGGCGCCCAATTGCCGGCTTTGCGCCAGCGCCAGCATGGCGGGCGAGGCATCCAGCCCCAGCAGGCGCGCCTCCGGAAAACTGCTTTGCAGAATGGGCAAATCGGCGCCTTCGCCACAGCCGGCGTCGAGCATGGCTTGCGGCGCCATTTTCACCAGCGCCAGGCGCTCGTGCATGCGCTGTGCAACTTCACGACGCAGGAATTGCGACTCCTGCAGCCGTGCCGGCCGCGCAAAGGCGCGACGCACGCAGGCAGGATCGATCGGTGCGCTGGACTGGCTGGTCTGGTCGGGAGAATTTGGAGGCGTCACGGGGAATCGTAATATTCGATGCGATAATGGAAAACTTCAAGGAAAAACAGCCTTGCCTGCGGCCCGTTCCGGGATGAAGCAAGGGTGTTCTAGTTTACACGCATACACGCCGCAAAGCTGATTGCCATGCCTTTCGATCTCCGCCTGTGGATGCAGCGCTGCCGCCAGCGCGTGCCGCAACTGCTGCCTTCGTCGTGCGCCTTGTGTGGCGCCAGCGGCCGGCAGGCGCTTTGCGCCGGCTGCCATGGGCATTATTTCAGCAAGCTGCCGGCGCGTTGCCGGCAATGCGCCGTCACGCTGTCCGACGCTGGCGCCGATGCCGACAGGTGCGGCGACTGCCTGGCGCTGCCGCCGGCGTTCGACGCAACCATTGCCGTGGCCGATTACCTGCCGCCGGTCGATCAGCTGGTGCTGGCGCTGAAGTTCGGCGGACGGCTGGCGCTGGCGCCCTTGTTTGCGCAATTGCAGCGCGACGCCCTGCTACGCCGTCATGCCATGTCAGCGCCGCTGCCGGACTGGCTGACCGCAGTGCCGCTCGGCCCGCAGCGGCTGCGCGAGCGCGGCTTCAACCAGGCCCTGGAAGTCGCCCGGCCGCTGGCGCGTCATCTGGGTTTGCCGCTGTATCCGCAATTGCTGCAGCGCTTGCGCGACACCCGGGCGCAATCCTCATTGCGGCAGGATGAGCGGCAAGGCAATTTGCGCGAGGCGTTTACCGTCGCGCAGGAATTTATCGATACGGTGCGCGGCCGGCACGTCGGCGTGGTGGACGACGTGCTGACCACCGGCGCCACACTCAATGAAGTGGCGGCGACGCTCAAGCGCTTCGGCGCGGCACGCGTGACCAACCTGGTGTTTGCCCGGACCCCGCCCAGGCAAGCAATGCAATAGGAGCCCAACTTGTTTCATGTCGTTCTGGTCGAACCGGAAATCCCGCCGAATACCGGCAATGTCATCCGCCTGTGCGCCAACACTGGCGCCCAGCTGCACCTGATCGAGCCGCTCGGCTTTCCGCTCGACGACGCCAGGATGCGCCGCGCCGGCCTCGATTACCATGAGTATGTCACGATGAAGGTGCACCGCGACTGGGCGGCCTTCCTTGCTGCACAGGCGCCCGATCCGGCGCGCATGTTCGCGCTGACCACGCACGGCTCGGCACCGTTTGCCTCGGTGGCGTTCCAGCCGGGCGATGTGTTCGTGTTCGGATCGGAAACCCGCGGCCTCGATCCAGCCTTGCGCGACAGCTTTGCGCCGACGCAGCGCATCCGCCTGCCCATGCGGCCGGACAACCGCAGCCTGAATCTGTCGAATACGGTGGCGGTAGTGGTGTACGAGGCATGGCGCCAGCAGGGGTATGCCGGCGGCCAGTGAGGCTTGCGGCGCTTCGGCACTGCGATGCCGCCAGCTGGGCTTGTCAGACAGGCTTGCTATAATCATCGACGCCTATAATCGTTGGTGATCACCGGCGCCATTACGCTTTCCATCGTGAACGTTTTCCGAAAGACCGCCATGCCTCTGCGCTTCATTCTTGCATTCCTGCTTGCCGTTACCGCCCCGCTCCATGCGCGCGATTACCAGGCCGGCAAATTGCACCTCGAGCAGCCGACCGCGCGCCCGACCAGGCCGGGGCAGCCGGCTGCCGCCGCCTACGTCACCATTGAAAACCGCGGCAATGCGCCGGATCGCCTCATCGGCGCCAGTACGGCCGTCGCCGGCAAGACGGAAATCCACACCATGACGATGGAAGGCGGCGTGATGAAAATGCGCGAAGCCGGTGAAATCATGATCGCGCCGGGCACCACTGTCGTGATGCAGCCCGGCGACGGCTACCACATCATGCTGCTCGGCCTGAAAAAGCCCCTGAAGACAGGCGAGCAATTTCCGCTCACCCTGCACTTCGAAAAGGCGGGCAAGGTCAAGGTAGCGGTGGAAGTCAGCGACAAGATCGGCGGCGGACCGCCGCGCGGACACCAGGGCGGCGGCCATCCTCAGGCACAGTGAACCCGGCTGGCGCTTGCCGGCCTGCGCGCAGATTGACAGGCTGCCCGCAGATGTAAAAAAGCCGCAGCATGTAGCTGCGGCTTTCTTGTTTTAAGGCTGGAATTGCGCCGCCTGCGTCCCGGCAGCGCGCGTGGTGATTTCCTTGCGATAGCGGTTCAGGTCCTGCACCGATTCAAAGCTGCGCTCGAACAGCAGCGACATGTTGTGCAGGATGCGTTCGACCACTTTCTTTTCCCAGCTGCTGTCGAACTTGATCTGACCATCCAGCCAGCGCTCCAGCCAGTCCGGATCGGGCAGACGGCTTTGCACGGTGTCGTTGGGGAACAGCGCCTGGTTGACGTGCAGGTTGGTCGGATGCAGCGGCTTTTCGGTGCGGCGTGCAGATGCCATCAGCACGCCGATCTTGGCGAAGGCGGCGCGCGCGGTGTCGCCGGCTTCGGTCAGCGCCTTTTTCATGTAGCGCAGATAGGCGCCGCCATGGCGCGCCTCGTCCTGGCTGATGATCTTGTAGATCTGCTTGATCACCGGCTCGGTGTGCCAGTCGGAAGCGCAGCGATACCAGTGGTTCAGGCGGATCTCGCCGCAGAAGTGCAGCATCAGCGTTTCCAGCGCGGGCGCCGGGTCGAATTCGAAGCGCACGTTGTGCAGCTCGGCTTCGGTCGGCACCATGTCCGGGCGGAAACGGCGCAGGTATTCCATCAGCACCAGCGAGTGCTTTTGCTCTTCAAAAAACCACACCGACATGAAGGCGCAGAAATCGCTGTCGTCCCGGTTATCGCGCAAGAACATTTCTGTCGCAGGCAAGGCCGACCATTCGGTGATCGCGTTCATCTTGATGGTCTGGGCTTGCTCATCGCTGAGCTTGCTGGCGTCGAACTGATCCCATGGAATATCTGTGTCCATATTCCAGCGAACCTGCTCCAGGGATTTGAATAATTCTGGATACAACATCTCGGGCATGCCTTTGAAGATTGGATAAGTAGTTGATTTTACCAAGAAAAAAACTTTCCTGACACGCGAACGGGCAAGGCCGGGGGTGAAATGCAACATGACGCAACAGCAGGGACGGACATGTCATGCGAACGTCACATGGGAAATGTTAAGATTTTCCATTGCTGAGGCACGGCAGGAAATACCCCTTTAGCACGATAAATCGCGCTATCCCAGGGCCAGACTATGTTCTTGATGCCAACGTCGAAATTGTTCGGCCGGCATGGGCTTACTGAGCAAATATCCTTGTCCGAGATCGCACTTGCATTTTCGCAACAAGTTGAATGCCGCTTCGGTCTCGATGCCTTCGGCAACCACCTTCACGCCCAGGCGTTTGCCCAGCGCAATCACGGTCTCGGCAATCGCCAGCGAACGGCTGTCGGTATCGATGTTGCGGATAAAGGATTGATCCACTTTCAATTTATCGAAAGGCAGGCGCGCCAGCCGGCTCAGGCTGGAATAACCAGTGCCGAAATCATCCAGCGCAATCTGCAAGCCCAGGTTTTTCAGGCTGGCCAAAGTCTGGCCGGCCTCGTCCACCTGTTTCATGACGGCGCTTTCAGTCACCTCCAGCTCGAGGCAGGATGGATCGATGCCTGAAGTGGCGAGAGTGTCGGCGACGGATTGATAGAAATTGCGTGCGCGAAATTGCACTGGCGACACGTTGACGGCAATGCGCAAGGCTTGCAAGCCCTGCAGCTGCCACTGACGCAACTGACGGCAGGCTTCCTGGATGACCCAGGTGCCAAGCTGGTTGATGACGCCGCTGGCTTCGGCGACCTGGATGAACTCATTCGGCTGAATGAATTCGCCGTTGGCTTGCCGCCAGCGGATCAATGCCTCGGCGCCGACGACGCGGCGACTGCGGGTATCCACCACCGGCTGGTAATGCAGCTCGAATTCGTTTTGCTCGATGCCTTGCCGCAGCTTTTGCTCAATGGCAATAGCGCGCTGGATACTGCTCTGGATAGCAGGCGTGAAAAACTGGTAGCCGGCATGTCCGCGTTCGCGCACATGGCGCATGGCGGCATCGGCATGGCGGATCAGGGTATCGATATCGCCGCCATCGTCCTGATACAGGCTGATGCCGATGCTGGGCGAAGCGCGCAGGATGAATTCGCCTGACTGATAAGGCTGTCGCAGGATATCCAGCAAATGCGCGGCGGAATTGGCGACATCCTGCTCGGACTGGACATCGCTCAGGACCACCGCGAATTCATCGCTGCCCATACGGCCCACCAGGTCGCTGCCGCGCACGTTGCTGCGCAGGCGCCGGGCAATTTCCTGCAGCAGGCTATCCCCTGCTTCACGGCCATAGGCGTCATTGAGCGATTTGAAGCGTTCCAGGTCAATGAACAGCACAGCCAGACGGCCATTGCCGCGCCTGGCGGCAGCCAGCAGCAGTGCGCCGAATTCATACACCAGCGCACGATTGGGCAAGCCTGTGAGCGCATCGTGCTGTGCGGCGTGCAAGAGTTTTTCCTCGGCCGTCTTCTGCGCCGTGATATCAACGGCAACGGTGCACATGCCCAGCGCCTGTTCAGTTTCGAGATGGCTGACCGGGAAGCGGGCAGTGAGGTAAGTTCGGCACTGGCCATCCTTGTAAGGCAGTTCTTCGATCTGGCGCAGCGTCGCGCCGTCACGCAAGACTTGCTGGTCGCTTTGCCACAGGCGGTCGGCGACGTCGTGCGGAAACAGTTCATAGACATTGCGGCCGACCACGCTGTCGCCGGTGGCGTCCAGGGTTTCCAGCAAATTGCGATTGGCCAGCAGCACCTTGCCTTCCAGGTCCTTGATCGATACCAGTCCCGGCGTATTGTTCAATACGCTGTGCAGGTGCGACTTCGCCCTCAGCAAATCTTCCTCGACTTGCCTGCCGCGTGGCGATGCCTGGCGTCGGGCTTGCCGAAGTCCGCCAAGCGCGCTGATTGCCAGGCCCGCTGCCAGCAACGCAAGCAGTTGCGGCAATGCTGCCCTGGCGACGCTCAGTTCCGCGGTCGCGCCGATAAGCCACCAGCTGGCGGCGGCCCCCAGAAGACTGGCGGCGATGCCTGCCATGAAACCGCCGAACAGGGCCGCAACGGCAATCGCTGGAATAAACCAGAGAAAAGGCGAGGATTCAGCCACCGGCAGATACGTCTGCAAGACATGAAAGAGATTGGCTGTTGCCAGGACCGCGATGACGACAATCAGTGCGGCATCGACCGACCGCCTCGATGTGAGGAAAATCTTGAGATTTGTTGAATGCATCGATTTAAATAGGCGGTCAAGCCACGCCGCTTTTTCGTTCAGCAGGCACGAAAAAGCCAAGCTCATTCTGGACAGACAATCCGGTGCAAGGATTGCTGAATACGACGGCGAACACGAGGAAAAAATGCTTAAGAGAAAAATACGAAAATCTTTCCGTATAGAACTTCAAGCGATAATTGCGCAAGCCCCTTGGATGAGTCGAAAAACAGCGTAACTCTTTACTGTTTGAAATTAAAAAAATTTGACTTGAAACAGTATCGCTTAGTTCACATTACGCCTTGAACTTAAGGAAAAATTTACGGCGACTGGAAAGGAAAATATTCCCTTGTGGAATTCTGAAGGGTGTATTCCCATGAGCAAAACAGATGAACAAAAAAAAAGCCCCCTTTTCAGGAGGCTTCGAAAAAAGGCCCGGTATGCCTTCATCGCTTTCCCTGTTCACTTTTCGCGGTCTGTTTCCACCCAGTCTCGCTTAAGTCGACGCGCATTGTGTTACGCATCAAGGAATGGTTGGATATTGCATTACACAGCTTAGGCGAATCTTAAAAAGGCTATATTTACCAGAAGAAATACGAAAAAACCACAGCGTTAAGGAAAATTACCAGCAAGATGATGTGGAAATGATCAATTTTCTTACTGTGCAACACCTTCTGGCAATGGGAACTTGACCTTGATCGCCAACCCGCCAAGGGCGGCCTGGCCCAACTCGACGCTCGCATGGTAACGGTCGGCAATTGCCTTGACGATGGCCAATCCCAAGCCACTGCCGCTGACATTCGTGCCGGGAACACGATAAAAACGGTCGAATATGCGATCGCGGTTTTCCGGCGGGATGCCGGTTCCCGAATCCTCGATGCAGAGAATGGCCTGGCCTTCATCGGTCACCAGCTTGATCTGTACCAGGCCGCGCTCGGGCGTATAGCGGATCGCATTGTCGAGCAGGTTGCGCACCAGCATGCGCAAGCTTTCGGCATCGGCGCGCACGCGCGTATTGGGCAAAGTGCCATAACGCAACTCGATCTGCCGCGCCAGCGCCAGGGGAGTCATTTCTTCCGAAGCCTGCTCGACGCAATCGGCCAGCGACACCAGCACGCCTGGTGACGACTCAGACAAGGGGTCTTGCCGCGCCAGCGCCAGCAATTGCTCCAGCAGATGCGAAGCGCGGTCGACGCCGCCTTGCAGCCGGGTCAGTGCTTGCGCGCGCGCCGTCTCGTCACGGGCGCGCGACAGCGTCTTGACCTGCAGCGTCAGCGCCGTCAGCAGCGAACGCAATTCATGCGCGGCATCGTCGATGAAGCGCTTTTGCGCCTGCAGAGCCTGCACCATGCGCCCCATGAGCGAATTGACCTCGGCCACCAGGCGCGAGACTTCCTGCGGCACGCCGGTGGCGTCCACCGGCGCCAGCGAATCGGCGTTGCGATTGGCGAGATCGCGGCCGATACGGTCGAGCGGGGTCAGCGCCGCGGTGATCACCCACCACACCGTGCCCAGCAGGAGCAGCAGCACCGGGATCGACGGCCACAGCGAATTCATCGCCAGCGAAATGGCGCGGTTGCTGCGCGCATCGAGCTTTTGCGCCACCTGGATCATGCGGGTTTCATTGCGCACCCCGTATACGCGCCAGTCGCCGTTATCGAGCGTGACGTTCGAATAACCGAGCACGCCCTGGTTAGGCAGCACGCTGTAGCGGCGCGACTGGTAGACGCGCACGCCATCCTCGGTCCAGATCTGGATCACGAATTCGAAGGCGTTGTCGTTGTCGTGCGGCGAGGCGTACCACTGTTCCTGCTGGAAGGGGCTGTCCTGCAGCGCCAGCGCCATCTGCTGCATGTGGTAGTCGAACAGCTTATTGGCCTGGGCCATGGCGGTGCGGAAGGAGGTGATGAATTGCACCGCCGAGGCCGCGACGATCGCCACCCCGACCAGGAGTATCAGGCGCAGGCGCAGCGAGCGCATCATGGTTTTTCCACCATGTAGCCGAGGCCGCGCACGTTGACGATGAATTGCGCGCCCAGTTTTTTGCGCAAGCCATGAATGTAAACTTCGACCGCATTGCTTTCGACATCGACCGACCAGCCGTACAGGCGCTCCTCCAGCTGACTGCGCGAAAGGATGGCGCCCGGGCGCGCCACCAGCGCATCCAGGATCGACCATTCGCGCGAGGACAGCAATACCTGGCTGCCGGCCACCAGCACCTGGCGGGTTTCGCCATTGATCGTGACATCGCCCTTGCGGTACATCGCATCGACGCCGCCGCGCGCGCGGCGCACCAGCGCATGCAATCGCGCCAATAATTCTTCCAGATCGAAAGGCTTGAGCATGTAATCGTCGGCGCCGCTGTTCAGGCCAAGCACGCGCTGCGCCACCGTGTCGCGCGCAGTCAGCACCAGCACCGGCAGGTTGTTTTTCTTTGCGCGCAGACCGCGCAAGACATCGATGCCATCCTTTTGCGGCAAGCCCAGATCGAGCAGCATGGCATCGTAGGTTCCGGCGGCCAGCGCGGCTTCGGCATCGTCTCCGCCGCGCACCCAGTCGGTGGAGATGCCTTCGCCCTCCAGGGCGATCTGAATATTTTCGCCGATCATCAGGTCATCTTCGACCACCAATACCTTCATGTATTTCCTTTGCAAATTTCTCTGACGCGCATCGCGCAAGCTATTGATTGTAGGCGTGCATGTGCCTGCCTGCAAATCCTGGACAAGGTGGCAAGCAATCGGGAAAACCGGTGGGAAGTGCGCAAATCAAGCCGTGACGGTTTTTTCATGCGGAATACTTTCTTGCCATTCCCGCAATCGAGACCGGCAATCTTGCCGGCTTCCCGTATCAATGAAACAACATGGCGCTTGCCATTGAGACGAGTTTCATCAGGTCAGGCCGGTATCGGCAAGCCGCTTGCGGACGTCTGAATGCTAGCGCACTTCTTTGCAAATGCTGCTTTTCTTGATGACAGACATGGCACATTGCGCCAGCAGTCCGACACTATCGACCAAGGGGGAAATCTTTGCGAAAAGGAATGGCGGAATGAATGACACTTTATTGCGATCCTGGTGGGTCCTGGCATTGCGCGGCGTCGTAGCGATCCTGTTTGGTGTGGTTACCTTGTACTGGCCGCAGCTGACCTTGCTGGTGCTGGTTTCACTGTTTGCAGCCTATGCGATTTTTACAGGAGTCGTTTCCGTGGCAGGCGCCATCAGAAATCATTCTCACGATGACCACTGGTGGCTGTTCCTGATCATCGGCCTGGTCGGCATAGGCGCAGGAGCGATCACGATCATCCATCCTGCCATTACCGCGGTGGTGCTGGTCATGCTCATCGGCGCCAATGCGCTGATGACCGGTGTGCTGGATATCGTCGCGGCCATCCGGCTGCGCCGGGAAATCCATAACGAATGGTTGCTCGCCGTGAGCGGCATGGCCGCCATCGTGTTTGGCGTGCTGGTGTTTCTCTACCCGGCAGCGGGTGCGCTGACGCTGGTCGGCGTGATCGCCTTGTATGCCTTCATTACCGGATTTCTTTTGATTGCCTCGGCTTTGCGCTTGCGATCAATCAGCAAAACCGGCATGAGCGACCGCCGGGTGATGCCGGACCGGCGCATTTCGGTGAGACATGCCCGTCCATGAGGAATGTGCTTCTTCATGATGAGTTATTGCGGCAACGGCATCTCTGGGCACCCGTTTTTTGTGCCAAACCTTAGGCCTTTTTAAGAGCGCCTATCAAAATACCGCTTGCAGCGTTGCGCCGCCTTGCCGTACATCTTGTACTGTCTTCGTCGGCGCGCCTCGCCATCGGTATTTTGATAGGCGCTCTAAGTCTTTTCGTACTGATCAGGCGTCAATCTTTTGACGCCTGCAAGCAGACAAGCCGTTCAGGAATCCTGATCCCGTTTCCTGAACGATTTCTGACACTTTCCGACAGGTTCCTGGACGGCTTCCGGCAAGTTCATTGAGCGACTTCCGGCATGCGCGCCGCAACGCACGCCAGAATTGGCGCGATGCCTCAATCCCGAAAATACATTCTTGCCCTGCCCTTGCCTTCATCGCGAATTTTGCCGGATTTCAGCATCTGGTTCACGGCAGCGACCAGGCGGGAACGCAACTGCGTCATTTCCTCGTCTGTCGCCTTGAAGGGCAACTGCGCTGCTGCGGCATGCAACAAGTCAGACATGGATTGCTTTTGCTCGTTAATCAGGTTCGGGAAGAAATCACCGCCGGTCGCCGGCATGCGGCCGGAAGCTCTGCCGCGCCGGCCAGCCGGCTTCGCGGCCCGCCTGATAGTGCCGGCCCGGCCTGCGGCGCCTGAGCGCCCGGCAGTCGCACCAGCACCTGGACGCCGGCCTCTGCGCCCCCGGCGGATTTTCGGTTCATCCATTGCTTCTTCCAGGTCCAGATCGGTATCGCTCTCATCGCCAATTGCGTCGAGTTGATCGATTGCGGCAGTCAAGGCTTCGACACGTGCCTGATAATAAGCAAGCCCGGATTGCACATGTGCAAGCTCTGCATGCAGGGACGTTTTTGCGGTACTGATGTTGGACATGGCATCTCCTGAGTAGGGTAAGTATGTGACCTTGCAGCCAATTCATTCTATTGGCGGAAGTTATTTTCAAGTTTGCTTTGACTCATAAATTCAATATAAATTCATGTAATTTACGAGACTCATACTGCCACTCACAGAGAAGAAAGTGCACAACGCCTTGAACAGATTCATGACCATGCCATACTGTCGATGTTTCATATTCTTCTTTCTTAACGAATCGCGAAAATCCGAGTATTAGGTCATCGATCGACATGTATATACCGAAACCGTTTGAAGAAACGCGCACCGAACTCCTGCACGATGTTATTCGCGCGCAGCCTCTTGCCACTCTGGTGACATTCGGAGCCGGGGAGCTCGCTGCCAATCATATCCCCTTGCAGCTCTCTCTCGAAAATGGGCCGCACGGCTGCTTGCAGGGGCATGTCGCGCGCGCCAATCCGCTATGGAAGGATTTGGCGAGCGAAGTGGAAGCGCTGGCCATTTTCATGGGCCGCAGGCTTATATCAGTCCTTCCTGGTATGCGACGAAGCAGGAGTCCGGCAAGGCCGTTCCTACATGGAACTATACAGTCGTGCATGTTTATGGTGAGCTTAAAATCATAGAAGATCCTGCCTGGATACGCCGGCAAATGGAAAAGCTGACACGGCAAAGTGAAGCAGCAGTCATGCAGGACTGGCAGATATCGGATGCGCCGCAGGACTATATCGAAAAGATGATCAACGCCGTGGTAGGCATTGAAATCGTGATCAGCAGATTGCATGGCAAACGGAAGGCAAGCCAGAATCAGCCTCCGGCAAATCGGCAGGGCGTCATTGCGGGATTGGAAGCGACGGGCACTGCTGATGGCGTGCGGATGGCGCAAATGATGAGGGCTCAAGAGCCTTCATGAACCAGGATGCCGGCTGTGATCGCGGCAAGGGCGCTATGCCATTGTCGCGAAAAAGACTGGCGCCGGACAGATCGATTTCATTCACCATGCACCCCGAACATCTGCAACTGCTGCTTACATGGACCATGCCCTTCGGGAAGTACAAGGGGCGACTGCTGGCGGACTTGCCTGGACATTACCTGGGATGGTTTGCGCGTGAAGGTTTCCCGCCCGGGCAAATTGGCAGCCTGCTGGCATTGATGTACGAGCTCGACCATAACAATTTGCGGCATTTGCTCGATCCACTGCGCAGCCCGGCAAGCCGGAAAAAATGAGCCTGCTCAAGCGGCAGCCGTTCAAATCAGGCATCTCCTGATGAGATATCGGTGAGGCGCGCCAGCACGCCGGCGACAATCCGGTCGCAGCGCGCGCCATCGAAAGAAAACGCGTCTTCGAATGCGAAATCGATTTCGCGCGATAGCGACTCGCGCAACAAACCCCTGGCGCGAAAATAACGGGTTCGTACGGTAGCTTCCGGAATCCCGAGGACGACGGCGGTTTCTTCCACGCTCAGTTCTTCGAGCGCGCGCAAGACCAGCACGGTGCGAAAACCGTCCGGCAATTCGTCGATTTTGCTTTCCAGCAGGCGCCGCATCTCGGCGCGTTGTGCTGCATGCTCCGGTTGTTCGGGAGTGGCGACGTCCATCATTTCCTCCACGGCCTCTTCGCCAGGCTCGAATGCGCCATCTAGCGGGAAGATTTGCGCCCGGCGCTTGCCCTTGCGAGAGCGCGCGATCGCTTCATTGAGCACGATTCGGGTAAGCCAGGTAGAAAGGCTGGATTCGCCGCGAAACTGGCCAATCTTGCGGTAAGCGAGCAGATAGGCATCCTGCAAGGCGTCTTCCGCCTCGGCATCGTCGCGCAACACGCTGCGCGCGGTACGGTAGAGCGGGCGGTTGTGGCGGCGCATCAGCAACTCGAATGCCCCCGGTTCTCCGGCGATGATCCGCTGCACGATTTCGGCATCGGACAGCGATTTTGCGGCCGCTGCGGCTGTCTTCATTTGCATGTGCACTCCATCTCGATAATTGTTCTTGTGTAATTAGATGAGGGCAAGGCGATCCACGTTCCCGCACCGTTCCGGACAGGTATCGCCCCCGCCGCGGGCGCAGCAAACCAGGCGAAAACTATCCGGCGGCGTCGATTTGCGCGAGCGCCTGGCGAATGGCGTTTGCATCGTCAGGACGCACCAGGCGGGCGACTTCCTTGCCCTCCCTGAGGAACACCAAAGTCGGCCAAAGCTTGACGGCAAAGGAGCGCCCCAGCCGGCGGCCCTTGCCATCCTCGATCTTGATGTGGCGCACGTTCGGATGTTGCGCCATCGCGGTCGCCAGCGGTCCCTGTGCGGCCTGGCAAAAACCGCACCAGGGAGCGCCGAATTCGACCAGAGTCGGGCCTCCAAGCGCGTCGATTTCTTCGCGTGGCGGCTCGCTGGCCGCGAATGTGTCGTTCATTGCCATGATGGTATTTTGTCAGGTGAAGGATGTCGTCAGCTTACCAGTTTTACATCTTGCCGGTCAGGCTGCTCGAGACAACCCGCTGTGGAACGGCGGCGGTATGGTATTCTCGCGCCATTCCGGCTTACATCGCCCTTTCGGTATCCTGCGAGTAAGCCGGCGGCCTGGCCAGCCTGTATCGCCATGTCCAGGCTTCGTCTTTGTATCTCTTATCTCTTTCTTATCTCTCCAAGAGCGGTTTTCATGTCTGTCGCCCCACTCCCCGTTTTGCGCAAAATTCTCGACATCAGCCTGGTCGGTCAAATCATCATCGGCCTGATCGCCGGCATTCTGCTGGCTTTTTTCTTTCCGGGCGCGGCCATCTTCGCCGATTTCCTTGGCAAGATTTTCGTGCAGGCCCTGAAGGCGGCGGCGCCAATCCTGGTGTTCGTGCTGGTGATGGCATCCATCGCCAGCCACAAGCCGGGGCATCAGACGCATATCCGGCCGGTCTTGCTGCTATACATGATCGGCACACTTGCCGCCGCCCTGGTGGCGGTGCTCGCCAGCTTCCTGTTTCCCTCGACGCTGACGCTGGTGGCTGCCGGCAAGGATGTGGCGGCACCGGGCAACATCGTCGAAGTCCTGCAGGCGCTGGCGCTTAGCGCGGTCGACAACCCGGTGAATGCGCTGATCAAGGCCAATTACATCGGCATCCTGGCATGGGCGATCGGGCTCGGTTTCGCCATGCGTCACGTCAGCGATACGACCAAGAACATGCTGGAGGAATTCGCAGCCGCCGTCTCGGGCATCGTCACTATCGTGATCCGTTTCGCGCCGCTCGGCATCTTCGGCCTGGTCGGCTCGACCCTGGCGACATCCGGCTTCGGCGCGCTGCTGGGTTACCTGCATCTGCTGCTGGTGCTGGTGGGCTGCATGCTGCTGGTGGCGCTGGTGCTCAATCCGCTCATCGTCTACTGGAAAATCCGCCGCAATCCCTACCCGCTGGTGTTCACCTGCCTGCGCGAAAGCGCGATTACCGCCTTTTTCACGCGCAGCTCGGCGGCCAACATCCCGGTCAACATGCGCCTCGCCGAGCGCCTCGGGCTGCATGAGGACACCTATTCGATTTCGATTCCGCTGGGCGCCACCATCAACATGGCTGGCGCGGCCATCACCATCACCGTGCTCACGCTGGCCGCAGTGCATACGCTGGGCATCCCGGTCGATATCCCCACCGCCCTGCTGCTCTCCGTAGTGGCATCGGTCGCCGCGGCCGGCGTTTCCGGCGTGGCCGGCGGCTCGCTGCTGCTGGTGCCGCTGGCATGCAGCCTGTTCGGCATTTCCAGTGATGTGGCGATGCAGGTGGTGGCAGTGGGCTTCATTATCGGCGTGGTGCAGGATTCAGTGGAAACCGCGCTCAATTCCTCCACCGACGTGTTGTTTACCGCCGCGGCGTGCATCGCGGAGGGCGATGTGGAGCCGTCGGCCGAGATCAGGGTCTGAAGTTTTCTGCTGCGGAGATAGCGAATGACTTATCTATATGCCCTGCTTGCCCTGGTCGCGGGTGCCTGCCTGCCGCTCCAGGTAGGCATCAACAATACCTTGCGCGCCGGCGTCGGCACGCCGGTCGTGGCGGCGCTGATCTCATTTGCGGTAGGAACGGCCTGCCTGCTCGGCTATGCGCTTGTCATGCGCACGCCCTGGCCTGCCACGGCAATGCTGGGGGCGCTGCCATCCTGGAGCTGGCTGGGCGGACTATTGGGCGCCTTCTATGTCGCCGTTTCCATCATGGTTGCGCCAAAGCTTGGCGCAGCCAACCTGGTCGGCATTACGGTGGCGGCGCAGCTGGTAACGTCCCTGGCGCTGGATCACTACGGCGTGGTCGGCTTCGCCCAGCACGACATCAATCTGTGGCGCATCCTGGGCGCGCTGCTGCTGGTGGCCGGCGCAATCCTCATTTTGAAAAACTGAACGCGAAGGCGCCGCTTACGCGCTTTGCAAGAAGTCACGATAGAAATCGATGAAGGCGCGCACCTTCGCGCTGACATGCCGCCCTGGCGGGTACACCGCATAGATCCCACCCGCAGGCAGGCGCCAGTCCGGCAGCAGACGCACCAGCTTGCCCGCCGCGATGTTTTCCTGGGCGCTGTACTGATCAAGCACGGAAATGCCGGCGCCCTGACGCAGCAGGGCGGCGAGCGCGCCGGGCGAATCCACGCGGATGCGCGCCTTGACATGCGCGGTATGCGTCACCCCATCATGCGCCCTGAATTGCCATGTCAGCGGCGTCGGCAGCAATGTCAGCGCAACCCACTCCAGCTTGCTCAGCTCCTGTGGATGACCAGGCCATCCGAGCCGCTTCACATAGCCGGGCGACGCCACCAGGTACTGCTCGAATTCGCCCAGCTTGACTGCCCGTTGCGATGAGTCGCGCAGCCAGCCGAGTCGGATGCTGAGATCGATGCCTTCGCTGACCAGGTCGACCACGCGGTCGCTGGTGCGCAGGTCGATCTGCAGACGCGGGTGCCGGGCGGCGAATTGCGCGGCCGCCCCGGCCAGCGCTTGCACGGCATGATCCACCGAGGTACTCAGGCGCAAGGCTCCCGACAATTCCGTGGTGCGCGCACCGGCCTGGTCGACCGCTTTGCGAATTCCGTGGAGCAGTGGATGGCACTCCGCATGCAAGGCGCGCCCCGCATCGGTCAAAGTGACGCGGCGCGTGGTGCGGACAAGCAAGGCCGTTCCCAGCAACGCCTCGAGACGGGCGACCTGGATGCTGACTTTCGCCTTGGCAATGCCGAGCCGGTCTGCGGCGGCCGTAAAACTGCCCGCCTCGACCACGGCATCGAAAAGCAGCAAGGCATTCAGGTCGATTTGTCCAGGTAAGGCCATAGGCACTCCATTGTTCACGAATCGAAAACAATAAATTATCTGCTTGATTATTTATCGAATCAATCTTTGCTGCAATGATGACGGCCGTTGATTCACTTATCTGGAGCAAAACATGAAAATCGCACTCATCGGCGCCACCGGCTTTATCGGCTCGGCCATCCTGAAAGAAGCCCTGGCGCGGGGGCACCAGGTCACCGCGCTGGTCGGTCACCCGGAAAAGCTGGCGCCTGCCGCCAAGCTCACGGCGATCGGCACCGACGTGCTGGACGAGACCAGGCTGGCCGGGCAGCTGGAGGGGCATGAAGCCGTCATCAGCGCCTTCAGCGGTCATGCGCAAGACGACGTCTATGGGTATTACATGCAAGGCATTCGCGCCATCATCGGCGCCACCCGGCGTGCCGGCGTGGCGCGACTGCTGGTGGTCGGCGGCGCCGGCAGCCTGGAAGCCGCTCCCGGCCTGCTGGTGATCGATACGCCGGGATTCCCGTCGCAATGGAAAGGAACTGCGCAAGGCGCGCTCGATGCGCTGAATTTGCTGAAACAGGAAAGCGCGCTGAACTGGACCATGCTGAGTCCGTCGGCGATGATCGCGCCGGGAGAGCGTACCGGCAAGTTCCGTCTTGGCGCCGACCAGTTGCTGGTCAACGCCAATGGCGAAAGCGCCATTTCGGTGGAAGATTACGCGGCGGCGATGATGGACGAGCTGGAAAAGCCGGCGCATGCGCGCCAGCGCTTCACCGTCGGCTATTGATCAGACCTGATCCTGGAAGCCACCGGCGCGGAAAGTAAGCACCAGGGTATCGCGGTAGCCTGCGGCTTCGCCGGTCGGCTGCACCGGCGTGGTTTCGTGGACCACTCGTTCGTCGTCCAGCAGCAGCAGGGTCCAGGGCTGGCTCAGGGTGAAGCGCTGGCCGAGCGGGCCTGTAGCGTCGAACACCCGACTTTCCCCGCCCTTGATATTGGCGCGTCCGATGAACAGGATGGCGACGTAATCGACGCCATCGCGGTGCGCGCCTTCCGGCGTCGGTCGGCCGATGCCATCGGAGGTATCGATGCGGAACTGGTGCGCTTCCACATACCATGGTTGCTTGCCCTTGAGTTCCGAGCAGAGCTCGCCCAGCGCCAGCAGCAGCTTCGGCCAGACCGGCAGCGCCACGGTGGCCGGCTCCATCGGCTCGAACATGCGCAGCATGCCGCCATGCAGGGCGTTGTATTCGACCGGTTGCCAGTGCGCGCGGTGCGGCGCCTGCCGCACATCCTTGCCGTCCACCACGAAGCTGGAATGGCGCCGGCGCCGGTAACACCCGCCGTCCCTGAGGAAACGGTCAGGCGGCAAATTATTCCAGTCCGGCGTCATCGCCACCAGTTCTGCCGCCGAGACGTGCGCGAATCCGGCCAGCGCCTCCGGACTCAGTACCGCGTAGCCTTGCACGCGCAAGACCTCGGCAAGCTGCTCCGGAACGGTGAAAGACGGGGCAAGTTCGGCAATGGCCATGATGTCCGGGTTCTTCCGTCTGCGAGCTAGTTGCCGCCAGCGCTCACGGCGCAGGGACGGTGCCGAGGATGTCGCGCAATGCCGCCACCAGCGCCGCGCATTCGGCATCAGTGCCGACGGTGATGCGCAGATACTGATCGATGCGCGGCTGCCTGAAGTGGCGCACGATGACCGCGCGCTCGCGCAAGCCCTGCGCCAGCAACAACGCGTCGCGGCCCGGATGGCGGGCGAAGACGAAATTGGCTTGCGAGGGCAGCACGTCGAAGCCGAGCGCGTGCAACTGCGCAACCAGCGCCTCGCGACTGGCCATGATGGCGCGGCGGGTCTGCTGAAAGTAAGCTTCGTCCTGGTAGGCGGCAATCGCGCCGGCCAGCGCCAGGCGGTCGAGCGGATAGGAATTGAAGCTATTCTTGACGCGGTCGAGCGCCTCGATCAGGTCGGGATGGCCGATGGCGAAGCCGACCCGCAGGCCGGCCAGCGATCGCGACTTGGACAGGGTCTGCACCACCAGCAGGTTGGGATAGCGCTTGACCAGGGGGATCACCGATTCGCCGCCGAAGTCGACGTAGGCTTCATCCACCACCACCACGGCGTCCGGGTGCTCGGCCAGCATCTGCTCGACCGCGGCGGCCGGCATGCCGATGCCGGTGGGCGCATTCGGGTTGGGGAAAATGATGCCGCCGCAGGGCCGGCGGTAATCTTCGGCGCGGATATCCATCGATTCGCCCAGCGGCACCTTGACAAAGTCGATGCCGTACAGCCCGCAATACACCGGGTAAAAGCTGTAGGTCACATCAGGGAACAGCACCGGCGCCTCATGCTGCAGCAGCGCCTGGAAGACGAAGGCCAGCACTTCGTCGGAGCCGTTGCCGACGAAGATCTCGTTGCGCGCCACGCCATGGTAAGCGGCCAGCGTATCCTTCAGGGCATCGGCGTTCGGATCGGGGTACAGGCGCAGGCTGTCGCCAACCGCTTCGCGCAGCGCGGCCTGCACTGCCAGCGACGGCCCGTACGGGTTTTCATTGGTGTTCAGCTTGACGAGGTTTTGCAGCTTTGGCTGCTCGCCCGGCACGTAAGGCGTCAATCCCTGTATGACAGGGCTCCAGAATCGGCTCATGTATTTTTCGGCTGTGGATTGATTGATCACGCTCGGCGGATTTCGGTCCGGCGAACGTTAATTATAAGCCTTATGCAGCCAAGGACTACGCCAAGGCCGATTCGGCATCATCGCACTAGCCATGACCCGTAACCCTAACTGGCTGTAGCCGCCGCCTTGGCCCGCGCCACGTGCAGTTTTTTGTAACTGTCGATCAGGCGGTGGTGCCTGTCGAGCCCCTCCAGTTTCATACTGGTTGGCGTCAAGCCAAAGAAGCGTACGCTGCCATCCACCGAGCCCAGCACCGCGTCCATCCGCGGATTGCCGAACATCCGGCGGAAATTGGCCACGTAATCGCCCAGTTCCAGGTCGTCATCGAGCAGCACCTCCAGCACCACGTTCAAGGCTTGATAAAACAATCCGCGCTCGACCGTGTTGTCGTTGTACTGCAAGAAGGCGCCCACCAGCTCGTGCGCCTCCTCAAATTGTTGCAAGGCGAGATGAATGAGCAACTTCAACTCGAGGACTGTCAGCTGCCCCCATTCCGTATTCTCGTCAAATTCGACTCCGATCAAGGTGGCGATGTCGGAGTGTTCATCGAGCTCATTGTTCTCCAGACGCTCAAGCAGCGCTTCCAGGCTGGCGTCGTCCAGGCGATGCAAGTTCAGGATATCTGCGCGGAACAACAGCGCTTTGTTGGTGTTATCCCAGATCAGATCTTCTACAGGATAAATTTCTGAATAGCCGGGCACCAGAATCCGGCAAGCCGTGGCGCCTAGCTGGTCATACACTGCCATGTACGTCTCTTTTCCCATGTCTTGAAGAATGCCGAGCAGGGTCGCGGCTTCGTCGGCATTGGAATTCTCGCCCTGGCCAGAAAAATCCCACTCGACGAAATCGAAGTCCGCTTTGGCACTGAAAAAGCGCCACGACACAATCCCGCTGGAATCAATGAAGTGTTCAACAAAGTTGTATGGCTCAGTCACGGCTTCACTTGCAAAGGTGGGCCGAGGAAGATCGTTCAGGCCTTCAAAACTGCGCCCCTGCAGCAATTCTGTCAGACTGCGTTCCAGCGCCACCTGAAAGCTTGGGTGTGCACCGAACGAAGCAAAGACACCGCCGGTCCGCGGGTTCATCAAGGTGACGCACATCACTGGGTAGGTCCCGCCCAGCGATGCATCCTTCACCAGCACCGGAAAGCCCTGCTCTTCCAAGCCTTGAATACCGGCCAGAATGCCAGGGTATTTCGCCAGTACGTCGTGCGGCACATCGGGCAATGCCAGTTCGCCCTCCAGGATTTCGCGCTTGACCGCCCGTTCGAAAATCTCCGACAGGCATTGCACCTGCGCTTCGGCCAGCGTATTACCGGCACTCATGCCATTGCTGACGTAGAGATTTTCGATCAGGTTGGACGGGAAATACACCACCTCGCCGTCCGACTGCCGCACATATGGCAACGAACAGATCCCGCGCTCACCATTGCCCGAGTTGGTGTCGACCAGGTGCGAGCCACGTAACTCGCCGTCGGGGTTGTAAATGCGCAGGCAGTATTCATCGAGAATTTCAGCCGGCAGCGCATCTTTACGGCCTGGCTTGAACCAGCGCTCGTTCGGGTAATGGACAAACGCCGCATTGGCGATGTCTTCGCCCCAAAACGACCCGGCGTAGAAATGGTTGTTGTTCAGTCGCTCGATATACTCGCCCAAGGCCGAGGCCAACGCGCTTTCCTTGGTCGCTCCCTTGCCATTGGTGAAACACATCGGCGAGTGCGCATCGCGGATATGCAGCGACCACACATTGGGAATGATATTGCGCCACGAAGCGATTTCAATCTTGATGCCCAAGCCCGCCAACACGCCCGACATATTGGCGATGGTTTGCTCCAATGGCAGATCCTTGCCCACAATATAGGTGCTCGCATCAGCGGCCGGCTTTAACGTCAGCAAGGCCTGCGCATCGGCATCCAGGCTCTCCACCTCTTCAATCACAAACTCGGGACCGGTTTGCACTACTTTTTTCACCGTACAACGTTCGATGGAACGCAAAATACCCTGGCGATCGTAGGGTGAAATATCCGTCGGTAACTCGACTTGAATCTTGAAAATCTGCTGGTAGCGGTTTTCCGGATCAACAATATTATTCTGCGACAGGCGGATATTCTCGGTAGGAATATTGCGAGTGTTGCAATACAACTTCACAAAGTAAGCTGCACACAAGGCCGATGAAGCCAGAAAGTAATCGAAGGGACCGGGTGCCGAGCCATCTCCCTTGTAGCGGATAGGCTGGTCGGCTATCACCGTGAAATCATCGAACTTGGCTTCAAGGCGAAGCTTGTCGAGAAAATTGACCTTAATTTCCATAGGGGAATTCCAAAAATGGTGCTCAAAATGATGTGGCCGTTATTATCCGTTGCCAGGCCGGCGCCTTGTAAACTATCGATGCTTTCTACAAACGCTGCCGCATACGGATAATTTGACAAGCGAACGCCATTGCGCAGGACGTGGGTGGAACCGGCGAGCTTTCATGCGCCATGGCGATATCCACGGCAGTGCTAAATGCTTTGCACTAAACTGAATCGCCGCGAGTTGCCGTCCAAGCAGCTTTTTCAGGTCATCGTCGCGGGCCACGGCGAGCATGGTGCCGATACTCCTGGTGCGGAGGAGACTCATCGATAAAACTTCTGCGGCCACCGTCTCACAAACAAACGGTTTCGCTTTGTGGAATAGGCAGTATTTTACACTTGTGGCGATGTACGGATGTACGGATCTATGCGCTGGAAATGGCCGCGCAGACAGAAGCGTGATATTTACTTACAATCACACTGGACAGCGTAATGATCCGGGTATCGAACACCTTCTGCCTGGAGCGCAAAGAGGGGATAAGGATGAGCGATCACATGCCTGACGATCTGTCTGCCGCCGGCAGGGATCTGAGGGCCTACACCGACGAGTTGCGTCCCCGGCACGGCGTGGTGCGCAACGTCCAGGGCGAGTGGGTGCTGCTGAGGCACGAACTGGTCGTGCAGGCCGCGCTGGCCCATGAGCTTTTTTCCAGCGCGGTGTCGAGCCACCTCCATGTTCCGAACGGCATCGACTCGGCCGAGCACACGGCATACCGGGAAGCCCTGGACCGCTTTCTCACGCCAGCGGCGCTCGCCCCCTTCCATGATGAATTCCGCCGGGTGGCGGCCGACCTGGTGGCGTCGCTGCCCAGGGGCGTTGCCGTCGACGCGGTGTCCCAAGTCGGCGTCCGGTTTGCCGTCCGGGCGCAAAGCGCATGGCTGGGCTGGCCGGCCGATCTCGAAGATCGCCTCGTGGGCTGGGTTGCCGAGAACCATGCCGCGACGCGCTCGGGCGACAGGTCCTGGACGCGCCAGGTGGCGGAGTCGTTCGATGACCTGATCCGCTCCGTGCTCGAACCGCGCCGCAGCGCCGCGCGCGAGGACGGCACCGACGATGTCACCGCCCGGCTCATGCGGACCGAAGTGAGTGGCCGGCCGCTGACCGACGCGGAGATCGTGTCGGTTTTACGGAACTGGACTGGCGGCGACCTGGGCTCCATCGCGCAGTGTATCGGCGTGCTGGTTCATTACCTGGCGACGCATCCCGCGGTGCAGGATCGTCTGCGCTCCGGCGTGCCTGACGCCGAAATCGATGCCATCGTCGACGAGATTCTGCGGATCGACGACCCGTTCGTGTCCAATCGCCGCGTGACGACGTGCCCTGTCACGATCGGCGGCGTGGAATTGCCGCAAGGAGCGCGCGTGAAGCTGAACTGGACATCCGCAAACCGGGACGAGGCAGTCTTCGGCGACCCCGATGTCATGGATCCGGAGCACAACGCCGGCCGCAACCTGGTGTACGGCATCGGCAAGCACGCGTGCCCCGGGCGCTGGCTGGCGACGCTGGAAATGCGCATCGCGATACAAGAACTCCTCGCCGCGACGTCATCGATTGCACTCGACCCGCAGCAACCGGCCGAGCGGGCGGGGTCTCCGGTCGGCGGCTGGGCCAGCGTGGCGGTCGTGCTGGCGTAGCCTCGTTTGGCTTGCAGTGCCACGCGATTGGCACTGCGGACTTTGGCGCACAGCACAAAGCGAGTTGATTCCGGTCGATGGCAAACGCGGGCCGGATCATTCGCCCTTGGTTGTCGCCGGCTTTTTTCGCGGTTGTCGCGGACGCGCGGCGGATTTTTTGCTTGTCTTCGCTGCCTTTTCCACAGGCACTGTCTCCTGCTGCACGATCACCTCTGGCGGCTCCGGCTGCACCTCCGGCACGGACGCTGCCGTTGCATTGGCTGTGCCTGGCGCAGGCTTGTGTCCTGTACGCGAGCGCCGGCGCGGCGCGGCTGCCTTGGGCGGCTCGGGCATGAGAGGCTCTGGCGTGAGTTCCGGTTCCTGCGCACTTTCATTTTGCACTGAAGGTACGGAAGACACAGAAGGCACAGAGGCCGGGCCATTATTTTCCGTCCCGCCCATGGCGATTGCTGCAACATTGCTGCTGCGGTAAGCGTAGGCGCCGGATTTCTCGTCGCGTCCAAATTGAAACAGGCCGCGCGACTGCGCCTCTTCCAGCAAGTTGCCGAAGGTGCGGAAGCCGTAGTGGGACTCGTTGAAGTCGGGCTTGCGGCGCTTGATCGCTTGCTTGAGAACTGACGCCCAGATCTTGCCGCTGTCGCCGCGTGCGGACATCAGGGCGTCGAAGGTTTCGACTGCCATGTCGATGGCCTGTGTCCTGCGCAGCTCCAGCTCATCCTTGCGGCTGCTTTCTTCGGCAGGAGGGCGCTTTGTTGCATGTGGCGTTTCGCGGGTATCGCGCCTTGTGCTTGGGCGGCGACTTTCGCGCACAAGGTCGTCGTAAAAAATGAATTCGTCACAATTGGCCACCAGCAGGTCGGAGGTCGATTGCTTGACGCCGACGCCAATCACTTGCTTGGCATTCTCGCGCAGCTTGGATACCAGCGGTGAAAAGTCGGAATCGCCGCTGATGATGACGAAGGTATTGACATGCGATTTGGTGTAGCACAGGTCGAGCGCATCGACGACCATTCTGATATCGGCGGAATTCTTGCCGGATTGGCGCACGTGCGGGATTTCAATCAATTCAAAATTAGCTTCATGCATCGTCGCCTTGAAGCCTTTGTAGCGATCCCAGTCGCAATAAGCCTTTTTCACGACAATGCTTCCCTTGATCAGCAAGCGCTCGAGAACCGGCTTGATATCGAATTTTTCATACTTCGCATCGCGCACGCCGAGCGCGACGTTTTCGAAATCGCAGAACAGCGCCATGCTGAGGTTGTCGTCAGAAGATGCCATGAGTTATTAAGCCCGGAAGTGCAATGGAAAGTGCGGAACAGCATTATATCCTTAGCAGCAGTAACAGCTTCCGTAGATCCATGCCGCTATAGCCTCGACCGCATGAATCGTTTGCCGGCGCCGGCATGCCTGTTATGGGGTGGAGGAGATGAGCAACGTCTTTAATCCATAAGGCAATCGACGGTGCGCTTGCGGCCAATTCCGTTGAAATAGTCACGCCGCAATGGAGATGATCGCCCGGGTCATCATCCCTGGTGAAGTTTGCTGCCCGTGCCGTCTGCTGCCTCAAGTGCTGGAATTGTTTGCGTCACACAGTAGCCTCCGAGGACCAGAACTTCGCGCAATCGGGAGCCTTCGCGCAGCACGAAAATTGCATCAATGCCCTTTTCCCTGGCAAGGCTGACACCATCCTTCTCACCCAGCACAAGCAGCGCCGTTACCCAGGGATCCACCAGTGCGCCAACGCCGGCGGCACCGTAATCCAGGTATTTTCAGGAGCGGCGTTAAGACGACACAGGACGCAGAGATTTTTCAGCAGACTTTATTGCCGTTGCGACCGACTTGATTATTAAAGACAACAGCCGCCTCTGTCTGTCCCCAACAAAAAAACCCCAGCCTGACCGCAAAGGCCAGGCTGGGGTTTATTGACGCCGCTTGCTATCGCGGACTCAGATGCCGCCCATGCAGAGGTACTTAATCGACAGATACTCGTCGATGCCGTAGTGCGAGCCTTCGCGGCCGATGCCGGATTCCTTGACGCCGCCGAACGGCGCGACCTCGTTGGAAATCATCCCTTCATTGATGCCGACCATGCCGTATTCGAGCTGTTCGGCCACGCGCCATACCCGGCCGATATCGCGGGAATAGAAGTAGGCCGCCAGGCCGTAACGGGTATTGTTGGCCAGCGCTACGGCTTCCTCGTCGGTCTTGAAGCGGAACAACGGCGCCACCGGCCCGAAGATTTCCTCCTGGGCGACGGCCATGTCCGCCGTGACATTGGTCAGCACGGTCGGGGCATAGAAATTGCCGCCGAGCGCATGGCGCGCGCCGCCAATCAATGCAGTCGCGCCCTTGCCGACGGCATCGGCGACCAGGC
This sequence comes from Oxalobacteraceae bacterium, assembly GCA_003537575.1. GTDB lineage: Bacteria > Pseudomonadota > Gammaproteobacteria > Burkholderiales > Burkholderiaceae_D > Paucimonas. Next base: position 61,960 of record DPRS01000022.1, read on the forward strand.
CGTCGACCTTGGCAATCGCAGCCTGGTTGATCAGCGGGCCGATCTGTACGTCCGGCTGCAAGCCGTCGCCGACTTTCATCGCCGCGGCCGCCTGTGCCAGTTTTTCGGCGAACAGGTCATACACGCCATCCTGCACGATGAAGCGATTGGCACACACGCAGGTCTGGCCGGCGTTGCGGTACTTCGAGGCGAGCGCGCCCTTTACCGCCGCATCGATGTCGGCATCGTTGAACACGATGAAAGGCGCATTGCCGCCGAGTTCCAGCGACACGCGCTTGACGGTATCGGCGCACTGCGCCATCAGGCGCTTGCCGACCGGCGTCGAGCCGGTGAAGCTGAGCTTGCGCACGGTCGGGTTGGCCGTCAGCTCTTCGCCGACGGCGGCGGGGTGCGCGGTGGTGACGACATTCAGCACGCCTTTCGGAATGCCGGCGCGTTCGCCGAGTTCAGCCAGGGCCAGCGCCGACAATGGCGTGGCTTCGGCCGGCTTGACCACCGAGGTGCAGCCGGCAGCCAGGGCCGGGGCAACCTTGCGGGTGATCATCGCGATCGGAAAGTTCCACGGCGTGATCGCTGCAGTGACGCCGACCGGCTGCTTGATTGCCACCAGGCGCTTGTCGCCGGTCGGCGACGGGATCACGTCGCCATACGTGCGCTTGCCCTCTTCGGCAAACCATTCGACGAAGGAGGCGCCGTAGGCGACTTCGCCGCGCGCTTCCGCCAGCGGCTTGCCCTGCTCCAGCGTCATGATGCGCGCCAGGTCTTCCTGGTTGGCCATGATCAGCTCGAACCATTTACGCAGGATGGCGGCGCGCTCCTTGGCAGTCTTCGCGCGCCAGGCCGGCAGCGCGGCATCGGCCGCGGCGATGGCACGCTTCGTTTCGGCTGCGCCCATGTCGGGCACTTGCGCGATGGTCTCGCCATTGGCGGGATTGCGGACGGCGTTGACGGCGCCCTGGTCGGCATCGACCCAGCTGCCGTCGATATAGGCTTGTTGCCTGAAAAGGCTGGAATCCTTGAGTTGCATGATTTCGCTATTCATTAGATTATCAATAGACTGCACGGTAAATGGCCAGCGCATCATCATAGCCGACATCGCGCGGGTTGTTCACCAGCAGGCGCTGCACGTTCATCGCATCCTTCGCCAGCATTTCCAGATCGCTTTCCGGTACCCCGGCGCTCTTCAGGTTTTGCTCAAAGGGCATCTCGGCGACCAGCGCACGGATTGCCGAGATGAATGCATCGGTGGCTTCCAGGTCGCTGGCGAAGCTGCGTCCCGGCAGGATGGCACGGGCGAGCTCGGCATACAGCGGCGCCGCCGCCTCGCGGTTGAATTCCAGCACAGGCACCAGCACCAGCGCATTGGTCAGACCATGCGGCAAATGATAATGGCCGCCGAGCGGATAAGCCAGTGCATGGACTGCCGCCACCGGCGCATTGGCGAAAGCCATGCCGGCGAACAGCGAACCCAGCAGCATTGCTTCGCGGGCATCGGCATCCTTGCCGTCGCGGATCACGGTGCGGATATTGTTGTACAACATGGTCAAGGCGCGCAGCGCCAGCGAATCCGACAGCGGATTCTTCTTGTGGCGGCTGGTGTAGGACTCGATCGCATGCACCATCGCATCGACGCCGGTCATGGCGGTGATGCGCGGCGGCAGGCCGAGGGTCAGCAGGCTGTCCAGCAGCGCCACATCCGGGTACAGGAAGGAAGAGACCACGCCTTTCTTCTCGTTGCTCGGCGTGGTCAGGATCGAGATCGCCGTCACTTCCGAGCCGGTGCCGGCGGTAGTCGGCACCTGCACCAGCGGCAGGCGCGGCCCGCGCGCCAGGCCGACGCCATAGATTTCCGGCAGCGGCTGCGGCGATTTCACCAGCAGCGCAACCAGCTTGGCGGTGTCCATCGAACTGCCGCCGCCGAAACCGGTGACACCATCCACGCCGGCGGTGCGCGCCTGCTCGACGGCGGCCAGCACGCTGACTTCCGGCGGATCGGCCAGGACGTCGGAAAACACGGCGACCTGGATGCCGGCGGCTTGCAGGCTGTCCAGCGCGCCCTTCAGCATGCCCGACTCGTGCAGGAACTTGTCGGTGACGACGAACATGTTGGTGACGCCCAACTGGCGGGCCAGTTCGCCGAGCTTGCCAGCGGCGCCCTGTTCGCAGACGATTTTCGGCGCGGTTTCAAAAATGAATTGAGACATTGCGTTTCTCCTGGTGACTTAGCCGGCGGTGACCACGCCGCGTTCGATGCGGAACACGCGGTCGACCAGGTCGGCGGAATGAGTATCGTCGGATTCCGACAGGATGATCGACATTCCCTTGCTGCGCAAGGTGGCGATCACTTCCGTCAGGCGGCGCGACAGCACCGGCGCCACCCCTTCGAACGGTTCGTCGAGCAGCAGCAGGGTGCGGCCCGGCATCAGTGCGCGCGCCAGCGCCACCAGCTTTTGCTGCCCGCCCGACAGCTGCAGGGCGCGGCGGCCGCGGAACTCCCTGACCTCAGGCATCAGGCTGTAGATCCATTCGAGGCGCTCTGCAGTATTCGGAATACTGTTGGCCCAGGATGGCAGCAGCACGTTCTCTTCCACCGTCAGCGAGGGAATCAGGCGACGATCTTCCGGCATGTAGCTGATGCCGCGCGGCGCGCGGCCGTGCGGCGCGACATTGGCGAGATTTTCGCCATTGACTTCGAGCTTCTGCGCATCGACCGGCATCAGGCCCATGATGGAGCGCATCAGCGTGGTCTTGCCGGCGCCATTGCGGCCGATCAGGCCGACCATAGCGCCCTTCGGCACTTCCATGCAGACGTCGCGCAGAATGGGAATGCGATCGATGGCCACGTTCAGGTTTTGAATCGAGAGCAGTGACTGGCTCATGCTGTTTTTCCTTCCAGAATTTCCGATGGAACGATGTGGTGGCCGATCACCAGCTCTTGCACCCGTTCGTTGCCCAGCACGTCAGCGGGCGCGCCGTCGGCGATGATTTCGCCGCTGTAGAACGCCAGGATACGCGATACGTAGCGGGCCACGATATCCATGTCATGTTCGACGAACAGCACGGTGGTGCCGTGATGCCGCACCGCCGCCATCACGGTATCCATCAGCGGGAATTTTTCTTCGACGCTGACGCCGGAAGTCGGCTCGTCGAGCAGCAGCATGCGCGGATTGCTGACCAGTGCCATGGCGATATCGATCAGCTTGCGCGCGCCCTGCGGCACGGCGCTCACCAGCGCATGGGCAAGATGGCCGACGCCGAATTCATCGAGAATCTCGAGCGCGCGCTTGCGCCGCACCGGCGTGTCGTAGCCGGCCATGAAGGCCGGGCGCGGGCTTTCCGCCGACACCAGCGCCACCATGACGTTGTCCAGCACACTCAGTTGCGGGAACAGTTGCGCGACCTGGAACGAGCGCGCCATGCCCATGCGGGTGATTTCACGCGAAGCGCGGCCGATGATGGGCTGGCCCTCGAACAGGATCTTGCCTCCCGAAGGCGGCAGGTAGCCGGTGACCATGTTGATGAAAGTGGTCTTGCCGGCGCCGTTGGAGCCGATCACGCCGACCACTTCGCCCTTGTTGATGCGCACGTTGATGTCGCGCGCGGCGACCACCGCGCCAAAGGTGCGCTGCAGGTCGATGGTTTCGAGAATCGCGGTCATGCTTTCACCTCTGCGGTAGTGGCGGCGGTAGTGGCGTCGGGGATTGCCGCGGCCTTGCGCCTGCTGACCAGGCTCCACAGGCCTTTCGGCAGGAAGATGATCAGGATCAACAGCACCGTGCCCAGCATCAATTGCCAGGTATGCGGCGCTTCCTGGATGGCGAAGGTGCGCACCGCGGCGAACACGATAGCGGCAATGAACGGCGCGGCCACATGGCCGGTGCCGCCCAGGATCGCGATGAACACGAATTCGCCGGAGGTCGTCCAGAACGCCATGTCGGGATCGATATGACCGGTGGCCATCGCGGTCAGCCCGCCGCCCAGCGCGGAAATACCAGCGGCGAAGATGTAGTTCGCGTAGATGGCAGCGCGCGGCGAGATGCCGAGATATTCGACGCGGATCTCGTTTTCGCGGATCGCTTCCGAAACCAGGCCGAGGCCTGACTTCATCAACTGGTGGAAGGCGATCGCTGCCACCGCGCTGATACCCACCGTCAGCAGGAAGATCACGCGTTTGGCGGATTCCGGCGACGGTTCCCAACCGAAGTAGGTCGGCATCGAGACGTTGAAGCCATCGGTAGAACCGAGCCCCGACGACTTGACCAGCACGCCGAACAGCACCATCGACAGCGCCATGGTCAGCATGGCGAAGAAAATGTCGCGGTAGCGCGCCAGCAACAGGCCGCAGACGGCGGCAAACGCCACCGCGACGCCGACGCCGAGGGCCAGCAGGACAAAGGCGTCGCGCACGCCCAGGTATTGCATCGCCAGACCGGCCGCATAGCCGCCGACGCAGTAGAACAGCGCCTGGCCGAAAGTCACCAGGCCGACGCGCATCTGCACCACGACGCCCAGCACCACCAGTGCCTTGGCGAACGCCAGCGTGAGCAAAAAGCTCAGCCAGTCCGGCGCCAGGAAGCCGCCGACCGCGATGACGACGGCCGCGACCAATAATGAAAGTTCAGTACGCATGATTTTAGATCTTCCTTGCAAGAATCTGTCCGAACAGGCCTTGCGGGCGCACCGCCAGGACCAGGAACATGACGCCGTAGATCACGAACAACTCGATCTCCGGCGCGAGGTGGACTGCAAACGAACGGGTCAGGCCGACCAGCAGCGCGCCGACAGCGGCGCCGCCGATGCTGCCCAGGCCACCGACCACCACCACTGCAAACGCCAGCACGATGACTTCAATGCCGATGCCCGGCGTCACGGAAATCGCCGGCGCAGTCAGGGCGCCGGCCAGTGCGCCCAGCATGGTGCCGATCACGAAGGTCACGGCAAACATCACATTCACGTTGACGCCCATGGCCATCGCCACTTCGCGGTCATGGATCACGGCGCGCAGCAGGCGGCCCTTGTTGGTGCGGTTCAGCGCATACCAGGCGGCGAGGCCGACCAGGATGGAAACGATAATCAGCGCAAGGTCATAGTTGGCGAAGCGCAGCACATCGCCAACCGAGCTTTGACCGAGCAGACGATAAGGCTGATAGGCGAAATACGGATCGACGCCCCACAGCAGCTTGGTGGTGTCCTCGAGAATCAGCAGCAGGGCATACGTGACGATCACCATCAGCGTTTCATCGCGGCCGCGCATGAAGCGCAGCAGGCCCTGCTCCAGGACCAGACCGACCACCAGGCCGGCGACGAGCGCGCAGCCGAGCAGCAGCGCATAGCTCCAGTAAGGCGACGAGTCGCCGTCACCGTTGAAGTACCAGCCCACCAGCGAGGCGGCGCTGTAGGCGCCGATGGCGTAAAAGCTGCCGTGGGCCATGTTCAGGATGCGCATCACACCGTAGATCACGGTGAGACCCGCGGCGACGAGAAACAGCCACGAGGCATAGATCATCCCGTCGATAAATATTGCGAATAGGGTATTCATAGTATTCCGTAGATAAGCCGGCGCTTCAGCCGTGTTGCAGCTGCTTTACGGTCGCTTGCTCAGAAGTTTAAAAACAGGAGAACAGCCGGATGAATCAGCCGCGCCCGCCGCAATCCGCTGATGGATCAGCGAATCCGGCGGGCGCGCCGATGCCGCAGCCAGGCTAGCGGCAAGGATGCTTCATTACTTGCACTTCGCTCCCGGCATGCCGGCCTTGATCCAGTCAGCGGCAGTGGTGCCGTCCGGTGGCATCAGGCATTCGGCGGGATAGTTCTTCACCTTGACGACGCCGCCCTTCTTGGTCTTCGGATCGTACTGGTATTCGCCATAGGAGACGCCCTGCACAGCCTGGTGGCCGCCGGCGCTGGACATGCGCACGGTGCCGCTCGGCGCTTCATAGGTCAGGCCTTTCAGGCCCTGGATGACGTTGTCCGACGTCGGCATGGTATTGGGCTTGCCAGTCTTTTCAGCGGCAGCCTTGATGCCGAGGATGGCCTGGGCCATCTTGTAAGCCGGATAGGTCGGCCATTCCTTGTACTGAGCGATGAACTTCGGACGGAACCAGTCGTTCAGCGGGTTCTTCGGGGCGTAGATGCCGTACGGGCCACGCGCGCCGATGATCACGCCGTTCGGCACCTTGTCCTTGAAGTCTTCGACGCCGGTGTCGCCGCAGGTCAGGGCAGCGGTGCTCTTGTCGAACAGGCCACGCGCCGATCCTTGCAGCATCAGGGCTTCCATGTCGCCGCCCCAGAAGCTGGAATGCACCAGATCGGCATTGGCGACCGACAGCGCGGAGATTTCAGCGCCGTACTGGCCCTGCATCAGCTTCGGCCATTGCTCGGAGACGACTTTCACTTCAGGCTTGAGATGCTTCAGGGTGAGGATGAAGTCGTTCCAGGAATCCTGGCCCCAGGAATAATTCTGCTGGATGCTGGCAACCGTCTTGACGTTCGGACGGGTTTCGGCGATGTAGTGCGCCAGCGCGACGTTATCGGTCACGGCGTCGGGGCCGGTGCGGAACAGGTACTTCGGATTCTTGACGGTTTCGAACAGGCGCGAGGTGCCGCAATCGAAGAATACGGTCGGGGTCTTCAGCTCCTCGGCCACCGGCGCGATCGCCAGGCAGTCGCCGGAGGAGATGTAGCCGACCACGGCGTCGACCTTCTGGCGCTGCACCAGGTTGCGGTATTCCTCGACCTGCTTGGTGGCGCCGCCATTTTCATCGATGATGACGATTTCGATCTCGGTGCCGTTGATGCCCTTCTTGTTGTAGGGAGCCGGCAGGGCGCCGGCATTCAAGGCTTCCACCGTCAGCTTGGCGGCATTGGCGGCAGGCACGCCGAACGGGCCGGCGGCGCCGCCCGACAGGAAAGTGACGATGCCGATACGGAATTTGCCATTCTCGGCGGCGTGAGCTGCCGGCGCGAAGGCCGCCGAAACGGCGACGGACAATGCGACGAGGGCCAGGCCGGCCTTGCGTGCGGATGGGCGTTGAACGCTCATGTGTTACTCCTCTTTCGTTTGTGGTTGGACTAAAACGGGTGCAGGCCGGGCACGCGCCCGCCGCTGCTGAATAAGGTCGGCGGGCGGGCGCAGCGCCTCGGCCGGGTAAACGATCCAGTTCGACAGCATCACCTGCGCGGGAGGGAAGGCGCCGCTGGCCACCACTTCGCCGATCGCCTGCGCCTGCACGACCTGGTGCGTCAGCGGGTCGATATAGGAACGGAAACCTGGCGGATCTTCCGGCAAGTCGAGGCGCATCCCTTCGAGCGCGGCGATCAGCCTGTCGGCGCCGGCAGTCTTGCCGGCACTGGCGAGCGCCCGGCCGATGGCGATGATGCCGCTGTAGGCGCCTTCCGCCGCATAGGTCGGATAGCGGCCTTCGAGCTTGTGGAAGTCGCTCACGAACTTGCGGTTGCGCGGCGTATCGGGCCAGTTGTTGTGATGACGGGCGGACAGGATCAGGCCGCCGGGCGCATGCTCGCCGAGCGACTCCAGCACATCGTAATTACCGCCGGTATCGAAGTTGGCAATCAGCATGCGGCTATTCAAGCCGCTGGAAATCGCTTGCTTGAGGAAGGTGACGAAGTCGCTGCCCCACAGGCCGATCACGGCGATATCCGCTTTCGACTCGGCCAGTTCAGCGATGTATGCCGAGTAGTCCGGCTCGTACAGCTTGGGCCAGTATTCGCCCGCGACCTGGTAACGCACGCCGAGGCGGTCCAGGTTCGACTTGAGGTCGCGCCAGGAGACGTGGCCGTAGTCATAGTCGGGGCCGAGGAATACCAGGCGCTTCCAGCCGGTCTTCTTTTGCAGGTCGGCCAGATAGCGCGCCCCCGCGGCCATCGACGTGTAAGTGCTGTTGGACAGGCGGAAGTAGTAGCGGTTGAATTCCTCGATGGTCAGGCGCGACGACGCATGATCGGTGCCGATGAACAGTACGCCGCGCTCCTTCGCCACCCGGCTGACCGCCTGGGCCACGCCCGAACTGACCACGCCGCACAGGAAGCGCGCCTTATCATGCTCCACGTAGTCGGTAGCGATGCGCTGCGCAAACGATGCCTTGGAACGGTCATCCTCGACGATCACGCGCAGCCGCGGCGCGTTCTTTCCGCCGAGCTGCGCCTGCAGGTCGGCCAGCGCCACCTTGATGCCGCCGATGCTGTCGCGGCCGTACAGCGCGGCCCGCCCGCTCAGCGGAAACATGCAGCCGACAACGGCATCGGCCTGCCCGGCCGGGGCGCCAAGTTCGATGCGCGCCTGCGCCTCGCCCGGCGCAGCAAGCAAGCCGGCGACGACGCAGCACAGCACCGCGCATACACGGCGCAGTCTGTCGGCACAGAAAAAGGCAGGGGTTGATCTGAACATTCTTGTCTCCTTGGCAAATAAGCAATTAAGCTTCTATCTTGTCATTATTCGATTAAAGCGCGGGTTGTCGCCGCCTATTTGCTGACAGCTTTCTTCGCAAATGGCGTGCCAGGGTATTGCCCCTGGAAAAAAATGCCAAACCAGCATCAAATAGCCGCCTGCAGGCTTGAATTCATGCTTAACGTTGACAGAACGCTCACATCCTGAGCGCTCACGCGGGCGGCTTCCGCTCATTTCGATTGACGGCATGAGCGGAAATCGCTCAGAATTTCTTATTGGGATTTCTGTCTCCAGCCGTCCAGTGAGCAACGCCGGCGTCTTGCAGAAAATCGGACTTTATTACGGGAAGGCATGCTCCTTGCCTGTTTTTAAAAAGTCCCCTCCTCCTCCCTTCACAACGCTGCAACAGCCAGACGCCTGATGGCCATTAAAAGAAGCATCATCCGCCGTTATCTGGTCTGGTCCCTGCTGGCCTCGGCGCTGCCGGTGGTCTGGGTCGGACTGCTGTACGACCGGTTTGCCGAGTCGGCCTTCCAGACCGTCATCGATGACAAGCTGTCGGTACAACTGACCGCGACCGCCAGCCGGCTGTCCGCCTTTCTCGATGCTCGGCGCTATCAGATTGAAACGCTGGCCAATTTCCCTGGAATTAACCAGTTTGCCGTCACCCAGTCGGGCGCGGCATCGCAGCAGGTTCACGCATTGCTGCAAGTCGAATCGGATTTGCCGGACTTATTTGGCATCCTGTTTTTTTCAAACGACGAGAAGCTGCGGCAGGTGATTCCGGGACAGGCGGCATCCGGTCCGCCTTACTGGAGCGATACCGCCTTCAACACTGAAGGGCTGCCCAGGATGCGCATCGGCGAGATCGACCTGATCGGTCCGTCCGCGCCGCAGGATGGCGAGGCTGGCTGGCTGCTGTTGCGGCATCCGCTGCGCGAGCAGCGATCCGGCCACGGCCCCGCCGGGCAGGTTGCCCTGCATGTGCGCCTGGCATCGCTGACCGAGCAGATGGGCAGCGACACCGCGGGCGGCACCCTGAAGCCGATCCTGAAAACGCCAGCCGGCTACTTCAACAGCGTCGGGCTGCCGGTGCGGCCGTCCGGCACGCTGGTGCCCGGTCCGGAATTCCTGCCCGGCTGGCAGCCGATGCTGCAGGTGGACGCCACTGCGCTGGCGGGGCCGTTCGACCGCATGCGCCGCGCCCTGTTCATCGCTGTCGTGGTGGGGGCGATCCTGATCGTGCTGCTGTTTTACCGCATGTCGGTCAGCCTGCGCGAGCGCGTCAGGGAGCTGCTGCTGGGCGCCCATGCAATTTCGGGCGGCAGGCTGGAATACCGCATCGCCGACCCCGGGCAGGATGAAATCGCCACCGTCTCGCGCGCGTTCGACGCCATGGCCGGCAAGCTGGAGGCGCATCTTGCGCGCATCGTGAAGATGGAAAAGATGGCGGTGCTGGGCGAATTCGCGACGCAGATCGCGCATGAAGTCCGCAACCCGCTGGCGGCGGTCAAGACCAGCGTGCAGGCGCTGGCGCGCCGCGAACAGGATCCGCGCCGCCTGCAGCTGCTGGACGACATGGAAAGCGAAATCGACCGGCTCGCCCGCGCGGTGAGCCAGCTGCTGGACTTCGGCCGGCCGCGTCCTGCGACAAGTGCGAATGTGGCGGTGCGCGAAGTGTTTCGCCACACTACCGAGCTGCTGGCGCCGGAGGCCCATGCGCGCGGCGTATCGCTGTCGGCGCAGGGCGATGCCGACCTGGTGCTGCGGGCCGACGCCGATCATGTCCTGCAGATCCTGTTCAATCTCGTCATCAATGCCATCCAGGCCTGCGATCAGGGCGGCGCCGTCGTGCTGCGCGCCTCGCGCGCGGCCGGCATGGCGGAGCTCGAAATCAGCGATACCGGTCACGGCATTCCAGCCGGCCTGCTGCCGCGCGTGACCGACCCTTTCTACAGCACCAAGACCAAAGGCATGGGCCTGGGCCTGAGCATCTCGCGCCAGCTGGCCGAAATGAACGGCGGCCGACTGGATATCCAGAGCAGCCCGGGCAACGGCACTTCGGTGCGTGTTTACTTTCCCCTGAATGAAGATAACGATGGCCAGCATCCTCATCATTGACGACGAATCCAACCTGGTGCGCTCGCTTACCTTTGCGCTGGAAGACGAAGGCCATGTCGTGCATGGCGCCGGCACCGCCGCCGCCGGGTTGAGCGCGGCCGCGCAACTGCAGCCGGAGCTGATCTTGCTTGATCTGAAACTGCCCGACATGTCGGGCCTGGACGTGCTCGAAGCGCTCAAGGCGCAGCAGGCAGCGGCCCAGGTCATCATGATTTCCGCGCACGGCGACACCCGCTCCGCCGTCAAGGCGGTCAAGCTCGGCGCCGCCGATTACATCACCAAGCCGTTCGACCTGGACGATTTGTCGATGACCATCCGCGCCACGCTGGAGCGGCGGCAGATGGTCGAGGAACTGGCGTTCCATCGCGGCGAAACGCTGAGGGAATCCGGCTTGCTGGGCGCCAGTCCGGCCATGCGCGAACTGGTGACGACCATCGACCGCGTCGCTGCCAGCAATGCGATGCGCATCCTCGTGCTGGGAGAGTCCGGCACCGGCAAGGCGCTGGTGGCGCGCGCGATCCACTCGGCGAGCCCGCGCGCGGCCGGCCCCTTCATCGAAATCAACTGCGCCTCGCTGCCGGAGCAGCTGATCGAGGCCGAGCTCTTCGGCGCCGAAAAAGGCGCCTACACCGGCGCCCATCAGCGCCGCGTCGGGCTGGTGGCGCTGGCCGACAAGGGCACGCTGTTTCTCGATGAAATCGGCGAATTGCCGCTGCCGCTGCAAGCCAAGCTGCTGCACTTCCTGGAAAACGGCCAGTACCGGCCGATCGGCAGCGGACGCACCCAGTCTTCCGATGTGCGCGTGGTCGCCGCCACCAACCGCGACCTTGCCGCCGCGGCAAGCGAAGGCAGCTTCCGCGAAGACCTCTACTTCCGCCTGAATGTCATCCAGCTGAACATTCCGCCGCTGCGCGAGCGCGGCGCCGATGTGCTGGCGCTGATCGAACATTTTTCCCGCGCCTTTGCGCGCGAAGAGCGTTCCAGGCCGATCATCCTGTCAGAAGAGGCGAAGCAGGCTTTGCTCGCCTATCGCTGGCCGGGCAACGTGCGCGAGCTGAAAAACCTGATCGAACGCTTCACCATTCTCTATCCCGGCGGGACTATCGACGCGGCCGCCTTGCCGCGCGAGCTGGTTGATGGAGAACAGGAGCAACTCGCCAAACCGGCGCCGCAGCCGCATCCTGGCACGCCGAACATCGAAGATGCGCTGGCCAGCACCGAACGGGAATTGATGCTGAACGCGCTGCGCGAAGCCGGCGGACACAAGGGACAGGCTGCCGAACACTTGGGAATTTCGCGCCATGCGTTCAAGCGGCGCCTGCAAAGGCTGGGCATCGCCCAGCCGGCTGGCGCGATTGCCGATGACGCATCCTGATGCGGCGCGCCTGGCCGAGAATCGGCTTTAATTCATAACCATCTGCGCACCCGGGAAGCATAGGCCGAGTACTCCGCGCCGAACTTGGCGGCCAGAATACGTTCCTCCGGAATGATCTGGAAGCGCGTGAGGTAAGCCGGGAATACGGGTAGCAGCAGGAACGGCACCGGATGCGCCAGATACAACGCGAATCCCAGCAGCACCAGCAGCATGCCGAGATACATCGGGTTGCGGGTATGGCGGTATACGCCGCTTTGCACGATCGTCGAGGAGGCGGACGGCGCCAGCGGATTGACGGTCGTTTTGGCGCGCAGAAATGCCACGAGGCCGAGCGCGTCCAGCGCAATTCCGGCAAGCGCCACGACAACGCCCCAGGCGCCGCTGTTCTCCCAGCTCCAGCGCCATTCAGGAACAAGCCGCGTGGCGGCATACATCAAGGCGGCGCAGGTCAGCGCAACGATGGGCGGGGGGATTTTTAATTCAAGGGTGCGCATGCTGGTTTTTAAGAAATAAACTATAGACTCGATCGATCCGAAATTTCAGCAGTACGCCAGCGATGGCACATCCAGGCGCCACCCAGTATCGCCAGCGCAGTGCTCGCCGCCATTCCAATGGATTCCCCAACGGTATACATCTCTCTGCTTAGCACTCCCGCAAACGCCATGGAGACAAGCGCCAATATGCCGGGCGCCCGATAATTATTACGCCTGGCTATTGCGGCACACTGATAACCTGCAATTACCGACAATAGCAGACCCAGCACAGAAGAAATGATTCCAATTGTCGACCACGGGGATAAGGAAGACAGAAGTTCCTGAATTTCTTCGGGCGAATGCCCCTGCATGCCCAGGATAAAACTGTAGATCAGCACAACGACGCCCCCGAGGAAAAGCGAACCGCCAATATCGATGGCCGCGCCAACCAGCACGCCTTTCACGGGCGATCCTGGCCGGATGTCTTCGGTTTTCAATGCTGCGCGCGTCGGGCTGTATATATTTTTTTCCATATGTCGGCTTTAAAAATCCATTGGACACTACGTGATTGAATTAATAATAACAATATCAGCCTGTATTTAACAGGCAAGCATATCTATTAAACAACATGGCATTACTCTGCTCTTGATTTGACTCTCCCATGAACAGGGAAGCCGGATTTGAAAGCAATCCCCGGAGTGCAGCCAATCGCGCCGCTTGATAAACTGGTTTTCATGTTTTGTCGATTGAAGCCTTGAAGGAGCTGCAGGATGAGCGTTTCCGACATGTCCGCCATGCGCGCCACCGCTACGCTCGATGATCCGCGCTGGGCAGCTGTCATGGCGCGCGATGCCAGCGCAGACGGCAAATTCTGTTACGCCGTCAAGACCACCGGCGTGTATTGCCGGCCTTCCTGTGCGGCGCGGTTGGCGCGCCCGGAGAATGTCAGCTTCTTCGCCACTTCCCAGGAGGCCGAAGCAGCCGGATTTCGGCCATGCCGCCGTTGTAAGCCGGAGCAATTGCCACGCGCCGCGCTACAGGCCGAGCTGATCATCCAGGCATGCCGCGCCATCGAACAAGCGGCAGCAGCACCCGGTTTGGCCGAACTGGCGCAACAGGCAGGCATGAGCCTTTACCATTTCCAGCGCGTATTCAGGCAAGTCACCGGCCTGACACCCCGGCAGTACGCCCACGCCCATCGCGCGCAACGCATGCGCCATGCCCTGCAAAAGAGCGGCACGGTGACGGAAGCCATTTTCGATGCCGGCTTCAACGCCAGCAGCCGTTTCTATGAAAAATCCCATGCCTTGCTCGGCATGTCGCCGACCGCCTACCGCGCCGGCGGCGTCAGCACAACCATCCGCTTTGCCGTCGGCCAATGCTCGCTGGGCGCAATCCTGGTGGCGCAAAGCGCGCGCGGCATTTGCGCGATCCTGATGGGCGACGATCCGGAGGCGCTGTTGCGCGACTTGCAGGACCGCTTCCCGCGCGCCGAACTGATCGGTGGCGACAAGGATTTCGAGCAGGTGGTGGCTAGGGTGGTCGGCTTTGTCGAGGCGCCCGGCATCGGCCTGGACCTGCCACTGGATGTGCGCGGCACGGCGTTCCAGCAGCGCGTGTGGGAAGCGCTGCGCGCCATTCCCGCCGGCGTAACCGCCACCTACACCGATATCGCCCGGCGCATCGGCGCGCCGGATGCAGTACGGGCCGTCGCCGGCGCCTGCGCCGCCAATGCGCTGGCGGTGGCCATTCCCTGTCATCGCGTCGTGCGCAGCGACGGCAAGCTGTCGGGCTACCGCTGGGGCATCGAACGCAAACGCGTGCTGCTGGAGAAGGAATCCGCAAAATAGCGGCAGCGGCACACGCCATGATAAACGCTGTTTTTTCTTGACCTTCCCACAGTGGCAAGCGCTACAGTATGATTACTGAATCACTTGCCAAGGAGTCTGTCATGTATGAACTGCTAGTAGAAGGAATGAGTTGCGGCCACTGTGTCGGTGCAGTCACGCGCTCGGTAAAGGAAGTGGATGACGCCGCCACAGTCGAAGTCGATCTGGCGACGCAAAAGGTGAAGATCGCCTCCACCGCGGCATTGGCGGATATCGCCGCGGCGGTGGAAGAAGCCGGCTACCCGGTCAAGAGCAGCAGCGCCGCCTGAACTCGCGGGCTTTCAACAGTCCGGAGAAGCAAGCAAGGCAGCCTGACCAGGCTGCTTTTTTTTNNCTAATGACAGCGCGGTTTGTCTAATGGCAGCGCGGTTTGTCGTCAGCTTCCGCCAGGCTTTGCAGGATCGGGCAATCCGGCCGGTGATCGCCGCTGCAAACTTGCGCCAGATGGCTTAGCGTGTCGCGCATTTCCGTCAATTCTTCGATGCGCGTCTGCAGCTCCGCCACGTGCGCCTGGGCGATGGCCTTGACGTCGGCGCTGGCCCGTTTCGAATCCTGCCACAGCGACAGCAATTCCCGGATCTGGTCGAGCGAAAATCCCAGCGTACGGGCACGCTTGATGAAGCGCAGATTATGCAAATCCTTTTCGCCGTAAGTACGGTAATTGGCCTCCGTGCGCTTGCCCGGCTGAATCAGCTGAATGCTTTCGTAATAACGGATCATCTTGGCGGACACGCCGGTGGCGGCCGCTGCTTCGCCGATGTTCATGCTGCATCCTTTCCCAAATTCGTTTGACTGAATTGCAATTCCCCCTGGCTTCGCGCCGCGCCTTGCCCGGCAGGTTTCCAGCGCCGCAACAGCAAGGCATTGCTGATCACCGAGACTGAGCTGAAGGCCATGGCGGCGCCGGCCACCACCGGGTTCAGCATGCCCATTGCCGCCAGCGGTATGCCGACCAGGTTGTAGAAGAAAGCCCAGAACAGGTTTTGCCGGATCTTGCCGTAAGTGCGCCGCGAGATATCGATCGCATCAGCCACCAGGGCCGGGTCGCCGCGCATCAGCGTCACGCCGGCGGCATGCATGGCGACATCGGTGCCGGTACCCATGGCAATCCCGACATCGGCCGCCGCCAGCGCCGGCGCATCGTTGACGCCGTCACCGACCATGGCGACCACCTGGCCGGCCCGTTTCAATGCGCCGACCTTGCCGGCCTTGTCCTCCGGCAGCACCTCCGCGACCACCTGACGGATACCGAGCGCCTGGCCGACTGCCGCCGCGCTGCCACGGTTGTCGCCTGTCAGCAGCACCGTATCCACGCCGAGGGCATGCAAGCCTGCAACGGCTTCCTTCGCGCCGGGCTTGATCTGGTCGCCAAAGGCCAGCAAGCCCAGCAAGCGCGCCGATGGGCCCATGCTGGCCAGCCAGGAAACCGTGCGCCCGGCATGTTCCAGTTCGCTGGCGCGCGCCTGCAGCGGTGCAAGATCAACTCCCAGTTCCTGCATCAGGCGGCTACTGCCCAGTCGCAGCGCCATGCCATTTACCGTTGCCGCCAGGCCGCGGCCTGGCAAGGCCTGCAGTTCCGCCGCCGGCAGCACGGCCACGCCCTCTTTCTGCGCGCGTTCGATGACGGCGCGCGCCAGCGGATGTTCACTGCCACTCTGGATCGCGGCGGCCAGTTGCAGAAGATCGCGCTGCGCGATGTCCAGCGGCGCCAGTGCCACCAGCGCCGGCTTGCCGACGGTAAGCGTGCCGGTCTTGTCGAACACCACCGTGGTGACGCCATGCGCGACTTCCAGCGCTTCGGCATCCTTGATGAGGATGCCGTGGCGCGCGCCGACGCCGGTGCCGGCCATGATGGCGGCCGGCGTCGCCAGTCCCAGCGCGCACGGACAGGCGATCACCAGCACCGCCACGGCATTGATGATGGCCGTTTCACCGCCGGCGCCGGCCAGCCACCAGCCGGCGAACGTCGCCAGGGCGATCAGCAGCACCACGGGGACGAACACTGCGCTGACCTTGTCCACCAGGCGCTGGATCGGCGCCTTGGCCGCCTGTGCGCTTTCCACCAGGCGAATGATGCGGGCCAGCGCGGTTTCGGCACCGATGGCGCCGGTGCGCACCAGCAGCAAGCCGTCGCCATTGATGGCGCCGCCGGTGATCCTGTCGTTGACGTGCCTGGCCACCGGCAGGCTTTCCCCGGTGAGCAGGGATTCATCCACGTGACTGGCGCCCTCCACCACCTCGCCATCGACTGGAATACGCTCGCCCGGGCGCACCACTACCAGGTCGCCCAGCTTCACCTGCCCCACTGGGATGTCCGTGTCGACGCCGTCGCGCCGCACCCGCGCCACCGCCGGGCGCAGGGCCTGCAGCGCGCGGATCGCCGTCGCTGTCTGGCGCTTGGCGCGCGCTTCCAGCCATTTGCCGAGCAAGACCAGCGTGATCACCACGGCCGAAGCTTCGAAATACAGGTGCGGCATGCCATGGTCGCCATGCGCCAGCAATTGATAAACGCTCAATCCGTAGGCTGCGCTGGTGCCCAGGGCAACCAGCAAGTCCATGTTGCCGGCGCCGGCCTTCACCGCTTTCCAGCCGGCGCGGTAGAAGCGCGCGCCCAGCCAGAACTGCACCGGGGTCGCCAGCAACCATTGCAGCCAGCCCGGCAGCATGTAATGGCCGCCGCCCAGTTCGAGCAGCATCGGCGCCATCAAGGGCAGCGACAACGCCGCCGCCACCACGACCGCCAGGCCGCCATGGCTTTTTTGCGCTGCCGGAACCTGGTTTTGCTCATGCGCGCGCCGGGCATGGTAGCCGGCTTTTTCTACCGCCTGCAGCAAGGTTTCGGCAGCGAGACCGCGGTTGACGGTGACACGCGCCGTCTCCGTGGCCAGGTTGACCTCGGCGGCGATCACGCCCGGCACTTTCTTCAATGCCTTTTCCACCCGCGCCACGCAGGAAGCGCACGTCATGCCTTCGATGGCCAGATCGACTTCTTCCTCCTCGATGGCATAGCCGGCCTTTTCGATGGCCGCCTTCACATCGGCAAAGGATGTCGGCGGCGCCAGCGCCACCCTGGCCGTTTCGGTGGCCAGATTGACGCTGGCGCCTGTCACGCCCGGCACCCTGGCAAGCGCCTTCTCGACGCGCGCCACGCACGAGGCGCAAGTCATGCCTTCTATGCCGATCGACAATTCCTGTGATACGGGCGCTCCGCTATTTCGCGACATTACTTTATTCATGGAGGTCAACCCCGGCTTATCGTGAATGTATGATGAATGAACACATTATCGTCCTTCCCATGATGGCAAGGTCAAGCATCAGGAACACTTATACATTTTCGGAAGAAACAATGCGGTAAATTCAGCTTTTTATTCGTGGTCATGGTGATAACATCAAATAAAAATTGAATTGCATCCCCATGTCCACTCCCGCCACCCTTGACGATCCCGCCGCCCCAGCCGATCACGCACCCATCTCGCGGGACGTATCCTGGCACACCCTGAGCGCAGACCAAGCCTTGCAGCGCCTGCAAACCGATCCCGCCACCGGCCTGAGCAAGACCGAAGCCAGCCGACGCAGCGCCGCCAGCGGCCCGAACCAGCTAGCGCAACAGCCGCCGACTTCGCCTTGGAAATTGTTCTTCAGCCAGTTCAAGAGCGTGCTGATCATCGTACTGATTGGCGCCGCCATCCTCGCCACCGCGATCGGCAATACCAAGGATGCGCTGGTGATCCTGACGGTGGTGATTTTCAATGCCGTCGTGGGCTTTTATCAGGAGCATCGGGCCGAAGCCAGCCTCGCTGCGCTGAAAAAAATGCTGCCCGCGAGCACCCGCGTGCGCCGTGACGGCGACGTGCTGGAAGTGGCTGCGACCGCACTGGCCCCCGGCGATATCGTGCTGCTGGAGGCGGGCGACCGCGTGCCGGCGGACGGCCGGCTGCTGCAGGCGATCCAGCTGGCGGCCGACGAATCGGCGCTGACCGGCGAATCGCAGCCGGTGGAAAAGAATGCGGATGCGCTGGCGGATGAGGAATCGGCGCTGGGCGACCGCCACAACATGCTGTATATGAACACCATGGTGACACGCGGGCGCGCCGAACTGCTGGTGACGGCGATCGGCACATCCACTGAAATGGGCCGCATTTCCGAACAGCTGGCGCAAGCGCCGGACAGCGTCAGCCCGCTGCAGGGCCAGCTCGATCAGTTGGGCAAACGCCTGGGCGCAATAGCGCTGGCGCTGGTCGGCTTGCTGTTTTTCCTGCAATTGCTGCGCGGCTCGGCGCTCCACGACGTCATCATGGATGCCATTGCGCTGGCGGTGGCGGCGATTCCCGAAGGCTTGCCGGTGGTGGTGACCGTCACGCTGGCCATCGGCATGCACAAGATGGCCAGGCAACGCGCCATCGTCAAGCGCCTGTCCGGCGTCGAGACGCTCGGCTGCACTACCGTGATCTGCTCCGACAAGACCGGCACGCTGACCATGAACCGGATGACGGCGCGCGCCATTTACCACGCCGGCGGCCGCTTTGCCGTCAGCGGCGAAGGCTATGACGCGCAGGGGGATATCCGCGCTGTCGGCGCTACGACTGAAGCCGCCCTGCCTTCGGGCCTGCGACTGTTACTGACCGCGGCAGTCGCCTGCAACGACAGCCGCATCGAAGACGGCCGCCTGATCGGCGACCCCACCGAGGGGGCGTTGCTGGCGCTGGCAAAGAAAGGCGGCATCGAGCAGGCTGAAGTAGTCGGGCGCATGCCGCGCATCGCCGAAATCCCGTTCGATTCGGCCCACAAGTTCATGGCCACCTTCCACGCCGACGGCGACGCCACTGCGGGTTTCTTCAAGGGCGCGCCCGACGTGCTGCTGGCGCGCTGCAGCCATTACCTCGGGCGCGACGGCACGATGCCGCTGGATGAGACGCTGGCCGCGGCGATCAAGGCCGAGAACCGCGAGATGGCCGCCAGCGGCTTGCGCATCATCCTCTTGGCCATGCGCGAAACGCCGCGCGAGGAGATCGGCCGCGACGCCGACCTGTCCGCCTGCGCCAGCGGACTGACCTTCCTGGGTCTGGCCGGCTTGCTTGATCCACCCCGACCGGAAGCGCGCGACGCCATCGCCTGCTGCCGCATGGCCGGCATCGAGGTCAAGATGATCACCGGCGACCACAAGGACACCGCGCAAGCGATTGCCGGCGCGCTCGGCCTACAAGGCGAAGCGCTCGCCGGCGCCGAACTGGATACCCTCGACGCCGCGCAGCTGGCCGCCCGCGTCGACCGCGTTGCCGTGTTTGCCAGGGTGTCGCCGCAGCACAAGGTGAGGATCGTGCAGGCGCTCAAGGCGCGCGGCCATGTGGTGGCGATGACCGGCGACGGCGTCAACGATGCGCCGGCGCTGAAGAATGCCGACATCGGCGTGGCCATGGGCATGGGCGGCACGGCCGTCACCAGGGAAGCGGCCAGCATGGTGCTGACCGACGACAATTTCGCCACCATCGTCAGCGCCGTGCACAATGGCCGCGCGCTCTACGACAATATCGTCAAGTTCGTGCGCTTCCAGCTGGCCACCACCATCGGCGCCATCCTGACCATCTTTTTCGCGCCGCTGGCCGGCTTGCCGGAACCTTTCAATCCGCTGCAAATCCTGTGGGTCGCGATGATCATGGATGGCCCGCCGGCGATTGCCCTGGCGCTCGACGCCGCCCGTCCTGGCCTGATGAACGAGCCGCCGCGCAGCCGCAACGCTGCCGTGCTGTCGCTGCCGCGGCTGGTGCGCATCCTGTTCTTCGGCGCCACCATGATGGTCGGCACGCTGGCGGTGCTGCACTATGGCATGCATAACGGTAGCCAGCCCCATGCGCGGACGCTCGCCTTCACCACCTTCGTGCTGTTCCAGTTCTTCAATGTCTTCAACGCCCGCGTGGAGAACGGCAGCGCCTTCAACCGCAATTTTTTCCAGAACCGCATGCTGTGGCTGTCGCTGGCGGGCGTGATCCTGCTGCAGGCGGTGGTCGTGCACTGGGCGCCGGCGCAAGCCTTGTTCGGCACTACGGCGCTCAGCCTGGAAGACTGGGGGCTGGCGGTTGCGGTCGCCAGCACGGTCCTGCTGCTGGACGAGGCGCGCAAGCTTCTGACGCGCCTTGCCGGCGGTCGCCATGCCGCATCGGCCGGATTGCCGCACGGTCACGGCAGCACCGAAAGGACTCAGTGGTGAGGATGAGTATGGGCTGAATGATCATGCGGATCGCAAGGCATAACGCCCTTGCGGCCGCTGCCGATCACGCACATCTCGCCTTCCAGCTCCACATCCACGGTGACATGCTCGAAAGTATCCTCATCGAGCAGCCGGCGCACATGGCTCTTGGCGTCGATCATCTCGTCACGGGTGGCGTCGCGCTGCATGACGAGATGCGTGGTCAGCACATGGATTTCTCCATCCACCGACCAGCTATGGGTATCGTGCATCGACATGACCTTGGGATGACTGAGCACGTCGCGCTCGAACTGCATGACGTCAAAGGCGGCCGGCACTTTCTGGATGAGGACGTCGAATACCTGGCGCAGACTGCGCACCACGTTCCAGATGATGAAGATGGAAATGCCGATCGACAGCAGCGGGTCGATGATGGGCAAGTTCCAGATCGCCATGACGACGGCGCCGACCAGCACCGCGACCCAGCCCAGCACATCCTCAATCAGATGCCAGGTGACCACCTTTTCAGTGAGCGAGGAACCGCCCTTGACGCGCAACACCGCCGCGCCGTTGAAAAGCACGCCGATCACGGCCAGCACGATCATGCCGGGCGCATTGACCGGTTCCGGCGCCAGCAGGCGATGAAAGGCGCTCCACAGCACAAAGCCCAGGCCGATGACCAGCACCCCGCCGGTTACCAGCCCGCCCAGCAGGGCATAGCGGCGGTAGCCGTAAGTATCCTGCGGCGTCCTGCCGCGCTGCGACAGGCGCTGGAAATACCAGGCCAGCGCCAGCGACATCGAATCGCCCAGGTCATGCACCGCGTCGCTGAGGATGGCGATACTGTTGGTCAGGATGCCGCCGATCACCTCAATGATGGTGAAAGCAAAATTGAGGAAAAACGCCGCTTTCAGGTTATCGCTGCTGCCATGAGCGTGATGGTGCCCGTGGCTGTGTCCGTGGTGATGGTGGCTACCGCTCATTTTCATCGACTCGTTTTCATTTGCGGAAATGGTTCAGATTGTAGCCATGGTTTTCCATTCTTGCATGCCGCGCCAGATTGTCATTTTTCCCATCCCTTGTTGATCCGCCATTGCTTGACCAGCGCATACAACGCCGGAATCACGGCCAGCGTCAGCACCGTCGATGAGACCATGCCGCCGACCATCGGTGCGGCGATCCGGCTCATCACTTCGGAGCCGGTGCCGGTGCCCCACAGGATCGGCAACAGGCCTGCCATGATCGCCACCACCGTCATCATCTTCGGCCGCACTCGCTCGACCGCGCCTTCCATCACCGCCGCGTACAGGTCGGCAGCGCCCGGCGTGGTGCCGGCCGCCTGGCATTTCACCTTGGCCTCTTCCCAGGCATGGTCGAGGTAGATCAGCATCACTACGCCGGTTTCCGCCGCCACGCCGGCCAGCGCGATGAAGCCGACCGCGACCGCGACCGACATGTTATAGCCCAGCAGCCACATCAGCCACACGCCGCCCACCAAGGCAAAAGGCACCGACAGCATCACGATCAGCGTCTCGGTCAGGCGCTTGAAGTTCAGGTACAGCAGCAGGAAGATGATCAGCAGCGTCACCGGCACCACGATCTTCATTTTCCCGATCGCCCGCTCCATCGCCTCGAACTGGCCGCTCCAGGTGGCGTAGTAACCGGCCGGAAACTGCACCTGCTCATTGACCGCCTTGCGCGCTTCCGCCACATAACTGCCGATATCGCGGTCGCGGATGTCGACGTAGATATAAGTCGACAACAAGGCATTTTCGGTGCGGATGCCCGGCGTGCCCTTGGCCACTTCGATCTTGGCCAACTGGCCCANNCGCGGATAGCGCACGGTCACGCCGAAGCGTTCGCGCCCTTCCACCGTGGTCGTCACCATTTCGCCGCCCAGCGCCGAACCGATGACATCCTGCACCTCGCCGACACTGAGGCCATAGCGCGCCAGTTGCGCCCGATCCGGTTCGATATTGAGGTAAAAACCGCCGGTGATGCGCTCGGCGAAGGCGGAAGTCGTGCCTGGCACTTGCTTGACCACTGCCTCGATTTCCTTGGACAGCCGTTCCATTTCGGCGAGATCCTTGCCGAACACCTTGATGCCGATCGGCGTGCGAATGCCGGTCGACAGCATGTCGGTGCGCGCCTTGATCGGCATGGTCCAGGCGTTGGAGACGCCGGGGAATTGCAAGGCCTTGTCCATTTCCGCGATCAGCTTATCCATGGTCATGCCGTCGCGCCACTCCGACTCGGGCTTCAGGTTAATGACGGTCTCGAACATCTCGGTGGGCGCCGGATCGGTGGCGGTATTGGCGCGGCCCGCCTTGCCCCAGACCGAGACCACTTCCGGAAAGCTCTTGATGATCTTGTTCTGGGTTTGCATCAGTTCCGCCGCCTTGGTGATCGACATGCCAGGAAGACTGGATGGCATGTACAGCAAGGTACCTTCGTTGAGCGTCGGCATGAACTCGCTGCCCAGCTTCGCCGCCGGATAGAAAGAAATCCCCAGCACGACCAATGCGGCAACAATGGTGAGCTTTTTCCAGCGCATCACGCCCCGGATAATCGGCCGGTATGCCCAGATCAGGAAACGGTTCACCGGGTTCTTTGCCTCGGGCATGATCTTGCCGCGAATGAACAGCATCATCAGCACCGGCACCAGCGTGATCGACAGCAGCGCCGCCCCTGCCATGGCGAAGGTCTTGGTATAGGCCAGCGGCGAGAACAGACGGCCTTCCTGCGACTCCAGCGTAAACACCGGCAGGAAGGAAACGGTGATGATCAGCAGCGAAAAGAACAGCGACGGCCCGACTTCCTTGCATGCCGCCAGCATGGCTTCCACCCGCGACTCGCCTTCCTTCAGCCGCTCCAGGTGCTTGTGGGCATTCTCGATCATCACGATCGCCGCATCGACCATGGCGCCGATAGCGATCGCGATGCCACCCAGGCTCATCAGGTTGGAATTCATCCCTAGCGCGCGCATGGCGATGAAGGCCATCAGCACGCCAATCGGCAGCATCAGGATCGCCACCAGGGCGCTGCGCACATGCAGCAGGAACACGATGCAGACCAGCGCGACGATGATGCTTTCCTCGACCAGCGTGCGCTTCAGGGTATCGATGGCGCGGTGGATCAGGTCGGAACGGTCGTACACCGCCTCGATCGAGACGCCTTGCGGCAGGCCGGTGGAAAGTTCGGCGATCTTTTCCTTCAGATTGTGGATCACTTCCAGCGCATTCTGACCGTAGCGCGCCATGGCGATACCCGACACCACCTCACCCTCGCCATTCAGTTCGGTCACGCCGCGCCGCTCATCCGGCATCAGTTCGACGCGGGCGATGTCGCGGATCAGCACGGGAGTGCCTTTCTCGCTTTTCACCACCAGCATCTCGATATCTTTGGTGCCGCGCAGATAGCCCTTGCCGCGCACCATGTACTCGGTTTCAGCCATTTCCACCACGCGGCCGCCGACGTCGCGGTTGGAATCGCGGATCACCTGCGACACCTTGGACAAGGGAATGCCGTAGGCGCGCAGCTTGACCGGGTCGACCGTGACCTGGTAAGTCTGCACGAAGCCGCCGATGGATGCCACTTCGGCCACGCCATGCGCCTTGGTCAACTGGTAGCGCAGGTACCAGTCCTGCATCGTGCGCAGCTCGGCCAGCGACAGGTTCTTGTCCTTGTCCTGCACCGCGTACTGGTAGACCCAGCCGACGCCGGTGGCGTCCGGGCCGATCTGCGGCGTGACGCCCTTGGGCATGCGCCCGGAGGCGAAGTTCAGGTATTCCAGCACGCGCGAACGCGCCCAGTAGATGTCGGTGCCATCCTCGAAGATGATGTACACGAACGAGGCGCCGAAGAACGAGAAGCCGCGCACGACTTTCGATTTCGGCACCGACAGCATGGCCGTCGTCAGCGGATAGGTGACCTGGTCTTCCACCACCTGCGGCGCCTGGCCGGGATACTCGGTATAAACGATCACCTGCACGTCCGACAAGTCGGGCAGCGCATCGATCGGCGTCTTCAGCACCGCATAGATGCCGGCAATGGAAACAAACAGGGTGGCAAGCAGGACCAGGAAGACATTCCGGCCCGACCAGTCGATGATCTTGTTGAGCATGGCTGGGCCTCCGTCAGTGTCCGGCATGTGGGTTCGGCGCGGGCCGCACGCCGGTGACGACCCATTCGTCAGGCTGGCGCTCGACGATTTCGAAAGCAATGCGTGCCCTGGGTTTGAGCTGCTGCAGCAAGGCGCTGTTGGCGACCTTGAATTCCATCGTCATGGCAGGCCAATTCAAGGTCGCGATCGGGCCATGGTCGATGCTGACCATGCCGCTCTGCGCATTGACATTTTCGACCACGCCCTCCCCCTTGTGACCGGCGCCAATCGCCCCGCTTTGGCTTTTCTGACTCTGCTCGTCATCCTTCTTTCCACCCTTCTTGTCGGCATCGCCGCCGTGACCGGCATGGCCGAAGCTGCCGACGGCCGCCTTCAGGTTGCTTTCGGCATCGATCAGGAAGTTGGCGGCAACCACCACGTCCTCGCCTTCCCGCACGCCTTCGAGCACTTCGACATCGTCGTCGCTGCGCGCGCCGAGCTTGACTTCACGCGGCTCGTAACGCCCCTCCTTCATCTGTACCAGGACAATCTGGCGCGTACCGCTGTCGATCACCGCGGACACCGGCACCGTCACGGCACTGCTGCGGGCGGCAACGGCCAGTTCCACGCTGGCGAACATGCCGGGCTTGAGCAACTGGCCCGGATTGGCCATCTCCACCCGCGCCTGCGCGGTGCGGGTGGCGGCATTGAGNNGCTTTCGCGCCTTCCCGGACCAGCCCGATATCCTGCTCGAAGACGTCGGCCAGCACCCATACGGTGGATAGGTCAGCCACCTGGTACAGGGCATCGCCCGGCATGAAACGCATGCCCTGGATTGCCTTCTTTTCAGTGATGATGCCGGCGACAGGCGAGCGGAATGTCATGGTCCGCCTGGCCGTGCCGGACTTTGCCAGGGCGCGTATCTGTTCTTCCGAAATGTCCCAGTTTTTGAGCCGCATCAGACTCGATTCGGCCAGCTGCCGCATGCCTTCCTGCGCCTCGCTGCCGGCCCCCTTCAAGGATTGCACGCCTTGCGCAGCGATCGCGTATTCGCGCTGCGCCGACACCAGTTCCGGGCTATATACCTCGAACAGCGGCTGCCCTCTGGATACCGCCTGGCCAGTGGCATTGACGAACAGGCGCTCGACATAGCCTTCGAACTTGGGAGAAATCGCATACACGCGCCGCTCGTCCGGCTCGATGCGACCGGCGGCGCGGACCGTCTTGCCGATGGCTTTGAGACTCGCCTTTTCAGTGCGCACGCCGAGTTTCTGGATCTTGTCGGTGCTGATGGAAATCTGGTTGGCGGCGGCCGGCCCGGCTTCTTGTTCGCCTTCATACACCGGGATGTAATCCATCCCCATCGGATCCTTCTTCGGCACCGGGGAAGTATCCGGCAAGCCCATCGGGTTGCGGTAATACAGGATCTTGCGTTCCTGCTTGCCGCCGCCGGCGCTACCGGCTGCCATGGGTTCGCCCCCCTGCTGCTGTGCACCGCGATTGCCCACCCAATAGCCACCGCCAGCCGCCAGCGCGGCGACGACGATCATGCCGATGGCGATACTCGCTCCCTTACTCATAATTCTTCCCCCAACAGTCGTTCGATTTCAGCCAGGCGCGCCTGCGATTCCGCCTGCGCCTTGACCTGGTTTTGTTTAGCCATGCGAATCTGCCGCTGCGCGTCCAGTAGCGTCGCAAAATCCACCTTGCCGTTTTCATAGCTGGCCAGCGCCGCCCGGTAAGTCAGTTCCGCCTGCGGCAAGAGGCTGTTTGCCAGCAGCATTTCGGTGCGGCGAGCGGCCTCGAGCGCCGACAGGTTTTCCGACAGTTCGGCCAGCACCTGGTTGGCGGCGGATTGCTTGCGCGACTGCGCCGCCGCCAGCATGGCCTGCGCCTCACGCTCCTGCGCACGGCGCGGCGCCTGCTGCAAGGGGATCGTCATCTGGAACATCAACTCCCATTCCTTGACGGAGCCTCCGGTCTGCATCGGCGCAATGCCGACGGCGATATCGGGGTAACGGTTCTTGTAGACCAGGTCGCGGTTCTTTTCCGCTGCCTGGATCCGCGCCTCTTCGGTAAACAGTTGCGGATTGCGCGCTTGCACCCGCTCTGCCAGCGCGGCATAGTCGAGCCTGGCCGGCTGAGGCAGCGGGCGCAGGCGGTCCGGCGCCGCCAGCGGCGCTTGCGCCGGGCGCGCCAGCAGCATGTTCAGGCGCGCCTGGAGCGTGCGCTTTTCATTGTCCAGGGCGATCAGTTCGTTCTTCAGGTTGGTTTGCTCGACCTGGGCGCGAATCGCATCCGGCTGCGCCGCCAGGCCACCGGCATAGCGGGCTTGCGTGATCTTTTCCAGGCGCGCCATCAGGTCGATGATTTCCCGGGTCAGTCCCTCGGTTTGATGGACCGCGTAATACTGGGCATAGCCGGCCTTGATGCGGGAAGACAGATCCGCCCAGGTGCCGTACGACAGCCCTTTCGCGCCATCGGCTTCCAGGCGGGCGATGTCGCGCTGCAGGTCGCGTTTGCCGAACCAGGGCAGATCCTGCATGATCTGATAGCGGGTGGCGCCGACACGGCTCGGCGACAACGTCGGATTCTGCGAATTCATTTTGGTGATGTCGCGCCATTCGATTTGCAGCTTCGGATCGGGCAGGCTGCCGGCCGCGGCGGCGCGCTCGCCGGCTGCTTCGGCCTCAAAGCGCATTGCGGCGAACTCGGGATTGCGCTCGCGGGCATAGTCGAGCAGGCTCTCCACCGAGCCTCCCGGCAGCGGCTCAGCGGATGCCGCCATGGCGGGCGTAGCAAGCCAGACAGCCGCCGCCAGCGCGCAGGCGCGTAAGTGGTTTTGCATGAGTTAACTCCGGACAGTGATCAACGAATACGAATGCCGCTCGCGCATGGCAGGCGGCAATGAAGCATCAGGCTGTCTGGAGTGTCAGATTCGAAAACAGCAGTGCTGGATCGATAGCGGGGGACCGGAAGAACGCCGTAGCCATGGCGCATGGGCATGAGAAGCGGCTGGCAGGTATGCCGCATCGATACTGACAAGTGCCGACATCAGCGGCTGCGCCACGGCAGCCGGAAGATGGGGCGTGCCGGGCTTGTCGAGAGACTGATCGCCGGCCTGAAGGTGCGCATGGCACATGGCGGGCTGTTCAGTGTCCATTGTCTCGCAATCCGGCATCCCATGCTGCCCTGCATCGGCAGCCATCTGCTCCGCCATTCCCTCCCACTCTGCAATCTGCAGGCCGGGACAAGCGTAAGCAGCCATCGCCAGCTGCGCAAACAGCACGCAGACCAGCGCAACAAGCGCTGTGGCAAAGCGGGAAGAGCGAGACAATCTCATCGTATATCCGATATTTCCTGTATCAGGAGAAGTTACGGCAAGCTAAGCTTGAGTTCCTTGTCCATCGGCGGATAGCAAACTCCCATTTTTTCATGGCAGCCCTGGTATCCCGCCAGCAGCGTGAAATTCTTCGCCTTGGGTGCGCGCTCCAGCGTGATCTCTGCCTGCACCGGCTGCTTGTAGGTTTCGGTCCTGCCAAAGGTCGGGTCATTCTTGACTACGCCGGCCGGCAATTTGACAGACTTGATGGCAACGCCGGGGGCATTCTTCAACGCGAAGCGGATTTTGTCCCTGTACAAATAGTAGCCGTTGGCAGGCGTCAGCACTGCAATCAGCGTATCCGGCCCCTTGAAGGAAGTCTTCACGGTGAATGCCTTGTCCGGCTCCAGCAATTCCTCTTCCTTCTCGCTGGAAAACAGGCTGCTCAAGCCTTTCTGCAAACCTGAAGCGGTGGATTGCTGGGCATATGCCAGGGACTGCGTGCCGGCCGCAAGCACGAGCAGCAGCAAAGGTAATAAGGATTTCATTTTCATTTCAGACTCCTGAAAAATTCCACTTTTTTCATGCAGCGGGCGCTACCGAAATGCTAGCCCCTGGCATGCACAGGCGATTTACTTTTTCGCGTCCGCCGCAACTTTCACGCAGCATACCGGGTCTGTTGTTTATCGGCCAATCATGCTTTTTTTTATGGAGAAAACCATGGCTCATCAGCAATTCCAATCCTGTATCGAAGCGTGCAACGATTGTGCGGCAGCTTGCGACCATTGCGCGGCATCCTGCCTGCAGGAAGCCGATCCAAAATCCATGGCCCGCTGTATTGCCCTCGACATGGATTGCGCACAAATCTGCCGCCTGGCTGCGGCTTATATGTCCCGCAGCAGCGAAATGGCCAGCCTGCTTTGCCAGACATGCGCGGAAATTTGCGAAGCCTGCGGCGACGAATGCGCCAGACATCAGATGGGCCATTGCCAGGAATGCGCCCAGGCTTGCCGGCGATGTGCCGATGAATGCCGGCGCATGGCGGGAGCCGCTCCCGGAAGACAGGGTAGCATCGGCGCCGGCGCAACTGCGCACTGAGCATGCGCTCCTTCCGCCGGCCATATCGCTGGCGGGATAAGCCCTGCGCGTATCTTCTTGTGCTCGCCCCATTGTTGATGTCCAATCTGCATCAGTTCAGCAAGCTGAACTGATGCAAGGATTATTGCTGGACCTCCAGCTTCGTTACCACCAGCTGCCCTCCTACCCTCTCGGCGACAAAACCAATCTTGTCGCCGATCTTGACCTGTTCAAGCATGGCCGCGTCCTGCACGCGAAAAATCATCGTCATCGGCGACATGCCGAGATTTTTCAGTTCGCCGTGCTTGATGGTCAGCTTGCCGGCCTCCTTGTTGATTTTCTTAACTTCGCCTTCGGTCAGCGTGACTTCGGCCGGTGCCGCCGGGGCAGCTGCCGCGCTGGGGGCATGGTGCGCGTCGTTCGCCTGCGCCAGCGGCGCCAGGGAAACCGCCAATGCGGCGGCCAGGGAAAATTTGCTCAGGATGTGCATGCTCTATTCCTTCTCAACTGATTTCTACTGATTATTTACCAGTGTAATGCTTGTAAACCGATTTCTTTCCCTTGGGCTGGACCAGGTAGACGTCGTAGGCATCCTTGCGCGGTCCTTCCATGCCGGGTGATCCCATTGGCATCCCTGGCGCCGCCAGGCCGATGGCCTTGGGTTTTTCCGCCAGCAGTCGCTTGACGTCGGCAGCCGGGACATGACCTTCAATGGCGTAGCCTTCCACCTTCGCGGTATGGCAGGAGCCAAATTCCTCCGGCATGCCGAACTTCTCGCGATAGTCGGACGGGCTTTCGACATTCTTCACCTTCACGTCAAACCCGTTGGCCTGCATGTGCTCGACCCAGCCGGTGCAGCAACCGCAGTGAGGGCTCTTGAATACTTCGACGACCGGGGCGGCCGCGCTTGCCAGCAATGGAAGGGCAAGCGAGCCCGCCAGAATTAATTTTGAAAAAATGCGGTGTTTCATGGTCTATCCTTTCGTTGCAATGTTTTTTCCAACCATACCAGTTTCAACAGGGCCTGGCATCTCAGTGATGCCCTTCGTGTCCGGACGGCTTGCGCACATTCGGCTTCACATTCTGCTTCACATCCAGCTGCGCACTCGCCGGCTTCCCGGCGGGATCCATGAGTTTTCCGCCAGCGGAATTTTTACGCGCAGGCGCCGGCGCTTCGCCCTTCCACTCATACGCCACGGTGCCGGCCGGATGCCGGTACCAGCCCGGGTCCTTGTAGTCCCCCGGCTTCTGGTCGCGCCGCACCTTCACCACCGTGAACATGCCGCCCATCTCGACGCCGCCGAACGGCCCCTGCCCCGCCATCATCGGCAAGGTATTGTCGGGAATCGGCATTTCCATCTGTCCCATGTCGGCCATGCCGCGCTCGCCCATCACCATGTAATCCGGCACCAGCCTGCTGATCTTTTCGGCAATCCCGCGATGGTCCACGCCGATCATGGTCGGCACGTCATGCCCCATCGCATTCATGGTGTGGTGCGACTTGTGACAATGGAAAGCCCAGTCGCCCTGATCGGTGGCATCGAACTCGATGGCGCGCATCTGCCCCACGCCGACATCGACCGTGACTTCCGGCCAGCGCGAGGCGGGATTGGTCCAGCCGCCATCCGTGCCGGCGACCTCGAACTCGTGGCCATGCAGGTGGATGGGATGGCTAGTCATCGTCAGGTTGCCGAAGCGGATGCGCACGCGGTCGCCCTGCCGCACCACCATCGGATCGATGCCGGGAAAAACGCGGCTGTTGAAGCCGAACAGATTAAATTCGAGCATGGTGTTGACCTTCGGCGTATAGCTGCCTGGCTCGATATCGAAGTTATTCAGCAAGAAAACGAAATCCCGGTCCACCTTCATGAAGTCCGGATTCTTCGGGTGCGTCACCCAGAACCCCATCATGCCCATCGCTAGCTGCACCATTTCATCGCCGTGCGGATGGTACATGAAAGTGCCCGGGCGCTTCGCCACGAATTCATACACGAAGGTTTTGCCGGACGGGATCATCGGCTGCGTCAGTCCACCCACGCCATCCATCCCGTTGGGCAGGCGCTGGCCATGCCAGTGCACGCTGGTATGTTCCGGCAACCTGTTGGTGACGAAAATGCGCACGCGGTCGCCCTCGACCACCTCGATGGTCGGCCCCGGCGACTGGCCGTTGTAGCCCCACAGGTTGGCTTTCATGCCAGGCGCGATTTCGCGCACCACCGGTTCAGCCACCAGGTGAAATTCCTTGACGCCGTTATTCATCCGCCAAGGCAGCGTCCAGCCATTCAGCGTCACCACCGGGTTGTAGGGGCGGCCATTGGGCGGCGCCAGCGGCGCTTGCGTCGAAGCCTTGTCCATCACCGGCGCCTCAGGCAGCGACGCCGCGCCGGCCCGGCTGACCAGCCCGGCGCCGACCATTGCCGCCGCACCTGTAAAAAAATCTCTGCGTGAAACCATGGCTCTTTCCTGTCAGTGTTCTTGCGCAGTGTCACCGGAAACCTGCATTGCCGATGACGCCGGCAGGCCGCCGCTGCCGCCAGCGCCGCGGCCGCCGCCGTTGATAGCCGCCTGCAAATCGGTTTCGGCCAGCCAGTAGTCGCGCTGCGCCTCGATGGCGGCATTGACGCTGCCGATCTGCGCCCGGGCATCCGCCAGCAATTCAAAAACGCTGGCCAGCATGCCGTTATAGCGCAGCAGCACTTCGTCGGAAATCTTCTTGCGCAAGGGGACGATCTCGTCACGGTAGTGGCGGGCCACGTCATACGTGGTCCGGTAGGCGGACCACGACTCGCGCACTTCCGAGCGAGCGCGCACGGCGATATCGGCCGTGCGATGCAGCGATTGCATGTAAATCGCTTCGGCCTTCGCGACCTTCGCGCCGCTCCAGTCGAAAATCGGCAATTGCAATTCGATTTCATAACCGTTGCCGCGCGGCGCCCCGGTTTCGCTCTTGTTGACGTAGCCGATATCCAGCACATTGATGAAACGGCTGGCTTTCGAAAGCCCCAGCGCCCGCGCGGTGGATTCCGTGCCGCGTTTGGCCATCTGGATATCCAGCCGCTGCTGCATCGCCTGCATCTCGGCATCCTTGATGGCCTCTGGCGCCTGCGGCAAGTCGGGCAGGCGGTCCGGCAACCGGAATGCCGTCTGCTCGCCCCACACGCCCATCAGCCGCGACAATTGCTCGCGCGCGGCGGTGGCATTGTGCCGGGCACGCGCAAGCTGCGTCGTCGCATCGGCATAGAAGGCCTGTTCGCGCGCCTGGTCCAGCTTGCTGAAATTGCCGACCTGGGCCATGCGCCTGGCCAGTTCCGCGGCGGCTTCCGCAGCCACGACAACCTGCTCCATGTATTGCGCCGTCTGCTGTGCCGCCACCG
The DNA here is from genome assembly GCA_003537575.1 of Oxalobacteraceae bacterium. Taxonomy (GTDB): domain Bacteria; phylum Pseudomonadota; class Gammaproteobacteria; order Burkholderiales; family Burkholderiaceae_D; genus Paucimonas. The sequence goes on from DPRS01000022.1 coordinate 94,284, forward strand.
CATTGAAATAGGCCTTGCGGGTATCCCGCGCCAGGCCGACTGCCTGCGCTGCGGCCTGCAGCCTGGCCTGCTCGAAGCGGCGCTGCTCGATGCCGCTGCGGATCGGGATGGTCAGCAAGCCGATCACGTCGAACATGATGCCGCGCTCGATTTCAATATCGTTCCCGGTGCGCATCCGGCCGAAAGAAAAGCTCGGATTGCGCATCCATCCGGCGCTCACCAGGTCGGCTTCGGCGATACCCAGTTCCGCGAATCCCGCCTGCAAGCCCTGGTTGTTCAACAAGGCAATCTGCGCCGCGCTGTCAGGCGTCAGCGGCTTGGCCAGCAATTGCCGGAGGGTTTCCCCGGCGGAGCGCTTATAGTCATCCGGCCTGGACAACTGCACCGTCTGCCCGGTGCGTTCCTGCGTCATTGCCGAAACGGCATCCATGCCGCCATCGCTGGAAAATGTCGCACATCCCGCCAGTACAAGCAGGGCCATCCCACCGAAAACTGGCCGCAGGATATGCATATGTCGTTGAAAACGCATGCTCTATCTCTCCGCTCTAGTGGTGATGTTTGCCATGGCCCATCGGGCGCATGGGCATGGGCATCATTCGAGCCGGCGCCGGAGACGACACCTGCGCCACTGGCGATGATTCGGCATTTTTCCTGATATGGCCGGCATGGCCGCCGAGCCTGCCCACTTCATCGTTGGCGGCACGCCATGCCTGATCCGGCGCATCCTGGCTATCGGTCGCGGCCCGGTAATCCTTGAAGGCCGATGCATACGACGGCGCGCGCGCGGGAGCGCTTGCTGCCAGCGGGCCTGGCTGCGGCAAATCTTGCGGTGCAGCCTGCTGTGCAGCGGCGGCAAGCGGCAACAACGCCAGCAACCCAAGGGCAAACCATTGCTTTGACATCATGATATTTTTCGCAATCGATGGAAATCGATGAAACGGGCGTGCGCNNTTAGTTACCGCGCGGCTTTCGCGTCGATCAGGCAGGAATGTGTCGGGGAGGTCGATCCAGGCCGCCCGGGGTATGCCCGGCAACCAGCGTTGCGGGTGAGGCGGCAACAGCCTCGGAACCACCAAAGGCGGGAGTGGCATTCCAGAGGGAAGGCGGCGCAGCAGCGCCGATGCAGCCGGCCGTGCAGGCGCTGCAACCCGCATGCGAGGACACGACGGAAGATGAAGAGGAGTCGTCTGCCAAGCCGGAATCCGGGCTCGCGTCAGCAAGCTGGGCAAGGTCATCAGCGTCATGATGTTGATCGTGCATTGCCATGCCGGCATGGTGCCGGTCTTCAGCATGGCGATCCTGACAATGCTGGTACGGTTGGCCATGTTCGCCATCCGGCACTTCTGGCAGGGCGGCAGGCATGGCCTCATGCTGCAGCGGCACACAAGACATCGGCATGGCAGCGCCGACCGCGTGGAGCGGCAGCACGGCTACCAAGAGCCAAAGCAACAATGTCTTGAGAAAACGATTCATCCTGTCACCAAGTATAGCACCCAGATCAGAGCGCATCACAACGCCAATTCCGGCATTCTGCAAAAACTATAATGCTTCCCATAGAGGGAAGGTCAAGCGGTTTTTTTCAGGCTTCCAGCGCTCGCACGCGTTGCTCGATCGCCCCGAACAGGCTATGCCCGTTCAATTCCAGCATTTCAATGCGCACCAGGTCGCCATGGACCATGTAGGGAGTAAGCGCACGCCCTCCTTCCAGGGTTTCCACCATGCGCAATTCGGCGAGGCAGCAAAAGCCGGCGCCGCCATTCTCGATGGAAGCCCCCCACAGGCTCCCTTGGCGATTCGATACCGAACCGGAGCCGATAATGGTGCCCGCTTCCAGTTCGCGCGTACTGGCAACATGCGCGATGATATGGCTGAAATCGAAACTGGCATCGACACCAGCATTCGGCTTGCCAATCAGCCTGTTATTCAAATGCACCAGCAAGGGCAAATGAATCCTGTTGTCACGCCAGGCCTCCCCCAGTTCATCCGGCGTGATCGCCACCGGGCTGAACGCCGAAGCCGGCTTGCTGATGACAAAACCCAAACCCTTGGCCAGTTCGGGCGGCACCAGGTTACGCAGCGTCACGTCATTGGCCAGCATCAGCAAACGGATCGCCCGCGCCGCTTCTTCGCGGCCCGTGCCCTGGCGCACATCGCCGAGGATGGCGGCAACTTCCGCTTCAAAATCGATGCCCCAGGAGTCGTCGCCGCGGATGGGCCCGCGCGGGTCGAGAAAACTGTCGGACCCACCCTGATAGACGATCGGCTCGGTTTCGACGGAAGGCGGCATGTCGCTGCCACGCGCCTTGCGCACCAGTTCGATATGATTGATGTAACCGGAGCCGTCGAGCCATTGATAGGCGCGCGGCAACGGCGAATGACAGCGCGCCGGATCGAAGGGTCGCGCCTCCTGGCGCTCGCCGGCATTCAGGTTTTGGTAAATTTTTCGCAAGCGCGGCACCACATGATCCCAGTGGTCGAGCGCCGCCTGCAGGGTCGGGGCGATTTCGGGCACTGCGCGGCACCAGCTCAAATCGCGGCTCACCACCGCCAGCGTGCCGTCGCGCCCTCCTTCTTTCAAGCTCGCAAGCTTCATCTCCTGCTCCTTGTGTGGCCTGGAATACAGGAATCCAAGCAGGGCGCATGCCATGGCGCCGGCCTGCAGTTTTCCCGCATTTCCGGCAAAAATTTTTACGCCGCACAATCGAGAATCGACTATGATTGCGGCCCCGTTCGATTTCGCACAAAAGGTTAGTAAAAACGTCATGAGTAATGCATGCGGCGTGGACTTCGGCACCTCCAACTCCACCGTCGGCTGGAGCCGGCCCGGACAAGCGGCCTTGCTGCCCCTGGAAGACGGCAAGACCACCCTGCCGTCGGCGGTATTCTTCAACGCCGAGGAAGATTCCATCCATTTCGGCCGCGCGGCGCTGGCCACCTACCTGGAAGGCTGCGAAGGCCGCCTGATGCGTTCCCTGAAAAGCCTGCTGGGATCGAGCCTGATCGATGGCCAGACCGAGGTGCTGGGACGCGCGCTGCGCTACCGCGACCTGCTTTCGCAATTCATCGGCGCGCTCAAGCAGCGCGCCGAGCAGGCGGCCGGGCGCAGCTTCGAGCAAGCCGTGTTCGGCCGCCCGGTGTTCTTCGTCGATGAAGACCCCGCCGCCGACCGCCTGGCCGAACGCACGCTCGAAGACATCGCGCGCGGCGCCGGATTCAAGGACATCGCTTTTCAGTTCGAGCCCATCGCCGCCGCCTTCGACTATGAATCGACGCTCACGCGCGAAGAGCTGGTGATGGTAGCCGACATCGGCGGCGGCACTTCGGATTTTTCGCTGGTACGCCTGTCGCCGCAGCGCGCCCATCGAATCGACCGCCGCGAGGATGTGCTGGCCAACGCCGGCGTGCATATCGGCGGCACCGATTTCGACAAGTACCTGAGCCTTTCCGGCGTCATGCCGCTGTTCGGCCTGGGCAGCCGCCTGAAGAACAATACCGAGATGCCGTCGAGTTACTACTTCAACCTGGCGACCTGGCACACCATCAACCTAGCCTACACCCGCCATGCGGAAAACCAGCTCAAGGATATCTATCGCGACGCGCTCGAACGCGACAAGCTCGACCGCCTGCTCGACCTGATCGAGCAAAGGGCCGGCCACTGGCTGGCCTACAAGGTGGAACAGGGGAAGATCGCGCTATCCGATGCAGACACGGCGCAACTGACGCTGGAACGGCTGCGCCAGCCGCTCGACGTACTGCTGGAACGCGAGCGCTTCGACCAGGCGATTGCACCGCTGGTTGGCAAGATTGAAAGTGCCGTGCTCGGCTTGCTGAAGGACGCGGGGGTGGACAGGAATGCGGTGAACACTGTTTTCTTCACCGGCGGATCGAGCGGCGTACCGCTGCTGCGCCAGCACATCTCACAACTGCTGCCGGTGGCGCGCCGGGTGGAAGGCGACCTGTTCGGCAGCATCGGCGCCGGCCTGGCGCTCGACGCCTCCCGCCGTTTCGGCTAGCCGGCTCCGAAGCCGGCCGCCAAATACCGCCCTACCCCTTCGACGACGACTTGCGCTTGCGCGGCGTGGCTGCGGCATGGTCCGCAGTCGCCGCATGCGCTTTCGCAGCCGGCTTCGCCGCGGCTTTCTTTGAAGGCGCGCTTGCCGGTTTTATATCCGGGGTCATGGCCGCGGCGGTATCGACCGCTTGCTTGAACTGATCCTGCAACATGCCCCACCAGGCCGCCGGATTGGCCAACGGCTGCATGGCGTCCGCCATCGCGGCGGTAGCGTCGAGTGCCGGCTGGATCGGCGAGCTTTCGTTATTTTCCGCAGCAGCCTTTTTGCGGGCGGCGGCTCTATCCTCAGTAGCTGACTTTTCTTCGGCAGCCGGTTTATGCGCCGCCGAGTGCGACGACATGCTCGAATGCGCAAAGGGCGACTGGAATGCCGACTTTTCTTCGGCGGCAGGTGTCGACATCGGCTGCATGGCGGCCGTGATGGTTTCGCCCATGGTTTGCAAAGTAGACAGTGTTGCCTTCTGCACTTCCAAGGCCTGAATGGTCGTGTGCAGCATGTTCAGGTTCAATGACAACCAGGATTCCACGGCTTGCAAATCCTTGATCTGCTTGTCGATTTCGTCGACCGACAGGGTCGGCATCACCATGCCGGGAATATGCTTCATGCCGGGCAAGTTCATGCCGGGGGCGTTTTCCCACATGCTTTTAAAGAAATCCAGGGTATCCGTCATCATGCTGACCCCTGGAATGGCGGATGGCGCGGATTTGGACATGGCAGTCTCCGTTCGATGTAAGTGTTCTTTCAGCCTAGCAGATATTTGACTGAGTTCATATTAAAACGGCAATTTCCGTTTTGTCATGCTGGGGGAGAGTGTACAGCATTGCCTCGTGGGGAAAATGGTGGTTATGCAATTTTGACAGGGGCCTGTGTGGAGAGAACGAGAGTGAATTCAGGTTTTCCAGGAGAGAAACTTGTGGTATTTTTCAAAATTGCAATGTTTCAATAAATTGAAGGCTATCGTTTGTTGTAAGACTGATTGGCAACCAGTTGGATGTGGTGACGTTTTTTGCTGTTAATTAGTACTGTGTTTATGCGCAGTAAATCGTTGAAACATGCACGGATACGAGGTTTGCGTGGGTTTGCGTGCCAGTTTTAGGTGGCGGTTTGCCAGATTAGGCGGACGATCAATTTTGCGTTCAAGGATTCATGACTTTTTTAGCGTTTAATTAGTACTGTATTTTTATGCAGTTAGCTGTTAAATCCGCGTGGATGTGGGGTTTCCGCGAAAGTGGGCTGCCGGATTAGGTGGCAGTTCGCCAGAAAAAACGAATTCCTGTGTCCGCCTAATTAAAGTTCTTGC
>DPRS01000026.1 GCA_003537575.1 Oxalobacteraceae bacterium
CCGGCGCCTGGCGGCGGCCGGCGTGGCCGTCGCCGTACTGGCAGGCGCGAGCGCCTGGGCCTGGCGGCATGCCAGCCTGGGCCCCGATCCGGCGGTACAGGCGGTGCTCGCCGCGCAGGCGGGCGGCTTCAAGCTGTCGCGCAGCCTCTCCACTAAACCATCTGCGAATCATTCCGGGACCGCTGTCATCCCTGCATCCCATATCCCGACCGCAGCGCCGCAGCCACGCGCCAATGCTGCCTGGAGCGACTTGCTCGGCGCGGCTTCGCGCGACGAGGCTGCAGCCTTTCGCCTGTTGGGACAGTTGTGGGGCATGGCGCTGGGGCGGGAAGACCCATGCGCCGCCGCGCAAAGCCGGCATGTGCAGTGTTACCGCAGCGCCGGCGGACTGGCGGAATTGCGCCGGCTGAACCGGCCGGCCATCCTGAAACTCAATGATGGCGGACAAGCCATCCATCATGTCCTCCTGGTGGGATTGAACGATACCAGCGCCGAATTGCGGGTTGCCGGCAAGGAGCGCAATCTGCGCATCGGCCTGGAAGAGTTGTCGCGCCACTTTAATGGAGAGTTCGTGAGCTTCTGGCGCGCACCGCCCGGCTACACCAGGGAAATCGCCTTTGGTGACAAGGGCGAGGCGGTTGACTGGCTCAATGCCCAGCTATCCCGCATCAGCGGCGGCCTCGAATCCGTGGCCGGCCTACCCTATGGCGCCGCCATGGTCAGCCAGGTGCGGCAATTCCAGCAAACCCATGGCCTGCCTGCGGACGGCATTGCCGGCGCCCGCACGCTGATGCTGGTGAACGATGCCGCCGGTGTCCAGGAACCCCGCCTGCACATGGCCCCCACCCTGGCTGCGGCCGCTCACGGAGAGTGAACCGATGTCATTCATCCTCGACGCCCTGAAGAAAGCCGAAGCCGAACGCCATATGGGCCAGATTCCCGGCCTGCATGCGCAGCCAGCCGTGGCCTTGCCGGTCGCGGCAGCGCCAGCCCGCACAAGGAAAGCTGCGCTCGGCGTCGCTGCCATGCTGCTGATCGTTGCCGCAGCGGCGCTCGCCTGGCTGCAGCCATGGCAGGAAAGAGCTTCGCCACTCCGCGTCAGGCCGCCCGAAGAGCCTGTAACGTTTCCTGCGGTCGCGGTTCCTGCGCCTGCCGCTCCGTCCATCGTTGCGCAGCCTGCCGATCCGGCACAGCAAATCGTTGCCGTCATGCCGCCTCCGGAAACATCCAAGCCGGAAAAACGCCCGCCCAAACCACGCAAGCCGCCGGTGCGCCAGGCTACCGCTCCTCAAAAGGCGTCCGTCACTGCTGCGCGTTCGTCCGCGGCGCCAGACACCAAGGTGCTCACAGTCGCCAGTTCCACCGTTCCTGCCGCGGCATCCAGGCCACCAGCTGGACAAGCGGCACAGCCTCGATCCGGCAATGGCAATGGCAGCGATTCCGACCTCAGGCAGAGCACGGCACTCGTCCCGGAACCCGGAGCGGCATCGCTACGGGAATTGCCCGAACAGATACAGCGGGAATTGCCGAACTTGGCCATTGGCGGCTATATCTACTCCGATAATCCGCGCGAACGCCAGTTACTTGTCAACAAACGCTTGTTGCATGAAGGTCAGGAAGCCGCCCCTGGCGTGATCCTGGAAAGGATGATGCCCAAGGCCGCAGTCTTCAATTACAAGGGCTATCGCTATCGAGTTGCCTACTGATATTCGACAGCAGCATACATTTATATTGCATTTAATACATCTTTAATATTATCAATAAATTAATTTCCCAGTCATTACAGCAGGAATTTCTAGTATCATTCCAGACTGACTGTAAATTTTGCCAATGAAAGTAAAGTGGGGCCTTATGTACAAGAAAATCCTGATTCCGACCGATGGTTCGGAAATTTCCAACGCAGCGGCGCGCGCCGGCGTGGAGTTTGCCCAGCAACTGGGGGCGGAAGTGATCGGGCTGTTCGTTTCGCCGGAATACCAGTATCCCGTCTTTATCGAAATAATTCCCCCGAATTTCCCGTCGGAAGATGAGTATCTGGCTTCCATGCGCAAGGTCGGCGAGCATCACCTGCAAGTCATTGCCGATGCTGCCCAGGCCGCAGGCGTCAAGTCTTCCGGCATCACGATTTTCTCCGATGCGGCTGCGCGCGAGATCGTCAATACAGCGACACAGCATGGCTGCGACCTGATTTACATCGGCTCGCACGGCAGAAGCGGCTGGGGGGGCGCGCTATTGGGCAGCACCACCACCAAGGTATTGTCCACCTGCCAGATCCCGGTTCTCGTGTACCGGATGGCCAAACAACCCGGCAGCACCGCTGACAAGAAATAACGAGACAACATGATCCGCATCGTAATTGCCGACGACCACACGATCATGCGCGAAGGCTTGAAGCGCATCCTGGATGGCGCCGATGACATCGAAGTCGTCGGTGAAGCCGTGGATGGCTTCGAAGCCCTGGCGCATGTGCGCAAAGGCGGTTTCGATTTGCTGATGCTGGACTTGTCCATGCCGGGCCGCAGCGGCGTCGAACTGATCCGCCAGATCAAGGACGAGGCGCCCAAGCTGCCGATCCTGATTCTGACCATGCATGAAGAGGACCAGTACGCGATTCGCGCCATCCGTGCGGGCGCGCGCGGCTATCTCACCAAGGAAAGCGCCGGAACGCAACTATTGAGCGCAATCCGCAAGGTTGCTTCGGGACGCCCCTACATCAGCATTGAAGTGGCCGAGCAGCTGGCCATGGATGCCATGCCCTCCAATGAAGATTTTCCTCACAAAAAATTGTCCGACCGCGAGTTCGAAGTATTCAGCTTGCTGGTAGGCGGAAAAACCATCGGAGAAATCGCCGACCTTCTGCACCTGAGCGCCAAGACGGTTAGCACCCACAAGACCCGCATCCTCTACAAGATGGATATGCACTCGCTGGCGGAAATGGTGCAATACGCAGTCGAACACCGTTTGCTCACGCCCCTGAAGATTTGAGCTTCAATTTCTTTCCTGCATTTTTAATGTAGGAAGATTCTTACCATTTCCCCCACAATCCTACTTGCCTATTCAGCGCGCACCGATAGCAAACAAACATCTTGCCCGTCATACTTTCCCTTTGTAATGGCGCGCACGGTTAATTCGGTTCTTCCTTTTGTTTGACCGGGATTGACTCATATTTTTCCCGGCATGCGGACTTCAGGTTTGACCGACCGCATTGACAGAACATTCCTGACGCGCGTTTCATTTACTGCACCGCAGATACAGGCATCCGGCATTACTGCCCGTTAGCACCGGACCGATATCTGCAAACGGACGCGCACCGCAAAGCGCAAAGAACGCAGGGGCGGATGGCTTTTTCGGACGTATCGATGCATGGATGCCTAGAAAATCCCGCAGCGACTGCAAGATTGGCGGCGGCCCATTTCGGGCCGTCACAGTAAGTGAGCGTATTTTTCAAACAGGAGATGCCATGTTGTCCATGCCCTCATCCGAGATCCGGAGCGAAGCTTCCCATACCATCTCACCTCCCTCTCCTCATGAAGCAGGATGGCAGCGCCAGGGAAAACTATGGTCCAACCTGAAGGAATTATGCGAACTGCTGCGTATTCCCGTCACAACATTGCTGGCGGATGATGAACTGCTGTTTCAGCACGTACAGTTCAAAACCGGCCAGCGCGTGCATACCATAGGTCAATCCTTCGATACCTTGTACGTGGTGCACTCGGGTTTCCTGAAAACCGTTCTGATCGATGAATTCGGCAATGAGCAGGTGTTGAGCTTCCCGATGAAGGGTGATTTGTTCGGCGTCGATGGCATCCATACCAAACGCCATGCTTCCGAAGCCGTCGCCCTGTCGAATTGCGACCTGATCCTGCTGCCGTTTAAAAAGCTTACCGCGCTCGGCCGCACCCATGCGGAATTCGAACATGCCATGTATAGCGTCATGAGCCGCGAACTGGTGCGGGAACAAAGCATGGTGAGCATGCTGGGAGCCCTCTCTGCCGAAGCTCGCGTGGCACGTTTCCTCGTGTCGCTTTCGGATCGTTATGCGGACATGGGTTATTCCAGCAAGCTCTTCAATTTGCGCATGACGCGCCATGAAATCGGCAGCTACCTCGGCCTGACCCTGGAAACGGTCAGTCGCACCTTGTCGGCATTCAATGAAATCGGCTTGATCAGCGTTGACCAGCGCTCGATCGGCATCAAGGATATCGAGGCGCTGAAAACCCTGCGCCGATTGCCTCCTTCAAGCTCGCGCGCCAAGCAGCTTGCCGCCCGCAAGCAAAAAGCCGCCGCCGCAACTCAAATGGCCTCCGCCTGAGCAACATTGCGCCAGGCTTGCTGATACGAAGCCTGGCGATCTATTACGCAATCTCGATTTATTTGTGGTTGCGCTTGCTGCCATGCGTGTTATGTGTGCCATGTGCCGTTGATTTTCTTTCGCGACCAGCCGTCATCGCTTCGATAGTTTCATCGATGGTTTCATCGGTATTTTCCTGCGTCGTATTCACTGCATTCTCGAACGTGGTACGCGCGACTTCAATATTCCGGCTGGTTGCACTAGCTGCTTCACGGAAAGCTGTTTGCCATGCTGAAAATATCCCCGTCAAGGGGTTGTATGCTTCCATCGCTGTCGTTGTATCCGGCTCCACCGCCGAAGCAAACTCACTGACAGCGCCATTTCCAAGACTCCCCATTTGTTCCACGTAAGTGCGCATTGACTTGCCAAGTTCATTTTGCACTTCAGAAAATACACGAATCACTTCCTGCTGATAATTCATTGCACGATCCGGACGCTGCGAAAAGAATTTTGCCTGCGCGTCCGCTGCGCCCTGCACATCGCGCACGGTCGCCAGCGACTGGGCAAACCTCAACTGCTCTATGCACGCACGATGCGATGCCGCCAGCAACACATGATCAATTTTCTCTGCACTGGAAAACAATGCGTCGGCAAACTGGCGCGATGCTTCCAGTTGCGTTTGGAAAATATTCGCCATTGGGCCATACAGCTTTTGCATATTCATACCTTGCATGATTTCTCTCCTTGGCACATGGATACAGGATTCGCTCTCGCCCTGCTCCAATCGCACAAAGCAAGTAAAGGACAAGACAAGCCAGTCTGCACGCCAGCCAGCCTCAAGCGGATTGAATTGGGATTCTTCATTCTGGCAGCGCATGACTAGGCATCTTTGAGAACGCGCAAAGCTATTCCAAAGCCTCCATGCTCTCGGAGCGCACCAGGCATGCAAAGAAAAAGTATCTTTAACGCAACTACTTCATGCAGAATTGATGTATAAATCAGCTCATTCAGGGAATTCAAGCATAGGTAAAAATCCGCTGGAAAAGACAAGGCAATCCGCTGTTTCCAGTGCCGCGCAGCGGCGCAGCGACTTGCGTTGACGGTATTTTTGGCGGACTTACGCGTCAAACACTTTTTAGGCAAGGAGATGGTGATGGCTTACAAGACAATTCTGGTCCATGTGGACGATTCCAGGCATGCGGCTGAACGCATCCGGATTGCCGCCCGGCTCGCCAAGGCGCATGAAGCCCATCTGATCGGCGCGGCAGTGACCGGCATTTCCCGTTTTGCCTTTCAAACCGGCGCCACGCTGGCACCCGATCCCAATCTGGAAATGCATCTTGAACACCTGCGCCAGCGTGCCCAGCGCGCGCTGAACCAGGCCGAATCCCTGGTACAGCAGGAAGGCCAGCCGACTTTCGCCAAGTGCCTGGTGGATGATGACGCTTCCGGCGGCTTGGGCGGGCTGGCGCGCTACAGCGACCTGACGGTACTCAGCCAATTTGATCCCGATGAGCCGGCCATGACGGTATTGCCCGACTTCCCCGAGTATGTCGTATTCAATTCCGGCCGCCCGGCATTGATCATTCCTCATTCCGGCTCGTTCACGAGTATCGGCAAGCGCATGCTGGTGGCCTGGGACGGCAGTCGTTCGGCCGCGCGCGCCGTCTCCGATGCGCTGCCGCTGCTGCGCCAGGCCGAACTGGTGCAAGTGGCGATTTTCAATCCGGCAGAGTCGGCCACTGATGAAACGCCCGCCGGCATCGATATCGCTGAGTACCTTGCGCGCCAGGGCATCAAGACAGAACTCTTGCCCAGCAGCGCCAGCAGCGATGTCGGCGACTCCCTGCTGTCACTGGCAAACGACCTCGGGGTTGATCTGATCGTCATGGGCGGTTATGGCCATTCGCGTTTCCGCGAAATCTTGCTGGGAGGAGTAACCCGTACCGTGCTCAACTCGATGACGCTGCCGGTGCTGATGTCGCATTAAACGCGACAATTAAACGCGACAACGCACCTGTCCGAAATCCTTACCAGTTGTATTGATTAGGAGTAATATTTCCTTGCCGGCTAGAAGTAACGAAACGCCATAAGGCTGCGGAGCGTCGGGGCAATGGGATAGATAGCCCATACGATTCGTCACGCGTGACACAGGTCGGCAAAAGACTGTATTCATTCCGCGAAAAACGAGAACACGAGCGACACCATGCAACTGGATCCTTTTGGCATTAGCAATACCTTTTTCAAGCTTCAGCAAGCCTGGCTGCAGCATCCGCAGGAACAAATGGAAGCCCAGCGCGAACTGGCGGCCAGCCTCTGGATGCTGAACCTGAATGCGCTGACGGCACTGGCAGGCGGCAACGGCCAGAACACGGAAAAAGTAGTGCCGGGCGATGAGCGCTTCCAGGATCCGGATTGGCAAGCCAACCTGGGTTATTCGCTCATGGTGCAAAATTACCTGGCCTATACCCGCTGGCTGGAACGCACCATCTATGACACGCCCGGAGCCGACAGCAAGGACCGCCATGCCGGTGCCTTCTGGACGCGCCAGTGGTTCAACGCACTGGCCCCAAGCAATTTCTTTTTCACGAATCCGGTGGCCCTGCACAAGGCCATGGAAACGCACGGCGCCAGCTTGGCCAAGGGTTTTGAAAACCTCCTCGCCGATTTGAAGGCTGGCGAAGTGCAAATGCTGAGCAACGATCCCGGCTTCGAAGTCGGGAAGAATCTGGCCACCACGCCGGGCTCGGTGGTGTTCCGCAACGAGCTCTTCGAATTGATCCAGTACCATCCTGTCGGCAAGAAAGTTCGCGCCACTCCGATCGTCATCACGCCCCCCTGGATCAACAAGTTCTACATCATGGACTTGAACGAGAAAAAAAGCATGGTGCGTCAGCTGGTCGGAGAAGGCTTCACGGTCTTCATGATCAGCTGGAAGAATCCGGGGGCCGACATGGCCGACAACACCTTCGAAAAGTATCTGCTGAAAGGCATCCTGAAGGCCATCGAGGCGGCGCGCGCCATCACCGGTGCGCCCAAGGTGCACGCGGTCGGCTATTGCATCGGCGGCACCGCCCTGACTGCGCTGATGGCGCTGTTGAACCGCAAGTTCAAGGCCGATGATATGCCGGTGGCGCACTGGACTCTGTTGTCTTCACTGGCGGACTTTTCGCGCCCGGGCGAGATCGAGGCATTCATCAATGAGAACAGCCTGGCCACCATCGACGAACTGATGAGCAAGCAGGGCTATCTCGACAAGAACCAGCTTTCCTCGGCTTTCCGCATGCTGCGGCCAAACAGCCTGATCTGGCATTACGTGGTGCACAAATACCTGTACGGCGAGACGCCGCCGTCGCTGGATGTCCTTTACTGGAATATCGACAGCACCCGGCTGCCGCGCGCCATGCATACGTTCTGCCTGCGCCAGTTCTACGTCGAAAACAACCTGGCGAAGAAAGACGCCCTCGTCATCGACGGACAGCAGATCGATCTTGGCCGCATCAGGCAACCGCTATACGAGGTCGGCACCACCGAGGATCACATTACCCCGTGGACCAGCACCTTCAAGACCGTCGCGCTGGTCAAAGGGCCGGTACGCTACGTGCTGTCGACATCCGGCCACATCCTCGGCATCATCAATCCGCCCGGCCCCGCCTCCAAGCGCGATTACTGGGCCGGCGACGCCAGCGGCGCGACCGACAGCGCGGTCTGGCTGGCCAGCCAGAGCCAGCAGCACGGTTCCTGGTGGGTCGACTGGTGCGCCTGGTTGCACGAAGGCTGCGGCGCAATGAAGGCGCCGCCCCCGGTCGGATTGCCGGATTACCCGGTACTGTGCGAAGCGCCCGGTACCTACGTCAGGGAAAGCTGAGCCAGCTGCCATTTTGGCCGGCCAAGCCGCATTGCCGGCCAAAATGGCATAAGATGGGTACTTGTCTATCAGTCATCCGCCCTCGACATGTCATCGCCACTCCTTACCATCATCGTCGCCATCGACGCCCAGCGCGGCATCGGCCTGAACAATGCGCTGCCGTGGCGCCTGCCGGAAGATCTGGCATTCTTCAAGCGCACCACCACCGGCCATCCGATCATCATGGGCCGCAAGACTTTTGACTCGATCGGCAAGCCGCTGCCGAACCGGCGCAACATCGTCATCACGCGCAACCCGGACTGGCGCCATGAGGGCGTGGAGGCGGTCGGCTCGCTGGAAGATGCAGCCAGGCTGGCCGGCGAAGGGGAAGCCTTCGTCATCGGCGGCGCGCAGATCTTCGCCGAGGCGCTGCCGCGGGTGCAGCGGCTGATCGTCACCGAAATCGAGAAAACCTTTGCCTGCGACACATTCCTGCCCCTCTTCGATCCCGTCCAATGGCGCGAAACCACGCGGGAAAAGCACCATTCGGAAGCCAACGACTGCGATTTCGCCTTCGTGACTTACGAGCGCATTTAATTTTCCCCACTGCCGCCCCATATCTGCGACAATCCGTTTTTTTTAAAAATGGCAGGGCTTTACTTTCGCAAAAATGCCGCCCTGCCTTTCATGATCGCTTACTTACAGGCTGCTGGAGGCCTCGATGAAATTCCGTTTCCCTATTGTCATCATTGATGAAGATTTCCGTTCCGAAAATACGTCCGGCCTCGGCATCCGCGCCCTGGCCAATGCGATGGAACAGGAAGGCATGGAAGTCGTCGGCGTCACCAGCTACGGCGATCTGTCGCAGTTCGCCCAGCAACAGTCGCGCGCCTCGGCTTTCATCCTGTCGATCGACGACGAGGAATTCGGCGGCGGCTCTGACGCCGAAGTCGAAACCGCGCTGAAGTCGCTGCGCGCCTTCGTCGAGGAAATCCGCCACAAGAATGCCGATATTCCGATCTACCTGTACGGCGAAACCCGCACCTCGCGGCATATCCCCAACGATATCCTGCGCGAGCTGCACGGCTTCATCCACATGTTCGAGGACACNNCAACGCCGTCGAGGAACTCGGCCAGTTGCTCGACCACACCGGGCCGGTGGCAGCAAGCGAACGCAATGCCGCGCGCATTTTCAATGCCGACCATTGCTATTTCGTCACCAACGGCACCTCGACTTCCAACAAGATGGTGTGGCACTCGACGGTGGCGCCGGGCGACATCGTGGTGGTGGACCGCAACTGTCACAAGTCGATCCTGCACTCGATCATCATGACCGGGGCGATTCCCGTGTTCCTCATGCCGACCCGGAATCACCTCGGCATCATCGGCCCGATCCCGCTGGAAGAATTCACACCCGAAAGCATCCAGCGCAAGATCGAGGCAAACCCCTATGCCCGCGAAGCGAAGAACAAGAAGCCGCGCATCCTCACCATCACGCAATCGACCTACGACGGCGTGCTGTACAACGTCGAAACCCTGAAGGAAATGCTGGACGGGCAGATCGACACGCTGCACTTCGACGAAGCCTGGTTGCCGCACGCCACTTTCCATGACTTCTACAAGAACATGCACGCCATCGGCAAGGACCGCCCGCGCGCCAAGGAATCGCTGATCTTCTCGACGCAATCGACGCACAAGCTGCTGGCCGGCCTGTCGCAGGCGTCGCAGATCCTGGTGCGCGAATCCGAGACCGTCAAGCTCGACCAGGACACCTTCAACGAAGCCTACCTGATGCATACCTCGACCTCGCCGCAGTACGCGATCATCGCCTCCTGCGACGTCGCCGCGGCGATGATGGAGCCGCCCGGCGGCACCGCGCTGGTCGAGGAAAGCATCCAGGAAGCGCTGGAATTCCGCCGCGCCATGAAGAAGGTCGACACGGAATGGGGGCAGGACTGGTGGTTCAAGGTCTGGGGCCCGGACAGCTTCGCCGAAAACGGCATCGGTACCCAGGAAGACTGGATCATCCGCGCCGAGGACGACTGGCACGGCTTCGGCAACCTGGCGCCGGGCTTCAACATGCTCGACCCGATCAAGGCGACCGTTGTCACGCCCGGCCTGTCGCTGGACGGCAGCTTCGGCGACACCGGCATCCCGGCCTCGATCGTCACCAAGTACCTGGCCGAGCATGGCGTCATCGTTGAAAAAGCCGGCCTGTACTCGTTCTTCATCATGTTCACCATCGG
>DPRS01000006.1:0-2166 GCA_003537575.1 Oxalobacteraceae bacterium
AAGGGCAGCGCCTGCAGCAGCCGCGAAGAAATGTCGCCGTTGACCGTCAGCGGCGCCGCGCCCTTGTTGCGGCGCGCCAGCTGGGCACGCTTGAGCGACAGCTGCTGTGCCAGCAGCTCATCGAACTTCATGCGGATCCAGGCCGGATGCGAGCGCTCTTCCAGGGCGTGTTCGTCGACGTCGGCGGGCGGATTATGCAAGAGGCGCACCGCCTGCTCGAAGGGCATCAGGGCCAGCGACGCTCGCAGTGGTTCCGGTAGTGTATCGTGCCAGTCGATCTGCGCCAGGGCATCGTTGATGGCTTTCCGCAGCAGGGGCTGCGACAGCCCTTCGCCGGCCGGATAGACAGGAGTGAGCGCGGTCGGCAGCGGCGCGCCCTGGTTGATCACCTTGTAGGCGGGGTGCACCATCTCGGCGCCGAAAAAGCCGTGGCGCACTTCGCCGCGCGCGCGCACCCGCGTGCCTTCGGCCAGCTGCTTGGTCTGGCTGCCGTAGAAATTCAAAAAGCGCATCACCAGCGGGCCGCTGTCGTCGGCAATCGTCACCACCAGCTGGCGGCGCGGCCGGTATTGGACGTCGCAGGAAGTCACCACGCCTTCGACCTGGGCTACCGAGCCGCCCATGAAGCCGGCTTCGGCGATCGGCAGGACCTGCGTTTCATCCTCGTAGCGCATCGGCAGATGCAGGGCCAGGTCGGCCGGCGTCTTCAGGCCGAGGCGGGCTAGCTTGTCGGTGAGCTTGTTGGGTTTCGGCGCGGTTTTCCTGCTTTTGTCGCTCGCAGCGGTCCGAACTGGAGCCGCCGCGGGAACAGCTGCATCCGGTTTTGCTACAGATTTGGCAGTGGAAGAAGATTTCGGTGCGGGCATTTGGAATGACAAGCCGTAAAGTCGTCGGCGCAGCGTAAAATGGCAGGTTTGTCCGGTTTACCGTCACCATTGAACGCTGCGCCGGCCATGGCATTTTGCCATGAGGCCCGTTCCCTCGTCATTATTTGCAGCATGTACTCACTTTCCGATTTCGATTTCGACCTGCCGCCTGAACTGATCGCGCAAACCCCGCTGGCCTCGCGCAGCGCCTCGCGCCTCCTGGAAGTCGATGGCCGCAAGCTGGTGGATCGGCAGTTCGCCGAGATTGTCGATTTGCTCTCGCCTGGCGATTTGCTGGTGTTTAACGACACCCGCGTGCTGAAGGCGCGCTTTTTCGGCGTCAAGCAAAGCGGCGGCAAGGTCGAGGTGCTGATCGAGCGCATCCTCGACAACCGCACGGCGCATGCCCAAGTGCGCGCTTCCAAGTCGCCGCAGCCGGGCAGCACCATCCGCCTGGCCGATGCCTTCGAGGTCACGGTGGGCGAGCGCGCCGGTGAATTTTATACCCTGAGCTTTCCATCCGACGTTTTCGAACTGGTCGAGGCGCACGGCCGCCTGCCGTTGCCGCCCTACATCGAGCATGCCGCCGACGAATTCGACGAAGAGCGTTATCAGACTGTTTACGCGAAACAGCCGGGCGCGGTGGCGGCGCCCACCGCCGGGCTGCATTTCGACCAGGACTTGCTGGCGCGCCTGCGCGAGAAAGGCGTGCGCATGGCCTTCGTCACCCTGCACGTGGGCGCCGGGACTTTCCAGCCGGTGCGCAGCGAAAACCTCGCCGAGCACCAGATGCATAGCGAGTGGTACACCGTGCCGCAGGAAACCGTGGAAGCGGTGCGCGCCGCGCAAGCCGCCGGGCGCAATGTGGTGGCGGTAGGCACCACCAGCATGCGCGCGCTGGAATCGGCATCGCAGTCCGGCAACCTGCAGGCCGGCAGCGCCGATACGCGGCTGTTCATCACGCCCGGCTACCGGTTCAACACCGTCACGCGCCTGGTGACGAATTTCCACCTGCCCAAGTCGACCCTGCTGATGCTGGTATCGGCCTTTGCCGGCTACGATGAAATCCGCGCCGCCTATGCGCATGCGATCGCGCAGAAATACCGGTTTTTCAGCTATGGCGACGCCATGTTATTGAGCCGGCGCTGATTTTCGCGCAGGCATCCGGCGGACTCCGGGCCGCCTTGAAAATGGAACATGATGAAATACACATTACTTAACACTGATGGCAAGGCCCGCCGCGGCCGCCTGACTCTCAACCACGGCACGGTGGAAACGCCGATCTTCATGCCGGTCGGCA
>DPRS01000006.1:2199-21974 GCA_003537575.1 Oxalobacteraceae bacterium
CTGTCGCCGGAAGTGTCGATGCAGATCCAGAAATCGCTCAATTCCGACATCGTCATGCAGTTCGACGAATGCACCCCGTATGAGATCGACGGCCGCCCGGCCACCGCAAAGGAAGCGGCCGATTCGATGCGCATGTCGCTGCGCTGGGGACGGCGCTCGCGCGACGAATTCGACCGCGGCGACAACCCCAATGCGCTGTTCGGCATCGTCCAGGGCGGCATGTTCGAGCATTTGCGCGACGAGTCGCTGGCCGGACTGGAGGAAATCGGTTTTCACGGCCTGGCCATTGGCGGCCTGTCGGTAGGCGAGCCGAAGGAAGACATGATGCGCATCCTGGCGCACGTCGGTCCGCGCCTGCCGGCCGACAAGCCGCATTACCTGATGGGCGTCGGCACGCCGGAAGACCTGGTGGCGGGTGTGGCCAACGGCATCGACATGTTCGATTGCGTCATGCCCACACGTAACGCCCGCAACGGCTGGCTGTTTACCCGCTTCGGCGACGTCAAGATCAAGAATGCCCGCTACAAGGACGATTCCGCACCGCTGGACGAGACCTGCGGCTGTTATTCCTGCCGTAATTTCTCGCGCGCCTACCTGCATCACCTGCACCGCGCTGGCGAAATCCTTGGTGCGCGCCTGAACACCATTCATAACCTGTATTACTACCTGCAATTGATGCGCGAGATGCGCGCCGCCATCGAAACCGGGGAATTTGCCGCCTTCGTCGTGCGCTTTCATGCCGAGCGCGCCCGCGGAGTGTGACGGCTCTGATAATGACTTCTGGAAACCTAGCCCGGCAAACTGCTTTACCGATGCTAAAATGCCGGGTCATTCCTGTTTAACATTAACCACTGGAGTTTAACGTGTTCATTTCCAACGCTTATGCACAAGCGGCCGCTGCCGGTCCGGAGTCCAGCCTGATGAGCTTTTTGCCTATCATCATCATGTTTGCGGTGCTGTACTTCCTGATGATCCGCCCGCAGATGAAGCGTCAGAAAGAACAGCGCACCATGCTCGAAGCTCTGGCCAAGGGCGATGAGGTGATTGCCGCCGGCGGCATCGTCGGCAAGGTAACCAAGGTAGGTGAAGCCTATGTGACGCTGGAAATCGCCAACGGCACGGAAATAGTCGTGCAAAAAGGCACGATTGCCACGCTGCTGCCGAAGGGCACCGTCAAGGAGCTGTAATCCCCATGGCAGGTCCGCTCCGGCGGACTGGTTCGACGCCGTCATGTTTCGGAACGCTGGAGCACCATGAATCGCTATCCCATCTGGAAGTACATCATCATCGTCTTTGCGCTGCTGTTCGGCGTGCTGTATACCCTGCCCAACTTCTTCGGTGAATCTCCCGCGGTGCAGATCAGCAGCGGCAAGGCCACCATGAAGCTGAGCCCCGCCACTGCCGAGCAGGTCGAGCAGGCGCTGCAGAAGGCCAATATCAAGAGCACCGGCATCGTGTTCGACCAGAGCGGCACCCAGGGCACGGTGCGGGTGCGCTTTGCCGACACAGATACCCAGTTCAAGGCCAAGGCTTTCCTGGAAAAGGAATTGAATACCGATCCCAATGATCCAGCCTTCCTGATTTCCTTCAACCTGTTGCCGAATACCCCGCAATGGCTGCAAAGCCTGCGCGCCATGCCGATGTACCTGGGCCTGGACTTGCGCGGCGGCGTGCATTTCCTGATGCAGGTCGATACCAAGGCGGTGATGAACAAGCGCGTGCAGGGAATGCAATCCAGCGTGCGCAGCATCCTGCGCGACAAGAACGTCCGCCATGCCGGCATTAACCGCAACGGCAACGTCATCGAAGTCGCTTTCCGCGACGCGCAAACCCGTACTCAGGCGCGCGAGGTTCTGGCCTCGCAACTGTCGGATGTGCTGCTGACCGACGCCGGCGACGGCGAGGACCTCCGGCTGCAGGTGGCCTTGCGTCCGGAAGCCATCAAAGCCACGATGGAAGACGGCTTAAAGCAGAATATCTCGACCCTGTCCAAGCGCGTCAACGAGCTCGGCGTGGCCGAGCCGGTGATCCAGCGCCAGGGCGCCGACCGCATCGTGGTGGAGTTGCCTGGCGTGCAGGATGTCACCCGCGCCAAGGACATCATCGGCCGCACCGCCACCCTGGAAGTACGCATGGTGGACGAGTCGGTGCCGCGCGGCACCGAGGAAACCGCTGCGATCCCGTTCGGCTCGGAACTCTTCAAGGTCGGCCGCGACGCTCCCGTCGTGCTGTACAAGGACCCGATCATCACCGGCGACTACATTTCCAATGCATCCGCCACCTTCGACCAGAACCAGCAGCCGGCCGTGGCGATCGACCTCAACGGCGACGGCGGCCGCAAGATGCGCGAAGCAACCCGCGGCAAGATCGGCAAGCTGATGGCGATCGTGCTGTTTGAAAAGGGCAAGGGCGAGGTGCTGACGGTGGCGACCATCCGCGACGAGCTCGGCTCGCGCTTCCAGATCACCGGCTCGGGCTCTTCCGAGGCTGCCAGCGACCTGGCGCTGCTGCTGCGCGCCGGCTCGCTGGCCGCGCCGATGGAAATCATCGAGGAACGCACCATCGGCCCGCAGCTGGGCGCCGAGAACATTGAAAAAGGCTTTAATTCGGTGCTGTACGGCTTTGTGGCGATCGCCATTTTCATGATGATCTATTACCACCTGTTCGGCTTCTTCAGTGTGATGGCGCTGGGCATCAACCTGCTGCTGCTGATTGCCGTGCTGTCGTGGATGCAGGCCACCCTGACCCTGCCGGGTATGGCGGCGATCGCCTTCACGCTCGGCATGGCGATCGACGCTAACGTGCTGATCAACGAACGGATCCGCGAGGAATTGCGCAACGGCGCTTCGCCGCAGTCGGCCATTGCCGCCGGCTTCGACCATGCCTGGGCGACCATCCTGGACTCGAACGTCACCACCCTGATCGCCGGCCTGGCGCTGCTGATCTTCGGCTCGGGCGCCATCCGCGGCTTTGCGGTGGTGCACTGCCTGGGTATCCTGACCTCGATCTTCTCGTCGGTGTTCGTCATGCGCGGCATTACCAATCTCTGGTACGGCCGCCGCAAGAAGCTCGCCAGCCTGTCCATCGGGCAGATTTGGAAGCCGGAAGCTTAATTTTTTATATTGGGGACAGCGTACTTTGTATTGCGGGACAGAGTTGAACGAAGTGGTACTCTGTCCCCAACTGANNACTGGATAGATTTGTTAAGCGCAGCGGTACTCTGTCCCCAACTGACCAAGATGAGTCAATAATGGAATTATTCCGCATCAAAAAAGACATTCCCTTCATGCGCCACGCGTTGATCTTCAACGTGATATCGGCGCTGACCTTTGTCGCCGCAGTATTCTTCCTTTTCCACAAGGGCCTGCACCTGTCGATCGAGTTCACCGGCGGCACCGTGATGGAGATTGCCTATCCCAAGCCGGCCGACCTGGATGCGATCCGCTCCACCGTCAACCAGCAGGGCTACACCGATATCCAGGTGCAGAGCTTCGGCACTGCACAGGATGTGATCGTGCGCCTGCCGGCGCAGAAGGGCGTCAGTTCGGCGCAGGTCAGCGAAAAGGTGATGGCAGGACTGAAGACGCAGGATCCGGCGGTGGAATTGCGCCGCGTCGAATTCGTCGGGCCGCAGGTCGGCGAGGAGCTGGCGCACGACGGCCTGATGGCGCTGGCCATGGTGGTGCTCGGCATCATGATCTACCTGGCGATCCGCTTCGAGTGGAAGTTTGCCGTGGCGGCGATCATCGCCAACCTGCACGACGTGGTCATCATCCTCGGCTTCTTCGCCTTCTTCCAGTGGGAATTCTCGCTGACCGTGCTGGCGGCGGTGCTGGCGGTGCTGGGCTATTCGGTGAACGAATCGGTGGTGGTGTTCGACCGCGTGCGTGAAACCTTCCGCGATCGCCGCTTCGGCAAACTGTCCACGCCGGAAGTGCTGAACCATGCGATCACCAGCACCATCTCGCGCACCATCATCACCCACGGTTCGACCCAGATGATGGTGTTGTCGATGATGCTGTTCGGCGGCCCAAGCATCCATTATTTCGCCGTCGCCCTGACCATCGGCATTTTGTTCGGCATCTATTCTTCAGTGTTCGTCGCCGCCGCCGTTGCGATGTGGCTGGGCGTCAAGCGCGAAGACCTGATCAAGCCGGTCAAGCCGAAGGACGAGACCGATGGCGCGGTAGTCTGAATCTGAGACCCGGGGCGCATTTCCTGTGCCCGAATGTAAAAAAGCCGGCGCATGCGCCGGCTTTTTTGCTGCCTGTTGAATTGCCTGTCGATGCGGGCGTCAGTCTTTTCTGCACACCATGGTGGCATCCAGGCTGGCCTTCAGCCTGCCCAGTTCTCGTTCCAGCGCGGCGAAGTCCGCTTCGGTATAGTCAAGGAACGGTTGCTTGCAATGCATGACATGACGCGGGAAAACCTCTTCAAATTCCCGTTGGCCGGTTTCCGTCAGCTGCACCAGGGTGCAGCGGCGGTCATCGGTCTGCGCCACGCGCCTGACCAGTCCCTGTTCTTCCAGCCGGTCGATCACCCCGGTCAGCGTGCCCTTGGTGATCAGGGTTTGTTCTCCCAGTTCGCGAAAGGTCATGCCTTCGGTGTTGCCGAGGGTGGCGATGATGTCGAATTGCGAGGGCGTCAACCCGGTGCGGCGTACGTCGGCGTTCGACAGTTGCTCGAAGGTCTGGTAGCACTGCGCCAACAGGCGGATGCTGCGGAAAAATCGTTCTGCCATGAGAATAAAGGGCGACCGGATTAGGGACGCCCTGTCAAAAGCAAGCCGGCAGGCGCCGCCGGCTGCGGGATTAGTCGGCCTTCAGGGCTTCGACCTGGATAGCGAGCTTGACTTCCGGCGAGAAGCCCATTGCCACGCCATAGTTCAGGCCAAAGTCGGCACGGTTGAAGGTTGCGCTGGCGTCAGCGCCGCAGGCTTCGCGCTTGAACATCGGGTGCTGGATGCACTTGAACTTGTTGAGCGTCAGGGTCACCGGCTTGGTCACGCCCAGGAGGGTCAGTTCGCCTTCCACGGCCACCGGGGTGTCGCCGTTGAACTTGATCGACTTGCTCTTGTAGTTGGCGGTCGGGAATTTCTCGACGTTGAACATTTCCTTGCTCTTGGCATGCTCGTTCATCTTGGCATGGCCGAAGTCCAGCGAGGCGGCGTCGATGGTGATATCGATGGCGCCGGTCTTGGCGGCGCGGTCGAGCGTCACGGTGCCGCTGGTCTTGTTGAACTTGCCGCGCCACAGCGAGATGCCCATGTGATCAGCCTCGAAGCTCGGATAAGTGTGGTTCGATTCGATGGTGTAAGCGGTCGGAGCGGCGATAGCCGAGACGGAAGCGAATGCCAGGGCTGCTGCGGCGATGTGCTTGAGTTGCATGTTTTAATCCTCGTGAAGTGGGTTGCTGCGGGTTGATTACAGGTTGGGGTTGGTTTGCTGCTATTGCGCCGTTACGACGCGAAACTTGATGACAACTTCATCGGCGACCATGCTGGTGTCCTTCCATTCGCCTTCGCCGATGTTGTGAGCCAGGCGCTTGATCGGCAGGGTGCCCTCAAATACCTGGGCGGCGCCTTCCTTCTTGACGGTCAGCGGGAACACCACGTCGGCGGTCTTGCCCTTGACGGTCAGCTTGCCGGCGACGTCGTACTTGCCGCCAGCGGCCGGCTTGATGCCGGTCGAGACAAAGGTCGCTTTCGGAAACTGGGCAGCGTTGAACCATTCCTTTTTCATGACTTCGCTGTTGAATTCGGCGCTGCCGAGGTCGAAGCTGGCGACGTCGATATCGACATTGGCTTTCGAGGCTTCCGGCTTGGCGGCGTTGAAGTCGATTTGCGCATTGAATTTCTTGAATTTGCCTTCGACTGGCACGCCCATTTGCTTGGAAACGGCGGAAACGCTGCTCTTGGCGGTGTCGACCTTCAGCGCTGCGTAAGCCAGGCCGGACAGGGCCAGGCACAGCAGCGCGGTGCCGCCGGTATGGATAATCTTGCGTAATGACATGATGAAAAAACCTTTCTTGAGCGTGGACGAATGAATCGTATTGAGATTGCTTACGGCAGCATGCGCTTGAGCACGCCGTCGCGGTCGACGAACTGGTGCTTCAGGGCGGCTGCCATGTGCAGGAGGACGGCGGCCAGCAAGCCCATGTTCAGCCAGTAATGGACCGCTTTCAGCACCGGTTTCAGTTCCTGGTTCGGCTCGATCAGCACCGGCAGCGGCAGCACGCCGAGGTAAGTCACCGGCACGCCGGCCGCCAGGCTGTAGAAATAGCCGGACAGCGGGATGGCAAACATCAGGACGTAGAGCGCGCCGTGCATCAGATCGGATACCTTGACTTGCCAGGCTGGCATACTCGACGGCAGCGCCGGCGCGACATGGGTGAGGCGCCACAGCAAGCGTGCCGCGACTAGGGCCAGTACGGTTACGCCGAGCCACTTGTGCCAGGAAAAATACTTCAGCTTGGTTGGCGTCAGACCTGGAATGTCGGTCATGGTCACGCCCAGCGCAAAGGCGGCGATGATCAGCAGGGCGATCAGCCAGTGCAGGGCAATGGCGGTTTTGGTGTATTTTTCCATGTTCTTTGGGAAACTAGTTCGGATTAAATTAGTTCGAATTAGGACTAATATACCAAAAAAAACGCAAGCGTGCTTGCCGCCGAAAAAAATTTACGGCAAGCGGCTTGCGATGAACTGGGAGTTAGATCTTGCGCGCCAGCTCGGCGGCAATGCCGATGTAATTCGCCGGCGTCATGGCGAGCAAGTGCTCCTTGGCAGCCGGCGGGATCGCCAGGCCTTCGATGAACTCGCGCAGGGCTTCCCTGGAAATACCCTTGCCGCGGGTGAGTTCCTTCAGCTGCTCGTAGGGATTTTCGATGCCGTAGCGGCGCATCACAGTCTGCACCGGCTCGGCCAGTACTTCCCAGGTGGCGTCGAGGTCTTCGGCCAGGCGCGCTGGGTTGACTTCCAGCTTGTTCAGGCCGCGCAGGCAGCTGTCGTAGGCCAGCAGGGTATAGCCGAAGCCGACGCCGATGTTACGCAGCACGGTCGAATCGGTGAGGTCGCGCTGCATGCGCGAGACCGGCAATTTTTCCGCCAGGTGCTTCAGCACGGCGTTGGCCATGCCGAGGTTGCCCTCGGAGTTTTCAAAGTCGATCGGGTTGACCTTGTGCGGCATGGTGGAGGAACCGATTTCGCCGGCCTTGGTGCGCTGCTTGAAGTAGCCCAGCGAAATGTAATTCCAGATGTCGCGGTTGAGGTCGAGCAGGATGGTGTTGGCGCGCGCCACGGCATCGAACAGTTCGGCCATGTAATCGTGCGGTTCGATCTGGATGGTGTAGGGGTTGAAGGTCAGGCCGAGACGCTGCTCGATGACATTTTTCGAAAATGCCGGCCAGTCGAATTCCGGGTAGGCCGACAGGTGGGCATTGTAGTTGCCGACCGCGCCATTCATCTTGCCGAGGATTTCCACGTTGCCGATGCGCTGGATCGCCCGCTGCAGGCGGGCCACGACGTTGGCGATTTCCTTGCCGAGCGTGGTCGGACTGGCTGGCTGGCCATGAGTGCGCGAGAGCATCGGCAGCTCAGCGTTGGTGTGGGCAATCTCGGTCAGTTTGGTAATCAGCGATTGCAGCGCCGGCACCATCACGGTGTCGCGCGCGGCTTTCAGCATCATGCCGTGCGAGGTATTGTTGATGTCTTCCGAGGTACAGGCAAAGTGGATGAATTCGGACGCCGCGACCAGTTCCGGCACATCCTTGACCTTTTCCTTCAGCCAGTATTCGACGGCTTTCACGTCATGATTGGTGACCGCTTCGATTTCCTTGATGCGGGCGGCGTCGGCTTCGGTAAATTCGGCGGCCAGTTTGTCGAGCAGCGCATTGGCGGCGGCTGAAAACGGCTTGATCTCGGTGAAGCCGGCGGCCGACAATGCCTGCAGCCAGGAGATTTCGACTTTCACGCGGTGGTGCATGAAACCGGCCTCGGACAGGATCGGGCGCAGCTTGTCGGTTTTTGCGGCGTAGCGGCCGTCGAGCGGGGAAAGAGCGGAAAGCGCGGAGAGTGACATGGCAGATTGCAGAGGAAGATGATGAATCCGCCATTTTACCATCCGCCGGCCGGCCAATCCGCGCTGCCGCAGGCAGCGCCGCTACAACGCAGGCAAGCGGATATGCAGGCGTCGATGCCATGGCTGCAAGGCGCCGATGCTATAATCAGCGCCCGAATTTTACTTCCGCGAATGCCATGAAATTGATCGGTTCCCTCTCCAGTCCCTATGTGCGCAAAGTGCGCGTGGTCATGGCGGAAAAGAAGCTGGATTACGCGTTTGTACTCGAAAACGTCTGGAGCGCGGATACCGCCATCCAGCAATCCAACCCGCTCGGCAAAGTGCCCTGCCTGATCATGGAAGACGGCGGCGCCATGTTCGATTCGCGCGTGATCGCCGAATACCTGGATACCATGTCGCCGGTAGGCAAGCTGATATCCGGGCAGGGGCGCGAACGCGCCGAAGTGAAGTGCTGGGAAGCACTGGCCGATGGCGTCCTCGATGCCGCCGTGGCGGTGCGGCTGGAACGTACCTGGCGTCCGGCGGCGCAGCAGAGCGAGGCATGGATCGAGCGGCAATGGGGCAAGGTGACGGCGGGGATGCAAGCAATGTCGGCCGGCCTGGGCGACAAGCCTTTCTGTGCCGGAAACCAGTATACGCTGGCGGACATCGCCGTCGGCTGCGCGCTCGGCTGGCTTGATTTCCGCTTCCCGGAATTCCAGTGGCGCGGCGATTACCCCAATCTGGCCCGGCTTTTCGACAAGCTGTCGGAGCGCCCATCCTTCAAGGATACCGTGCCGCAGGCATGATGTGAGGCTTGCCTCGGCGGCGAAAAAAACGGGGCATCGCGCCCCGTTTTTCATTTCATTGCCAACCAAGTTGGTTCATTCATCCATTTGCGACTGCAGATAATTCTGCACGCCGATCTTGTTGATGAGCTCGAGTTGCGTTTCCAGCCACTCGATATGTTCTTCCGTGTCTTCGAGGATTTCCCGGAAAATTTCGCGCGACACATAGTCGCCGGCAGCTTCGCAAGCCTTGATGCCATCCTTGACGGTTGCCTGAGCCGCCTGCTCCAGCTTGAGGTCGCAATCGAGCATTTCCGGCGTGGTCTCGCCGATCATCAGCTTGTTCAGCGCCTGCAGGTTCGGCAAGCCGTCCAGCATGAGGATGCGGTTGATCAGGTTGTCGGCATGCTTCATTTCGCCGATCGACTCGTCGTATTCTTTCTTGCCGAGCTTTTCCAGGCCCCAGTGCTTGTACATGCGGGCATGCAGGAAGTACTGGTTAATTGCGGTCAATTCATTGGTCAGCTGCGCATTCAGCAGCTTGATGATGTTGGCATCGCCTTTCATGGTCCCCTCGCATGGTTGGGAAAACGGTTTGCAGATAGCAGGATGATAACGCAAACCGAGGCGGATTGTTGCGGCGTGTCGAGGAATGATTTGCCTGCGTTACGGAGAGGGGGGGGGCGGTCCCCCCACAGCAGGCATGAAGCACGGAATGAGGCTGGAAATGAGAATGAGAATGAAGCTTATTTCGCCTCCGGGTCGGTGATGAAGCCGATCTTGGTCAGGCCGCCTGCCTGGGCCGCTGCCATCACTTGCGCTACCGTTTCATATTGCGTGGTGCGTTCGGCGCGCAAGTGCAGTTCAGGCTGCGGCGCATGCTTTGCCGCTGTCTCAATGCGCAGTTTCAACTGTTCCATGTCGATCTGGTCGGCATTCCAGAATATCTTTCCTTGAGCATCGATCGCCAGGTTGATGTTGTCCGGCTTGCTTTCATTCGGCTGATTGCTTGCCTGCGGCAAGTCGATCTTGACCGTATGGTTGATGACGGGGATGGTGATGATGAAAATGATCAGCAGCACCAGCATCACGTCGACCAGCGGCGTGGTATTGATCTCAGGGTTGAAGTCGTCGTCGTTATCCGACAAGGATCCCATCGCCATCATGCGGCTCCCACGACGGCCAGCTTGCCGCTGCCATCCTTGCCGGCGCTGCTGCGCGCACCGGTGACGAACAGGGCATGCAGGTCGAAGCCGAACTTGTTCAGGCGCGCGGTGACGTTCTTGTTGCCGCGCACGAGAGCGTTGTAGCCGAAGGAGGCAGGAATCGCTACCGCCAGGCCGAGCGCGGTCATGATCAGGGCTTCACCCACCGGACCGGCGACCTTGTCGATGCTGGCCTGGCCGCTGGTGCCGATCGACACCAGCGCATGGTAAATGCCCCAGACGGTGCCGAACAGGCCGACGAAGGGGGCGCTCGATGCCACCGAGGCCAGCACGGCCATGCCGGTTTGCAGGCGGGCGGTGATTTCATCGATAGACTGGCGCAGCGACAGCGTGACCCAGTCGCTGATCGGGAGTTCGTCGTGCAGATGTCCCTGATGCGCGCTGTGGTGGCGCATGGCGCCGACGCCGGCTTGCGCCAGGGCGGCGAACGGATTGCCGCTGCCCAGCGTGGCCAGGCCGTCCTCCAGGGTGGTGGCATCCCAGAACTGGTGGCCGGCAGCCTTGGCGGCGCGCCGGTATTGCCACAGCTGCCATGCCTTGGTGACGATCACGTACCAGGAAGCGATCGACATCGCGATCAGCAGAAAGGCGACGCTCTTGGTGACCAGGTCGCCTTGCTGCCACAGGTTTTGCAGTCCGTACGGGCTTGCTTGCATGATGATTCCTCAATTATCCAGTTGAAAGCTGATCGGCAAAATCGCATACACCGGCACCGGCCGGCCGTTTTCCGTATAGGGTTTGAAAACCGCGCGCATGGCAGCCTGGCGCGCGGCTTCGTCCAGGCGCGTCACGCCGGACGATTTATGGATGTCGGCGCGCTCGGCGCGGCCGCGTTCGTTGATCAGGATGCGCAGCATGACGGTGCCTTCCTCGCCCATGCGGCGCGACAGCGCCGGGTATTCCGGACGCGGCGGCTGCAGGTATTCGACGCCCGTGGTGACGGTCTTCGGTTGCGCCGGCGCCGCTGGTGCGGGCGGCCCCGGCGGTGCGCTTGCCGGCGCCGGAGCAGCAGGAGCTGGCGCCGCCGGTTCGGTCGGGGCCGGCGCGGCGGATGGGGGCTGGACTGGCTCGGCCGGACGGGTGATCGATTTCGGCGTGGGTGCTGGCGCCGGCTTTACCGGTGTGGGCCTCGGCTGCGGCTTGGGCCGGACTTGCGGCTTGGGCGGTTCCGGCTGGGGCGCAGGCGCCGGCGGCTGCGGCGCGGGGGCCGGCTGGGCGGCAATCAGCGTGGCAATGATTTCCCGTGGTTCCGGCTGGATAGGTTGTTGCGTCAAGCCGCTTTGCAAAGCGTAAAAGAAGGCGACATGCAGCAGGACCACCAGGCCAAGCGGACCTAATTGCTGGAGGGGATGCCGGGACTGATGGAAGCCGTGGATGATCATCGGGGAAGGGGGTGCGCACACATGGAAAATTGGTGAACGGGCATCATCCGGCGGTAAAGCCGACAGAGTGCACAAAAGGCGCCATGATACTGTAAATGCCGCCCGGATCTCACGCAGCCATGGCTTGCATGGGGAAGGACAGGGCAGTCTCTGCTTGGCGGCATTCGCGCAGCACTTCCTTGGCGCAGGAATGGCATTTGCCGCAGCAGGTGCCGACATCGAGGTGCTTGCGCAAGTCGGCCAGCGTGGTCATGCCATCCTCGGCAGCCTGACGGATTTTTCGGTCGGAGACGTTATTGCAAACACAGACGATCATTGCTGCACCCATTTAGCCAAGTCACAAAAGCGTGCGGTCCTCCCAGCCGGGCTGGCGGGCCGCTGCCTGTCATGCATTTACGCGGTCAGAATCAGCTTGTTTAGCTGCGTGATGCGCAGCTTGTATATCCGGCCACCGTGATCGATTTCGACTTCACGTGCCTGTGCGAACAGTTCCCGCGAATCAAACCGGATGGCCGTGCCGGCCCCGGCGCTGGCAGACGCAGGCGTCGGCGCGCTGGGCTGTTGCTGCTTGCCGGGATCGGAGACACTGTCCATTTGCTAATCTGACTGTAAATGATAACTATTCTTATTTCGATTATGGGGTAAGCTCTGGAAATATGCAAGCGTTTCGTTTCGGGAGGGGAATGCGGCCTGGTTTACACCACTTCTTTGCCAAAATAGCCCAATTGCAGGCTGCCGGCGATCCGTTCGGCGATCAGCACGATCTCGTCAGCCTGTTCGCGGGCATACATGCGCCTGACCGTATCGTGGAACAGCGCCAGCCAGCGGACGAAATGCTCCTTTTCGATGCCCGACAGGGCCATGTGCCGGCCAAATACATTGCTCTGAAATTTGCGGGTGCCGAGCAGGACGGTCGACCAGAAATCATACATGCGAGGCAAATGCGCATCCCAGCCATGGGAAAGCGCTTGCTCGAACACCGGTCCGAGGACCTCGTCCTGGCGCACGCTGTCGTAAAAGCCATCTACCATGCGGCGGATGTTTTCTTCGGTAATGACGTTTTCAAGTGACATATCTAGACTTGCCATTCATATTGGCGGCACACCCGTTGCCGGCTTGTTCGGTAATTAGCGATTAATGATGCCGCCACCCAGGCAAACCTCGCCCTGATACAGCACTGCCGATTGTCCGGGCGTCACTGCCCATTGTTCTGTAGAAAAAGAAAGTGCGAAGCCGCCGGTACCTACCGCATGGAATTCGCAGGGAACATCAGCCTGGCGGTAACGGGTCTTGGCCGACAGCGCGCCTTCGGCTGGCGGCGCGCCGGCAATCCAGCTGGCCTGGCCGGCCTCGAGCGCAGGCGAGAGAAGCCAGGGGTGGTCATGCCCCTGCACCACATAGAGCGTGTTGTTTTCAATATCCTTGCGCGCGACATACCAGGGATCGCTGTCGCCTTCGGCGTTCCTGTGGCTCTTCATGCCGCCGATGCCGATGCCCTTCCGCTGTCCAAGGGTGTAGAAGGACAGGCCGACATGCTCGCCGACGACATCGCCCTCCGGCGTCTTCATCGGCCCCGGCTTGAAAGACAGGTAACGGTTGAGGAATTCGCGGAAGGGGCGCTCGCCGATGAAGCAGATGCCGGTGGAATCCTTCTTGGCGGCGTTCGGCAGGCCGATCTCTTCGGCGATCCGGCGCACTTCCGTCTTTGGGATTTCGCCCAAAGGGAACAGGGTTTTCGACAGCTGCGCCTGGTTCAGCCGGTGCAGGAAATAACTCTGGTCCTTGCTGGCATCGACCGCCTTGAGCAATTCGAAGCGGCCGGCATCGGCGCCGGCGCCCGCTTCGCGCACGCGGGCATAGTGACCGGTGGCGATCAGGTCGGCGCCAAGCTTCATGGCATGGTCGAGGAAAGCCTTGAACTTGATCTCGGCATTGCACAGCACGTCCGGATTCGGCGTGCGGCCGGCCTGGTATTCGCGCAGGAATTCGGCGAACACGCGTTCCTTGTATTCGGCAGCGAAGTTGACCGCTTCGATATCGACGCCGACCACGTCGGCCACGCTGGCGGCGTCGATCCAGTCCTGGCGCGTCGAGCAATATTCCGAATCGTCGTCGTCTTCCCAGTTCTTCATGAACAGGCCGATCACTTCATAACCCTGCTGCTTCAGCAGCCAGGCCGACACCGAGGAATCGACGCCGCCGGACATGCCGATCACTACCCGTTTAGCCATTGAACGCTCCGATGGCATCCGGGTGGGTGTACAGCAGCGACAGCGGCGCCCGCCTGCCCTGCAGGTAATCGTCGACGCATTGCAGCACCAGCGGGCTGCGGTGCTTGTCGCGGCTGGCCAGCAATTCGTCATAATCCATCCAGACCGTGCGCAGGATGCCTTCGTCGAGCGGCTGGTCGTAGGCGGCGCCGAGTTCGCCGGCAAAGGCGAAGCGCAGGTAAGTCACTTCCTTGCCGGTGCGCGAGGATACATAGCGCGACATGTATACGCCGATCAGCGCGGTCGGTTCGAAATCGTGCGCGGCTTCTTCCAGGGTTTCGCGGGCCGCCGCCTGCGCCAGCGATTCGCCCGGGTCGAGATGGCCGGCCGGTTGGTTGAAACGGATGCCATCGCTGGTTTCTTCTTCCACCAGCAGGAAGCGGCCTTCGCGTTCGATGATGGCGGCAACCGTAACGGAAGGTTTCCAGATATGTGAGTTTGAACTCATGTCGTTCATGGCCGCGACTCGCATTGCTGTTCCTGGCGTTCTTCCGGAGACCGGAAACAGGCAAGACGGCAGCGGCATAGTGTGAAAGGAATGCATTTTACCGTGCCGCTCAAGGATTATTGCGGCAGGGCCAGTGTTTCAGAATGGACTTAAGCACTAAACATATGGTTCCAAGAAACTTTCCTGCTTTTTCGAAAAATTGATAAACGATAATGTTGTTAGAGAAATTCAGTAAAAATCGATACAATTTAGCAACCTCTTGCTCATTGTCTGCGTGCAAGTATGTGGATATGCATGTTAAATTTCCTCATGGAAACAAAAGCGAAATTGGCAGATTCTTACTGTATCTTCGCGCTATCCACGACATGGCGGGATTGCGTGTAAGATTTCGCTGTTTCCCGTTTTTCCGGGAAAATTATGAAAATCGGCATCTTTGCCGAGATCCGCGCGGGTGTAATGTGCGCCCGTATTCATTTTCCATTGTTGCCGACAATATTGGTGCGATGGTGCAACATGCAGTAAGGCAGTCAGGAGTAGTAAATGCAACGTATCATGTTACGCGCAAAGATTCATCGCGCATCCGTCACTCAGTGCGACCTGAACTACGAGGGTTCCTGCGGCATCGACGAGGAATTGCTGGAAGCGGCCGATATCAAGCCGTTTGAAAAGATCGAGCTGTACAACGTCAATAACGGCGAACGCTTTTCCACCTACGCCATCAAGGGCAAGCGCGGCAGCGGCGAAATTTCGCTCAACGGCGCGGCAGCACGCCTGGCGCATTTGGGCGACCTGCTGATCATCTGCACCTATGCGCCGATGAGCGACGAGGAAATCAAGACCTATCAGCCGAAGATCGTTTTTGTCGATGACGACAACCGGATGACCGGTTTGAAGAAATAAGGTAGCAACAGGCGGCATTGCCTCGCAGCCGCCGCACCACTGGATGGAAATCGATCCCGCCGCGTCCGCGAGGACGCCGCGGGATCGCTGCCTTTACCGGCAAGTCCGACCTCTGTCGGATCGACATAAAACAATTAAAACCAAGTTGGGAGGAAAGTTTATGGCTTCAGTGATCGGCATTCCCCGGGAGACCTATCCCGGAGAAAAACGCGTCGCCACAGTGCCGGACGTGGTGGAAAAGCTCATCAAGCTGGGCTTTGCCGTTACGGTCGAATCAGGCGCCGGCGAAGCGGCCAATTTCAGCGATGACAGCTATCGTGCCGCCGGCGCGCAAATCATCGACGGCGCTGCGCAACTGTGGGCGGCCGCCGACATCGTCTTCAAGGTGCGGGCCCCGGATGCGCAGGAGGTCGGGCTTGCCCGCGAAGGCAGCACGCTGGTTTCCTTCATTTGGCCTGCACAGAACCCGGACCTGATGCAGCAGCTCGCTGCGCGCAAGGTGACCGTGCTGGCCATCGACGCGTTGCCGCGCCAGCTTTCCCGCGCGCAGAAGATGGACGCGCTGACTTCGATGGCCGGTATCAGCGGCTACCGTGCCGTCATCGAGGCTGCAAATGCCTTCGGCCGTTTCTTCAATGGCCAGATCACTGCCGCCGGCAAGATCCCGCCGGCCAAGGTCTTCATCGCCGGCGCCGGCGTGGCCGGCCTGGCTGCCATCGGCACCGCCGCCAACCTGGGCGCGGTCGTGCGCGCCAACGATACCCGGCCGGAAGTGGCGGACCAGGTCAAGTCGCTGGGCGGCGAGTTCGTGAAAGTCGAATACGAAGAAGAAGGTTCCGGCGGCGGCGGCTATGCCAAAGTGATGTCGGAAGGCTTCCAGCAAGCCCAGCGCGAGATGTACGCCAAGCAGGCCAGGGAAGCGGACATCATCATCACCACCGCGCTCATCCCTGGCAAGCCGGCGCCGAAGCTCATCACCGCCGAAATGGTGCAATCGATGAAGCCGGGCAGCGTGATCGTCGACGTGGCGATCGACCAGGGCGGCTGCATCGAGACCGTCCACGCCACCTCGCACACCAAGCCGACCTACAAGACGCACAACGTCATCCATTACGCGGTGCCCAACATGCCGGCGCTGGTCGGCCGCACCTCGACCATGGGCCTGACGCAGGCCACCGAGCCGTTCGTCGCCATGATGGTGCAGAAGGGCGTCGAGCGCGCGCTGAGCGAGCACAAGGGCCTCGCCATGGGCGTGAACACCCGCAACGGCCGCATCACTTACGCCGCCGTCGCCAAGGATCTCGGTTTCGACCACGCCTGATTCGCCCGGGAATCCGGCGGAGCACGCAGTTCCCGGGACGAACCCCGGGCCGGTCGCAGCCGGCAAGGGTGCCAGCCCGACCCGACTTCCGCCCGGCGGTCTCACGGTCGCCGGGCTTTTTGTTTGCCGGGTGGTCACCGGGTTCCGCATGGTGGGGCAGAGACGGGCCAGTCTCCCGCATGCCAGACATTCATCCGCCCAGTTGTTCCCATTCCCCTAAACAACCCCAGCCACGCAACGGCCGGTTCCGCCGCCCGGCCTGGCTGCTTTGCCTCCTGCTCGGTGGCCTTCCGCTCGCGGGGCCTGCGGTGGAGATCACCGACATCGACAAGCGCGACTGGCTCAAGCTGACGGCGCCCGGCATGGTGATCATCAGTGACGCTTCGGAATCCCAGTTGCGCAAGTGGGCGGCCGAGATCGAGCTCTTCCGTCGCGGGCTGCAACTGACCCTGCCGATAACATCGGCCAGAAATGAAATCCCGGTGACGATTTTCCTTTTCCGCTCGGAAGGGGCGCTCAGGCCGTTTCTGCCCGTCGTGGACGGCAAGCCCGCGCGGGCCGCGGCCTTTTTCAATTCGATCCTGGGGCACAATCTGGGCGCGGTCAGCCTGGGGAGCTCCCGCTTCGATGCCCGCGAGCGGATCTATCACGAACTCGCCCACTGGCATCTGCTGAGGGCGGGGGTCGACCTGCCCCTGTGGCTGCAGGAGGGGATGGCCCAGGTGTATGAGACTTTCACGCTGACCGGGGACAAACTCCGCCTGGGGCACCAGCGGGAGGGGCTCTTCGAGCATGTGCGCATCGCCGGCACTCCGCCTCTTGGGCCGCTGCTCCAGACCGCCGAACTGGATATTTCCAGCGCCGGGTTCAAGCACGGCCGGACCGATCTGTTCTACGCGCAGTCCTGGGCCCTGGCCCACCTCCTGACCTTTGGCGACAAAGGGGGTAGCATGGCGAATGTCACGAATTACATCGCGGCCTTGCGCCGGGGGCTGGGAGCGGAAGAAGCATTTGTCGCCGGCTTTGGGTTGTCCGTGCCGGAAGCCCACGCCCGGCTTGACACCTACATTCGCACACCGCGCTGGCGGATGTTGGAACTGCCCATCGTCCGCACCGGATTGCCGGCGCATACCGTGGCGCCCGTCGGCGCCGCTGAACTGGACGCATCGGCGGCGCTGCTGCTGATGTCGGCCGGCCATCGGCTGCCGGCCCATCAACTCGTCATNNCAGGCAGCGCTGCTGATGGACCCCGGCGCGATGTCCTCCGACCGCGCCATCGGGCCGCTGACCCGGGCCTATCAGCTTGGCAGTCGCAATCCCATCACCTGCTGCCTGCTTGGAAATTTCAGCCTCGAGAACGGCATGCCGGCGGACCTCGGGACGGATACGCTGGGCCTGTTTCATACCGCGCTGCGGGAGCGTCCCGGTTTCATGC
Organism: Oxalobacteraceae bacterium; assembly: GCA_003537575.1. Lineage (GTDB taxonomy): Bacteria > Pseudomonadota > Gammaproteobacteria > Burkholderiales > Burkholderiaceae_D > Paucimonas. The sequence continues at coordinate 20,024 of DPRS01000006.1, forward strand.
CCGCCTATGAGGGCATTGCCGCCTGGGTGCTGGCGCGACCGGCGCTACCCTCGGCTGAAATCCGCGGCGACCTCCGGGCCGGTCTCGCCCTTGCGCCGACGGCGCCGCTGCTCAACCTCGCCGCGGCGCATCTGGATATTTTCGATGGCAAGGGAACGGAGGCGCAAACCCGTCTGACCCGGTTGCTCGCCGCCCATCCTGATCTTTCGATGCAACTGCGGCAGAAAGCCGGCGAATTGATGGCCGCCGCCGGGCAGCACTCACGCTGAGCCCGTGAGCGGCGCCACCGTGACCGCGCAGGCCTTGTAGCTGGGCTGGCGTGAATGGGGGTCGTAGGCCGGGAAGGTCAGCTTGTTCACGACNNCGTCCGGGAAATGCATCGGCAGGAAGACCTGTCCGGGTTGGACAATGGGGGTGACCAACGCGACCGCAGCGGCGGTGCCGCGACGCGAGCGGACCTCGACCCGGGAGCCATCCGCCACACCGAACCGCGCCGCGTCGGCGGGGTTGATCTCGACGTGGAGCGTGGTGGGCGCGAGCTTGCGCAAAATGGCGCTTTTGTCGGTGCGCGAGCCGGTGTGCCATTGGGCCGAGCTGCCGCGGCCGGTCAGGAGGATCAGCGGATACTCCGCGTCCGGCGGCTCGGGCATCGGTCGCGGTTCGTCGAAAAAGAACCGGGCGCGGCCGTCGGCGGTGAAGAATCTTCCGTCGGAGAAAAGTCTCCGCTCCCTGTCCTCGGGCTTCTGTTCTCTGTCCTCTGGATACGGCCACTGGATGCCGCCGGCGCCCTCGATGTGCGCGTAGTCGCGGATGCCGGAGAAATCGCAGGGCTGGCCGCGGGACAGTTCCTTGAGGAGCTGGAACGCCGCCTCGGGCGAACTCCACCGGTTGAAGAGTTCGCCGCAGCCCCAGGCCTCGGCCACGAGCTGGAAGATGGCGAAGTCGCTCAGCGCCTGGCCGGGGGCGCGGGCGACCTTGCGGGTGACGCCGAGCCGGCGCTCGGAGTTGATGAACACGCCTTCCTTCTCGCCCCAGCCGGCGGCGGGCAGCACGAGGTCGGCCATGCGCGCCGTCTCGGTCGTGGCGAACATGTCCTGCACGACGAGAAAATCCAGTTTCTGGCGGATCGCGTGGAAGCGTCCCTGGTTGATCCAGGAGTGGGCCGTGTTGGTGGCGATCACCCAGAGGCCGCGAATGTCGCCGCGATCGATGCCGTCGATGATCTCGTCGTAGGCCCAGCTCTTTTCCGCCGGGATGCGGGCGGGGTCGAGGCCGAGGATGCCGGCCACGTGGGCGCGGTCGCCGGCGTCGGCGAAGTCGTAGCCGCCGAGGAGCGACGAGGCGTTGCCAAACAGGCGCGACCCCATCGCGTTGCACTGGCCGGTGATGGAGTTGGCGCCGGTGCCGGGCCGGCCGATGTTGCCCGTCATGAGGGCGAGATTGATGATGGCCTGGGCCGTGCGTGTGGCCTCGTGGCTCTGGTTGACGCCCATCGTCCACCAGAACGACGCGCGCTCGCCGCGGGCGATTGTGTCGGCGCAGCGGACGAGTTCCGCCGCCGGCACCNNTCGCCGCTCTCGGCGACGGTGCGTTCGAGGGTGAAGGCGGCCACAAACTTCTCGAACTCCGCAAAGCCCGTCGTGTGCGCGGCCACATAGTCGCGTTTCACGGCGCCGCGCTCGATCAGGAGGCGGGCGAGGCCGTAGAGGAGGGGGAGGTCGCTCTTCGGCCGCAGGGCGACGTGTTGCGTGGCGAGCATCGCGGTCTCGGTCATGCGCGGGTCGAGGACGATGATGCGGGGCGAGCGCCGGTTCCGCATCACCCGCTGCCACATGATGGGATGGGCGATGCAGGGGTTGGCGCCGACGAAGACGAGCACGTCGCTCTCCTCGAAGTCGGCATAGGCGAACGGCGGGGCGTCAAAGCCGAACGACTGCTTGTAGGCGACGTG